>CAXIAL010000026.1:0-31061 GCA_964022435.1 uncultured Roseobacteraceae bacterium | reverse complement strand
GCGAATGGACTGAAATGGCTTTCGGTTTTTTTGGGAAAAGTTTGCGTTTAGGTGAGATTGGTCCGCCCACGATTGACGTTTAAGAGGCTGGTACCCCCACCCCTAACCAGATGCACAGGAATGGATCGTAAAGATAGGATGAACGGTTTCATGGTGGCCAAAGCGGTGAACACTTTTGCAATAAAGTTAAATTAAACAATTATAATAAAATACTTAACCGAATAAAGTGGTGCCCCCGGCCAGACTCGAACTGGCACGGCCATAAGGCCAAGAGATTTTAAGTCTCCAGTGTCTACCATTCCACCACGGGGGCACTCGCTATCTGTATGCGGGCCTGCGCGGGGGTGCAATATGTTAGATGTCGGTTCCCGCAGGTTCCGTGATCAATGCGCGTTCTGACAGCCATGGGTTCAAAGCCAAAGCAGCGCGCAGGGCCTCTTGCCCTTCTGCCGCACGCCCCATGCCGATCAAGGTCAATGCCTTACCAGACAATGCTGCGATATGATTGGGCATAATTTCCAACGCCTTTTCCAAATCAACAAGCGCAGCAGGATAATCGCGCCGCAAAAAACTGGCATAGGCGCGCTGATTATACCCTTCCGCGTAATCGGGACAGTAGGCGATTAAGGCATCAAATGTATCACGTGCCTCTAGAAATGCTTGGCTTTCGCTTTGCGCCATGCCGCGATCCAGCAAGTCCTGGGCCATTGCATCCGGTGCATCGAGCCAAATCGCCCAAAGAAACTGGGTTAGGTTTCGGGCCGTCTCAGGTCCATCCGCTTGCTGAATATCGGTAATGATGTCGGCCAGACGGGCCGCATTATTCGCCGGCGCAGGGCACGCAGCCCATGCCGTTTGCGTCGTGAACAATAGCGCGGCAATCCATTTCATACCCCACTAAGTGGTGCGATCTAGGCCGGCGTCAAATCACGACGATGTGCTTGGCGCAGAGGGGGACAGCCCCTCTTCTTTCACGGCCTGCATAGCTACATAGGTTGATGTGCTCGACACATAAGGAAGCGTCGAAATTTTATCAGCTAAAACAGCGCGGTAGCCCGGCATCCCTGCCGTTCGCACCTTGAGCAGATAATCGAACGAGCCGGCAATCAAATGGCATTGCTCAATCTCGGCAACTTTCATCACGGCCGCAGCGAAGGCCGCTAAATGGGGCTCGCGAGTGTCGGTTAATTTCACCTCGACAAAGGCGACGTGATCACGGTCCAACCGGATCGGATCATACAGTGCGCGGTAGCCGCGAATGACCCCGCGATCTTCCAACCGCTTAAGGCGTGCCTGGGTCGGCGATTTCGACAAACCAATGCGCCGCGCCAGCTCTGTGACGCTGACGCGACCATCAACCGCCAATACGTCAAGAATCTTACGGTCGAATCCGTCAATCACTACAGTCTGTTCAGCCATAAAATCACCCCACTTTCGGTCAAATCGTTTTCGATATTACTTAATAGAGGTCAAAACGACTTCTGACAATGGGTTATTATAGTCCAATACCCTGTTGGAGATTTCCCCCTATGTCTCGTCCCATTTCGCCACGCGCCGACACGTCTGCAATCCGCGCTCAAATTGATGCCGCGATCTACGCACCAGAAGCCCTGACCGTAGAGGCATTGCGAAATGCCGCAGCGCTTTCAACAGACGATCGCGCAAGGATCGGCGCGAAAGGGGCCGATTTGGTGCGCCAGATCCGCGGCAACGCCGAACCGGGCCTGATGGAAGTCTTCCTTGCGGAATATGGTCTGTCCACCGACGAGGGCATCGCATTGATGTGTTTGGCAGAAGCACTTTTGCGCGTGCCCGATGCGGATACCATCGACGCGCTAATCGAAGATAAAATTGCGCCATCCGACTGGGGCAAACACTTGGGCCATTCCGCATCGTCCCTCGTTAACGCATCCACATGGGCGCTGATGTTGACTGGCCGCGTGCTGGACGACGACAAGCCCGGTATCACCCGACATCTGCGCGGTGCCGTCAAACGATTGGGCGAGCCCGTCATCCGCACGGCCGTGGGCCGTGCCATGCGCGAAATGGGTCGCCAGTTTGTGCTGGGCGAAGACATCAACAAGGCGATGAAACGTGCAGAGGGAATGCAGGCCAAGGGTTTCACCTATTCCTACGACATGTTGGGCGAAGCCGCCCGCACCGATGCCGACGCCCGCGCCTATCACCTTGCTTATAGCCGCGCGATTTCCAACATTGCCCAGCATTGCACCCACGGCTCTGTCGCCGAAAACCCCGGCATTTCCGTGAAACTCTCTGCGCTTCACGCCCGCTACGAGGTTGCCCAAGAGGCCCGCGTTATGGAAGAACTTGTGCCGCGCGTCCGCGCCCTCGCGATGCTCGCGAAATCCGCAGGCATGGGGTTCAACATCGACGCCGAAGAGGCGGACCGCCTTTCGCTGTCGCTTGATGTCATCGAGGCCGTGTTGTCAGAACCCGCGCTACGTGGCTGGGATGGCTTCGGCATTGTTGTGCAGGCCTATGGGCAACGTGCTGGCCTGACCATCGATTTTTTGCACGATCTTGCCCAACGTTTGGACCGCAAAATCATGATCCGTCTGGTCAAAGGCGCCTATTGGGACGCCGAAATCAAACGCGCCCAAGTCGAAAGCATGGAAGGCTTCCCCGTCTTCACGCAGAAAGCCCACACAGATATCAGCTACATCAGCAACGCGCGCAAATTGCTCGGCATGACCGACCACATCTACCCGCAATTTGCCACCCATAACGCCCATACCGTGGCTGCTATTCTTGATCTTGCGAACACAATGGAGCGCAGCGCTGCCGACTATGAATTCCAGCGGCTGCATGGCATGGGCGAAGCGCTACATAAAATCGTGCTCGACGCCGAAGGCACCCGCTGCCGGATCTACGCGCCCGTCGGCGCACACGAAGACCTGCTTGCCTACCTTGTGCGCCGTTTGCTCGAAAACGGTGCGAACTCCAGCTTTGTGAACCAGATTGTTGATGAAAATGTTAGCCCTGAAACCGTGGCAGCTGATCCATTTGACACCGATGGCACCGGTATTGACCTGCCCATCGGCCCTGATCTGTTCCAGCCAGAACGTAAAAATTCCAAAGGGTTCGACTTGACCCACACGCCCACGCTCGACGCCATCAACGCGGGCCGGACGCCGTTCGATGCCACGCAAATGACGGCCCACCCCTTAACTATTTCCGACCATAAATATGTAAGCACTCCAAAACACACACTTACCAATCCAGCGAAGCCGGACGACATTGTCGGCCATGTGCATCCTGCCACCGAAGACACTATCGCCAGCGCCCTGAACGACGCGCAACCATGGGACGCCGATGTGGAAACCCGCGCCGCCGCCTTGAACGCCGTCGCTGACGCTTACGAGGCCAACGCCCCCGAACTCTTCGCGATTCTTGCGCGCGAAGCAGGCAAAGGTCTGCCTGACGCTGTCGCAGAATTGCGCGAAGCCGTTGATTTCCTGCGCTATTACGCGGCCCAAGCCCAAAAGGGCGCAGCGCCACGCGGTATTTGGACATGCATCAGCCCGTGGAACTTCCCTCTGGCGATCTTCACCGGCCAAATCGCCGCCGCCTTGGCGGCAGGCAACGCAGTGCTTGCGAAACCTGCTGAACAAACCCCTATCATTGCCACGCGCGCCGTTCAGCTTATGCATGAGGCTGGCGTGCCGCGTGCCAGCCTGCAATTGCTGCCAGGTAGCGGAGCCGTCGGCGCAGCATTGACCTCGGATGCGCGGATCAATGGCGTGGCATTCACAGGCTCAACAGCCACCGCGCTGAAAATCCGCGAAGCCATGGCGCAACACTGCACCCCTGGCACACCGCTGATCGCGGAAACCGGTGGGTTGAACGCTATGATCGTTGACAGTACCGCCCTGCCCGAACATGCCGTGCGCGACATCGTCAACGGTGCGTTCCGCTCTGCAGGGCAACGCTGTTCGGCGCTGCGCTGTCTTTATGTCCAAGAAGATATCGCTGACAAATTACTGCACATGCTTTACGGGGCTATGTCCGAACTGACGGTTGGCGACCCGTGGCATTTGTCCACTGATTTGGGGCCCGTCATCGACGCGCAGGCCCGAGACACCATCGCCGACCATATCGCGCAGGCCAAAATCGACGGACGTTTGCTATTCGAAATCTCTGCACCGACAGACGGCACATTCATTGCGCCATCCGTGATTAAGGTAAATGGGATCGCTGATATGACCCGCGAAATCTTTGGCCCTGTGCTACATGTCGCGACGTTCAAGTCAGGCGAGCTGGATCAGGTCATCGCCGACATCAATGCCACAGGCTACGGACTAACATTCGGATTGCACACGCGTATCGACGACCGCGTCCAAGAGATTGTGGAGAAGGTCGATGCAGGAAACATCTATGTGAACCGCGACCAGATTGGCGCGGTCGTCGGCAGCCAGCCATTTGGCGGCGAAGGCCTGTCTGGCACAGGCCCAAAGGCAGGTGGTCCACACTACTTGCCCCGCTACACTGCTGCCCCCGCGGAAATGGCCACGACGGAATGGCAAAAACCTGCGACATTGGCCAAGCTGGAAATGGCAATGGAAGAAACCTTGCCGCCTTCGAGCCGTCCTATCGATCTGCCCGGACCAACGGGCGAGTCCAATCGTCACAATACGATGGCACGAGGCCCAATCCTTTGCATGGGTCCCGGCGGCGTTGCGGCACAGGCCCAGATCAAACGGGTCAGCGACTTGGGCGGGCTAGGCATTTCGGCGGGCGGTTCAGTCGACCCCACGATGTTGACGGATCTCCCAAAACTGGGCGGCGTGATCTGGTGGGGTGACGAGGCAACGGGTCGCGAAATCGAGCAGGCTTTGTCCAAACGCTCAGGCCCAATCACCGCATTGATCACAGGTGTGCCAGACGCCGCGCATGTTTTGCACGAACGCCACGTTTGCATCGACACGACAGCCGCAGGGGGTAACGCAGCCCTACTGGCCGAAGTCGGCAACGCCTAAACCATTGACAACATGGGGACGGCGCGGCAATCGTCGGCCCCATGATACCTATTCGCGATCACAACCCGTCCGAACGCATCCCCTATGTGACCTACACATTGCTGGCGATAAACGTGCTTGTTTACCTTTTTGGCTTGGCCACGCTGACCAACGATCAGGCGCTGTCACAATTCTATTATGACTATGCGCTGATCCCTGCACGCTTTTCTGCGGGCGAAAACTACCCCGCACTTTTGACGTCAATGTTCCTGCACGCAGGTTTCATGCACCTTGCAGGTAACATGCTGTTTTTGTGGATTTTTGGCGACAATTTGGAAGACAAGATGGGCCACATTCCGTTCCTGATCTTCTATCTTGTCAGTGGCGTTGGTGCGGACATCGCCCAATTCGCTGTTGATCCGAACTCCCCCATCCCAGTCGTGGGCGCATCTGGCGCGATTGCTGGGGTCATGGGCGGGTATCTATTGCTATTCCCCAAGGCCAAAGTCGATATCTTCATCTTCCTTGTGATCTTTATCCGCATCCTGCCGATCCCCGCATGGATCATGCTGGGGTTGTGGTTCGGGCTGCAATTGTTCAACGGACTAACGGGTGATGCATCCGGCGGCGGCGTGGCCTATTGGGCGCACGCGGGCGGGTTCATCGTGGGGTTTGTGCTGACGATCCCGCTCTGGCTACGCTTGGGCGCAAGCGGTTGGTGGGTGAAAACGGATTACCATCCGCCCCACCCAGAGGCCACATACCCGTCGCGTATTCCGGTGGTTAAGCGCTAGGCTTCTTGCGGATCACTTTGGCAAAAGTCTCGAAAATCGGTTCGTTGGAAACGATCACATCGCCATCGGCCAGAATGTCGCCTTCTGGGTTCAGTGGCTCGACAATGCAGCCCGCTTCACGTGCGATGATCAGACCCGCAGCGATATCCCAAATCTTCAGATTGCGTTCCCAGAACCCTTCGTAACGGCCAGCGGCCACATAGGTCAGGTCCAAGGACGCGGCACCAAAACGGCGCACACCCGCAGTTGCGGGCAGCAAACGCGCGAGGTCTTGCAAGGTTTCAGGCAAATCAGCACGGCCCGCAAACGGCAAACCTGTGGAGAAGATGCTTTCAATTAGGCGATGACGCGCCGACGAACGGATACGGCTTTCATTCAGCCAAGCACCGCCACCTTTTTCCGCCCAGAACATTTCGTCCTTCACAGGGTCATAGACAACGCCAGCCACGATCTGGCCCTTGTGTTCCAGCGCGATGGACACCGCCCAATGGGGCAAACCGTGCAAGAAGTTCGTAGTGCCATCCAACGGGTCTACGATCCAACGGCGGGTCGGATCCTCGCCATCAATCTCTTTGCCCTCTTCACCAAGGAAACCGTAAGACGGACGCGCATATTGCAGGTCTTCACGGATCATCTGTTCGGCTTGCTTGTCAGCGCGGGATACAAAATCGCCGGGGCCTTTGGTGGACACCTGAAGTTGTTCAACTTCGGTGAAATCCTTGAGTAACGCGCGCCCAGCTTTGCGGGCGGTTTTCATCATCACGTTAAGATTTGCGCTACCAGCCATCGGGGGCCTCCGGAGTGTTCAGGGTTAGACGCAGCCTATAGGCCGATGTGGGCTGGCAAACAAGGGGGTTAGGCACGTTGCATGCGCACGGCTTCTTGGCGCGCAAGCCGGATGAGATGGGCCACAAAGGGGCGCTGCGTATCCTCGGCCCGCGTTGCCGCGAAAAGACGGCGGGTTTTGCCAGATTTTGTCAGCGGCCGCGTCACGTAATCTGCATTATACTTGATCTGGCTGACAACCCAATCTGGCAAGACAGCGACACCGCGATTGGACGCGACCAGCAACAAGATCACGGCTGTCAGTTCGACCTGACGCAATGCGGCGGGTTCGACCTTGGCTGGGGTCAAAAGTTGGGAAAACACGTCCAAACGGGCGCGATCCACAGGATAGGTGATCAAGGTTTGATCGCGAAAATCTTCGGCCTCGATCACGGATTTCGCGGCGAGCGGATTTTGCGCGGACGCGACAAACACAGGTTCATAGTCGAAAAGCGGAGTAAAATCCGTTTCTGACAGATCTTCTGGGTCGGATGATACAACCAAATCGACCTCTTCGCGGCGCAGCGCGGGCAGTGCGTCAAACGCGAGACCGGGGCGGATATCGACGTCCACCTCTGGCCATGCCTTGCGGAACTGTTCGAGCACGGGGAACAGCCATTCGAAACAGGCGTGGCATTCGATGGCGATATGCATACGGCCCGCTTTGCCCGACACGAGACCCGCAAAATCAGCCTCTAACGCGGCCATTCTGGGCAGGATGTCTTCGGCGGCAGCAAGTAGCTTTTCACCAGCTGCGGACAGACGTAACGGTTTGGTCCGGCGGGCAAAAAGCGCAACACCCGCCTGATCCTCGATCCCCTTAATCTGATGGCTTAGCGCCGATTGTGTCATGTTCAACTGATCCGCTGCCCGCGCCAAACCACCCGTATCATGAATGGCCTTGATGGTGCGAAGGTGACGAAAATCGATACGCATTATGAGCGATCCACATAAAGAAGCTGAATTTAATGAATTTGTTTCACATTCGCACATGTGAGACAAGAGGCCAACTATTTTGGAGAGCCCCATGTCCCGCCCTGCCCTGTCGTTTGAATTTTTTCCGCCAAAAAACCTGCAAGGGTCTTTTCGTCTGTGGGATACGGTCAAAGACCTTGCGACATTGGACCCGTCGTTTGTGTCCGTGACTTATGGTGCGGGCGGCACAACGCGTAAATTGACCCATGAGGCGGTGCAAACATTGCACGCTGAAACCGGATTGCGGGTGGCGGGGCATTTGACATGCGTTGATGCGACACGGGACGAAACACTTCAAATCGCCGAGGATTATGCAGCCGCTGGTGTGACAGACATCGTCGCGCTCCGTGGTGATGCACCCAAGGGCGCCACCAGCTTTGTGGCCCACCCCGAGGGCTTCCAGAACTCGATCGAACTGATCGAAGCCTTGGCTGACACCGGCAAATTCGGCATTCATGTCGGCGCTTACCCTGAAAAGCACCCAGAAGCCCGCGACACCGCCGCCGACATCGCGTTCTTAAAACGCAAGATTGATGCAGGGGCCACAGGGGCCATCACACAGTTCTTTTTTGAGGCTGACACGTTTTTCCGGTTCCGCGATGCCTGTGCTGATGCGGGCATTGATGCGCCCATCGTGCCCGGCATCCTTCCAATCGAAAGCTGGACAGGCGTGCAAAAATTCGCTGCAAGCTGTGGGACACAAATTCCAAGCGTGATTGCAGATGCGTTCAACAATGCCACCCGCGATGGCCATGAAAAGCTGCTGGCAACCGCTGTCGCCGCAGAGCTTTGTGATGAGTTGCTAAGTGGCGGTGTCGATCACCTGCACTTTTACACGCTCAACCGCGCAGAATTGACGCGAGATGTCTGTCACGCGCTTGGGTTCACACCCAAGGCCAGTTTGCAGAACGTCGCCTAGACCTGCTTAACCGACGCATGAATGACCTCCGATGGATCGGTCAGCATCGTCCGGTCACTGCGCGACAAAAACAGCTTGCTCCATCCGTGCCATCCGCCGACCGACGGGGCATCGGGGTCTTGCGGGAAACGCGCTTGCCATCCGTCGGGCAGCACCATGCCGCAGGCGCTTAGGCGTTCTAGCATCCAAACGAGCGGGATATTTGCCAGCGGGCGGGCAGCACGAAATTCTCCGACCTGTCCACCAACATCCGCATGCCGACCGCGGAACCAAACCTGTTCGATATCTCCCGCCCAATCAGCGGGCGTATACCACATGATCGGTGCGTATGCGTCGCGGTTTTCATCCATCGCCAAGGCGTGAAACCCGTTGCGCACATGGTTGCCAAGCCGATGGTCGTGGAATTCATGCTGGGACGGGGCCCAGCGCCAAACCAAAGGCACCCGAAGCCCAAGCGCCTTGACCGTATCCCAAACAGCCACGGCTTCGATGGTTACGTCATCTTCGCAATACTTCGTGCGAAAATACGTCGCGGCGGCGGAGGTGGCACCAGTTTTGTAATTGCGGTAAGCTTGGCGGATATTGCGCACGGTGGCATGTTCGGCCTTGACCAAACCGACCATGCCAATCACGCCCGCCAGCGACCGCGCAGCATATGCGCCCCGCGAATACCCAATCAGAATGATCCGATCACCTGCCTCGTACCGTGATGCAAGCACGCCGTAAGCGCGTTCAGTCTGGCGATTGATCCCCCTACCCGTCATCACATCCCACGTGCCCGACCAATCACGCCATTGAATGCCTGCTTCGTAATAAACTGTCGTGTTTTCAGTCTGGCCAACCTCTTGCAAAAGCTTAAACGTCTGGCCCGCATTGGTTTCGCGCCCGCGCGACAGCGACGACATCGTGCCGTCCAGAATGATGACATGGGTCGCCTGCCCGCGTTTGCGGTGCACGCCCTCGGCTGTGCGCGCGCGGCGACCAAAAAGCCCGAATAACCAATCACGCACTGGCATTGGCGTCCCGCAACATTTGCCACACGCGGTGCGGCGTGAATGGCATATGCGCATTACGCACACCCGCATCCCACAGCGCATCGGTCATCGCATTGGTAATCGCGGCCAAAGCACCAACTGTGCCAGCTTCGCCGCAGCCCTTCATTCCCATCGCATTATACAGCGACGGCGTGCCACGCGTTTCAAAGCCAATCATCGGCATATCGTCTGCGCGCGGCATTGCATAATCCATAAAAGTCGCCGTCAATAATTGCCCTTCCTCATCGTAAACAACCCGCTCGGTTAAGGCTTGCCCCAGCCCTTGCACAACGCCCCCATGAACTTGGCCTTCAACCAACATCGGATTGATCAAATTGCCAAAATCATCGACGACCGTATATTTCACTATTTCAACAACACCGGTGTCGGGGTCAACCGCGACTTCGGCAATATGTGCGCCATTGGGAAAGCTGCGATTGTCCAATTTGATCGTTGCGGATTGATCAATCAGGTCCATCCGGCCAGCATCTCGCGCCAGCGCTGCAACTTCGATCATGGTCGGTGTCAGGTTTGATCCGGCAATCCGGAACCTTTCGTCGTCGAATTGCACATCTTCAACCCGAACGCCCTCTAGCTCTGCCAGAAACCCTGAGAAACCATTCACAATCGCATCAACTGTGGACAGGGTTGCGGTATTTTGCACTGTGACCGACCGTGATCCGCCTGTGCCACCGCCTGCCGGGATCAGGTCGCTGTCACCTTGGATCACACGGATCTGGTCAGCTGGAATGCCTGTGTGGTCTGACAGGAATTGTGCAAATACGGTTTCATGCCCCTGCCCATTTGATTGGGTCCCAACATAAATCGCAGTATGATCATTTTCGAACACGAGGCGAGTTGTTTCCCTCGGGTCGCCAAGGATGCTTTCAATATAATACGACAGGCCAATCCCGCGCAATTTGCCATCACTATGTTTGCGCGCGGGGAAACCCGCTACATCCGCGGCGATCATGGCTTGATCCATCAATGCCGAAAACTCCCCAACATCATAGGTGACACCAACAGCCGCCTTATATGGAAATTGATCGGGCTTGATAAAATTCTTGCGGCGCAACTCGAATCCATCAACACCCAACTCTCTAGCGGCTTGATCCATGGCGCGTTCCAGCACAAAAATTGCCTCTGGCCGACCCGCACCGCGATAGGCATCGACGGGCGTGGTGTTGGTGAATACGCCCTGCACCTGCATCGCAGCGGTTTGCACATCGTAGACACCCGTCAAAACTTTGGAAAACAGTTCGGTCTGAATTGGCTGCGCATATTGAGAGTTATACGCCCCCATATTTGCAATGGTATCAGTGTGATAGGCGACGATTCTATGATTTTCATCAAAGCCCAATGTGGCCGTCGTCGTCAAATCGCGGCCCGCGTTGTCGGTCAGCATTGCCTCTGTTCGGTCCGACATCCAGCGTACCGGTTGCTGCAAAACACGCGCGGCATGGGCCACACAAAATGTCTCGGGGTAACGCATCGCCTTCATCCCGAAACCGCCACCAACGTCCGGATTGGTCACGCGAATGTCGTCGGCACCCAGGCCAAGATGATACATCAAATCCGCCTTGGGCACCCAAACACCTTGGCCGTTGACCGACACATGCAGACGCCCGTCTTCTAGTTCCGCGAAACAGCCACGCGGTTCCATTGCGTTACAAATGATACGGTTATCAGGCACCGCGACACGCACGACATGCGCGGCAGATCCTATTGCGGATTGCACCGCATCTAAATCGCCCAGCGCCCAGTCAAATGCATGATTGTCAGGTGCTTCAGGATGGATCGTTTCACCACCGATTGCCACATCCGTATGAACCGGCAAGTCCTTGATATCGAGTTCAATCATCTCCGCTGCGTCACGCGCATTGGCCATGGTATCCGCAACGATCATCACCACGGCTTCGCCGACATGGCGCACACGGGATTGGGCCAGCAACGGGCGGAATGTTGCAGCACCTTGGCTGCCATCGCGATTTGTCACCAGCGTCGCAGTCAAACCCATCTGCAAACCAGCCGCTTCCAGATAATCGGCGGAAACCACCATGGCCACGCCAGGCATGTCGCGCGCATCGTCTAGTTCAAGTGTGCCGATCTCCCCATGCGCCACCGTCGACCGCAGAAAATAGGCAACCAACGCCCCATCGGCGGCGATGTCATCAACATACTGCCCAGCGCCTGTCAGAAACCGCTGATCTTCGACCCGTTTGACAGATTGGCTTTTGCCGAACTTTTCCATGGTGACGATCCCTTGATGGTCTGGCTTGAACCTAAACTGAAAGGCGGCGCTGTCCAGACGCCAATTCTTGTCGTGTTCAGGCAAGACATGCCGCAATTGGCGCGTAACGCTGGGAACGTCGCCAAGGGGAAGGACACCAAATGCCCAAGCTGACTGCTGCACAATCACAGGCCTACCGGGACGATGGATACTTGTGTCCGATCCCTGCGCTTAGTCCAGAACAAGCGGCCGAATGGCGCGCGACGTTAGAGGCGCTTGAAGCAGAATGGTTGCCCGCTGATCTGCCACAACCACTGAACACCTATAAACGGGTGAACGCGCAGGTGGTCATGCCTTTGGCCCATGAAATCGGCACACATCCCGCGATTTTGGACGCGGTCGAGGGCGTTTTGGGCCCTGATATCATGCTCTATTCCGTTGAATTCCTGATCAAAGAACCCCGCACCAAGGCAGTCGTCACCATGCATCAAGACCTGACCTATTGGGGCATGGGCGAAATTGACGGGCTGACGACGGCTTGGTTGGCCTTGTCGCCTGCCACGCGGGAAAGCGGTTGTATGGATGTCGTGCGCGGCAGCCACAAAAACCCGATCCTGCCCCATGAAGACACGTTTGACGGCGATAATCTGTTGTCGCGCGGTCAAGAAATTAAGGTCGACGTGGCAGAAGAGGATAAAGTCGCCCTTGCCCTGCAACCCGGCGAGATCAGCTTGCATCACGGGCTGACCATCCACGGATCTGGCCCCAATGTGTCAGATGATCGTCGGATCGGAGTCGTCTTGCGCTATCTGATCCCCAGCATCGAAAAGACGGGGGGCGAGCGTGACTATGCCCATTTGGCCCGTGGCGTGGACGATTACGGCCATTGGGCGCCATCCCCCATTCCCAAAGCCCCCTTTGACGCCGACAGTCTGGCGATCTACGAAGACATCCGAAACCTTCAAACCGCCGTCATGATGAAGGGCGCCAAGAAGGCCAGCAGTTTCTACGAGAAGGCAGAATAATGGACCAAGTCAAATTCACCGCCATGAAAGACGGCGACAAGGACGACTATGATTTCCTGACCAAACACGAGGTGGAACACACCAAAGGCACGGCCGACCGTCTGCTCACCGCGCTTGTGGAATTGGACGAAGGTCTGTCCGGCTATCAAATCAGCCGCCTTGGTCATTCATTGCAATCCGCCACCCGCGCCGAACGTGATGGGGCGGATACCGATTGGATCGTCGCGGCCTTGCTGCACGACATTGGCGACATCTACGCGCCCTATAACCACGACGAATACGCCGCCGCGATCCTGCGCCCGTTTGTGCGCGAACAAGTGTCTTGGGTCGTTGAAAAACACGGTGATTTCCAACTGGTGTATTACGGCGAGCACGTCGGCGCGAACCCTGACAAGCGCGACGCCTATGCGGGACATGCTTATTTCGACGATTGTGCGACATTCTGCGAACGCTGGGACCAATCATCGTTTGATCCCGACTACGACACCCTGCCGCTGTCCCATTTCGCAGACCGCGTGCGCGAGGTTTTCGCCCGCGAACCCTATGACCCAAAGGTCGTTAGAGAGGGCGCAAGGGAACCACTCACCACATAGCCCTTTTCCCCCGCCCCGCCTTTGGGTAAACCCCTGTCAAACCTACAAAGGACGACAGACCAATGGCGATGGAAAAGACATTCGACGCGAATTCCGCTGAACCACGCATCTATCAGATGTGGGAAGACGCAGGCGCATTCAAAGCAGGCGCAAATGCCCGCGATGGTGCATCCACATATTGCATCATGTTGCCCCCGCCCAATGTCACCGGCCACCTGCACGTCGGTCACGCGTTTAACCACACGCTGATGGATATCCTGATCCGTTGGAAACGCATGCAGGGCTTTGACACGCTTTGGCAGCCGGGTCTGGACCATGCGGGGATCGCCACCCAGCTGATGGTTGAAAAGGATTTGGCCGCCACCGGTCAACCAAAACGCACCGAAATGGGCCGCGAAAAGTTCCTTGAAAAAGTCTGGGAATGGAAGGCGTCCAAGGGCGGCATGATCGAACAACAGGCGCGTCGTCTTGGGGACTCCATGGATTTCTCGCGCTCCGCTTTCACCATGTCGGGCGCGTCCTCTGCCCCCGACACCGAAAAGCCCGGCAACTTCCACGACGCCGTTTTGCAGGTTTTCGTCAAACTTTATAACGACGGCAAAATTTACCGCGGCAAGCGTCTGGTCAACTGGGACCCGCATTTTGAAACCGCGATTTCCGATCTCGAGGTGGAAAACCGCGAAGTTGACGGCCACATGTGGCACTTCAAATACCCGCTGGCGAATGGCGCGACCTATGAATACGTGGAAAAAGACGAGGACGGCAACGTCACCCTGACAGAGACACGCGACTATATTTCCATCGCCACGACCCGCCCTGAAACCATGCTGGGTGATGGCGCGGTTGCGGTGCACAAAGATGACGAACGTTATGCGCCCATCGTTGGCATGCTGTGCGAAATTCCTGTCGGTCCCAAGGAACAGCGCCGCCTGATCCCGATCATCACCGATCCATATCCTGATATGACCTTCGGGTCCGGTGCGGTGAAAATCACAGGTGCCCATGACTTCAACGACTACGAAGTCGCCAAACGTGCTGGCCTGCCCATGTATGCGCTGATGGATACCAAAGGGGCGATGCGCGCCGACGGCAAACCTTATGTCGAAGAGGCCGCCACCGCCCAAGCCATCGCGCGCGGCGACCAAGAATTTGACGAGGCGATGATCGCCGCGATGAACATGGTCCCTGAAGAATACCGTGGGTTGGACCGTTTTGACGCCCGTGAAAAAGTGATCGCCGACATCACCGCCGAAGGCCTCGCCGTGATGCATGACGTCACCCGCACCGTCAAAAACGACGACGGCGAAAAGGTCGACGTGACTGAAACCGTCCCGATGGTCGAAAACAAAAAGATTATGCAGCCATTTGGCGACCGGTCCAACGTGGTGATCGAGCCTGCGCTGACCGACCAATGGTTCGTCGACACCGCCCAAATCGTGCAGCCCGCATTGGACGCCGTGCGCAATGGCGAGACCAAGATCATGCCAGAGAGCGGCGAGAAAGTGTATTATCACTGGCTCGATAATATTGAGCCATGGTGCATCTCGCGCCAGCTGTGGTGGGGTCACCAGATTCCGGTTTGGTATGGGCCGAATGGCTTGACCGTATGTGCGGCTGATCGCTTCGAAGCCTTGGATTTGGCATCTAAAAAAATTAAGTCCGAGCAAGGACTGAAAGACGGCGACTTCACGGTCCGCGATATTTCTTCGCTCGCTGACTACGAACATGAACTAGACGCCGCGGCCTACGATTCAGGTCTGACAAAAGAACAGATTTTGTTGTCATGCGATGAACCACAAAGGCGCAAAGACGGAAAGTTGTGCTTTGGCCTTTACCGTGACCCCGACGTCCTAGACACATGGTTCTCCTCCGGCCTCTGGCCATTCGGCACACTCGGCTGGCCTGCCGAAGATGAGGCGATGAAATACTTCCCCGGTGACGTCCTGATCACGGGCCAAGACATCCTGTTCTTCTGGGTCGCCCGCATGATGATGATGTCCAACGCCGTGTTGGAAGAAAACCCGTTCCACACGATCTACCTGCACCAGCTCGTCCGCGACGCCAAGGGCGAGAAGATGTCGAAAACCAAGGGCAACGTGATCGATCCGCTCGACATGATCGACGCTTACGGGGCCGATGCGCTGCGCTTTTCCAACGCGCAAATGGCGGCCCTCGGCGGCGTGCTGAAAATCTCCGAGGACCGGATCAAAGGGTATCGGAACTTCGGCACCAAACTCTGGAACGCGTTCAGCTTTGCCGATCACTACAAAATCCCAAATGCGGGCGACAGCGCAATGCCAGTGGCCACGCAGACACTCAACAAATGGATCATCGGCGAGGTCGGTAAAACCCGTGTCGCGGTGAATGCGGCGCTGGAAACCTACCGTTTCAATGACGCGGCCAACACGCTTTATGCCTTCACATGGGGCAAGGTTTGCGACTGGTATCTGGAGTTCTCCAAACCAATCCTACAAGGTGAGGACGAAACGGCGAAACTGGAAACCCAAGCCACCCTGCGCTGGGTTCTGGACCAAGCCCTGATCATGCTGCACCCGATCATGCCGTTCATCACTGAAGAATTGTGGGGCACTGCCGACAGCCGCGCCAAAATGCTGGTCCACGCCGATTGGCCAGAATACGGCGCCGAATTGGTCGATGCGGATGCCGACGCGGAAATGAACTGGACGATCAACCTGATCGAAACCGTGCGCTCCAACCGTGCCCAAGTCCACGTCCCCGCAGGTGCCAAAGTACCGCTGGTCTTCACCGATCTGGATGCCAAGGGTCAGGCAGCATGGAACAACAACCATGTGCTGATCCAGCGCCTTGCGCGCATTGAAAGCTTGACTAAGGTCGACGATCTGCCAAAGGGCTGCGTCACGATCCCGATGCCCGGCGGCACATTCGGTCTGCCGCTCGAAGGGCTGATCGACGTGCCATCCGAAATCACGCGTTTGGAAAAATCCATGCAGAAATTGGGCAAGGAATTGGGTGGCCTGCGCGGTCGCCTGAACAACCCCAAATTCGCAGCATCAGCCCCGGCAGAGGTCTTGGCCGAAACCCAAGCAAACCTCGCGTTGCGGGAAGAAGAAGAAGCTCAGATCAAGGCCGCAATCGCGCGTCTTGCAGAGCTTGGCTAAAAAAAATCGGGCGGCCCATTCACTTGGACCGCCCGCTCTTTGGTTCGAAAGTATCCTCGCCGAAGGCATAATATCCCTTACGGAACGACACGCTCGACGGCGCGCATCATCCCCAACGCCTTATCATAAACAAGCGTCAGAATACGGCGACCACCCGGGCGGGCCACTGTCGGGGCCACGCGCACAAATGCCGTTGCACCAGTTGCTGCCAAAAATCCACGTCTGCTGAGTTCCATAACACCCTCCCGTGTTTGCGAATGATTCTCATATATTTTCGATTTGGCATATTGCAAGTCCGCGCGGCAAACGCTTAGCTGCGGACATGACCAATGATCCCCGCCTGACCCGCCTCGCCGCTGCCCTGCCCAGCACCGTGCCATTCACTGGACCAGAGGCATTGGAGCGCGCCAGCGGCACTGCGTTTCAGGCGCGGCTTGGAGCGAATGAATGCGGGTTTGGCCCGTCTCCGCTGGCGATCAAAGCGATGCAAGATGCCGCCCAAAATGCGTGGATGTATGCCGACCCCGAAAGCCACGATCTGCGCCACGCAATTGCCGCCCATCATAACATCGCGCCAGAAAACATCATGATCGGCGAAGGCATCGACACGCTGCTCGGCCTCCTCGTGCGCTTGCTGATCACCAAAGACGACAGCGTCGTGACCTCTGCGGGCGCATACCCAACGTTCAACTACCACGTCGCGGGGTTCGGCGGCACGCTGCACACCGTGCCCTATGCGGGCGATTTCGAAGACCCCGACCGCCTGATCGCCAAGGCCAAAGAAACCGCCGCCAAGCTCGTCTATATCGCCAACCCCGACAACCCGATGGGCACAGTCCATAGCGGCGAAGTGATCGAACGTATGGTCGCCGCCGTCCCCGATGGATGCCTAATGATCCTTGATGAAGCCTACGCCGAATTCGCGACCCATATGGACGCGCCCGCGATTTCACCCGATAATCCGCGCGTGATCCGCATGCGCACGTTTTCAAAGGGTTACGGCATGGCAGGCGCACGTGTTGGCTATGCCATCGGGCATCCGGACCTGATCATGGCCTTCAACAAAGTTCGCAATCATTTCGGCATGAACAGGATTAGCCAGATAGGGGCGCTTGCAGCCTTGGCCGATCAGGATCATCTGGCCCAGGTCGTTCGCGCCGTGCAAGTTTCACGCAATCAGATCGCCTCGATTGCCTATGATAACGGACTGGCGTCACTGCCCTCTGCCACAAATTTCGTGGCTGTGGATTGCGGCCAAGACGGCGCATTTGCCCAGCGGCTGGTTGCCGAACTGGCCGCTGAGGGCGTGTTTATCCGCATGCCATTCGTCGCACCGCAAAATCGCTGCATCCGGATCAGCTGTGGCCCGCAGGCCGACATGGACGTGCTAGCCGCAGCATTGCCCTTGGCCCTTGGGCGCGCAAACGACGCCTGATCCGGCGGCGATCACACGCGCAGCCGCATCCAATGCGCCCGCCCCATGGGGGATATTCGTCGCAATCAGACCCGCCTGAACCGTGCCCAGCACAGCCATGATCATCTGCGCGTTTACATGGCCCATATGGCCGATGCGGAAATAGGCATCCGCAGGCGTGCGCCCCAAGCCAATGCCCAGTGTCAGTCCCGCGTTTTGTTCGCACCAATGGCGCAGCTTATCCCCATTGGGCGACCCCGCCTCAATCGCCGTCACCGCATGGGACCGCAACGCAGGGTCCGCTATGTTCAGCGTCATAGGCCCATCGCTCGCCCAGCAATCAAACGCCGACCAAACGGCGCGTGCCAAGGTTTCGTGGCGGGCAAAGATGGCGTCCAACCCTTCAGCCTTGATCATGTCCAATGCGGCCCGCAACCCATACAAATGATGTGTCGGGGCCGTGCCGTCAAAATACTGAAAGTATTGTTCCGGATCGGTGCGGGCGCGCCAATCCCAATAGCGGCTGACTGTTGCGGGGCGCGCCGCGTCCGCCTTGGCATTATACCAGACGAAACAAATTCCCGCCGGTGTCATCAACCCCTTTTGACAGGCCGACACCATGACATCGACGCCCCATGCATCCATTTCGAACCGGTCACAGCCCAATGACGCAATACAATCAGCCATCAGCAACGCATCGTGACCCGCGGCATCCAGTACCTGCCGCAAACCAGCGATATCATTCTTGACGCTCGTGGAAGTGTCGACATGGACGGCCAACACGGCCTTAATTTTCCCAGCCTTATCCGCACGCAATGCGTCTTCGACCTGTGCCAAATCAATCGCGCTGCTGTCGCCATAATCAATGGTTTGTACGGTTATCCCCATATCGGCCGCCATTTCACCCCAACCGATACAGAACCGGCCTGTGGCCAGCACCAACACTGTATCACCTGCACAAACAGTATTGGCCAATGCAGCCTCCCATGCCGCATGTCCGTTCCCAATGTAGATCGCGACATTCTGATTGGTCATCGCCACAGCTTTGAGGTCTGGCACTAGACTATCAGTCAAATCATGCAATTCGCCTTCATAGATATTGGGCGACGCGCGGTGCATGGCGCGCAAGACTGCATCGGGCATCACCGATGGGCCAGGAATAGCAAGATACGTGCGGCCATTGGCAAGCGACATAACGGGACCCTTCGAATGAACATGGATTTAGGGCGACAGTATCAACCGCCCTGTCCGCGTCAACCTTGCCCAGCTTGCACCCTGCCCCTATTTGCCGATAGACCCAAAGGATCATGATGACCAATTCAAACGCCCCCGCGAAACAACAAAACGCACGCCAGCTGTTTGCTTGGCTATGGCGCGACTATTTGCGCCCGCAAAAGGCAACCTTGGTATTCGCATTTATTTTTATGGCCATCGAGGGTTCGATGTTGGGGCTGCTGTCATGGATCATCCAGCCCATGTTCGACAACGTATTCTTGCAAGGCGAAACAGATACGCTTTGGCTAGTAGGCTTTTCCATTATGGTGATCTTCGTGGTGCGTGCGATCAGCGGCAGCGGACAGAAAATCTTGATGAAGAAGGCCGCGGAAACAGCCGCCGCAGGCATGCGCAACCACCTGTTGTCGCATCTGATGACATTAGACGGCAGTTTTCATCAGGTGAACCCACCGGGACAATTGATCGAGCGTATCCAAGGTGATGTCACAGTCATCAACCAAATTTGGACTGGCATTATGGTCGGCATTGGCCGCGATCTGATTGCGGTTGTCGCATTGTTTTCAGTGGCGCTTTCCGTCGATTGGGTGTGGACCGTTGTGGCACTGGTTGGCATCCCATTCCTTGTTTTGCCATCTTTGCTGGCGCAGGCTTATGTGCGCAAACGCGCTGGCACGGCACGCGGTTTGGCCGGGAAAATGGCGATCCGGTTGGACGAAGTATTCCATGGCATAAGCGCAATCAAGCTCAACGGACTCGAACGCTATCAATCGAGTCGTTATGGTGCGCTCGGCGATGCGCGTGTTAAGGCAGAGGTGCGCGCAGCATCCGGTCAGGCCGCAGTGCCTGCATTGATCGACATTATGACAGGTGTGGGTTTTTTCGGGGTGATCGTTTTGGGCGGCGCCCAGATCATCGAAGGCGACAAAACCGTTGGACAATTCATGTCTTTCTTCACCGCCATGTCGCTTGCATTTGAACCGCTGCGGCGCATGGGTATGATGTCGGGTTTGTGGCAAACGGCGGCCGCCAGCATCGAACGTGTCCAAGAGATCCTTAATGAGCGACCAAGCCTCGTCTCTCCTACCCATCCACAAACCGCGCCATCGTCCGCCCCAACAATCGGCCTCGACTACGTCACGCTTCATTACGGCGACTTGCCTGTCTTGCGCGGCACCAGCTTTACGGCTGACGCAGGTAAAACAACGGCCCTTGTTGGTGCATCAGGCGCAGGTAAATCCACCATTTTCAATGTCTTGACGCGCCTTATTGACCCGACTGATGGCAGCATAACGCTGGACGGCATTGGCACCCAAGACCTGACACTGGGCGACCTACGAGGCCTGATTTCCGTCGTATCCCAAGACGCCGCATTGTTTGACGAAACCCTGCGCGAGAACATCCTGCTTGGGCGCGAAGATGTTACTGACACCCACCTGCAAGCGACGCTTGACGCGGCCCATGTCAGTGACTTCCTCTCTCAGCTGCCAGATGGGCTCGACAGCCCTGCAGGACCACGTGGGTCAAACCTGTCTGGCGGTCAGCGGCAACGCGTCGCCATCGCCCGTGCCTTGTTACGGGACACGCCCATTCTGCTGCTCGACGAGGCCACCAGTGCGCTAGACACCAAGTCAGAATCTATCGTGCAATCCGCACTTGAAAAACTATCTACGGGGCGCACGACATTGGTCATCGCACACAGACTATCCACCATTCGCAACGCCGATAAAATCGTCGTCATGGACCAAGGTCGCGTTGTGGATCAGGGTACTCATGCTGCATTGATTAAGCGCGGCGGGATCTACGCAGATCTGCATGCATTGCAATTCAGCCAAGACAAGGCACAGACATCATGACCCGCACTGTTATTTCCGTAAAGGGTCCAGATCGGATTGATTTTCTTCAGGGGCTGATCTCCAACGACGTCACCCGCGCCGCGGATAACATTGTCTATGCGGCCTTGCTGACACCACAAGGCAAATACATCGCGGATTTCTTTGTGATCGGCCAAACGGACCATCTGTTGGTCGATGTGGCAACATCTGTCGCGCCGACGCTGTTTCAACGCCTGTCCATGTATCGCCTGCGCGCCGCGGTCGAGATTTCGGAAACCAACGTGATCGTGTCCCGAGGCACAGGCCCCGCACCCGATGGCGCGCTTCACGATCCCCGCCATGCGGCACTTGGCTGGCGGCACTACGGCGACACAGATCTTAACGACAACACCGATTGGGATGCGCTAAACGTCGCACATCTAATCCCCCAGACCGGCGCTGACCTGACACCAGACACCTACATCCTTGAAGCCAACTTCGAAGCTCTCAACGGCGTCGACTTCAAAAAAGGATGCTTTGTCGGCCAAGAAATCGTGGCCCGCATGAAACATAAAACCACTTTGAAAAAAGGTCTGCGCCGCGTTGCGATCGACGGCGAAGCGGCAACAGGCGACGCTATCCAATGCGGGGACAAACCGGCAGGCATGCTTGGCACTGTACACCCCACCGCTGGCGGCATCGCCTACCTGCGTTTTGACCGCACGGCGCCCCTGACAACACAAAAGGCCAGCCTGCACGTTACAGACTGACCTTCAATTTTTCAGAGCATAAATATGTCCGCCAAAGGCATCAATTCATCTGAATTGATTACGCGCGTTCAACATACTCGCTGAGTTCGGTGTTCACCACGATGTCTTCATCTTGGCCAACAAACGGTGGGATCATCACGCGCACGCCGTTGTCCAATGTCGCGGGCTTAAAGCTGTTGGCGGCTGTCTGGCCTTTCACAACTGGTTCTGTTTCCACAACTTTACACACCACTTTGGTCGGCAAGGTTACGTTCAACGCCTCTTCGCCGTGGTATTCGATTTTGACGATCATACCGTCTTGCAAAAATGGACGGCGGTCGCCCAGAATATCGGCAGGCAAAGCGATTTGATCATAGGTATCGCTATCCATGAACGTCAGCATGTCGTCTGCTTCGAACAAGAATTGCTGGTCTTTTTGGTCCAGACGAATGCGCTCCACCTTATCGGCAGACCGAAAGCGTTCGTTCAGTTTACGACCGTCGCGCAGGTTCTTCAGCTCGACTTGGGCAAACGCACCACCTTTACCAGGCTTCACGTGATCCACTTTTACGGCAGCCCAAAGACCACCTTCATGTTCCAGCGTATTGCCGGGGCGAATTTCGTTTCCGTTTATTTTTGGCATGGTTCACTTTGTGTCATTTTAAGGGCAAAAGGTTGATCGTTTCTTACCCAGACCTATATCTGGGTGATGGATACCTGGCAAGATAACTAAATATGCTGATAGAACGGCTGAAGCCATGCGCTAGGCGCATATCTGCCATGCTAAAACAGAACCCCCGAATCGGTTTAAATGTTGCATATTGACCTCCACGCCAGAATGACAAGAGCATAAAAAGGAAGCTAGATGAGAGATTTCGTCGACGGAACTGCTTTTAACAACGAACAGGGCAACCGCGCCCGCAAATTGTTCGCTGCTGTTGTCTTGGCCGCATTGGATGATGCGATTGCTGACGACAAAAAATATGGCAATGGTCCTGAACAGATCGCACGCTGGGCGCGCTCTCGCGATGGCCGCGAAGTGTTGTCTTGCGCAGGGATCGACCCCAACGAACGCGTTGTAGGTGGCCTGATGGACTTTGTTGGCAAAGGCGTCCGGACCTCTGTGGCCCTGTCTCGCGAAGAAAGCGAACGCCGTAATGCGGCTGAGCTGGAATCACGCGCAGCTTAAGCACGAAACTTCTGCCTTCGGGCACGATCAAAAACGCGGCCCTCTGCTCGGGCCGCGTTTTTTTATGCGCCGCCGCTAAACATCAGGCCAAAAATGATCACAGGGGCCGCTTCGAACAACGCCAAAACCCCGATCAATCCGCGCATCGCCCACCCTGTGAACCTGCGCCACGCATAAATGCTAGCAGCCACGACCAGCAATACCTCGACCGGACCGACGATATGGCCATAGTGATTGGGATCCCAATAGCTGACGGGACTGATGAATTTCCAATTGGTCAACGGCCAAAAATGCGCACGCGCGTCATCATTGTGCAGCGGAAAATCCAAGGCCAAATGTAACAATGCCGCCCCGCAAAGCGCGAACAAAACCGCACTGCGCGCCATGATCCCAGCCACCAATAACAGTCCCCAAATCACAAATGAATTGTCGATGCGGAACACCGCTTGCCAGCTTTCGGAAAAATACATCTGACCGAATACAATCTCTGGATCGGTCCCTTGGATCAACAATTCCCACCCCGCCATCAGGTAAAGCGACAGGTCAGGAATCAACGCTCCGGCGATTGCCGCCGCGGTCACAGCATATCGTTCGGGTTTGCCAAAGGCCGCAAGGCCAAAAATCAGGTGGGCAGGTGAATTCATGATCTTTCCTTGTCAGCGCGGCACCCCTAAACATCTAGTGCAGGAGGACGCGATGACCAAGGCAATCATGATCCAAGGCGCTGGCTCTAATGTCGGCAAATCCATGTTGGTCGCAGGGATCGCGCGGGCTTGCGTGCGACGCGGTATGTCCGTGGCCCCGTTTAAACCCCAAAACATGTCCAACAACGCCGCCGTCACTGCCGATGGCGGGGAAATTGGACGTGCCCAAGCCCTGCAAGCCCTTGCATGTGGCCTTGATCCGATTGTCGATATGAACCCCGTTTTATTGAAACCAGAATCCGATGTGGGCGCGCAGATTATCGTGCAAGGCAAACGCTTTGGTACGATGAAGGCCCGCGATTACGGCAAACAGAAATCGACACTGATGCCTGCTGTTCTTGAAAGCTTTGGACGCCTTGCCGCATCGCATGACCTGATTATCGTTGAGGGTGCAGGCAGTCCGGCAGAGGTGAACCTGCGCAAAGGTGACATCGCCAATATGGGCTTTGCCGCTGCGGCCAAGGTGCCGGTCGTGCTGATCGGCGACATTGATCGCGGCGGGGTGATCGCACAATTGGTCGGCACCCATGCTGTCCTGCCAGAAGATGATCGCGCACTGATCGGTGGGTTCGGTATCAACAAATTTCGTGGTGATACCAGTCTTTTCGCAGACGGCATGACCGTGATCGAGGATATGACTGGCTGGGCCCCGCTTGGCATCATCCCATGGTTCGCCGACGCATGGAAGCTGCCTGCCGAAGACGTCATGGATGTCGCCAGCCGCAAGGGTGGCCCAATCAAGATCGCAGTACCGCGCCTGAACCGGATCGCGAATTTCGACGATTTGGACCCGATGGCCGCCACCGCAGACGTCAGTATCGATATTATCGAGGCAGGTCGCCCCCTGCCCGCCGATGCTGATCTGATCCTGATCCCCGGATCAAAATCGACAATCGCTGATCTTGCCCATTTCCGCGCCCAAGGCTGGGACATCGACCTGCACGCCCATGTGCGCCGTGGCGGGCGTGTTTTGGGAATTTGCGGGGGGTATCAAATGCTTGGCCGTAGGATCATCGATGATGACGGGATTGAGGGCGCGCCTGCACGTGTTGACGGGCTTGGGCTGTTGGACATTGAAACGGTGATGAAACCGCACAAACGACTGGCCCAATCAAGGGCTGTCTACGTGCCAACCGGCGATGCTGTGACGGGCTATGAAATCCACATCGGGGAAACCACTGGCCCCGATTGCGACCGCGCATGGTTGTCACTGGACGGGCGCGGCGAAGGCGCGGCGTCGCCCGATGGCAAGATCATGGGCTGTTACCTGCACGGACTTTTCAGCGCAGACGCATTCCGCACAGCGTTCCTGACTGAACTTGGGGCGCCCGTGCCTGTGACCAACTACGCCCAAGGGGTCGAGGACACGTTAGACAGCCTCGCCGACCATCTGGAAACCCACATGGATATCGACAGATTGCTAACCCTCGCGGGTGATGTTTAGGTAAATGACTTTGACGACAGCTCGGCGTTAATCTCGCGACGGACCAATTTACGCACGTTGCGCGTGATCCGCTCGCCCATCTCGCCTTGCAGCTCTTGGCGTACGACCTCTTGGACCATGGCGCGCAATGCATCTTGGTCGATTGCCCCCCCACCGGTGGCCAAATAGGTTGCGATGCTTTCGTCAAGATCGTCTGGAATTGGCAGACCGTCATCATCCGCGGCCTGCAATTCGTCGCCATAATCCGCATCAGCATCGTCTTGCGTCAACTTTGGCGCAACTGGTGCGGGCTGGGATGGGGTAACTACAGGGTCATGTAGCATCAAAACATCAGCTAGCCCCGCTTCCGGAACCTCTTCGATATCGTCATGTTCGATGACAGGCGCATCGGCCAAATCGGCAAAGGCCGCATCAATTCCTGACGACCGGCTAACTTCGCTGCCATCCGGTTCCCATTCTTCGGTCTGATCGGATACTGCGGCTTCGAGTTCGGCGATTGTCGCCTCTAGGCTCGCACGTTCGATCATCGACATTGCGTCGTGGACCAAGGGTTCGGACATGGTTGGTGTCAGTTCCAGCGGTTCGGAGGTCGGCGCCACAAACTGCGCCGCAAGTTCGAGCGATTCGTCTGCGACCTGCGGTTCAGGCGCAGGTTCTTCGGCATCAGCGACACGAAAAGCTGGTGTTAAAACAAAGCGTTCGGGTTGTGAAGTTGGTGCTGCAGGGCTGTGTTCACTGGCGATCAATGGCGCGCGCTTGCGATCCCCTTCTGCCACAAGACGGCGGATGGACGACAATACATCTTCGATTTCGACGTTCGTAACCGGGTCGGACATTTTTATCCCTGCGATAGACTCGGAGATAGCTTAACCCGAGATCAGTTTTCAAACAACCGGTCCGTTAAGGTTTGAACTATTGTCCGATTGCACGCAAAACACGGTCCAATGCTTGGCCCTGTTCGGACCGTGCTGTTGGCGCATCTTTGACCAGATTGTAGTAGGCAGCCGGATCATATTGCTGCACCGGAAGCCGCAAATGTTCCGCCGTCAAAAGCCCCATCGTTGCCAAAACCTGATAGCTTGCGATAACTTCGTCCGACTGCGCGGAAATCAAATTCGCCTGTGCGTTCAAAAGCTCTTGTTCCGCATTCAGCACGTCAATCGTGGTGCGCGCGCCCAATGTCGCTTCTTCGCGGACACCGTTAAACGCAGTGCGCGCAGCGCTGATTTGCTGGTTCACCGCTTGACGGGACGCGCGCGCGACTTCGAGGAAGCTATAGGCATTGCCCACCTGCTGGGTCAGCGTGTGACGCACAACATGAAGCTGCGCACGTGTCGCATCACGCCGCGCCATCAATTGGCGCACCTGAGATGACAACCGACCGCCCGTGTAAATCGGACCAGACGCGTTCAGACCGATCTGCTGGCCGATGTTGCCGTCTTGATCGATACCAATCTGGCCTGTCAAATTTACGGTCGGGTTCATCGCGGTTTCGCCACGATGGATATTCAATTCCGCGGCGCTGACGGAATGCTGAACCTGCAAAATCGACGGGTGATTGCGCACGGCATAAGCTTTGGCATCGGCGATTGTTTTTGAAACTGGTGCAGGCGACGCGGCGCGCAATCCTTTTGGCGCGCGCCCAACCGCATTGCGATAGGTTTCGGCAGACCGCGCCAATGCGCCCTGCGCAGAGGCCAGCAGGCTGCGGGCAGACGCAAGACGCGCCTCTGCCAAAGCCACATCTGTGCGGGTTACTTCACCCACATCAAAGCGATCCTGCGCGGCACGCAATTCAGTTGTAATCAGGCGGACATTGCTTTGGCGCAATGCCACAAATTCGCTATCCGCGCGGACTTGCATATAGGCGCTGACCGCGTTGAGCAGCACATCCTGTTCAACTTGACGCAATGACTGGCGAGTGCCTAAAACCAGTTCCTTTTGGGCCTCGATCGCCAATTTTCCGGCGCCACTGTCATAGATTGTTAACTGACCAGAAATGCTGGCCGTGGCTTGGATCAAATCTGACGCTGCCGGACGTGGATTGGAAATAGATGCATTCGCAGCCCAGCTGATCACCGGCAAAGTTGCGGCGACGGCCTGTGCGACATCTTCATCAGCGGCGCGGAGCAAGGCGCGGTTCTGATCCAACAAACCTGAATGATTGTAGGCGTATGTCAGCGCATCCGCGAGCGTTTCGGCGCGAGCTGGCCCAGCAAATACAAGCGTTGCAACCGCGACAACAGCCGCCAATCCATTTCGGAACATTTTGAACCCCCCAAAGGTCGTTTCATAATTCCAATTTAGACACGCTTGGCCGCATTACCAGCGTGATTGGACTTAAAGTGCAAAAGCCGCTTGTTTTCCGAAGCCAGACAGCACCGGAGCGCCCGCGTTAAAGGCAAAGCGCCAGTTCACCCGACCATCAATTTTGTGACCAATCCGGACAACGCCCAGCGCACCTTCGGCAAAGATACATGCAATCCGGCCACCTTCACGCAGCTGCTCAAGCAGCGCGTCAGGCACATCGGCAACAGCACCTTGCACTGTGATGATGTCATATGGACCAGACTTGGCAGAGCCTTCGACCAATGGACCCGTCATCACAGCGGCATTATCAACGCCTTGTGCAGTCAATGTTTCTTGTGCGGCGGATGCAAGGCTTTCGTCATCTTCGACAGCCACAACAAAATCACACATCGCGGCCAGAACAGCCGTGGAATAACCCAAGCCACATCCCAGATCGAGCGCGACATGGTTCGGTTCGATCATCAGCGCGTCCAGAATCTTCGCGAAGGTGCGCGGTTCTAGGACAACGCGATCGTCACTAAGTTGAATGTTTTCACCAACATAAGCTGCTTCGCGCAGGCTGGCGGGCACGAATGCCTCGCGCTGCACAGACAGCATGGCGTCAATGATCGGGAATTTGGTCACGTCGGATGGGCGAACTTGTGTATCAACCATCATGGTGCGGCGGGCGGTAAAGTCAGTCACGCGCGAAACTTTCTTATCAGAATCCTACACCCCCTTCATGACATAGGGCCGCGCGATCATCAACGGGCCAAAGACAGGCATTTTGCCGTCTTGCGCCCTCCGAATGCTTGGTATATTCCGCCTCGTGAAGGCGAGTGGGCAGGTAGGTTATGCAGCGGATTGCAAATCCGTGTAGACCGGTTCGATTCCGGTACTCGCCTCCAACGCCCTCCGCCCCGAACTTCCCGCGTATGACGGGCAAAACGGAGCGTAAATAATGTCTATCCAGAACATACCGACTGCCCCGATTGAGGGTCAAAAGCCCGGCACCAGCGGCCTGCGCAAGAAAACTTCTGTATTTCAACAACCGCATTTCCTTGTAAACTATGTGCAGTCCATTTTCGACGGGATTGGCGGCGTACAAGGTAAGACACTCGTTGTCGGGGGCGATGGACGTTACTTCAACGATCAAGCGATCCAGATTATCTTGCGCATGGCCTCTGCGAATGGGGCCACGGCGTGTATCGTCGGGCAAGACGGCATATTATCGACACCTGCTGCGTCGCATCTTATCCGTTTACGCGGCGCGGATGGTGGGCTGATTTTATCGGCCAGTCACAACCCCGGTGGGCCTGACGCGGATTTTGGATTGAAATACAATGGCCCCAATGGGGGCCCTGCGTCCGAGGCAATCACAGATACAATTTACGCCCGTACCAAGACATTGGATGTCTATAAAACTGTTGCTTGCGCGGATGTAGACCTCGGGTCGGTCGGGGCACAGGCGATCAACGACATGACCGTCGAGATTGTTGACGCTGTCTCGGATTATGCAGAACTCATGCAGACAATCGTAGATTTTGACAAAATCCGCGCCCTGTTTGTTGGTGGATTCCGCATGTGTTTTGACGCCATGCACGCTGTCACTGGCCCCTATGCGCATACAATACTCGAAGACATGCTGGGCGCACCCAAAGGCACGGTAATCAACGGTACCCCAAGCAAAGATTTCGGCAAGGGCCACCCTGATCCAAACCCCATTTGGGCCAAACAGTTGATGGACATCATGTATGGCGCAGATGCCCCCGACTTTGGCGCGGCATCTGATGGCGATGGGGATCGCAATATGATCGTCGGACGCAATGCCTATGTCACCCCATCGGACAGTCTGGCCTTGCTAACCGCCAAAGCCCATCTTGCACCCGCTTATCGCGCGAGCTTGTCTGGGGTAGCACGCTCTATGCCGACATCGCGGGCGGTGGATCGGGTTGCCGACGCCTTGGGGATCGAATGCTATGAAACGCCCACAGGGTGGAAGTTCTTTGGCACCCTTTTAGATGCGGGCAAAGTCACCCTTTGCGGTGAAGAAAGCGCTGGAACCGGATCGGACCACGTGCGCGAAAAGGATGGATTGTGGGCCGTGCTTTTGTGGCTCAACATTTTGGCGGAAACCCAAAAATCAGTATCCGATTTGATGAGCGACCTTTGGGAAGCCCATGGCCGGTGCTATTACGCCCGTTTGGATTACGAGGCAGTCGACAGCGCCAAAGCCACAACTATGTTTGATGGGCTGCGTGACAAGCTCGCCGGATTGGCCGGAAAAACCTTCGCAGGTCTGACAGTGCAGCACGCGGATGAATTCAGCTACACTGACCCTGTGGATCATTCCACATCCGCAGCACAGGGTGTGCGCCTAGAATTTGAAGGCGGCGCGCGGGCGGTATTCCGATTGTCAGGCACAGGCACCGAAGGGGCGACCATTCGGCTCTATTTGGAACAACTGCAAACAGATCCCGACCGTCTGCACGACGATCCAGCAGACATATTGCAAAATGTCCGCGCCGCTGCGTTGGCAATCTCGAACTTGGTCGAGATCACAGGCCGCGACGCCCCAGACGTTATCACTTAAACCGGTACGCCACCTGCGTATCCTCGAAATAATTGCGCGAGTTAGCTTAGTTCGATTGAGAAACCCGATTGTCGTTTTAGAACCTGCGCGGTACGATTTGTTTTTATGGCGCGAAACCATTTCAAACCTAAGGCAATTTTGATGAAGCTATTGAATTTTCACAAAGGGTGGGGTCGCGCCCTTATTGCCGGAATATCAATTCTGTTTGGCTCTGTTGCCGCAACCGCACAACCTTATGACACCAGTTGCCTTGATGAAATTCCTGAAATTCTTGACCAGATTGGTGCTGATCGGAGCAAAGGAATTGATATTTGCGAGCAAGCCGTACCCCATGTTTCGTTCAGTTTGGCGGGCTTCACCGGCGGGTTAAGCCCGAATGTGTTTCTGACAGGCAGTATGGATACCTTGCTCAACCTTAATCGGGGCCCTGGCCTTGCCAGAGAAAACTCGGAACTGGATGTGATTTTGGTGCCGCGTACCCATGATTTATGGGACGTAGAGTTCCGCAGTTTCGGGAAACCATATGAATTTGAGTCGACATCGAATTATGTTGTTTGGTCCCAAATTAAACGCCCCATTAATGGCGTTAGAAATGAAATCATGCCTATTGACGCGACCTCGACACGGTTTTTAGATGCGCAAAACGTGAAACCGGTTCATGCGCAACCATTTATGCTTTCCAATTTTGTCCCGGTTATCAATTTCCAAAGCGTGCAGCGCGAGATGAGTTGTTAAAAGTAGCTCGCCCGCAAGTATCAACGATGTCCTTAATCGTCAGAGCAAGCACACATGACGACATCGATCCGATGTTCGCAAATTATCATGACATTACAAAATTTGTACGGCTGGTACTCGAGCGCGTACTCGTACAATCTTGCAAATAAGAAAAGGCCTGCCTCATCGCACTTCGCGGACTTTTATGAATATAAACCTTCCCGCCTAAGGTTTGATGCTGCTCAGCCATCTCCCCCCTCAAACATGTGTCAGAGTGTGCAAGGCATACGAATGCCGCAATCAGGCCAACAGAAAGATGTCGGTCAAATTTCAAGATATTGATTTGTAGGTATAAAATGGTGCCCAGGGGCGGAATCGAACCACCGACACGAGGATTTTCAATGGAG
>CAXIAL010000025.1:0-33451 GCA_964022435.1 uncultured Roseobacteraceae bacterium | reverse complement strand
AGTTGATGGGCATTTAAACTGCGCCCAATCTGGCTTGACCATCCAAGCTGGTATGTAACACACTGACTATGAATGAGAAAAACCATACTGGCAAAGTTGGTCCCATGCAGTGACGCAGTGAAAACGCGAGTTTGATCCTTTGGCCAATGTCCGATTACGTCATGCGGCAGCGCGCGAAAACCTTTGGGTTTTTGTTGCGCTGTGTCTTCGTCCAAAAGCCACGCATCTTTGATCTGATCATATGGCCGATGACGAACGGTCATGCGATGGCGGACTGATTGCCGCAATGCGTTGCGGGCCTTTGGGTGCAGCCGAAGTGGGCGCGCGAGATCAATTATCCCGATGCTGGCAGGGGACATGATCCGGCAAAACCCTTGGCCCGAGGGGCGGGTATGATGGTTAACAATGCAAACACGTCGCCCCATCTGTCGTCGAAATTCACCAAGATCCGCAGTGTCAGTCACCCGCGAGGCGAAAGCGACCGGCCCACGGGTGATATAATGGATACCAGAAGCAGGATTGTGCCCCGCAGCGACACCCATTTTGCAAAGCGCGGCGGTGAACTCTGACGATTGCTGCAGTGCCGTGAAATTCATACGGCCATTAAGCGTTTAGAAACCTAAAGTCGGGTTAATGCTTGTATGAAGTTGAAAGTTGATCGCCGATATCCGCCAGCCCAGCCCACGATCCTTGGGGCCGCCATTTTCGCGGCGGGGGTGTCGATCCCCCCGGACTGTTGATTTTCGCGCTAGATTGGCTGTTGCTTTAGCCGAGTTGCACCAGGGCGTGACGCTTTTTACCTGCGCTAAGCTTAATTGGCGCTGCAAGCATATCTGCGGTGACCATTAGGCCTGCATTGGCCATGGATTCGTCATTCATCTTGGCACCGCCATCGGCAAACAGGCGTTTGGCCTCTTTGCCGCTGCCTGCAAGACCCGCTTTGACGAAAATCTGCACGATGGACATGCCGTCGCCAAGATCATCAACGGAGAGCGTCAAGGTCGGCAGGTCGTCGCCAACGCCGCCCTTTTCGAACACTTCGCGCGCAGTTGCTTCGGCTGCAATCGCCGCATCAGCACCGTGCAGTAAGGTCGTGACTTCATTGGCTAAAATGATTTTGGCCGCGTTGATTTCGGACCCTTCCAGCGCGCCAAGACGGTTGCATTCTTCAACCGGCAATTCGGTGAAGATTTTCAGGAATTTGCCGGTGTCCGCATCAGTTGTATTGCGCCAGAACTGCCAGAACTCGTAGGGCGAAAGCATGTCGCCGTTCAGCCAAATGGCGCCACCCTGAGATTTGCCCATTTTCCGTCCGTCAGAGGTCGTCAAAAGCGGGGTCGTCATCCCGTAGATTTCGTGATCAAGCACACGACGCGTCAGGTCGATGCCGTTAACGATATTGCCCCATTGATCGCTACCGCCCATCTGCAGGACACAGCCGTAGCGCCTGTTTAGCTCAAGAAAATCATAGGCTTGTAGGATCATGTAGTTGAATTCTAGGAATGACAGCGACTGCTCGCGATCTAGACGGGACTTGACACTTTCAAACGAAAGCATCCGGTTCACGCTGAAATGCCGACCGATATCGCGCAAGAACGACAAGTAGTTCAGGCCGTCTAACCATTCAGCATTGTTAAGCATCATCGCATCGGTGTCGCCGTCACCATATGCCAAGTATTTCGCAAAGACTTGCTGCATCCCGTCGATATTGCTGTTGATCGCTGCATCATCAAGCAAGGGGCGTTCGTCGGACCGAAATGAGGGGTCGCCAACTTTGGTCGTGCCGCCACCCATCAAGGTGATCGGCTTGCCGCCACATTTTTGCAACCAGCGCAACACCATGATGTTCATGAGATGACCAACATGCAAAGATTTCGCAGTTGCATCATAGCCGATATAGGCAGGAACGACCCCAGCTGCAAAAGCCTCATCCAGTCCCTGATAGTCGGTGCAATCGGCCAAAAAGCCGCGCTCGATCATAACTGTGATAAATTCGGATTTGGGGTGGTAAGTCATCGCATTTTTTCCTGCACAAAGCTGTCAGCACTCTATAAACGCTAAATAAGCCTAAGGGAAAGCGGATGTTCGCATGTTAGAAAAAACCGGAACGATTGCGGCATTGGGGGCGATGTCTGGCACTTCGCTTGACGGGGTCGATGCGGCAGTGGTGTTCACTGATGGTCACACAATCACAGGGTTCGGCGACACGGCTTATCGTGCGTATTCCGCGGATGAGGCTGCGGTGTTGCGCGGTGCCTTGGGGCAGTGGCCTCATGATGGGTTGGCAGATGTCGCCGAATTGATCGAAACCGCGCATGCGCAGGTTTTGGCAGGGTTTGAAGATGTGGATCTGATCGGGTTTCACGGTCAAACATTGGCCCATGATCCGGCGAATGCGCGCACCCATCAATGCGGTGACGGGCAGGTGTTGGCCGATGTGTTGGGCACAACTGTTGTGTCCGATTTCCGGTCTGCGGATGTGAAATTGGGCGGGCAGGGCGCGCCATTGGCCCCGTTTTACCACTTCGCCTTGGCCAAATGGATCGAAGCTACAGCCCCCGTTGTTTTCTTGAACCTCGGCGGGGTCGGCAATTTGACGTGGGTTGACCCCAGTCACACCGTTCCCGAAGCACAGGGCGCATTGCTTGCCTTCGACACTGGCCCTGCGAATGCGCCGATCAATGATTTGATGATGACGCGGAACGGCGTGCCCTATGATATCGATGGTGCCGCAGCGGAACAGGGGGTTGTGCATGATGAAATCATTGCCGAATTTCTGGCTCATCCGTATTTCAACAAAATGCCGCCCAAATCGCTCGATCGCGATGATTTCGCAGGGCTACGCGATGCGGTGGCTGGGCTAAGCACCGAAGATGCCGCCGCAACATTGACGGCGGCCGTCGCACTAAGCGTGTCCCAAGCGATCAGCTATTGCCCCACGGCACCCGCGACAGTTTTGGTCACGGGCGGCGGGCGCAAGAACCCGACGATGATGAAAATGCTGGCGGCGACATTGAACGTGCCCGTCAAGCCTGTCGAAGATGCGGGCCTTAATGGGGACATGTTAGAGGCCCAAGCTTTCGCCTATCTCGCCGTGCGGGTCGCACGCGGTTTGCCCACGTCTTGTGCGGGCACAACAGGCGTGCGGGCTGCGGTGTCGGGCGGCATGATTAACCGCCCGAGCGCAGGATTGCTTAGGTAAGGTGAATGTTGAACCGCGCACGGATTGCCTGATCCGTGATCGGGTCAAGGGCAACTTCACTTGGTTTTGACAGGATTTCATCCTTGCGTGCCGTCGCATTAAGCAACAGGTCTGGCTTACCCTTTTCTTCCCATTCCTTCGGAGATGTGCGGTCTGCGATGTCTGGATAGACATATTCGGTTTGCATCACGCTAAGCGTTTGATTGGAACCAAGATAATGCCCCGGACCAGTCAGACACACGTCACGCATTGTGTTCAGGCCAAGGGTTTCATCTGTCACTTCGATCCCGCGCACACAACGCAGTGCTTGGCCGATAAGATCATTGCCAAGCACAAGCGATTCCATGCAGAACCCGAGAAGGGACGCATGCATGCCAGCGGCTTCATAGACCATGTTCAGCCCCGACAGCCCCGCCATCACGTTGGACGACATCTGTTCCCAACCGGCCTGCATATCGGGTAGTTTTGCATCCGCGATTCCTGCAGCCGCCCCACCGGGCAGCCCGTAGAACCGGTGCATTTGGGCGCAGCCAGCGGTCAGAAGCGCCTGTTCGCCGGACCCGCCGGACATGGCACCTGTGCGCAGATCAGACACAAACGGCCATGTGCCAAACACCACCGGATGGCCGGGTGCGATGGAATTGACGTAAACCACGCCAGCGAGGCATTCTGCCAAGGCCTGCACGATGGCACCCGCAATGGGCGCTGGTGCCGTTGCACCGGCTTGCCCAGCCGAAAGCAGCAGCACAGGCATCCCGCCAGCGATGCATTTTTCCATGACCTCGCAGCTTTCAGTCGCGAATTTCATCGGGGGGACCACGAAACAGTTGGAATTGGACATGAACGGGCGTTCGCGCCATTTGTCCTCTCCGCCCGCGATCATATGCAGCATTTCAAGGCAGTCTTCGACAAAATCAGGCTCGGTGAAAGATGTGCCGATATGTTTGGTTGTGCCGGTAACCGTGCCGTATATCGTGTTGAGATCCATTTCGCGGTTATCTGTGATATCGCGGCAGACCATGGGGCGTTGCAGGAAGTGAATATTGTCCATCTGTTGCACGATTTTGGCGGCGTCATGCAGGTCTTGCAGCGTGGATTCGCGGTAGTTCCGTCCGTGCACATCCACCACATGCACCGCCGCACCAGCCGTGCCGTAATGCACCCGCGTGCCTGACAGTTCGAGATTATATTTCGGATCGCGCCCATGCAAGATCATGGATTTATTTGTCTTTTCCAGCATTTCCAAAACAACGGCACGGGGGAAACGCAACCGCCCGTCATCACCCATTATCGCGCCAACGGCGGTCATATAGTCGATGCCAGATTGCGGCGCGTCTATCAGGCCAATCTCTTCGAGCGCTGTCAGGGCTGCTTCGTGAATGCGTGCGACATCGTCGTCGGTGAGCGGGTTATATCGCCCGCCGGACATCCCCGCCTTAATCGGGCGCATATCGGTGGGCAGTGGGGCGGCGCGGGCGGCAGTGCGGGCGGCGCGTCCGCCGGACCTGCGCGGCGTGCCTGTTGGTTTGGCCGCAGGGGCGTTTTCAACAGTTGGGTCTGTCATTGTGGTGGCTTTCAAAAAGGGCGTTGATGGGTGGCAGCGGTCAGCCAAATGCCGGCCTGCCACGCGCCGCACGCCCGCGTCTTGCGCCAATCGTGCGCAGGATCACTACAATACGTGCGGTGTGTTTCATCAAACGTCCCTCTTTGCGTATTTCTAACAAAGCGAGGCGATGGGGCGGCGTCTTATCTATTTGCGACGCGGCGGGCGTTTTGCGACATTTACGTTTAGCTCAGCATTTTTTCGACGGCATCGCCCGACATTGCGGCTTTCAGCCCGCTGAAATCGCCGCTTTGCAGCATGTTTTGCCCAGCTGTGAATATCGCGTTGTGCGTCACGCGGGCGAGAGATGATCCGAGCGACAGGCGGGCCGCGCCTGCCTTGGCGAAATCATCCATCGTATGTTCGGCGAATTTTCCGGCAACCAAGACGTTCACGGGCTTGGTCAAAGCGGTGCAAATCCGCGCCACGTCGGCCAAGGTCGGCGGCAGCGGCGCGTAAAGGCAGTCGACACCCGCGGCCTCGAAGGCTTGCAGGCGGCGGATCGCCTCGTCTGTGTCATAGGCGCCGGTCATGATCCCATCGGCGCGCGCTGTTAGCACGAAACCATGGGGCAGGGCGCGGGCGGCGGATGCGGCGGCTTTCATGCGTTCCACGGCCAGATCGAAATCATAGGGCGTGCCAGCGGGGAAGCTGATGTCTTCGATGCAAATGCCTGCCAGCCCAACCTCGGCGGCGAGGCGCACAGTTTCGGCGCAAATGTCTGGATCATCACCAAACCCGTTTTCGAAATCGCCCTGCACGGGCAGGGGTGTGGCCGCGCAGATATCGGCCGCGTGGGATAGAGATTCGTCGCGGCTGACCGTGCCGCCATCGGGCCGCCCAAGCGTGAACGCATAGGCCGCCGACGATGTCGCCAAGGCCTCTGCCCCCATCGCCGCCATCATTTTCGCGCTGCCCGCATCCCAAACATTCGCGAGGATAAAGGGGCTTCCTTTGACGTGCAGGGCGCGGAACGTTTCACCGATGGTGGGCATGGGGTTTCCTTTAACTAAGAGATTTGGCGAAGCCGACAAGCCGGTTAAGCGCATCTGTATAGGCGTCATCATCGATTGTCATTGCGACACGGATATGTCCGGCGGCAGCAGTGCCAAAGCTTTCACCTGGCATGGTCGCGATGAGTTCAGCGTCGAGCAGCCGGTTGGCAAATTCCTCGCCACTTAGCTCCGTCGCACGAATATCGAGCATGGCATACATCGCCCCTTGCACAGGCACATTGCGCACCACGTTTTGGCCTGCCAGCGCGTCCAATGTTAGCGCGCGGCGGCGTTTGAACGGGGCGGCGACCGATGCCTCGACCGCGTCGCCTTGGTTCAGCGCGAAGTTGGCCGCGTCTTGCACGAAACCGGCCACGCCATAGGTCGTGTGGGTTGCCAGATTGATCAGGTTTTCCACCACATGTTCCGGCCCGCAGACCCAGCCAATCCGGCTGCCCGTCATTGCGTGGCTTTTCGACATGGACCCGACCACAAGCGTGCGATCCGACATATCGGGCAGGGCACGGGGGCTAAGATGACTGCCTTCCCAGATTTGCGTGTCGTAAACTTCATCAGAAATCAGCCACAGGTCATTGTCGCGGCAAACCTGCGCGATCCCGTCCAAGGTCGCACGGCTGTAGACCACACCAGTCGGGTTGTTGGGCGTGTTGATCAGCAGGGATATCGCGCCCACAGCTTCGGCCGCGATATCGGCGATTTGCGGTTGGAAATCATCCTCTGGGCGTGTCGGGATTGGTACGGGCACAGCACCAACGCCGCGAATGGTGCCGGGGTAGGTCGCGTAATAGGGATCGATAAACAGGGCACGGTCACCGCCGTCACAAACCGCATGATGGCTGGCAAAAAGGGCCGATTGCCCGCCGGGAGTGACCATGATGTTGGCGGCAGTGGTCGGCACGCCCGTACGCGATTGTATGCGGGCGGCGATGGTGTTGCGCAAGGCGTCCGTGCCCGGAACGACCGCGTAACCCGTGTGCCCACCCATTGCGGCGCTATGCATGGCGTTTAAAATGTCGGGGTGGGTGCGGATGTCATGTTCGCCAATGGTCAGCTCGATAACGGGTTGGCCCGCATTTTTCATGGAGCGGGCGCGGTAAAATACGTCCCACCCGTCAGAGCCGCCGCCGGTGATATTTGTGATGCGATTAGATAATTTCATAGGGCGATTGGAGGCCTGCAGTAGCCGGCTGTCAACCCGTGATCTTGGTCAAGTAACGCGGTCCAGATCCCTCCGCTGCCACGATATCAGCTGGGTTATAAAGCGTGCAAGATTTCAATGACAAACATCCACAACCGATGCAACCATCCAACTTGTCTCGCAGTTGTTCGAGTGCCGCTATCCGCGCATCGATGTCGCGTCGGAATGTCTTGGAAATGCGGGTCCAATCCGCCTTCGTCGGGGCTTTGTGAATGGGGAGCGGGGCAAGATGGGCGGCGATTTCGGCCAGTGGAAACCCCATTTTTTGCGCGGCCATGACAAACGACAAACGCCGCAAGTCATGTCGCCCATACCGCCGGTGCCCGCCCGCGTTGCGCACAGGATGCACGATACTGTGGGTTTCATAAAACCGGATCGCGGACACTGCCAGCCCCGTTCGATCCGCCAAATCACCAATTGTCAGGCCCGTCACAAAAAAACCTCTTGATCTAAAGTTAACTTGAGAAATTAGAACTGATTCATCATTGAATGGAAAGGGAATTAAAATGAGCAGACTTGAACATGTGAACGTCACCGTGCCGGATACCCAGAAAACGGCAAAGCGGCTGAGCGACCTTTTCGGCTGGCATATTCGCTGGGAGGGCGCAGCGGTCAATGGCGGCTATACGGTGCATGTCGGGACCGACGACAGCTATGTCGCGCTATATACCGGCCCCGGTGGCAGCGCCAATCAAACACCCGAAACGAACAGCTATTTGCAGCGTGGCGGCCTGAACCACATTGGGGTTGTCGTGGATGATCTGGATGCGATTGAGGCAAAGGTGAAGGCACTGGGGTTTACCCCGCATTCACATGCCGATTATGAACCCGGCACGCGGTTTTATTTCATCGACGACGATGGGATCGAATACGAGGTAATCGCCTACGACTCGGGGCGTAGCTTTTTCGGTAAAGCTTTGACAATGATGTCGTAGGACACTTGCAACCTGTGTTGCAGCTCTTCGATGTCGGCGTCAAAGCTGACCGTCACCCATGATTTATGGAAGTATTTTGCGCGCGTGGCTGCGCCCGCGTCGATCAACATCGCAGCGGTTTCCACGCTGTCGGTTTTTACGCTGAACCCGTCCAGTTTTCGCCAAAACACGCGAACATCTTGCCGCCGACTTTCCAGCTATCAAGCTCGACCGTCGGATCAGAGGCGGCGGCCCCTGCCAATTTAGCGCATATCTGATTGACGGTTTCGCGTGACATGGGGCAAGTTTGCGCGACTGGAACGGGAATTGCAATCATGACGACATGGGTGGCGTTGCTGCGCGGGATCAATGTGGGCGGGCATAAAAAAAGTGCCGATGGCGGACCTTCGGACCATGTGCGTCAGGCTTTGGCCGGACAGTGCGCCGAAAACCTATATTGCGTCGGGCAATCTAATTTTTTCCGCGAAAGGGGATGCCGCGGAAAGCCGGACTGCGTTGGAAGAAGGCATTGCCAGCACATTCGGATTTGACGTGCCAGTTTGTTTGGTCGCAGGTGAGGCCCTGCAGATGACCACCAATACTTGCCCGTTTCCAGATGCCGAAGGCAAAGCTGTGCATGCCTTTATGCCTATAGACGGCAGCTTGCCCGCAGAAGTGGAGTTAAATAAGTTCAAGACCGTCGATGAAGTCATTGAATACGCAGGTGAAATGGTCTGGCTGCATACGCCATCTGGTTTCCAAAAATCAAAACTGGGCGAACGATTGTCTTCGGCGAAAGGGCCATATCGTCTGACAGCCCGCAACCTCAATTCCATGCGCAAGCTGTCACAAATGCTGGACAGCTAGGGTTTTGCCCGCTACGAAGGTCGCATGAAGAGCACAATGATCATTATTTGCTGCATTATTACCTGCTGACATTCGTCGCGGGCTGCTCTTTCACGTTTCATCTGATCCCTGAACTTGTTAAGCCCGCTGGCATTACACCCGCGTGAGGCACCATGACACACATTCGACTGCACAATACCAAGACCCGCCGCAAAGAAGACTTTGCCCCGATTGATCCGCAAAACGTGCGGATGTATCTGTGCGGGCCGACGGTTTATGACCGTGCGCATCTTGGCAATGCCCGTAACGTGTTGATGTTTGACGTTTTGTTCCGCTTGCTGCGCCATGAATATGGTGCGGATGCAGTGACTTATGTGCGTAACTTCACGGACGTCGATGATAAGATCAACGCTCGCGCTGCCGACAGTGGCCGCGAGATTGGCGACATCACGGCAGAAACCATCGGTTGGTATCACAACGATATGGATGCGCTTGGGGCGATGCGGCCCACGCATGAACCACGTGCGACGCAATATATCGCGCAGATGATCACCATGACCGAGGATTTGATCGCTAAGGGGCATGCTTACGAGGCCGAGGGTCACGTGCTGTTCGCTGTTGAAAGCTACGCCGAATACGGCGCGCTATCTGGTCGGTCCATCGACGACATGATCGCCGGTGCGCGGGTCGAATTGGCACCGTATAAGCGTAATCCGATGGATTTCGTGCTGTGGAAACCGTCTGCCGATGGTGTGCCTGGTTGGGAAAGCCCTTGGGGGTATGGCCGTCCGGGGTGGCATATCGAATGCTCTGCCATGGCGCTCGACTTGCTTGGGCCAGCGTTTGACATCCACGGCGGCGGCAACGATCTTCAATTCCCGCATCACGAGAATGAAATCGCGCAATCCACATGCGCGGGCCATGATTTCGCGAATGTCTGGCTGCATAATGAAATGCTGCAAGTCGAGGGCAAGAAGATGTCCAAATCCTTGGGCAATTTCTTTACCGTGCGCGATCTGTTGGATGACGGCGTGCATGGCATGGTCATTCGCTTGGTTATGCTTGGCACCCATTACGGCAAGCCGATGGATTGGACCGAAAAGAAGAAGGGCGAGGCTGAAAATGCCCTGCGCAAATGGTATGGCATTTTGCAAGGCCACGGGTTTAACCCCGCGCTGATCGACGCGCTGAAAGCTGACGGCAAATGGGAAGCGGACGCCGAATTTGTCGGTGTGCTGGCAAATGACCTGAACACATCGGGCGCGATTTCGCGGTTGCATGTGATGTCCAAGAACAAGACGCCAGCGACGCTTGCGGGGTTTGCCCATGGGTTGGAAATGCTGGGGCTTGTGAACGACTGGGCCGATATCCCGATGTTTGACGGCGGTGAAGCAGGGGCCGATATCGCACCTGCTGTAGCTGCTCGTGTCGACGCTTTGCTGGCCCAACGGGCCACTGCGCGCGCGACCAAAGATTGGGGGCTGGCCGATGAGGTCCGCGATATCCTAAACGCGGCAGGCGTGCAGGTGACGGACGTGGGCGGGCAGGCGACATGGGCCGCTGGCCCTGAATTTGACGCGGCCAAATTGGGGGATTTGTGATGACCAAAGAACGGCTATATCTCTTTGACACGACCCTGCGCGACGGGCAGCAGACCCAAGGTGTGCAGTTTTCCACGGACGAGAAATTCCAGATCGCAGCCATGCTCGACGATCTTGGGATCGATTACATCGAAGGTGGCTGGCCCGGTGCGAACCCGACCGACAGCGACTTTTTCGACGCAGCACCCAAAACCCGCGCGACGATGACCGCCTTTGGCATGACCAAACGCTCTGGCCGGTCCGCTGAAAACGACGATGTGCTGGCCGCCGTGATGAACGCCAACACGCCCGCCGTCTGTCTGGTGGGCAAATCCCATGATTTCCATGTGACCGAAGCCTTGGGCATCACGCTGGATGAGAACCTTGAAAACCTGTCGGCCAGCTTCAAACATTTGGTGGCCGAGGGCCGCGAGACGATATTCGACGCTGAACATTTCTTTGACGGCTATAAGGCCAATCCTGAATATGCGCTGAAGGCCGTTCATGCCGCATATGACGCCGGTGCGCGCTGGATTGCGCTGTGCGACACCAATGGTGGCAGCCTGCCGCATGAGGTTAGCGCAATTGTTACGGATGTGATCAACAGCGGTATTCCGGGCGACCACATCGGCATCCACACCCATAACGACACGGAAAATGCGGTGTCTAACTCACTGGCCGCCGTGATGGCCGGTGCGCGGCAGATCCAAGGCACGTTGAATGGTTTGGGTGAACGTTGCGGCAATGCGAACCTGACGACGATCATCCCGACCTTGTTGCTCAAGGAACCATTTGCGAGCCAATTTGAAACGGGCGTGACGCTGGACGCGCTGCGTGGTCTGCGTAAATTGTCGCGGTCATTGGATGACATCTTGAACCGTTTGCCCGCCAAACAAGCGGCCTACGTCGGCGCGTCGGCTTTTGCCCATAAGGCTGGGCTGCATGCCTCTGCCATCGCGAAAAATCCAACGACCTATGAACATATTGAGCCCGCGAGCGTCGGCAACAGCCGCATCGTGCCTATGTCGAACCAAGCGGGCCAATCGAACCTGCGCGAACGTTTGGCGCAAGCTGGATTATCCGTGGAAAAAGGCGACCCCGCTCTCGCGCGCATTCTTGACCGGATCAAGGATCAAGAGGCGCGCGGCTATACCTATGACACCGCACAGGCGAGTTTCGAGCTGCTCGCACGGGACGAGCTGGGCCAATTGCCCGCGTTTTTCGACGTCGAACGCTACCGCGTGACCGTGGAACGCCGCCGCAATAGCCATGACCAGATCGTGTCTGTGTCAGAGGCCGTCGTTGTTGTGAATGTCCAAGGCGAAAAGATGCTCAGCGTGTCTGAAAGCCAAGGGCCAGACGGCAATGACCGTGGCCCCGTGAACGCGCTGTGGTTGGCCTTGGCCAAGGATCTCGGCCCTTATCAATCGCTGATCGCAGACATGCATCTGGTGGATTTCAAGGTCCGCATAACCAACGGCGGCACAGAAGCCGTGACCCGCGTCATCATCGACAGCGAAGACGGGCAGGGCAAACGCTGGTCCACCGTGGGTGTGTCGGCGAACATCGTGGATGCGTCATTTGATGCGCTCGTTGATGCGATAAACTGGAAACTGATCCGCGATGGGGCCAAAGCCTGATGAGTTTTGCCGCTTGCGCCGCCTTGGTCGAACGCAGCGACCCTGACAGGTTTCGCGCCACGATGGCGGGGCCTGTTGGTGCGCGCAAAATCCTGTTTCCGCTTTATGCGTTCAACGTCGAAGTGACCCGCGCCCCATGGGTGACCAAGGAAGACATGATCGCCGAAATGCGCCTGCAATGGTGGCGCGACGCGCTGGAAGAAATCGGCGCGGGCGGCAAGGTGCGTAAGCACGAAGTTGTTGATGGATTGGCAGAGGTGTTGGACACTGAGGGTGCCAAAACGCTTGACGGATTGGTCAATGCACGGCGCTGGGATGTCTATACGGACGCATTCGAAGATGCGGCGCATCTGGACGAATATATCGATGCGACGTCGGGCCATTTGATGTGGACAGCAGCGCGGCTAATGGGTGCCAAGAACGAGACCGCCGTGCGTGATTTCGCATATGGTGCCGGCGTCGCGAACCTCTTGCGCGCCGTGCCTGATCTGGAAGAACGCGGTCGTAAGCCATTGGTAGACGGGACGCACGACGGGGTCGGGGCGTTGGCCGAAACCGCTTATCTGCGCCTGTTGCGTGGCGACGCGCCCAAAGCGGTGAAATTGTCCGGTTTTCAGGCTGCGCACACCCTGCGCCAAATCATCCGTCACCCCGAACGTGTGTCCGAAGGGCGGCTTGATATGGGGCCGCTGCGTCAGGCCACAGCGCTTGCGAAAATGGCGCTATTTGGCTGATTTCTCGCGTTTGGTTAGCCATATCAGCGCGCCACCTGCCAGTACCAGAAACGGCACCATTGCGATGTTCACGGCCGTCCAACCTTCGACGGCGGACCCGCCAGAACAGTTCATCAACCCGCCGGATGCAAGCGAAGCGACGGTCACCGTGCCGAACACGATCATGTCGTTCATGCCTTGTACAGCACCGCGTTCATGGGGCGCATGGGCCGCTGTCAGCATGGACGTCGCGCCGATAAAGCCGAAGTTCCAGCCTAGACCTAACAGGAACAAAGCGATGAAGAAGTTCGTCAGCGTCACGCCGGAAAGTGCCACAAGGCCTGCGCCAAGCAAGATCACTAAACCTGTCGCAATGATCTTTTCAACGCCGAAACGGTTGATCAAATGACCTGTGAAAAACGACGGCAGGAACATGGCCACCACATGCAATGACACGATGTCATTGGCGTTATTCTTGGTGAAACCGCAGCCGACAACAGCCAGCGGCGTCGACGTCATCACAAGGTTCATCAGGGAATAAGCGACCAACGCACAGATGATCGCCACGACGATACGTGGATCGCGCAACAGCTCGCGGCGGCTACGTGGGGTGGGGGCGTTTTCAACGACAGGCTCGGATTTACTGCCTTTGGGTAGGTCCAACCAGTAAAACAGGATCATCCCGAAAATGTTCAGTGCTGCGACGGCCAGATAGGTCCCAAGGAAAGGGATCACATAGGCGTCTTGCACAAGTTTGTTTAGTTGCGGACCGAAGACGGCAGAAAACAAACCACCCGCCATGACGTAAGAGATCGCCTTGGGTCGGAAGGCTTCTGACGCGGTATCCGTGGCTGCGAAACGGTAGAACCCTTGCGCGGACATATAGACCCCGGTGATGAGTGAGCCGAGCAGCATCACGCCAAAGGATGCGATATAAAGCCCGTAAGCCGCGATCAACGCGCCCGCGGCCCCAGCGACAGCACCCAGCACAAAGCCGAACCGCCGCCCGCGTCGTTGCATAAGCGGGCTTAGCCACGGGGCCGTGATCATCGACCCGAATACGATGAATGAAATCGGCAGGGTTGCCAGACAGATGTTCCATGCCAGCGATTGCCCAGCCAATCCGCCAATCACGAATAGCATCGGCATTTGCGCGCCCAAGATCGCTTGGGCGGCGACAAGAACGGCGACATTGCGCTTGGCGCGGCGGTCATCAATGTAATCAGTCATGAGCTATCGGTAGGCCTGTGCTATTCGGGCTGCAACAGGTTTTTTTCAGCCCGCGTCGATGATGTGGGCGAAGGAGCCGGACACGCGGCCCTTGATCAGACCCATGTCGGGCAGGGCCGTGTCAGTCGCGTCGGTGGCCTTGAATAGTGGCTCGCCATCGGCGCGGATGGTGGTGGCATAGTGGAATTCATGGGCTTTCCATGCGCCTTTGAACGGGCCGTGTGTCGCCGCGATGTTCCGATAGCCAAGATGCAGTTTGCGCTTCGCGAACGATGTTTCGAGATCAAGCAACCCCACCATTTTGTGGCGCGTCCCATCGGCATCTATAAGGGTTTGTCCAAGGGTCATATACCCGCCGCATTCACCATATATATCAGTATCTTCTGATCTATTCTGAAGGCTTTGCATGAAGTCGGCGTTGCTGGCCAATAACCCCGCATGTAGCTCTGGATACCCGCCGGGAAGATAGATCAGATCGGCGGCTGGCGCGGGCTCATCATTCAGCGGTGAGAAAGTCGTCACACTGGCTCCAGCGGCCTGCCAATCGCGTAGCATATGCGGGTAGGCAAAGGCGAAAGCGGCGTCCTGGGCCACGGCGATGTTTTGCGCGGGTGGGCGCAGCGGGTTTGCGTTGCCGTTGGGGGATTTGCCGCCAAGATCAAGCAGTGCGGCAAGGTCAGCCCTGAACCGCATTGCATCTGCAGCGGTGTTCAAAAACGTCTCAAGATCGCCACGCTCTTGGGCTTGGACCAAACCGAGGTGGCGGGACGGTGTGCGCAGGTTCGTATTCCGTCGCACCACACCAAAAACTGTAATGCCAGTCGGGGCCAATGCGTCGCGCAGCATCAGCTCGTGCCTGTCTGATCCAACGTTGTTGAGGATCACGCCCGCGATGGTCACCGTTGGATCAAACGCGGCAAATCCCGTTACAATCGCTGCCACTGATTGCGCCATGCGGCCAGCATCGACGACCAACACCACAGGCAGGTTGAGGATGCGGGCAAGGTCGGCGCAGGCGCCTTTGCCATGTGGTGGTGCGCCGTCGAATAGGCCCATTGCGCCTTCGATGATCAAATCGTCTTTGGGGGCCAGTGCCAGGATTCGGTCCTGCGTCATCGCCCATGCGTCGAGGTTCAGGCAGGGCTGTCCGCAGGCGGCTTCGTGAAAACGGGGATCGATATAGTCGGGGCCAGATTTCGCACCCGCAACAGCGTGGCCATCTTGGGCGAAAGCGCGCAGCAACCCCAGCGTGATCGTCGTCTTCCCGCTGCCCGATGCGGGTGCGGCGATGACAAAGCGCATCAGGCGGATTCGGCGGGGCGGCCACGGCCCAATGGGTCAAGATCGCGGGGCGCTTCGCCTGCCGCTTGGCCTTGCCAATCAAGCACTTGGCGCATCATGACCGATTTACCCACGCAGATGATCGCAGGTGGTTCCATGCCCGACGTCGCAATGTCATCGACAATCGTGCCCAGTGTGGTTTCCAACACTTGTTGTTCGCCCGTGGTCGCAGAGGACACAACGGCACAGGGTTCGGACAATGGCCGGCCAGCATCGATCAATTTTGCGGAAATCTGGGCGATGTGTTTCATGCCCATGTAAATCACGAGCACTTGGCTGCCTTTGGAAATCGACACCCAATCAAGCGCGCTTGGCGTGTTGCCCGATTGGTCATGGCCGGTCACAAAGGTTACTGATTGGTTCACGTCGCGGTGCGTCACAGGGATGCCCGCATAGGCGAGCCCACCGATGCCCGCTGAAATACCAGGGATGATACGCACGGGAATGCCGTGTTGCACAAGCGTTTGCGCCTCTTCACCGCCACGGCCGAACACAAAAGGGTCGCCGCCTTTCAGGCGCAACACTTTTTTCCCTTCGCGAGCCAGATCGACCAGTCGCAAGGAAATATCGCGTTGCTTGGCCGAGGGTTTGCCGCCGCGTTTGCCCGCATAGATATGTTCTGCTTGGGGCGCCCAATCGAGGATCGCTTCCTGAACCAGCGCGTCGTAAATCACCACATCCGCTTGACGCAGCGCATTCACAGCGTGCAGCGTCAGCAGCCCCGGATCACCGGGGCCAGCACCACAAAGCCAGACCCAACCGGATTCCAGTTCGGGCCATGCGTGGGCGGGAAGGGGGACGTTTTGTTCCATATCTGCGTTATGCACCCAATGGCTGCGGTTGAAAAGCTGTGTTGCGACGCCCGATTGCGGATTGGCGGCATCGTGATTGGTTCCTATAGTCCGTTTTAATGAAAACGCCTGCAACACCTGAACTGCGCCGTGGTTGGACCACAGGGGCCTGTGCGACCGCCGCGACCAAGGCTGCGTTGCATCGGCTGTGGGGTGGGGCGTTTGGGGGTGATGTCCAGATCAGATTGCCCAAAGGCGAGACACCGGTTTTTGCGCTGGAACACACGGCAGCGGGAGAAGGCTGGGCCGAGGCTGGCATAATCAAAGACGCGGGCGACGATCCCGATGTGACCCATGGCGCGTTGATTATCGTGCGTGTCGCGGCTTCGACAGTTGGTGTGACGTTTCATGCGGGCGAGGGCGTAGGCACAGTGACCAAGGCCGGATTGCCGATTGGCGTGGGCGAACCTGCGATCAACCCCGTGCCCCGCGCCATGATGGATGAAGTCGTGGCCGAAATGGCTGCTGAATTTGGCCAAACGCCGGACATCGCGATCACCGTTTCGATCCGCGATGGCGCGGCTTTGGCTGCGAAAACATGGAACCCGCGCTTGGGCATTGTTGGTGGGTTATCCGTGCTTGGAACAACGGGCATCGTACGTCCGTTTTCTTGTGCCGCGTGGATCGCGTCGATTCATCGGGGCATTGATGTGGCGCGCGCAGACGGGCTGACCCATGTGGCGGGCTGCACGGGGGCAACGAGCGAGCGTGTGGTGCAAGACCTGCATGGGCTGCCGGATCACGCGATGTTGGATATGGGGGATTTTGCCGGTGGATTGCTGAAATACCTTGTGAAACACCCCGTGGACCGCATGACCATCGGCGGTGGCATTGGCAAACTGACCAAGCTGGCCCAAGGTGCAGTTGATCTGCATTCGGGGCGCAGCCAAGTGGATTTCGATGTGCTGGCGGATTGGGCACAGATCCCAGCATTGGCCGATTGTAACACCGCGCTAGAAGCCGTGACATTGCACCCGCCCTTGGCTGCGATCGTGGCCGAACGGGCGTTGGCCCAGCTTGACACACGTTTCGGCGGCCCGTCTTATGACGTCGTGGTGATCGACAGGGCAGGTAAGATTTTGGCAAGGGCAGGCGCATGACAATCCTTTTGCTTGCAGGCACGGCAGAGGCCAAGGACATCGCGCGCGGGTTGGCCGACCGGAACATTCCGGCGATTGCGTCACTGGCGGGGGCCACGCGTAGCCCGAAATCACTGGGTATTGAAACGCGTATCGGCGGGTTCGGGGGCGCGGAAGAATTTCGCGACTATTTGCACACCGCTGGCATTTCAGCCGTCATCGACGCAACCCACCCATATGCCAAACGGATCACGGGCCGCACTGTGACGATCTGCAAAGAGGTCGGCATCCCCTATCTGCAAGTGTTGCGCCCTGCGTGGACACCACAAGCGGGCGACGACTGGACCCAGATCGACTGCGAAGAAAAGGCAGCAGAGATTATCCCTAAAGGCGCGACTGTGTTTTTGGGCACTGGGCGGCAAACCCTAGAAAAATTCAGTGGGCTGGAAGGCTGTCGTGTGATCTGCCGCCAGATTGACCCACCAACCGCGCCTTTCCCGTTTGAAGGCGGCGAATTTCTGATTGGCCGACCACCGTTCTCTGTGGCGCGGGAAAAAGCGATATTTGCCGAATTGGGTATCGAGTGGATCGTGGTGAAAAACGCGGGCGGCGAGGCGAGTGCAACGAAACTTATAGCCGCGCGTGAACTGGGCGTTCCTGTTTTGATGATGGCCCGTCCGCCCATGCCCGCAGCCCTGCGAGTGGACAATGCCGACAACGCGCTGCTTTGGGCCTCGCGTTTGTGAACGACAGGATCATCACCGGCCCCGCCTGTTTGACCGAAGGGGCCACGTGGTTGGCCTCTGTCGAGCCACGCTTCGCCGCGATCTTGCCCAGTATCACGCCGTTGCCTCTGCGCTTAAAAGACGATGGTTTCGGCCCGCTTTTGTACATCATTCTAGGCCAACAGGTCAGCGTGGCCTCTGCGCAGGCCGTTTGGAATAAGCTTCAGGCCGCGGGCCTCAACTCGGCCGAAGCCATCGCCGCCACTTCACCCGATGATCTGCGTGCCATGGGGCTTTCCCGGCAAAAGGCGGGCTATGCGCAGGGGCTGGCGGCGGCGGGGATCGATTTTGACGATCTGCACACCCGCCCGAACGCCGATGTTATCAAAACCCTATGCGCCGTAAAAGGCATCGGACCGTGGACGGCAGAGGTCTATACAATGTTCTCGCTGGGCCGCGCAGACATATTCGCACCCGGTGATCTGGCGATCCAAGAGGCGGCGCGCATGATCTTTGATCTACCCGAACGCCCAACGGAACGCGCCATGCGTGATATGGCACAAGCATGGTCGCCATGGCGGTCGGTTGCAGCACGGATATTCTGGGCGTATTACGCCATGACAAAGAAAAAGGACGGCATCATATGACACGGGCACTTAATGCAGGGCGCAAAGAGGCAATTTCCGGCGAAACACGGTCTTGCGTGGTGTTTTTGCACGGCTACGGGGCCAATGGCGCCGATCTTTTGGGGCTTGCGGACCCATTGGGCGAACATTTGCCCGACACTATGTTCATTGCACCTGATGCGCCCGAGGATTGCGCCGGATCGCCGATGGGCTTCCAGTGGTTCCCGATCCCGTGGATCGATGGCTCGTCTGAGGAAGAATCCCGCGATGGCATGCTTCGCGCTGTCGATGATTTGAATGCATTCCTTGATGGCGTCATGGTCGATGAAGACCTATTGCCCGAACAGGTCATGGTCTTGGGCTTTAGCCAAGGTTCGATGATGGCGTTGCATGTGTTACCCCGTCGCGAAGACGAGGTTGCAGGCATTGTCGCAATTTCAGGACGCTTGCTGGAACCGGAATCGCTCAAAGACGAGTTACAATGTAAGCCACCAGTCCTGCTCATTCACGGCGACCAAGACGACGTGGTTCCGCCACAATCACTGCCCGCCGCTGCCGAAGCCTTGCAAGAGGCAGGTTGGAAAGAGGTTTACGCCCATATCATGAAAGGCACGGCCCACGGGATTGCGCCTGATGGGCTTCAAGTCGCACTTGCGTTCATGCGCGACCGTTTAGGGTATTAAAACCGTTACAATATCCTGCGACTGTATGACGGGTTGCTCTTTGGCGACCACTATATATAGTTTCACTAAGCGGTCCGAGCGGGGCTCCCCGCTCTGCGCTGATGGTGACAGAGGTGGGATGGTTTTGACATGTTAGACGCTGATTTTCGAACTGAATTTACCCGAACGCCGGCCGCGTTTAAGGACAGGCCGGCATTGATCCTAAACGCGGACTATAGGCCCTTGTCCTATTACCCGCTTTCGCTGATGCCTTGGCAGGATGCGGTGAAAGCAGCGTGGTTGGATAGGGTCGATATCGTGGCTGAATACGATGATGTGGCGCGCAGCCCGTCGACGACGATCAAAATCCCCAGCGTTGTGGTGCTGAAAGATTACGTAAAACCTGTAAAGCGCGTGGCTTTCACGCGCTTTAATTTATTCTTAAGAGATGAATTCTGCTGCCAGTATTGCGGATCAAAGGGTGATTTGACGTTTGATCACGTGATCCCGCGCGCAGATGGCGGCGTCACATCGTGGCAAAATGTGGTCGCGGCGTGTAGCCCGTGTAACTTGCGCAAAGGGTCAAAATCCCTGCGCCAAGTCGGATTTCACCTGCGCCAGCCACCGCGCCAACCAGAACCGGCTGCATTGCATAACATTGGCCGTAAATTCCCGCCGAACCACTTGCATGAAAGTTGGATGGATTTCCTGTATTGGGATGCGGAATTAGAGCCGTAAACGATATAAATCGTTTTGTGCGCCGCCAGCGGTTGAAAATACCCGTCAGGTGCTAGACTTTGCGACCTGCGCGGCGTAACTAGTGGCTCGTTAGCGCTAACAGCAAATCGGAGCATTCAATGGCCTCTCGCGTTATTCCTGTCGAAACATTCGACCTCGTGATTTTTGGTGGGACGGGGGATCTTGCGCGGCGCAAAATCTTACCTGGTTTGTTCCGCAGGTTCCGGACGGGACAGATGCCGTCCAACTCGCGCATCATCGGTGCGGCGAGGTCCGAATTGGATCAGGCTGGTTTTCAAGCTTTGGTCCGTGACGCGATTGCGGAATTCGGCGGTGAAGAGAAGAACGATGCGAAATGTATCGATAAATTCTTGGCGCAGCTCGATTACACAGCGATTGACGCCAAGGGCGATGCTGGCTGGGACAAACTGGCGGGCATGGTACGCGGCGACGTCGTTCAAGCCTTCTATTTCTCTGTCGCGCCCAGCCTGTTTGGCGACCTCGCGCAGCGTTTGCACAAACATAAGATTGCCAATGAATCCAGCCGGATCGTGGTTGAAAAGCCGTTTGGCCGTGACCTTGAAACTGCCAAGGCATTGAACAAGTCGCTGGCCGATCACTTTGATGAAAGCCAAATTTATCGCATCGACCATTACCTTGGTAAAGAAACGGTGCAGAACCTTATGGCTGTGCGTTTTGGCAACATGTTGTTCGAACCACTTTGGAACAACCACTACGTTGATCACATCCAGATTACGGTTGCTGAAACCGTGGGCGTTGACGGGCGCGGGGCCTATTATGACCGCTCTGGCGCGATGCGCGATATGGTGCAAAACCACCTGATGCAGCTGCTCTGTCTCATCGCGATGGAACCCCCTAACCAATATGGTGCGGATGAGGTGCGTGACGAAAAACTCAAAGTTATCCGTGCTTTGCAGGGTTTGGAGCCGCACGAAATCGTGCGTGGTCAATATGAAGCGGGGCCAGACGGCGACGGTTATCGCGATGACGCCGAAAATCCGCGCAGCTTCACCGAAAGCTTTATCGCGCTCAAGTGCCACATCGATAACTGGCGTTGGGCTGGCGTGCCGTTTTACCTGCGCACTGGCAAGCGGATGAAGGCCCGCGCGTCGGAAATTTCCGTTGTGTTCAAAGACCTTGGCCATTCGATTTTCGAAGGCGACGAAAAACGCCACCGCAACATCCTGTCGATCCGTTTGCAGCCCAACGAAGGCATGGATTTACAGGTCACGATCAAGGAACCAGGGCCGGGCGGCATGCGTTTGATTGATGTGCCGCTTGATATGTCCTTTGCCGATGCATTGGGCGATGATGCGGGCGATGTGACGGATGCCTACGAGCGTCTGATCATGGACGTCATACGTGGCAACCAAACGCTGTTTATGCGCGGTGACGAGGTAGAGGCCGCGTGGAAGTGGACTGATCCGCTGATCCAAGGTTGGGAGGCCCGCAATGACGTGCCTAAAACCTATGATGCGGGGTCTGCTGGACCTGAAGACGCAATGATGTTGATGCATCGCGACGGTCGCCGCTGGCGCGATATCAAACCTTAAGAACAGGGCATAAGTCATGGAATTCAAAGAATACGCTGATTCACAAATGATGATGATCGACCTTGCCAATCAACTGGCGGGCGACCTTGAAAACGCATTGCTGACACATGACCGTGTGTCGTTTGCCGTGCCAGGTGGGACGACGCCGGGGCCAGTTTTTGACACGCTCAGTGGCGTTGATCTGCACTGGGACCGTATTGATGTGATGCTGACTGATGAACGTTGGGTGCCAGAAACATCTGACCGGTCTAACACGCGTCTTTTGCGGAACCGTTTGCTTGTGAACAAGGCTGCTGCAGCTAATCTGGTGCCGCTTTATGCCGATGCCGCAACACCAGAAGACAAGCTGCCTGATCTGGCCGCTGCTTTGGACCCGATCATGCCAATTTCGGTCATGTTGTTGGGCATGGGCGCGGATATGCACACGGCTTCGATCTTCCCAGAGGCGGATCAGCTTGATCATGCGCTGAATGGCGATGATAACCTCGTGGCCATGCGCGCGCCCGGTGCGCCGGAACCACGCATTACCCTATCAGCCAAAGTGCTGAAGGGGGCGATGTCGCGTCACATTGTAATCATCGGCGATGAGAAGCGCGAAGCCTTGGAAAAGGCGCGTCATTTGACCCCGATCGAGGCACCCGTTGCCGCCGTCCTGTCCGGTGCGATCGTGCATTGGGCAAGGAGCTAAGCCATGTGGGATAAGATTAAGGCGCATCATGCGTCCGTGGCGGATCGCCGTTTTGAAACGCTGGTTGACGAAACACGCGCCGCTGATTTTGTAGCTACCGCCGGTGACATGCGCTTGGATTACGCCAAGACGAATATTGATGCTGATGGTCGTGCGCTGTTGATTGATCTGGTTGAACAAGCTGGGCTGTCTGAACGTCGCGAGGCGATGTTCACAGGCGAAGCCATTAACGAAATGGAAGGCCGCGCCGTGTTGCACACGGCACTGCGGAACCTCGATGGTGATGCGGTCATGGTCGATGGCGCCGATGTCATGCCAGAGGTCCTGGCGACCCTTAACCGTATGGGCGATTTCGCAGAGGCTGTTCGTTCCGGTGCGTTCACGGGGCAAGGTGGCAAGATCACCGATGTCGTGAACATCGGCATCGGCGGGTCCGATCTTGGCCCTGCGATGGGTGTGCTTGCATTGGCCCCATATCACGACGGGCCACGCTGCCATTTTGTGTCGAACGTAGACCCTGCCGACATCGCGCAGGTCTTGCGGTCTTGTGATCCGACCACCACATTGGTGATCGTTGCATCCAAAACATTCACCACGATTGAAACCATGACCAACGCCCGCACGGCGCAGGCATGGATGTCGGAAAAAGTTACCGACGCGGGCGCGCAATTCGCCGCACTTTCGACCGCTGCTGACAAAACCGCTGCCTTTGGCATCGCACCAGAGCGTGTGTTCGGGTTCCAAGATTGGGTCGGCGGACGCTATTCCATGTGGGGACCGATTGGTTTGTCGTTGATGATGGCTGTGGGGCGCGATGCGTTTGATGCGTTCTTGCGCGGCGCACAAGCCATGGACGTGCATTTCCGCAATGCTGACTGGGCTGAAAACATGCCTGTTATGCTTGCGCTTGTGGGCATTTGGCACAATCAGGTGTGCGGTCACGCGACCCGTGCGGTTCTGCCTTATGACAATAATCTCAGTCGCTTACCGGCCTATCTTCAACAACTTGAAATGGAAAGCAACGGTAAGGGCGTCAGCATGGATGGCGCCGATCTGGCCGTGCCGTCTGGTCCTGTTGTCTGGGGTGAACCCGGCACGAACGGGCAGCATGCGTTTTACCAACTGATCCACCAAGGCACACGGGTTGTGCCATGCGAATTCTTGATCGCTGCGCGCGGTCACGAGGATGCGTTGCATCATCAGCACCAGCTGTTGGTCGCAAACTGTTTGGCCCAATCAGAAGCCCTGTTGAAAGGGCGTGATTTGGACGAGGCGCGCGGCAAGGTTGCGGATAAATTCGAAGGGGCAGAGCTTGACCGTCAAGCCCGCCACCGCGTGTTCCCTGGCAATCGTCCGTCGGTCACAATCGCCTATCCGCAGCTGACTCCGTTTGTGTTGGGCCAGCTCATCGCGCTTTACGAACACCGTGTGTTCGTCGAAGGCATTGTGCTTGGCATCAATTCCTACGACCAATGGGGCGTGGAATTGGGCAAGGAATTGGCGACCGCATTGCAACCCGTTGTCGAGGGGGCGCAAGGCACCGATGGTAAAGACGGCTCGACCGCAGCACTGGTCGGGTTCTTGCAAGGACACGGCGTTTAACAGCCAGTTCAGTTATGGAAATTGCGGGCCGTGCGCAGATGCGCCACGGCCCGTTTTCGTATCTAGAACGAAAGGGCGATGATTGCAGGCACCCCCACAATAAAGCCACCGCAGATCACGGACAGAGACAAAAATAGACCTTTAAACATTTGCAAATTCCTTTGTTGATTGAGTTACAAAGGGAAGCTAGCGCAGCATATGCAAACGGGATGAGACAGGCTGTCGCAGGTTTTTAGAAAAACGTAGGACGGTTGGGTGTGCCATCCTTGAATTGGCCATTCGGTTGCTGATTTTGACGTCTGACCTGTTCTAAGTTGTTTTGCTCACCCAACCCCAACCCCGAACTCGGCTCTTTCAATCAAATGCCAGTGTTTTTGATGAGTGTCGCGACATCGACATCCATGCCGAAATCATACCCAAGAGCCGTGGCATTGTTGATCAACGGATAACTTCCAAACAGCGCTTCAATCTTTGGGTCTGGCGAAAAGGAAATCCGCGATACGGCGGTGGTTCCATAGTGATCGGCCAGCCCCCCCATCACATCATTCATTGATGCGAACAGAGCGGGCAGGAGAACCATGCGATCAGGATTTAGGATTGCGGTATCCAGACGGGCTGCATGCAAGATGTTATCAATGGCGATAACGCGGGACATCCACCAGATTGTGGCTTCTTGCGAGACTGGGCAACTGTATGGCTTTGCGGCGGCTGCGGCATGAAACAGATCGCTCATGAAAGCCGAGCCAAATCCCGAGGCCCCAAAGGGGCGGGCAACAATTCCGGGTAGGCGCAGGCTAATCCCGTCGATTTCCTTACGCCGACTAAGGTCGGCGATGTGGATTTCAATCATCTGCTTGTGGGCACCGTAACTGCTATTTGGTGCCGCCGGATGGGTTTCATCAACAGTGTGGGGTCCCAGCGCGCCCATGGCTGCGATCGAACTGGCGAATACAACGCGGGCCTTTGGGCCATTGTCGCGACATTGTTGTGCTAGTCCGCCCATTAGGGCAAGCGAGGCGGTCAGGTTGACCGCACGGCCAAGGGCAGGGTGGGTTTCCGCCATGCCGCCGGGCAAGCTTGCGAGGTGCAAGAATACGTCGATAGGTTCAGCGAAAAGCTCTGCGATATGCGTCGGATCGGATAGATCGCCGGTGATCCAATGCCCTTTTGTTGTTCCAGAAGATATATCGGCGAGCACAAGATCGGTGATTGGCGCACCCAAGCAATTTAGATCGTTTGCAATGGCGTCTGCCACGCCGCTGGCGACAAAACCGGCGGCACCCGTGATAACAACTCTCATGCGTTAAGTTCCATTTAGTTTGTCACTTAGGTCCGGTGTATAGGTGGCATCGATTAGCACAAAGAGCATGCGGCACGGTTTGCCGGAACGGTTCGCCCATGCATGGTTCGTGCCGCGTTGGATTACAACGCTACCAGGTTTCAAAAGCGTTTCCGCCTTGTCCAACACAAGCGTCATTTCGCCTTCGATCACGATGCCATAGTCGATTGTTTCGGTGCGGTGCATCAAGGGATGGGGTGAATCTGCCTGCACAGTAGAGGCCCCTTGATCGCCAATCTCTTCGAACGCACTGTTCATGTTTGCAGCGCCGTCTTGAAGAAAGTCTTCGGTGTCTGGTGGAATGTCGACAAACCGCATCCGCGTGCCACCTTTTGGTGGGGGCAGGGTGATTGGACCGGTTGCCGGATCAGCGCCATTGTCGATTATAGGGTTTGGTCCCGTGGTGTTCCACACTTCGTGGAAAACGGTTCCGGGCAGCGCATCAAGTGATTTAACGACAGACAATGGACCTTCGGACGCAATCACTGCTTTGCCATTTTCATCGTGGCCTGTGACGACGCGATGGATGGGTGGGAATGCCATATTGGATGTTCCTTGTCTCGGTTTCGGATGCGGCCCGATCAGATTGGTTGTGCCAGCGCGATAAATGAATCGCGCATCAGGTTTCCATGTTCTTCATGACTGCCGCCTTCGACCTCTATTTCCGCCAAGCGGCCCGAATTTTCGACCACCATACGGCAGCGATCAAACCGACGCTCTGTGAACGCTGTCAGCGCTTCCTCTCTTGTGGCTTGCGCTGCAAGTTCTTCGGCCAAAACATAACCGTCTTCCATCCCCATTAATGCGCCTGACGCAAGGTGTGGGGTGGTGGCGTGCACTGCGTCACCGATCAAAACAACACGTCCTTTGTGCCAAGGTTTGCCGACGAGCAAGTTTTCCAGTGGACGATAGTCGATGGCGCTATGATCCCCAAGTTCTGCTGCAAATTTTTGCAACGACGGTGACGCAAATTTCAAAAGTAAGGCTTTCAAGTCGCGAACGAAATTTTCGATCGGTATTTTGACATTTTCCTGCTTATCTTCGGTCAGGAATAAATAGGATTGGGTGTCAGACACATGATTGATGCCAGCCTTAAGGTGAGGTCCCATCCACATCGAAACCGTTGGAAGGTGTGATGGCCGATCCACAATCGCGCGCCAGACTCCCTGTTTGACAAAGATCGCTTTTGGAGCGTTTGGAAACAGCATGTCACGTGTTTTGGACCAAAACCCATCTGCCCCAACGATCAGGTTATAGGTGGCTTCGCTACCGTCATTAAACGTAACCTTACCCGTATTGATATCAATATCAGTATAGGTCGTGCCCAGACGTACGTTTGCACCTTCTTCAACGACTTTATCCGACAGCATTTGACCCAATGCAGGACGCATTGCAGCCCCGTTGCCGGGCGTGTCTGGTCCCAAACCGGGGTTGGGCATTTCGACGATGATTTGATCGTCAGGTCCACGCATTTGAATGCCCGGATGAACAGCGCCCACTTGCTTGAATTCTTCGAGCAGACCGAGTTGATGAAACAGGCGCATCGTCGAACCACCAAGGCTGATCCCCGCGCCTTCGCGTTGCCAATCATCGCTGATTTAGACCAGATCAACATCAATCCCTTTGCGTCGCATTGCAATCGCGGCAACCATGCCAGAAAACCCGCCGCCGATGACGAGCACCTTTTTCACGTCATTCGCCATTTTGATATTCTCCCTGAATTGTATTTGTTTTGGTTGCATCGACAAAAACTTGACCGTCCGCGTCGATTCTCAATGGCACAGCGGTCAGCGATTTTCCCAAACAGGGGCCCAAGGTGCAGGCCCCCGTCTTCTTATCAAACGTCGCGCCATGGCTGGCGCAAACGATCATGGTCTGATCCGCATTTTGATAGGCATTGGTGCGCCAAGCCATTGGAGTGCCACCTGCATAATGCGGACAGCTGTCGCGCCATCCAATGAAGTCGCCATTCACGCGCAGCACGATAACTTTGCGCTTGGGATCCCCGTCGATGGGGAACCCCTTTGCGTCACCTTCTGCCACATCGGATACGTGGCAGAGCGCTTGTTTGGCATGGTTATCTGTCACTCCGGCGTGTCGTCATCTTCGACCAAGCCGTCTGGCGAGTTGGTCGGAATCCAACGCTTTGTGCTTTCAAACAGAAACATTTGAGATGCCTGCGGCCCCATTGGCTCTGTCCGAGGTTCCCATGTGTCGTCATGCTTATCCATATCGGCGTCGTATTCGAAGTGTGCGCCAAGCGGGCTTTTGAAATACCAGAACCAGTTGGACCCAAATTTATGACGTCCAGGGCCCCAAAAGCTTTGATAGCCCTTGTTCACAAAACGCGTGCCCGCGACCATCAGCTCTGTTGGGCCAGCCATATGGAAGGCCAAATGTTCCAGCCCTTGCATGTATTCCGGCGTGCGAATGAAAAACAGCGTGTGGTGATCGTCATTTGCTTTGGGTTTTAGAAACGGACCAGCCCCTTCTAGAACATCGGTGATCTGGAAACCCAGACGGTCGCAATAAAACGCCGATGCTTGATCTAAGTCAGGCACGAATAGGACCGTGTGGCTTAGCGAACGAGGTTGGGCTGGCATGCCCGCGTAGACGCCCAATGCGTTCAATCCGCGGTGGTTTGGATCACCTGGCGCGTTGATCTTTTCGGCGGGCATATCAAGGGGGCGGCGTTTGGTGACTTGGAACTTTAACGCAAACCCGTGTACGTCCGTGGTCTCGATTGATCCGTCAGCCAAACGGGTCACACGGCGGTCTTTTTTCAGCTCGGCCTCGATGGCGTCAATGTCCGACGGGGCAACCACGCCGTAGACCTGTTGGCGTAACATGGTGGCTGTTGGAAGCGAATCGGGCAGGGAAGGATCAGCCTTGGCGCGCACAATCACACCCGTGCCATCAAGTGCCTCGAACAGCCCACCAGTCTCGTCCACTCCCACAGGTGTCAGGCCAAAATCCTCTAGATAGGTTATGGATGCCTGAAGATCGTCGACGCCAAAAACCAGATAGTCGGGTCCAATAATGTTCATTTTTTCTTTTCCAAATTAAACAGTTGATCCGCCGAGGGCTTCGGCCACCCAATCGGCAATGTAATTCCCCGCATTCGCGGAATTATCGAAGCTGGAATGCTGCACGCCCCCAATGGCCTCGTCGAAGATTTTCAATTCGCGTCGTGGACTGTTCACCAAACCATCATAGGTGCGATGTGCCCATTTCAACGGAATTTGACTGTCTTTTTCGCCGTGGGTTACAAGAAATGGCACCTTTACTTGATGCAAGATGCCATCAAGATGAACGTTCTCTGCGATGTCCATAAATTCGTCGACTGTGTCGCCCCCCCAGACCCAGCGCACGTGATCCCAGTAATGCGGAACAGGGAAATCGCCCTCTTTATCGCGCCGGCGTTTCTGAACATCACGCCAATCATGGTTAGCACCCCAGACAACACCGCAGGCGAAACGCGGCTCGTGGGCAACGGCGCGCGGACAATAATAACCACCAAGGCTAACGCCCTCCATTCCGATCTTATCGGGATTAACGTCATCCTGCGCCTGCAACCAGTCGACAACAGCACTTGCCCAATGTTCGCTGTCATAGCGGGCCTTCATATCATGAAGACGAAGCGCTTCGCCCGTTCCCGGTTGGTCGACGATAATCGATGCGATGCCACGTTCGGCCAGCATGTCCGGCAGGCCAACAAGGAATTTCATTTCCTTCGTGCTGTCCAAACCGTTGACCTGCACTAGCACCTTTTGCTGCCCTGTGACGTTCGGGGCCGGATAATAGATCGCGGAAAGTGATTTACCGTCATAAGGAATTTCCACGCGGCGTGCGGTGGAATTTGTCAGTTTCAGCCCGTTATAGAACGCGGCCAAACATCTTTTATAAATTGCTATGCGTCCGTCAGATCCGTGGGCCAACATCCGTTCTGCGGTGATCAGGTAGTTTGCGATGCGCAGCTGTTTGGCACCCGCAGACACGGTGCGCCCACGGGATTTATCATCAAGGACAAGCGCGTCCAGCTTGTCCGCCATCGTGACCCAAGCCGCACGGAATGCGGCTGTTCCTTCGGCGTCTGGCGCCTTTGCGGCCTCGGCCAAAGGGGCGCACATTTCTGCGACCTCGCCCATTTTGGCGCCCATCTCGATCGATAGGTTTACCGACAGGTCCCAGACGTAATTTGTTGGAAAATACCTAAACACGATTCCCTCCTTGGTGCTCGAAGGCCAATTTAGGGGTGTTTCAATATATCATAAAACGATATATCATGATGCAAGATATGTTCAAAATTTGTAGGTTAGAATGAAATATCGGGAACTCGATTTGAATCTGCTGATGGCGCTCGATAATCTGGTCCAGCTCCGCAGCGTAAGCCGTGCAGCAGACAAAATGGCCGTAACACAATCGGCAATGTCAAATATGCTTGGGCGGTTACGGGATTATTTTGACGATCCGCTTTTGGTGCAAATTGGGCGCCGAATGGAACCAACCGCGCGGGGGCTGGAACTAGCGGAGCCAGTCCGCGACATTCTTGTCCGGATTGAAGCCACAGTGCGCGGACCGTCAGAGTATGATCCATTCACTTCGACACGCAGTTTTACACTCATGGTGTCGGACTACAGTTTGATGACTGTCATTCCTGAATTTGTTCAACTGGTCGCAAAAGAGGCGCCCCGTGTGCGACTAAACTTCACGCCACAAGTGATGTCACCGGGTATTCAGATTGAACAGGGTGGGGCTGATTTGGTCATCGCACCCGCGATGTATTGCACAGTCGACCATCCAAGCGAGACGCTGCTGTCGGATCGGATGGTCTGCGTTCTCGATCGTGACAATCCGGCGCAACACAATTTTGATCTGGCGACGCTCCAGTCTCTTGAGCATGTCGTCATGCAGCCGCCTTCGGATTTTGAAAGCTACTCGATCTACGCCCTTGCGGGGGTGGGCATTTCAATGGAAACGGCGATTAGATCATATTCCTTTGCTTCGCTTCCCGCCCTTGTGCGTGGAACCAATCGTGTCGCGGTGGTGCAAACGCATCTGGCGCGAGCGCTTGCGTCAAACGGTAACTTCGTGACGTTACCAGCACCAGTAGACCTTGAACCACTTGAGCAACGAATGATGTGGCATAAACTACAAAGTCCAGACACGGGAATTATTTGGCTCAGAAAGAAAATCCTAGAGGCGGCGAGGTGTCTTGAGGCCAGTATTTCGCAGTGACGTCAGCTGTTGCAGGTCCAGCAAACCCACAACAGGATTTGATTTAGGTTCGTGCAACAAAAAATTGAGAGGACAGCGTGAAACTGGAAGTTGGAGCGGGTAAAACGCTTCGGCTGTTGCCAAACTTTTCTGTTCAGCCTTGTCCCGAAATGTTCAAGTTGGATCGTGAAAATCATTGTTATCCATGCAGCCGCCTTCGGATTTTGAAAGCTACTCGATCTACGCCCTTGCGGGGGTGGGCATTTCAATGGAAATTTCATTGGGGCATATTGAAATTTTCGATCTGGTCTAGCGGCTCTGCTGTTTTAGCGGGTATCGCAGGTGACCATAGCGGCCGGAAGCGGCCATTCGCTGCGGCTGCAAGAGTTCCCTTGTTGAAGCATTCAAAACAGACTGAGGCATATCGTCAGACTGAGAAGACCTCAGGTTTCCAGGCAGTTAACGCGATGGATACAACTAACAGGCAACGCCGCACGGCAGGACAGGTTCGAGCGAATGGAATTGTTGTGCAATTCGGCGCGCAAGCACGCTATGAGCAGCATTTTGTTCACCGGTTGACTATAAAAAACAACAGAAAATGACCGAGGCGGGAGTCTAGGAACTTAGGGTCACCTCAGAGAGCTTCCTCATTTTTGAGGCATTTGTCCCATGCGAACCTACAGCTCACTTTTATCAGAAAACCGATTCATGAATTCTTCGAACTCTTGGCTATTCTTCACCGCCCAGACCCGTTCAAATAGATTGGCAATGTCATTTATTTTGGCATCTGTCATTCGTGGACCTTGTGAGCTACTTCCGGAATAAATGAGGCAAGCGTAAGCTACGCAGATTGACGAACTCGCGTCTAGTTGAAACCCTTGTGACATTAGGTGCTGTAGGCAAGACGTCGAGATCCCCTAAGAAGCGATCAATTGCCCCAAGTCGGCTTTCAATCGCAGCTCGCACCTCGTTTCTTGGGCGACTTGCCACCCAACTAAAAATGAAATTCGACAATTTTTCGAAAATTGGGTCAGTTGCCCCATGATACCTATCCGACTGGTGCGTAGGGTTATCCGCGGTGGGGGCGCCAAGCGAGAGACAGAAAGAAAGTTAGTTGGTCGCCTAAAGTAACAGCAGTTCATATGCAGATCACTTCTGCTGATAGGTCTGTGTCCGACTTTGCGCGGATGCAGCGGGCTCCGACCGATTCCCCAGTTTTTTTGTCTCTCGCACAATTGCGCGGAGAAATTGATGACTGACTACGTCATTGAAGGCTACTATATTGGAATCTTGCCGGAATTGGATGACCTTGACGGTTCCGGCGGCCCAGAAAATGCCTCAACCCTAATCGAAACTTCATACGGCGATGCTGCGAACCCATTCTATACAGGGTTGGTAAACGTAACGCTTCACGACGACTTCGTGGACCCGGAATTTCCGTCGCAACCTCTTATCGCTTCCGATGACGGCGATGTTGCTCCAGAATTAATTTCGCTAGACGGAATCAGTTCCCCTTTGGATACAAGTTTCACGGTCTATGTCGAAGTCACATTTCTTAATGGGGATACGATCACTGAAGGCCGAACAGGAAGTAGCTTGCGTATGCCAGTCGTTCAAGACCAGATGGGTCGAACTTTTCTGCTGCCGTCCAGTCAAGGTACATCGGAGGAGGCGATAGGCGTCGCCCCAATCGAAGGCCTGACGATTATCGGAACGAACATACCTCCTGATGGTGGCCTAACCTCATTGGCTGCCAATCTTCCATCTGACGCTTTTGTTTGTTTTTTACCTGGAACTCTCATTCGTACGCCGTCTGGAGACTGGCCAATCGAGTCATTAAGACGCGGAGACCTTGTTCTGACGCTCGACAACGGTCCACAAGTGGTTCGGTGGATCGGCTCTTGGACAATAAGCTCCACACAGAAAACCGCGCCCGTCAGGATTGCATCCGGCACATTTGGGGCAAGAAGCCCTTCGAAAGATCTTTACGTTTCTCAACAGCACAGGATGTTGTTGAGTTCAAATAGACTAAAGAAGCGCATCAAAACGACGCAGGCTTTCTCAGCCGCTAAACATCTAACTTGCTTCCCAGGAGTGCAGGTTGAAACGAACTTTAGGGATGTTACCTATTACCATCTTCTGCTCGAAAGACATGAAATTGTTATCGCAAATAATACGTATTGCGAAAGTTTCTACCTTGGGAGCGAGGCTCAGAAGTTGTTGAGTTCTTCGCAAAAAGCTCAATTGGAGCAACTTGGATATATGACAGCCGGATTACCTACAAGGCCAACAAAACTGGCGCGCCCGTCTTTGCGAAGGAAAGATATTGACGAGCTTTTCAGGGAACGTCCCAATGCGCCTCTGGCTAGGCTTGTGCCCTCGATGAAAAGCGTCTTGTTGCCGACCCAAAGTTAGAAACCTTTGCTACGAGCGCTGCCTGATGCAACGCTCGTAGTGAGTGACCACAGTCGAATGCGAACGAGGCTCTCGCGAAGTAGAAGATAGGTAATGTCCTCACTCGCGAGTGCCATCGGTATCAATTTGTGACTTCATGAAAGCGGTTTGTAGGCGTCCCCAGCAACGGTAGTATGATCAGGGATCTATCTATAACTAACCTCGAAAGTCGGCGTTCGTTTCTGGTGATCCCGAACGGCGGTAATTGGTTGCGCTTGATTGCTGCGCAACATTGCCTCGTCCGTCTTGTGAAAGCCGCATCGCAGCGAACTTTGCTCCAGCCAATGTCCGCTATGGGCCGCAAGCCGAGTTCCAATTCGTGAGGCCTCAGTTGGCATCTAATCTCTTTGTGCGGTGGCTGGGTCGTCGATCTTCAACCTGAGTGGCTTCATTTAAGGAAATGGATCGTTGATTGGTTTTGTAAAATTTTCACCATTCCCGTCATATTTGCAATTCTGCAAATTTTTCGAAAAATGCGTGTTAAGGAGGGACCGCTGGTTTTTCTAAGTTGCATTAAGATAACTTGTCCCCCCCCCCCTCCAAATACGATCATAGATGCTGCATCTTCCTGACTGTGGCGGAACCATCCTTCTCATTAGTGGTCTGCGCGGAA
>CAXIAL010000024.1:0-37018 GCA_964022435.1 uncultured Roseobacteraceae bacterium | reverse complement strand
ACCGTGTTCACAGCCACGATAAGGATTGATCGACCGGTCAAATGACAAATCCGGCGAGGTATTTTTGCTGATCACACGGCGTGGCACCTCTATGCTTGTCTGCGTGCGCAAAACCGGCAGATCATCTGCACGGTCCCAGCCGTCATCCACATATTCCGACGTAACAGAATCAAACCGCACAGCGGGATTGGACGTGGCCGCGCGGCCCCGCAGTTGCATTTGGCGCTGATCAATAATCTTTGTCATGCTTTATGCTGGAACAAAATAGGAACAAATGCAAGTCTTGGTCGTTCACGGTAAAACAAATGTCGCGATTGTTTGCGTGAGGGATGGAATTACAGCGCACAACTTGTAAAACAACGCATAAATACCTGTGCCTATGGAGAATTTCCTATGTCCGACGAAGATGACATCATCCTGTCCGAACTGAACGACGAAGACCTTGTCGCGCAAATGTTCGACGACCTTTATGACGGCATGAAGGAAGAAATCGAAGAAGGCGTGGACATCCTGATCGCGCGCGGTTGGGAACCCTACAAGGTCCTCACAGAAGCCCTTGTCGGCGGCATGACAATTGTTGGTGCAGATTTCCGCGACGGTATCTTGTTCGTGCCAGAGGTTTTGTTGGCCGCCAACGCGATGAAGGGCGGCATGGCCATCCTTAAACCGCTTTTGGCTGAAACAGGCGCACCCCGCGTCGGCAAAATGGTCATCGGCACGGTGAAGGGTGACATTCACGATATTGGCAAGAACCTTGTCGGCATGATGATGGAAGGCGCAGGTTTCGAAGTTGTCGATCTGGGCATCAACAACGCCATTGAAAGCTACCTCGAAGCCATCGACAGCGAAGGCCCCGATATTTTGGGCATGTCCGCCCTGCTCACCACCACGATGCCTTATATGAAGGTCGTGATTGATACACTCGTCGAAAAAGGCATGCGCGAAGATTACATCGTTTTGGTCGGCGGCGCGCCCCTAAACGAAGAATTCGGCAAAGCCATTGGCGCCGACGCCTATTGCCGCGACGCGGCTGTTGCGGTTGAGACGGCCAAATCCTTGATGGAGCGCAAACATAACCAAGGTGCGACGGCCTAAACCGGTTCACACGGCATTTGGGGCCTCGCAGTTTATCCTGCGGGGCCTTTTCTTTTGCCCGATGATCCCCAACTATTGGGAAAGGAGTTCACAATGCCCATTCAAACGCTTTTGATCCTGCTTGCGGTCGTTATTGCCGCCGCTGGCCTTACCGTGGCCCTGATGCAGGGCGTCGGGATGTGGGTCGCAATCCCGCTAATGGTCGCCGCACTTGCCGTCCGCTTGTGGATGGCGCGGTCATGATTGATGACGCCGTTCTGACGACCGATGGCATGGCCGATTTGGGCAAAGGGCGCGTGTTGCTGCTGGCCTGCGGGGCCTTGGCGCATGAGATTATCGCGCTCAAGAAAATGAATGGTTGGGATCATCTTGATCTGCAATGTCTGCCCGCGATTTTCCACAATCATCCAGAGAAGATCACCCCTGCAATCGAGGAAGCCGTCAGCAAATACCACGCGGATTACGACAGTATTTTCGTTGTTTACGCTGATTGTGGTACAGGCGGTCAATTGTTAGAAAAGTGCAAAGAATTGAGTGTTTCTATGATTGAAGGCCCCCATTGTTATTCGTTTTTTGAAACTAATGAAGTCTTCGAAAACCGCGATGAGATGACCGCATTCTACCTAACTGACTTTCTTGTGCGCCAATTCGATGCCTTTGTTTGGGATCCATTGGGCCTAGGTAAACACCCTGCATTACGCGACATGTATTTCGGTAATTACACGAAATTGGTCTATCAGGCGCAGACTGAAAACACGGAATTACAGGCCAAGGCGCAGGTCTGCGCGGACCGGCTGGGTCTTGAATACGAATACCGATTCACGGGCTATGGCGATTTGGCGACAGCGTTGGAAAAGCTTTAGACTGCGGTCTGTTTGATCCGTTCGATCATGGACCGCACACCGTTGGACCGTTGTGCGGATAGATGATCGTTTAACCCGAGGCGGCCAAGTTCGGCATGGGCGTCAACTGCCTGCACTTCCGCCACAGGCAAGCCGTCGTAAAGCGCATGAAGCACAGCAATCAAACCGCGCACAATCATCGCGTCGCTGTCCCCTTGGAATGTAAACACGCCATCGGTGACCTTTGGCACGATCCAGACCTGCGATGCACATCCGTTCACCTTGGTCGCGTCGACCTGAAACGCGGGATCAAGCGGGTCCATCGCCTTGCCCATATCGATCACATGGCGATAGCGGTCTTCCCAATCATCGAGAAAATCAAAATCTTCGGCAATCTCTTCAAAACGGGCGGTGGCCATGATGTTCTCTCCTGCGTTACCCCTGATTTAGGGCGGAACATGCGCGGGGTCCAGAGGGTGCTTTTCAACAGCTTGCTGATCCGTTACCCAAGACGCAACGAAAGTGATGAAAGGCCCAGTCAAATGCGTATCACCCTGTCCCTAGCACTTTGTGCAGTTTTGGCCGTGTCGGGCTGTGCCAGAATTTCGGACTCTCGGCTGAACCCATTGAACTGGTTCGGACAATCAACATCAGGACAAGTCACCAATGCGGGCGAACTGCGCCCCTTGGTTCCTGAAAACCGCGCAACCAAGATCGTTGATGGACGCGGTTTGGTGCAATCTGTTTCTAGTCTGTTTGTCGAACGGACACCAAGCGGCGCAATCGTGCGGGCCACCGGCATCGTCACAGGCGCAAACCCGTTTAATGCGCAACTGGTCCCTGTCTCGTTAGAAAACGGCGTCTATACATTTGAATTCCGGGTCGAGGCATCACAAGCTGCTGGCGGTCGCCAGTCAATTACGGCCGCGCGTGCCCTGACAATGGCTGATCTGGCCGGTGTCCGCACGATCCGCGTACAAAGCGCCACAAACCAGCGATCATCTAAACGTTAAAGCGCGACAGTCACGACCTTCTGTCCCTGCACGGCAAGGCCAACCTCGCCGTTGCACAGACGGATCGCGTCTTCGCCGAACACTTCTTTGCGCCACCCGCGCATCGCCTTCATATCCCGTTCGCCCGCAGCCAACGCATCAAGTTCGGCAGAGGATGCGATCAGCTTTGCGGCCACATCTTCATTGTCGGATTTGGACTTTAGCAGCACGCGCAACATATCAGCTAATGCAGGGTTCACTTGCAGCTTTGCGCCCTTTTGATCGACCTTTGGCAGGCTGTCATTTGGGGCGTTCACGCCAGCCTTAACAGCCGCCAGAATGCCCGCCGCGATGTCGCCCTTACGGGCCTCGCGTAGCAACAGACGTGACCGGTCAAGGTCTTGTTCCGATTGCGGTTTTGTCGATGCAATTTCGACCAGCGCATCGTCTTTAAAGACACGGCTGCGCGGAATATTACGGTCTTGGGCGTATTGTTCGCGGAACTTGGCCAGCTCACGCACGATCGCGAGAAACCGCCCGGAACTGGTACGTGTTTTCACACGGCGCCATGCTTGTTCAGGATCGGCCTGATAGGTCGCCGGATCGTTCAGAACAGCCATTTCTTCGGCCACCCATTTTTCGCGGCCCGACTTTTTCAGCCGATCTGATAGATATTCATAGATGTCGCGCAAGAACGTCACATCGCCCACTGCATAATTCGCCTGCGCATCCGTCAACGGACGGCGAGACCAATCGGTGAATCGCGATGATTTATCCAAATCGGATTTGGTAATTTTGCGTACCAGCGTTTCATATCCGGCTTGTTCACCAAAGCCGCAAACCATCGCCGCAACCTGTGTGTCAAACAATGGCGCGGGGATCACTTGCTGATCCACATAGAAGATTTCCAAATCCTGACGGGCCGCATGGAATACCTTCACCACACCTTCATCACGGAACAAATCGTAAAGTGGTTCCAATGAAATCCCATCAGCCAACGGATCGACAAGACAGGCGTCATCGCCGTCTTCATCCTGATATGCCAATTGCACGAGGCACAACTTGGAATAATAGGTCCGTTCGCGTAAAAACTCTGTATCAACAGTCACATAGGGGCGTTCGGCCGCTTGCTCACAAAACGCGGCGAGCGCGTCGGTGGTGGTGATTGTCTTCATGGATAACCTGTATTTTTGCGCGTTTGGTCGTTGATACGCGATTGAACGCCCAAAGAAAAGCTAAACGCCAATGACAATGCAGTCGCGATTCCCAGCGGCGTAGCGGCGCAGCACTTTGGGGTATAGCGCATGTTCGAATGGCAGCACCTTGGCGGCCAAGGTGTCCGCTGTATCCCCCGCCTCAATCGCGATGCGTGCTTGGCCAAGGATCGGACCGCCATCCAACTCGGCGGTTACCTCGTGCACTGTGCAACCATGGTGGCTGTCGCCCGCATCAAGGGCGCGTTGATGGGTATGCAGCCCGCGATATTTTGGCAGCAATGACGGATGGATGTTGAGCATCTTGCCATCCCATTTCGCCATAAATTCAGCTGACAAAATACGCATGAAACCTGCAAGGCAGATGATGTCTGGATCAGCCGAAATCAATGCGTCATGAAGCGCGTCTTCGAATGCCGCGCGATCCCGACCAAACTGTTTATGGTCAACGACTTGCGTGGCGACACCCATGTCGCTTGCTTTTGCCAATCCGCCCGCATTCGGCACGTTTGACAGCACCAAACACGGCCGGCACGGATGATCGCCGGTCATATCCTTGACCAGCGACACCATATTGGAACCGCCACCCGAAATCAGAATGGCTGTTTTGATCAAAGCAGCGATCCTGTGTAAGCCACACCTGCGTCCGCGGTCACTGTGCCAAGCTTGCAAACGTCGTGTCCGGCGTCCGCAAATGCAGCAGTAGCAGCGTCCACATCAGCGGGCGAAACGATCGCCACCATGCCAATGCCGCAGTTGAAGGTTTTCAGCATTTCTGCCTGATCCAAACCGCCAACTTCTGCCAGCCATTTGAACACGGGCAATACGTCCCACGCATCCAGATCAATCTGAACGCCCAAGCCGTCTGGCAGAACACGCGGCAGGTTTTCGGTCAGGCCACCGCCTGTGATATGAGCGAAACCGTTGACTGCGTCAGCCTTAATAGCGGCAACCGCGCCTTTAACATACAGCGTTGTTGGGGCCAGCAGCGCCTCTCCCAATGTGCCATCGCCGAACGGGCTTGCATCACCCCAAGTTAGGCCGGACAGGTCTACAATCTTGCGCACCAGCGAATAACCGTTGGAATGCACGCCATTGGATGCAAGGCCCAGCAGCACGTCGCCTTCGGCTACATTGGCGGGCAGTTCCGCGCCGCGTTCCATCGCGCCCACGCTAAACCCTGCAAGGTCAAAGTCGCCTTCGGGATACATGCCCGGCATTTCTGCTGTCTCGCCGCCGATCAGCGCGCAACCGGACAATTCACAGCCCTTGGCGATGCCGTTGATGATGCGGGTCGCTTGATCCAGCTCCAGCTTGCCCGTGGCAAAGTAATCGAGGAAGAACAGCGGCTCTGCCCCTTGGCAAACAAGGTCATTGACGCACATAGCGACCAGATCGATGCCCACACCATCCACAACGCCCGTATCAATCGCGATGCGCAACTTGGTGCCAACGCCGTCAGTCGCGGCCACAAGGATTGGGTCGTTGTACCCTGCCCCTTTGAGATCAAACAACGCGCCAAAGCCGCCAAGCCCAGCCATCACACCAGATCGGTTGGTCCGTTTCGCCGCTGGTTTGATCCGTTCAATCAGTGAATTGCCTGCGTCGATATCAACGCCAGCATCCGCATAGGTCAGGCCGTTCTTTGTCATGGTGCATCCCCCAAGAGCCAAATTTCAACGTTCAGGTATCCCAAGGGGCATTGGCGTGCAACGGGACCAGACGGCGTTGCGCATAAAAATCAACGAAAACGCGACAAAACTTTGAACATTGAGCCCAAAACCAGCGCCGATCCCATCTTGACGACCCGTCACAGACTGCTATCCACTGCGCAATGGGGGCCTGTAGCTCAACTGGTTAGAGCAGAGCGCTCATAACGCTTTGGTTGCGGGTTCAAGTCCTGCCGGGCCTACCATCACCCCACAATTGAGACGTAAAAAGGGGCCAACCGGCCCCTTCTTGTTTTGCGATATGTGTCGGCTTAGCCTTCGGACAAAACCACTTCAAAATCGACGCGGCTATTTGGCAGGCCTGGCTGGCCTGGAATGCCGCGCGACCATGACGGTGCGCCCACAATGATCTGATCCGCAGCAAAGCCGGTCGCGACCAATGTGTTCATGATCGCCAAAGCCCGCAGACGCCCAGTGGATGCACCTTCACGCGCACCCGGATCATCAGAGTGGTGGCCAACGACACGCAACATCGCGCCGTCACAACTGGCTGCTTCTGCGGCCAACTGGTAAACTGATTCCATGTCAGCGGATGGCACGGTGATCGACCCTGGACCATAGAACAGGCGTGTTTGATCCACATGTGCCTGCAGTTCCGCCACGCAACCAGATTGCTGCCAGCTATTGCGCGCAACGCCAGCGCCAATTGCTGCGTCTGACTTGATGATCGAAAACTCGACTCGACGATCGTAGAACGCGGCAGATTCGACGCCGGTTACACCAGACGGCTGCACATCACCGAAGCCTTTGGCGATAAAATTCGTCGTATCAATACCGGAGGCAGCCAATCGGGTGACCACTGATTCCGCACGTTTCTGGCTAAGGCGCAAGTTGATCTGGCTATCGCCTGACGGATCAGAGTGTCCTTCAACCTGAACAATGAAGCCTGGACAGCCACGCAGTACCTGACCAATTAAGCGTGCCTGGGCCAAACCTGCGTCTGCACCAGCCAAGCCACCGCTTGGGAAATAGATCCGCGCATCACGGGACAATGCAACCAGATCGTTTTCACAATTGTCAGCAGCGGCCAAATTCGCTTGAGCGTTCGCAAAAAATGCAGCAGGATCGTCGACAATCCCGACGATTTCTGTGGTCAGAGCCTCGCCGCGCGTCACTTCCGGCTCTGCTGCCGCTTCGACCTATGCCGCCAAGCGTGCCGCGGTGGATGGATCAGGATCGGCCACAGCCAAAACCACTGGCGCGGGCTCAGGCCCTACGAATGCGGCGGCTGGTGCTTGCGCCACTTCAACCACGGGTTCAAGCACGACAGCGGGCGCTGGCGTTGGCAACGCAGCCACAGGGATAGCGGTTTGTGCAGGCGCATCGTCCTTGAAGCGGTCAAAGAATCCGGTCCCAAACAGAACAATTGCGACAGTTGGCGCCGCCCACGGCAAATTGTCTTTCAAAATCTTCAGCACGATATACCCCCAAGTATAGTTTTGTTTTTCAGGCCTTATGCAGCATCTGGCCTATTTATGGCTCTATAGTCGCAATTTGGGGGTGTGGGTCCACATCTATGTCGCCTTAAACGGGTTTTAAGGAAAAATAGACCCAAAATCAGTCAAATTGATCCAGTTTCTTCATCTTTAGCGGAATAATATCCACCAAAGGCGTCGAATCGCCAACCGCCGCGAAAATTTCCGCATACAATGGTATACAGCCTTTTCGTCTGGGATTTTATGCGTTATGACGCGGCTAAATTAACAAAACCGGAGCAAACCTATGTCCAAGATTAAGGTCGCCAATCCCATCGTCGAACTCGACGGCGATGAAATGACACGCATCATTTGGGATTTCATCAAACAGAAACTGATCCTGCCTTATCTGGACGTTGATCTGAAGTATTACGATCTGGCGATGGAAGTTCGTGACGAAACGAATGACCAAATCACAATCGACGCGGCTCACGCCATTCAGAAATACGGTGTTGGCGTCAAATGTGCGACGATCACCCCTGACGAGCAGCGCGTTGAAGAATTCGGCCTCAAAGAAATGTGGCGTTCGCCAAACGGCACCATCCGTAACATCCTTGGTGGTGTTGTGTTCCGCGCGCCGATCATCTGTTCCAACGTGCCGCGCCTTGTGCCGGGTTGGACGCAGCCGATTGTTATTGGCCGTCACGCATTTGGTGACCAGTACAAAGCAACCGATTTCCTGATGCCTGGCCCAGGTCAGCTGTCCATGAAATTCGTTGGCGAAGACGGCAACGTTATCGAAAAAATCGTATACGACAGCCCTGCGGCTGGTGTTGCGATGGGCATGTATAACCTTGACCAATCCATCATCGATTTCGCTCGCGCATCCATGAACTACGGCCTAAAAATGGGCTGGCCTGTGTATCTGTCCACGAAGAACACAATCCTGAAGGCCTATGACGGCCGTTTCAAGGATCTGTTCGCGAAAGTGTTCGAAGAAGAATTCGAAGACAAATTTAAAGCGGCTGGCATCACATATGAGCACCGCCTGATCGACGACATGGTCGCAGCAGCGATGAAATGGTCCGGGGGCTTTGTTTGGGCATGTAAAAACTACGACGGCGACGTGCAGTCTGACACGGTTGCGCAGGGCTTCGGCTCTCTCGGCCTCATGACATCGCAGTTGATGACACCCGATGGGAAGATCGTCGAAGCAGAAGCAGCCCACGGCACAGTGACACGTCACTACCGTCAGCACCAAGCTGGTCAGGCGACGTCCACCAACTCCATCGCATCCATCTTTGCATGGACTGGCGGCCTGAAGCACCGCGCCAAGCTGGATGAAAACACACAGCTGATGAACTTTGCCGAAACACTGGAAAAAGTCATCGTTGATACGGTTGAATCCGGTTTCATGACCAAAGACCTCGCACTGTTGGTTGGCCCAGATCAGAAATGGCTGACAACAGAAGGTTTCCTCGAAAAGATCGACGAAAACTTGAACGCCGCGATGTAAGCGTTACGCAATATGCAAATAAAGGGGGCCGCATCCGTGGCCTCCTTTTTTCGTTAAAGGACAGGGTTATGGCTGACACATCACAACATTCATGGATCGAAGACGCGCAAGGCCTGACAACGGGCGTGTTTTTCTGCGCGGTCAGTTTGCACATGTTGACGAACCTTGGGCTGATCACCGGCCAAACGGCGGGATTGGCCGTCATTATTACGTATATGACGGGCTGGGCATTTGGCGCAGTGTTCTTTGTGATCAACATCCCCTTCTATTTCCTCGCGTGGTTTCGGATGGGGAAGACATTCACGCTGCGCTCGATCCTGTCTGTGACGCTTTTGTCTGTGATGTCCGTGATCATTCCGCTATTCTGGGACGCGGGCGACATTCATCTGTCGGTGGGGTCGATCTTTTGCGGCGCACTGGCGGGCACTGGCCTTTTCATCCTGTTCCGGCACAAGGGCAGCATGGGCGGTTTCGGTGTTTTGGCGTTATACGTCCAAGACCGCACAGGATTTCGCGCGGGCTATTTGCAACTACTGGCCGATGTCGTGATCTTTGGCGTGGCGTTTTTCGTGTTTCCGTTTACGCTTGTGGTCTGGTCACTTGTCGGCGCTGTGGTGTTGAACCTTGTGATCGCCGTGAACCACCGGCGCGACCGTTATATCGCCACCTAAAGGAACGATCATGCCTGCTCACTACATTGTTTTATTCTTCGCCATCGTGGCCGAAACGATTGGCACAACGGCATTGCAGGCCAGCCAACAGTTCACCAAACTCTGGCCCGCGGTTTTATGCGTGATCGCATATGCGGCGTCTTTTTACCTGATGGCCTTGGCGTTAAAGGTCATTCCGGTCGGCATCGCCTATGCAATTTGGTCTGGCGTTGGCATTGTGATGATCGCGATCATTGGGTTCGCTGTGTTCGGGCAAAAGCTGGATTTAGCGGCCGTGTTTGGGATGGGTCTGATCCTTGTGGGCATTTTGATCATCCACCTGTTTTCGGCAAGTTCCACCCATTAAGGACGATGGGTTAAAACCCATCCTACGTATTCCCCCTTTCCTTTCAGGCCGCGCCGCGTTATCCGCGCGCAACCGCCGCAGTCCGGCATCCGTCCCAACCGCTTGAAAGTATGTCCAATGGAAATTCGTAACGTCGCGATTATCGCCCACGTTGACCACGGCAAGACCACTCTTGTTGATGAATTGCTGAAACAATCCGGTGTCTACCGCGACAACGAGGCCACGCAAGAACGCGCGATGGACAGCAACGACATCGAACGCGAACGCGGTATCACCATTCTGGCGAAGAATACGTCTGTGGAATGGAAAGGCACACGGATCAACATCGTTGACACCCCAGGCCACGCCGATTTCGGCGGCGAAGTGGAACGCATCCTATCCATGGTTGATGGCGTTGTATTGCTGGTGGACGCGGCCGAAGGCGCGATGCCACAAACCAAATTCGTGACCTCCAAGGCGCTTGCATTGGGCCTGCGCCCAATCGTTGTTGTGAACAAAGTCGACAAAGCAGACGGCGACCCAGACAATGCCGTCGACGAAGTGTTCGACCTTTTCGCCGCACTCGAAGCCAACGATGACCAGCTTGATTTCCCAACAATGTTCGCTTCTGGCCGCTCTGGCTGGTGTGACGCCACATTGGACGGCCCACGCAAGCACCTCGACGCATTGTTCGACCTGATCGTTGACCACGTCCCTGCCCCTGCGCAGCTGTCCCGTCGCGACGAGAAATTTCAAATGTTGGCGACAACACTGTCCGCTGACCCATTCATCGGTCGTATCCTGACAGGCCGCGTCGAAGCAGGCACATTGCGGGCTGGCGACACGATCAAATCGATGACCCGTGAAGGCGAGAAAATCGAACAGTTCCGCGTGTCAAAAATCCTCGCGTTCCGTGGTCTTGGCCAACAGCCAATCGACGTGGCCGAAGCTGGCGACATCGTCACAATCGCGGGCATGACAAAGGCAACCGTTGCCGACACGCTTTGCGATGTTTCCATCGACGTGCCGCTACCAGCGCAGCCAATCGATCCGCCTACCATCACCGTGACCTTCGGTATCAACGACAGCCCATTGGCTGGTAAAGACGGCAAAAAGGTCCAGTCCCGCGTGATCCGCGACCGCCTTCTCAAAGAATGCGAAGTCAACGTTGCGATCAAAATTGAAGACACCCCAGGTGGTGACGCGTTCGAAGTGTCTGGCCGTGGCGAATTGCAAATGGGCGTTTTGATCGAAAACATGCGCCGCGAAGGGTTCGAGCTGTCGATCTCTCGCCCGCAGGTTATCTTTACCGAAGTCGATGGCGAGCGCCACGAACCCGTGGAAGAAGTCACCATCGACGTGGATGACGAATACACAGGCGTCGTTGTTGAAAAACTGACAGGCCCGCGCAAAGGCGAGCTGATGGAAATGAAACCAGCCGGTGCAGGCAAAACCCGCATCATCGCACTGGTCCCATCACGTGGCCTGATCGGGTACCACGGCGAATTCCTGACCGACACACGCGGCTCTGGCGTTTTGAACCGCTTGTTCCACGGCACCACACCTTACAAAGGTAAAATCCCGGGCCGTCGCCAAGGCGTTCTGATCTCCATGGAAAACGGGCAATCCGTTGCCTTCGCACTGTGGAACCTCGAAGATCGCGGCAAAATGTTCATCGGCGCACAAGAGGCGATCTATCAGGGCATGATCATCGGCGAACACAGCCGTGAAAATGACCTTGAAGTGAACCCGCTGAAAGGCAAGAAACTGACCAACGTGCGGGCCTCTGGGACCGACGAAGCGGTCCGTTTGACAACGCCAGTTACGATGACGCTAGAACAGGCCATCGCCTATATCGACGATGACGAGCTGGTCGAAGTCACGCCAAACGCGATCCGTCTGCGCAAACGCTACCTCGACCCACACGAGCGCAAGCGCCAATCCCGCGCAGCAGGCTAAAAACAAAAAAGGCGCCCTTGGAAACAAGCGGCGCCTTTTCTCTTCTTCTGGCCCCCAAATACCTCGGGGGGACCGATAGGTCGGGGGCAGCGCCCCCTAGCCGATCTCTTCGACAATCACCAATTCGCGTTGGCTCGCACCCTTGGCAAAGCCAAGCGCCTCTTGGTAAGCATCCGAATTGTAACATTCTCGCGCCGCATCCAAACTCGGAAACCGCGTTACAACATTCCGCGGACGTTCTGGTCCCTCAAGCTGTTCAAATGCGCCACCACGAGCCAGAAACACGCCACCATGAGCCGCAATCGCGACGGTCGCACGCTTGGCGTATTCGGCATATGCGGCTTCATCAGTCACAGTGACATGCGCAATCCAAAGGGCGGACATCACAGTCCCTCCAAATAAGTTTTCGCATCAGCCATCGCCTGATCCGCATTTTCCGCCGAAGCGCCGCCACCTTGGGCCATATCGGCACGGCCACCGCCGCCTTTGCCGCCCAATGCAGGCACCGCCGCGCGCAGCAGATCAACGGCTGATACTTTGTCGGTCAAGTCGGCTGTCACGCCAGCGGCAACAGCGGCCTTGCCACCGGTATCAGCGATCAACAACACGGCACCTGTGCCCATCTGCGACTTCATCTCGTCAATCAGCGACGGCAAATCCTTGCCCGTAACGCCTTGCAAAACTTGCGCTTGGAACGGGACGCCGTTGATAGTTTGAACGGCTGCTTCCGCCTTACCGCCGCCAGACATTGCCAATTCACGGCGCAATTGCTCAACGTCATTGGCCAACGCCTTGCGCTCGTCCATCAGTGCTTTCACGCGGTCCGCAACCTCGGCCACGGGGGCTTTCAGCGCGCCTGCAACCTCGGCCAATTTCTGGCTTTGATCTGCAAGATGATCCAAAGCGGCCTGCCCTGTCAGCGCCTCGATCCGGCGCACGCCAGCGCTTGATGCGCTATCGCCAAGCAGCACAAACGCGCCGATCTCGCCCAGACGGGTCACATGGGTACCGCCGCAAAGTTCCAGACTATAGGTCGAGCCATCTGCGCCTTTGCCAGATCCAGCAAGCTGGCCCATGGACACAACACGCACCTCGTCGCCATATTTCTCGCCGAACAGCGCCTGCGCGCCCAAGGCGCGGGCATCGTCGGGCGTCATGATGCGCGTTTCAACAGCCGTGTTCTGACGTATAAGTCCGTTCACTTCGGCCTGAACAGCGGCAATTTCATCAGCGGACACAGGTTTTGTGTGGCTGAAATCAAACCGCATCCGGTCGGCGGCATTCAACGACCCGCGTTGTGCGATATGATCGCCGAGCGTATTGCGCAGCGCCTCGTTCAACAGGTGCGTGGCAGAATGGTTTGCCTCAATCTGCCCACGACGCGCGGCATCCACGGACAGCTCCGCACCTTGGCCATTGGAAATCTCGCCCTCCGTCACGGTGCCGACATGCACAAACAAGCCTTCGATCTTTTTGGTGTCGGTGATCGTCACAACGCCGCCGTCAGTGCGCAAAACGCCGGCGTCGCCGACCTGGCCACCAGATTCCGCGTAAAATGGCGTCTGGTTCAAAATGACCTGTACCTCGCCCTTGGCAGAGGTCACTGGCTTGCCGTCTTGCACGATGCCCACGATCTGCCCTTCGGCGGTCAGCGTGTCGTAGCCCAAGAAATCGGTTGCGCCGGATTCGTCCAGAATGTCGAACCAAACGCTGGCATCGGAAATCGCGATATTGCCGGAACGGGCAGCGCGCGCCTGCGCCTTTTGCGCGGCCATGGCGGTGTCGAACCCGTCAGTGTCAACCTCACGGCCTTTTTCGCGCAAGGCGTCTTGAGTCAAGTCAAGCGGGAAACCATAAGTGTCATACAGCTTGAACGCTGCCTCACCAGACAATGCGGCACCCTCCGCTAATCCGGATACCTCGTCGTCGAGCAGTTTCAGGCCACGATCCAAAGTGGTTTTGAACCGGACTTCCTCGTTCAACAGTGTTTCTTCGATCAGACGCTGACCCAAGCCAAGCTCAGGATAAGCCGCGCCCATTTGTTGCACCAATGCAGGGACCAAACGGTGCATGACCGGATCCTTCGCACCCAGCAAATGCGCGTGGCGCATGGCGCGGCGCATGATGCGGCGCAATACGTAACCGCGGCCTTCGTTGGATGGCAAAACGCCCTCTGCAATCAAGAACGACGTGGACCGTAAGTGGTCGGCAATCACACGGTGGTGCACGTTTTGGTCGCCAACCATATCCGACGACGTCGCATGCGCCGATGCTTCCATCAGGGCGCGGAACAGGTCGGTGTCATAGTTGTCGTGGCTGCCCTGCAGCAAGGCCGCGACGCGTTCCAGCCCCATGCCAGTGTCAATCGACTGCATATCGAGCGCGGTCATTGACCCGTCTTCGAATTGTTCATTCTGCATGAACACGACGTTCCAGATTTCGATGAAACGGTCGCCGTCTTCATCCTTGGTGCCTGGACGGTCGCCCCAGATGTGATCGCCGTGGTCATAGAAAATTTCTGTGCATGGACCGCATGGCCCCGTTGGCCCCATCTGCCAGAAGTTATCGGATGTGCCGATACGGATGATCCGATCCTCTGGCACGCCGATTTTCTTCCAGATGTTAAACGCCTCGTCATCGGTATGGTAAACCGTCACCAAAAGGCGGTCTTTGTTAATCCCGAATTCCTTGGTCACCATGTCCCATGCAAAGGTGATCGCCTCTTCTTTGAAGTAATCGCCAAAGCTGAAATTACCCATCATTTCAAAGAATGTATGGTGGCGCGCCGTATAACCGACGTTGTCCAAATCGTTATGCTTGCCGCCAGCACGCACACATTTCTGCGCAGAAGTTGCCCGTTTGTAATCCCGTGTTTCCACGCCAGTGAATAGGTTTTTGAACTGCACCATCCCTGAGTTTGTGAACATCAATGTGGGATCATTGCGTGGCACAAGCGGGCTGGACGGGACAACTTCGTGCCCATTGCGTTTGTAAAAATCAAGGAAGGTCGAGCGGATATCAGCAAGGCTGGTCATGGCGGGCTTTCGGGTTCAAAATTCTGTTGGCACAGAAATAGCCCCCGCATGGCGCAGTGTCCACAGACCAACGAAAAAAGGGGCGCCCAGCAGATGCGGACGCCCCTTTTTGTAATAGTTAGACCTTAGTCTTCGAGCATATCCATGTCGTCTTCGGACCCGTCGAAATCCAGACCGTGGGCTGCACGAATTTTATCTTCGATTTCCATCGCAATCGCTGGGTTTTCCTTAAGGAAGGTTTTGGAATTTTCACGCCCCTGCCCCATACGCTCGTCGCCGTAGCTGAACCATGCGCCAGATTTCTCGACGATCCCGGCTTTTACGCCCAGATCAAGCAATTCGCCGTTCTTGGAAATGCCTTCGCCATACATGATGTCGAATTCGACCTGTTTGAACGGTGGAGCCACCTTGTTTTTCACGACCTTCACGCGGGTGGCGTTACCAACAACCTCATCACGGTCCTTCAGCGCGCCAATGCGCCGAATGTCCAAACGCACGGAGGCGTAGAATTTCAACGCGTTACCGCCTGTTGTGGTTTCAGGAGAGCCGAACATCACGCCAATTTTCATCCGGATTTGGTTGATGAAAATACACATGCAGCCAGAACGGTTAATCGAACCCGTCAATTTGCGCATCGCTTGAGACATCAAACGCGCATGTACACCAACAGAGCTGTCGCCCATGTCGCCTTCAAGTTCAGATTTTGGCGTAAGGGCGGCCACGGAATCGACGATGATCATGCTGACAGCACCGGACCGGACCAATGTGTCCACGATTTCAAGCGCTTGCTCGCCAGTGTCGGGCTGCGAAATCAGCAGCTCGTCTAGGTTCACACCCAGCTTTTTCGCGTAAGACGGATCAAGCGCGTGTTCCGCGTCAACAAACGCACAAACGCCGCCCTTTTTCTGCTCTTCCGCAATCGCGTGCAGTGTCAGGGTCGTTTTACCAGACGATTCAGGGCCGTAAATTTCGATCACGCGACCTTTTGGCAGACCGCCAATCCCGAGTGCGATATCCAGTCCCAGCGAACCTGTTGATGTCGCCTCAATATCGGGCATCTGGTTTTGGCCGCCGAGCTTCATAATAGAGCCCTTGCCGAATTGGCGCTCAATCTGGGCCAACGCGCTTTCCAGCGCCTTTTCTTTGTCCGCGGTCTTTTTGTCTGTCATTTTGAGGAGCTCTGCCGTTGCCATGTTCATGATCCTTATTCCACACCCCGTGCGGGGCGACAATTACTGCTTTGTTCTCTTTGTGTTCCCGTTAACCAATGAGACCAAAAAGAGAACATTGCAACTAAAATCTTCATCATTCACTTTCGGTCAGGAGTGGTTAATTATTAGTTTACCCGTTACAATCCACTTGAAGGCACATCAACGGAGCCACCCAAATGCTTGTTTTCTGAAAAGAAAATCTTGTTTTCCTCGCCGTCCCGAAAACGGGAACCACCGCGATTGAAGGTGCGCCTGCGCCACATGCCGCGATGGTTCTTCGCGATCCTCCGCAGATAAAGCATGCGCCACTTTATCGGTATCGCCGATTCTTTGAACCGATGTTCGAGAAATCTTGCGACAGGATTCCCGAAACGTTGGCTGTTATTCACCATCCTGTGGATTGGCTTTCGAGCTGGTATCGCTATCGCAACCGGCATGCGTTGGTCGGACATCCCAACAGCACACGCAATGTAAATTTCAATGAATTTGTGCTGGAATACTGCAAAGAAAAACCGGCCCCTTTTGCCAATGTCGGATCACAGGCGACATATGTTTTCAACGGCAAAGGCGAACGTTTGACGACGCATTTGTTTGCCTATGTCAACCAGCCGGCCCTGATCGCCTTTCTAGAGGCGCGGCTCGAAACCACAATCACGCTGAACCAACTCAACGTCTCGCCAACCATTCCGGCCGTCATTGATCCAGAGGTGGAGGCCACATTGCGGGCCGCCAAACCACTAGAATTCGCAGCCTACGCTGAAGCTACGTTAACGTCCGCTTAACCGCGTCCTGCCAACCAGCATAACGCCGATCGCGCGTGGCCTCATTCATCGCAGGTTCAAACCGACGTTCCAACGCCCATTCGGCGGCGAAACCTTTCTGATCTGGATAGATCCCTGCGCGCATTCCGGCGAGCCACGCGGCCCCGAGCGCGGTGGTTTCTAATACCTTAGGTCGGTCTACCGGTGCGCCGATAATGTCTGACAGAAACTGCATCGACCAATCGGACGCGGACATGCCCCCATCCACGCGCAAAACGTTCTTATCTGCGGCATCGACCCAATCAGATTTCATCGCCTCGAGCAGGTCACGTGTCTGGAACCCAACGCTTTCAAGGGCTGCACGGGCGAACTCTTCAGGGCCGGAATTGCGGGTCAGCCCGTAAATCGCACCGCGTGCTTCCGCGTCCCAATAAGGCGCGCCAAGGCCTGTAAAGGCAGGCACCATATAAAGCTCTTGCCCCGCATCGGCCCGTTCGGCCAAGGGCTGGGTTTCGGACGCCTCTCGGATCATTTTCAGCCCGTCACGCAGCCATTGGACAACAGCGCCCGCAATGAAAATAGACCCTTCCAGCGCATAGGTCGGCTTGCCGTCGAATTGATAGGCGATAGTGCCGAGCAAACGGCTTTGCGAACGTACAAGCGTGTCGCCCGTATTCAACAGCGCAAAACAGCCCGTGCCATAGGTGGATTTCAACATGCCTGGCGCAAAACACGCCTGCCCGATAGTCGCGGCCTGCTGGTCGCCCGCAACGCCCAATATCGGCAGCGGACCGCCAAACAGATCAGGGCGCGTTGTGCCGAAATCAGAAGCGCAATCACGGACTTCTGGCAGCATATCCATCGGAATGTCGAAACGGGCGCAGATGTCGGCGTCCCACCCACCTTCGCGGATATTGTAAAGCATGGTGCGCGCCGCATTGGTCGCGTCTGTCACATGGGACACGCCACCGGACAGTTTCCAAATCAAATAGCTGTCGACGGTGCCGAACATCAGTTTGCCAGCCTTGCCCTTTGCGCGCGCGCCGTCAACATTATCCAAAAGCCATTTCAGCTTAGTGCCCGAAAAATACGGATCGAGGATCAGGCCGGTTTTTTCGGTGACCTCAGCCTCGAACCCATCGGCCTTCAGCGATTGACACATGGCCGATGTGCGGCGGTCTTGCCAAACAATCGCGTTATGGATCGGCTCGCCTGTGTCGCGGTCCCAAACAAGGGTGGTTTCGCGCTGGTTCGTGATCCCGATGGCCGCAATATCGCCAACAGCCAGCCCTGCCTTTTCTATCGCACCACGACAGGTCGACGCGGTGGATGACCAGATATCGGACACATCATGTTCGACCCAGCCCGATTGCGGGAAATGCTGTTTGAATTCTTCTTGGGCCGTGGCCACAACGCGCATTTTATCGTCAAAGATGATGGCGCGGCTGGATGTTGTGCCTTGGTCGATTGCCAGAATATATGTCATCGGATCCCCCCGTTTGCGCGCAGCTTAGGCCGCTTTAAGATAGGCATCAATCGCCGCGATTTGATCTGCTGTCAGGCGCAGCCCCAGCTTGGACCGGCGCCAAACCACATCATCCGCAGTTTGTGCAAATTCATGGGTTTTCAACCAATCCAATTCGCGGGCCGTGATCGTCGCACCAAAATCCGCGCCCAAATCAGCCTCTGCCACAGCATCGCCCAGCATCACAGCGGCGTCTGTACCATATGCGCGGGTCAATCTAATCGCCCATTTTTCGGATAAAAATGGATAGCCCGCCATCAAATCGCGCTGCAATTTGGTCATGTCCCCAACAGGAAAATCACCACCGGGCAATGCAACCCCAGCCGTCCATGCCCCGTCATGACCGAGCTTTTTCAACGCATTTTCGGCCAGCTTGCGGTAGGTCGTGATTTTTCCGCCAAAGATATTCAGCAGCGGCGCGCCTTCATCATTCAACGTCAGTACATAATCCCGCGTGGCCGCAGTCGCAGATTTCGCGCCATCATCATAAAGTGGACGGACGCCGGAATAGGTCCAGACGATATCATCGCGGCTGATTTCGGCCTCAAAATACTCATTGGCAAAAGCAACGAGGTAATCCTGTTCAATATCACTCGCCGTTGGTTTCACATCAACATCATCATGATCCGCATCCGTGGTGCCGATCAGCGTGAAATCAGTCTCATATGGAATGACGAAAATGATGCGACCGTCTTCGCCTTGAAAGAAATAGGCCTTGTCGTGGTCAAACAGCTTCTTGGTCACGATATGTGATCCACGCACAAGCCGCACGCCTTCGGTGGCGTTTACATGGGTCTTGTGGATGATATCTTCGACCCACGGACCGCCTGCATTGATCAATGTATCCGCCGTCACAACGCGGTCGCCGTCCAGCGTGATTTCCCAATGATCATCAACGCGCCGTGCATCCGTGACCTTCGTGCGGGTCATGATCTGCGCGCCTTTTTCGGCGGCGTCACGGGCATTCAGTGCAACAAGACGGGAATCTTCAATCCAGCAATCCGAATATTCATAGGCATGCTTGAATTTGCCCTTCAGCGGCTTGCCTTCTGGCCCGTTCGTCAAGTTCACCGTGCGTGTCGCAGGTAAAATATCGCGGCCACCCAGATTGTCATACATGAACAGGCCAAGCCGGATCAGCCAAGCAGGCCGCCTGCCCTTCATCCATGGCATAAACAGCGACAACAGCTTGGACGTTGGCGTATCACCTTCGAACCGCATGTCTTTGTGATATGGCAGCACGAACCGCATGGGCCAGCTGATGTGAGGCATGGCGGACAGCAGGACTTCTCGTTCGATCAATGCCTTGCGCACCAAACCAATCTCGAAAAATTCAAGATAGCGCAGGCCGCCGTGGAACAATTTGGTGGAGGCTGACGATGTCGCCGCCCCAAGGTCAGACATTTCTGCCAAACCAACCTGCAACCCACGCCCTTGCGCGTCACGGGCAATGCCCACGCCATTGATCCCACCGCCAATGATAAAAATATCGAAATCTGATGCCATGACCCGCGTCCTTCACTGCTGGACCATCGAGGTAGCCCAATCCGAAGGATACACAAGAAAAATAGTAGCTTTAGTTCGGATTTTAGATTTACGAACCCTTATTTATTAGGGCAAAGTCGCCACAAGAAGTCGCATCAATATCAGAAACGAACACATGAACACGAACACTCGGCACACCGAAATCCTGACAGCGGCGCGGCGCGAGGGCAAAGTCACGGCAACAGAGATCGCGCAGACGCTAAACGTAGCAGTTCAAACAGTGCGGCGCGATTTGCGCGAGCTTTGTGCGGCAGGCCTGCTTGAGCGGGTCCATGGCGGCGCGGTTCTACCCAGCGGCGTGCGCAATATCGGCTATGACGACAGGCGGGCGCTTGGTCGGGACGCAAAAATGCGGATCGCCGCGCGCGCGGCGTCGCTGATCCCCGACAACGCGTCCTTGTTTTTGAACATTGGCACAACAACAGAGGCCGTCGCACAGGCCCTGTCCCAACATCGTGATCTGATGGTGGTGACCAATAACCTAAATGTTGCCAATATCTTAGCACGTAATCCATCATGTGAAGTTGTCGTCGCTGGCGGCACGCTGCGGCGGATGGATGGCGGGTTGGTGGGTGATTTGGCGGCATTGGCGATTGCACGGTTTAAGGTCGATATCGCCGTGGTTGGCGCATCCGCGATTGATCCGAATGGCGATCTTTTGGACTTTGATCCAGAAGAAGTCCGGGTCAGCCGTCAAATTCTGGACGCCGCCCGCGCCAGCATTTTGGTTGCCGACAAATCGAAATTCACACGCAAGGCACCGGTCCGTATCGGATCTGTCAGCGAGGTCGACCATTTTGTAACGGATAGAGTGCCCTCGGAAAAATTTGCAAACGCCTGCGCCGGCTGGCAAACGCGCTTACATCTCGTCTGAGGAACGCCCCTTAAACCCAGTCGCAACAACGAATTTTTCTGAACTATCAGACCGCGATGATGGCGGTTTCACATAAGCCACTTTTTTGAATTTCATCTTGAGCATTTTGTTCAACTCGGCTTCTGCGCCGCCTGCCAAAACCTTGGCCACGAATGTGCCGCCTTCGCTAAGCACGTCAAATGCGAAATAGGCGGCCGCTTCACAAAGCGCGATAATGCGCAGGTGGTCGGTTTGTTTGTGACCGCAGCTTGCTGCTGCCATGTCAGACATAACCACATCCGCCTCGCCGCCAAGCCATTCCATGACCTGTTTATCTGCATCATCAGCCATAAAATCGAGCTGATACATCGTGGCACCGGGCAGCGGTTCAACCTCTTGCAGGTCAACGCCCAAAATCGTGCCAACGGGCCGGCCCTTTTTCTCGCCCAAAGCGTTGATGCGCGGGATGGCGACCTGAATCCAGCCACCGGGTGCACAGCCAAGATCAACCACACGTGCGCCAGCCGTCAGAAACCGGAATTTATCGTCCAATTCCATGATTTTATAGGCTGCGCGCCCGCGCATGCCCTCTGCCTTGGCGCGGGTCACATATGGATCGTTCAACTGGCGTTGCAGCCATTGCGTTGACGAATGGGTTCGGCCACGCGCGGTTTTGACCTTTACGGTCAGATCACGCAGGCCGCGGCCCGAGTTATTCTTTGTTGGTTTCTTTGCCATATCGACCACCTAGACCTAATAGGGCGCGTCTTCAAGCACGCCATCCGCCGACATTTGCGCATATAACAGCCCTTCACGCAGACCACGGTCCGCAACAGACAGCGTATCTGTGGGCCAAAGCCGCATCAGCGCCTGCAAAATCGCGGCCCCAGACATGATTAATGCCTGCCTGTCCTTGCCAATTCGCGGGTCAGCGCGGCGGCCCGTGGGGCCAAGCGCCAGATAATTGCGGATGACGGTGTCGATCTGGTCCGTGGACATACGCAGACCGTCCACCTTGGTCCTGTCATAGCGTTTGAGCCCTAAATGGCTGGCCGCAACAGTCGTCACGGTGCCGCTGGTCCCGACAATCTGGAAACCTTCGCGTGTTTGGGCGGCGGCTTGGGGCGAAAACTCTTCGAGGTTTTCCTCAAAAAACCACGACATCAGGGCAAAGCGCGCGCCGTCGTCTTCAACGTCCGCGAATTGATCGCGCAGGGTCGCCACGCCCAACGGCACGGAAATCCAATCGACGACTTTGGCCGCGGCAAACGGCCCCGGGTCGGATTTGAACCCAGCATGAAGGCGCATGATTGCACGCGGGCGTTCGCGTTGCGGCACATTGGTCAGGTCAATCCAGACCAATTCCGTTGACCCGCCGCCAATATCAACCACCAAAAGTTGATCGGTCTTTGTGCTGACCAAAGGCGCACAGGAAATCACCGCCAGACGCGCTTCTTCCTCTGGTTGGATGATTTCCATCGTCAGGCCAGTTTCGCGGTGCACTTGCGCCACAAAGTTTTGGCCGTTGCGGGCGCGACGACAGGCTTCTGTCGCGACAAGGCGCATATTTTTCACACCGTGACGGTCTAGTTTTTGGCGACAAATACGGATGGCATTGATGGTTCGGTTCATTGCTGCACGCGACAATTTCCCTGTGCTTTCCAAGCCCTGCCCAAGCTGGACGGACTTTGAAAAGCTATCAACCACGTGAAATTGACTACCCTTTGGTTGGGCAATCAACATCCGACAGCTATTTGTGCCCAAATCCAGCGCGGCATAAAGCCCCGTTGTATCGGGTTGTTTTGGCGCGGGGGTTACGACCGCTTTAGGGAACGCGCCCGCACCAGTGGGACGCTTGGGCGTCATCGTTACGCCCTCCATTTCGAGTTAAACCCAAGCTATGCCGCATTGTCTCCTCGCGCAAGCACCGCCGTTGGTCAAATTGAATTGACTGCACGTAGGTCATGAAAAGAATGGGGATTGGCTGATCTTTTAAATCTACGCAGGGCTGATCATAACAGGGTCGTCGTTGAATGCGTCCACAATGTCGAAATTCGACCCTCGATAGGAAAAACCTATCATAGAAATGACGGACAACAGGTTCTGGAGGAATCAGATATGGCAGATGTCACAATCGTATTTTGGCGCGATATGCCAGCACAGGTCATTGTCGGTAAGGGACGCCGTGGCACCAAACTGCCACTGCCTGAACGGTTCGAACAGGCGATTGACCGCGCTGCAATGAAATCGGGCGCCGCAGAGTCTGATGCCTATCTCGAAGGGTTCCACAAGGCACCACCCTACCCTGTTGACGGCGCTGATGCCGATGTCGCCGCCGCCGAGGTTGCCCGCATTGATGCGGAATACGACCTAGAGCGGATCAAGACACTTATTGCCAACGATGGCTGGGCCACCCCTCAATAGAAAGCGACGCTTATGTCATTGCTGCCATTTTCCAAGAAAAAAGACGAACCCGTCGATGTGAACCCGCAGGTCGAAGCCCTGTTGCAGGATTATTCCATCGAGGTCATGCCGCGCACGGCTGAAAAGGTCGACGATTTCCGCGACATTCTTCCCGCAGGCACCCGTGTCTACATCGCCCATATCGAAGGCACCCCAATCGACGATATGGTCGCCACGGCCAAACGTCTGGCCGCCGATGGCTACGCTGTGATGCCGCATTTCCCAGCGCGTATCATCAAAGATAAGACAACGCTGGCCGATTGGATTGCCCGCTATCAAGGTGAAGCCGGTGTTGATCAGGCGCTACTGCTCGCAGGCGGCGTGACCACGCCCCATGGAGACTATTCGGATTCCATGCAGCTCTTGGAAAGCGGTTTATTCGGTGAAGCAGGTTTCAAGCGCCTGCACGTTGCTGGCCACCCAGAGGGCAACAAAGACATCGACGCCGACGGATCCATGACCAATGTGGACGCGGCATTGCGTTGGAAACAGGCATTTTCGGAAACATCCAACGCCGAGATGGCGCTAGCGACACAGTTCGCGTTCGAAGCTGGCCCGATCATCCACTGGGCCAATAGCATCAAAGAGGCAGGCATCGACATCCCCGTGCACATCGGCATCGCCGGTCCAGCCAAATTGCAAACACTGATCAAGTTCGCGATTGCTTGTGGCGTAGGTCCGTCCCTTAAAGTGCTGCAAAAGCGCGCGATGGATGTGACCAAACTGCTGTTGCCATACGAGCCGACAGAGGTTCTAGCACAGCTTGCCGCGCATAAAGCCGCGAACCCCGACTTTAACATTTCCCACGTGCATTTCTTCCCGCTGGGCGGGATCAAAACCAATGCCAATTGGGCCATCAATCACGGCGGCAGCTCTGCCGTTCCTGCAAATCAGTCTTAAGGGACAGCATCTATGACACGCACGATCGTCGAATCCAAAACCAAAACCACAATCATTGGCTTTGATCAGCCATTCGCCGTGATCGGTGAACGCATCAACCCAACAGGCCGCAAAATTCTGAACGAAGAACTGGAACGCGGCGATTACTCCCGCGTTGAAGCTGACGCCTTGGCCCAAGTGGCCGCTGGTGCGAACATTCTCGACATCAACTCTGGCGCTGTGTTTTCCAACAAAATGGCCGAAGACCCGCGTTACGCAGACAACAACTTTGTCGAACCAACGCTGATGATGGAATTGGTCAAACGCGTACAAGCGATCACAGACTGCCCGTTGTGCATCGACAGCTCTGTGCCTGGTGCATTGGAAAACGGCTTGGCCGCTGCAGAGGGTCGCCCGCTGCTCAATTCCGTGACAGGCGAAGAAGATCGCCTCGAATTGGTCCTGCCATTGGTCAAGAAATACAACGTGCCCGTCGTTGCGATTTCCAACGATGATACTGGCATTTCCGAAGACCCCGACGTGCGCTTTGCTGTTGCCAAGAAAATCGTCGAGCGCGCCGCAGATTTCGGCATTCCGGCACATGACATCGTGGTTGACCCGCTGGTCATGCCAATTGGCGCAATGGGCACGGCTGGTTTGCAGGTTTTCGCCCTTGTCCGTCGCCTGCGCGAAGAATTGGGTGTGAACACGACTTGCGGTGCGTCCAACATCTCGTTCGGCCTGCCCAACCGTCACGGGATCAACAACGCGTTCCTGCCTATGGCCATCGCCGCAGGCATGACGTCCGCGATTATGAACCCCGTTGCCCTCCCCGTCGGCCCAAAGAAGCTGGCCGAAAAACGCGCAGAGATCGAGGCCGCTGGGATCATTATCCCGCCGTCCATGGATGACGAAGCCATTGTTCAGATGTTCGGCATGGGATCCACCAAACCTCGCGCTGGCAAGGAAATGGAAGCCATCCGTGCGGCCAACTTCCTAACCAACAATGATGCAGGCGGCGGCGAATGGATTTCGTTCAACCGTCCAAAAGTAAAGGCCGGTGAAGGCCGCGCACGCACAGGGCGCCGCGTGCGCAAGTAATTACAGCTGCAAAACATAAAGGGGACCTGCATTGCTGCGGGTCCCCTTTTGCTTGCCATTTACCCCCAGGTTAAAATAAAGTAAGTTGCTGTTCAAACCTGCGGTAATCAGCGCAGATGTTTCCCCCAAATCAAAGCGGAATACCTCAAAGCGCATTGAAAATCGGCAGTAGATTCCGCCAAACCTTTGGCTTCACCGTCGACTACTCAGCAAAGAACCACTTGAAAATTCCGTTATAGGACGCTACGAAATCGTTTACGCCAGAAAGTCCAATGAGAGGCTGATGGAATTTAAAGCGCTTTGGAATTCGTAGCATGAACCTCAAACAACTTTCGCAGGAACTGGGCCTTAGCCAAACGACGGTTAGTCGTGCGCTCAATGGATACCCCGAAGTATCAGAGGCCACCCGCAGTCGGGTTCAGCTCGCCGCCGCGCGCCATCAATATCAACCAAGCAACACCGCCAAGGGTCTCGCGACGGGCAAGGCGCTAGCGATTGGGCATGTCATTCCGATTTCGGACAAGCTTGAAATGGTGAACCCGTTGTTCGGGGACTTTATCGCTGGTGCGGGCGAGACATATTCCAGAAACGGCTATGAAATGATCCTGACGGTGGTGGAACACCAGAAAGAAAACGACATTTACCGCGCGCTAAAATCACGCCGCTCAGTTGATGGTGTCGTTGTGCATGGCCCCACAATGAATGATCCTCGGATCGATTTGCTGACAGAAATTGACCTACCATTCATCGTTCATGGACGTGCCTCTGGTGTCACGACACCCTATTCGTGGCTCGACGTGAATAACCGCCGCGCATTTAGCCGCGCGACGGATTTCCTTTGTGATCTCGGGCATCGCCGCATTGGATTGGTCAATGGCCTTGAACATATGGACTTTGCCCAACGTCGTCGCTCGGGATACATGGATAGCCTTTCGGCGCGTGGCATCTCGCCTGATCCTGCGATTATGCGGTCGGGTGAAATGACCGAAGGTTTCGGATATACGTCCACCTGCGAAATGCTTGCACTGCCAGACCGCCCTACGGGTATCATCGCCGCATCGATGATTGTCGCACTTGGTGTGCGTCGCGCCATCGAAGAATGCGGTCTTGTGATAGGGCGCGATGTGTCGGTGATCACCCATGACGACGCCATGTCATATCTCAGGAATGGCACGGACGTGCCAATTTTCACTGCCACGCGATCATCGATCCGCGACGCGGGACGCCGCTTGGCTGAAATGCTGATCACCACCATTCGCAATCCGGGCACTCCGCCGGTAAACCAACTGCTCGAGGCGGAATTAATGGTAGGCCAATCGACCGGCCCTGCCCCATCGACCTAAGGATACGTCATGAATTTCAAGCGAACCGATTTTCCTGAAGGTTTCCTGTTCGGGGCGGCCACTGCTGCATATCAAATCGAGGGTCATCAGTTCGGCGGTGCAGGATCAACCCATTGGGACACATTTGCCGCGACACGCGGCAATGTGATCCGTGGCGAAGACGGTGCATTGGCTTGCGATCACTACCATCGTTTTGAAGACGATCTTGATCTGCTCAAAGACGCGGGCATGGATGCATACCGGTTTTCGACAAGCTGGGCACGCGTGATGCCCGATGGCAAAACACCAAACCCTGCGGGGTTGGATTTCTACGACCGGCTGACCGACGCCATCTTGGAACGCGGCCTAAAGCCGTTCCAAACCCTGTATCACTGGGAACTGCCATCGGCACTGGCAGATCAAGGGGGCTGGACCAACCGCGAGACCGCCCTGCGGTTCGGTGATTTTACAGATGTGATTACCGATCGGATTGGCGACCGCATGGAATCAATCGCGACCATCAATGAACCTTGGTGCGTCGCCTATCTGTCACATTTCATCGGACATCATGCGCCGGGCCTTCGCGATATTCGCGCCACGGCCCGCGCAATGCATTATATCAACTTAGCCCACGGCGAAGCCATCACGCGCTTGCGAGCAAAGGGCATGACAAACTGTGGTATTGTGCTCAACTTCGACCACACATCACCAGCAGATGATCATCCCGATAGCATTGCAGCAGCAGCCCGACAGGACGCGATTAATAACCGCTGGTACATCGAAGCGATCACCAAAGGCACCTACCCCCAGGAGGCATTGGACGGTTTTACCGCTCATCTGCCCGAAAATTGGGAAGACGATATGGCCCAGATCAGCCAGCCTATCGATTTTCTTGGTGTGAACTACTACACCCGCAGTCGCGTTAAGACCGAACAAGGTGCCGCGTGGCCAGCCATTGAGGCCGTAGCCCATGAACTACCTGAAACGCAAATGGGATGGGAAATCTACCCAGAAGGTTTGCACGATTTCCTCACCCGCCTGTCCCGCAACTATGTTGGTGATTTGCCGCTTTATGTGACGGAAAACGGGATGGCGTGGGCTGACAATGTGGAAAATGACGCTGTTTTTGACCCTGAACGGATAAAATTTGTCTCCGACCACATTCTTTCAGCTAAGCGTGCGATTGATGATGGTGCCAACGTAAAGGGCTTTTTCTATTGGTCATTACTCGACAATTACGAGTGGGCCTTTGGCTATGAAAAACGGTTCGGCATGGTCCACGTGGATTTTGACACCTTGAAACGCACCCCAAAAGCTTCCTATTACGCGTTCAAATCCGCGATTACCTCAGAATAGAGAAAACATGACCCACCCCAAAGACACCTATGCGCTCGTTGCCGATATTGGCGGAACCAACACACGTGTGGCGCTCGCCGATGGTCGTAAATTGGTGCCTGGCACGATCCGACGGTATTCCAATGCCGACTACCCCGGTCTGGAAACTGTGTTGCGGCAGTATATTTCCGACGAAGGTGGCGTAGATCCAATCGCGGCATGTGTTGCGGTTGCAGGTCCGGTGCGCGACGGGCGCGCCAGCATGACCAATTTGGATTGGGCGATTGATACGGAAACGCTCGCGCGCGCGACGAATGCCGAAAACGTTGCCATTCTCAATGATTTGCAGGCACAGGGTCACGCCTTGGGCTTTTTGGACGATTCCAATCTGCGCTGCCTCATTCATGCACCGGCAGCACAGGACAAAGCGACGCGGCTTGTCGTTGGTGTAGGCACTGGCTTCAACGCTGCCCCTGTGTTCGAAACCGATCACGGACGGCTGGTGACCCCATCGGAAAGCGGCCATGCGAACCTGCCAATCCGTAACGAACGTGAATTGCGTTTGTGTCAATATGTATCCAATGCGCACGGATTTCCCGCCGTGGAAGATGTGCTATCAGGCCGTGGCTTAGAACGCGTTTATGCGTTTTTGGGGCAAGAAGCAGGCGCGCCTGCCGAGCTCAAGGCCCAAGACATTATGACCGCATGTGAAGATGGCAGTGATCCGCGGGCGATCGAGGCGGCCCAAGTGTTCGCACGCATTTTGGGCACCGTTTGCGGGAACTTATCCCTTATTCAACTGCCGTTTGGCGGCGTCTATCTGGTTGGGGGCGTGGCACGTGCTTTTGCGCCATTCCTAAACAAATTTGGTTTCGACGATGCATTCCGCGACAAGGGCCGGTTCGCGGGTTTCATGTCCAACTTCAGTGTCCATGTCGTCGAAGATGATTACGCCGCGTTGACAGGGTCCGCCGCCCATTTGGTCGAAATGACATCCGTCAAATAGCCACCGATTGAGGATCGGAAAGCTGGCTTTGCACAGTGGACGTGAGTTCACTAAGCGAAAACGGCTTGGGCAGAAAAACGGAATTGGGGATGGCCGCGTCTTCGTCGCCAAACGCATCTTCGGCATAGCCAGAGACGAAGACGACCTTGGTCTCTGGTCGGTCCGCCAATGCCTCTCTAACCCATGTGGGTCCATCCATGCCGGGCATGATCACATCAGTGACAAAGATGTCCACGGATAAATCGGGATCGGCCAACATCGACAATGCATTCTCTGCACAGTCCGCTTCTAAAACTGTGTATCCACGCAGCCGCAACGCGCGCGATGCAAATGCCCGCACTGGCGCCTCGTCTTCCACCAGCAAAACAACGCCGTCTTCAATGCCGCTCATCGTGGTCGCCGGTTTTGGTGTCACGGGGACTTCTAATGGCGCGCTAACCGCATGGGCGGGAAAGAGAAGCGTAAATTCCGTGCCACGCTCCACTTCACTTTCCGCGAAGATGAAACCGCCTGTTTGTTTCACGATGCCGTAAGCCGTCGACAAACCAAGCCCCGTCCCTTCGCCCGTACGTTTGGTCGTGTAGAACGGTTCAAAAATCTTCGGAAGCTTTTCAGGTGGAATTCCGTGCCCTTCATCCGACACTTTCACCAGCACATAATCCCCCGGCGGCACAATGGCACGATCTCTTTCGATCTGCTCTAAGTAAGAGACATTTTGGGTGACAATGCGAATTTCGCCACCCAATGGCATGGCGTCGCGGGCATTCACGACCAAGTTCATCATCACCTGCTCTAGCTGCCGCTTGTCAGCCTTTATACACTCCAGATCCTGCGCATGAGACAGCGTCAGGATCACCTTTTCACCGACCAAACAGTTCAAAAGATGCGCGAGGTCGGACAGTGTATCACGCAGATCAACGATCTCTGGTTGGAGGTTCTGCTTTCGTGAAAACGCCAACAATTGCCCAACAAGGCTTGCCGCGCGATTTGCGTTTTGATGAATCTGGATCAGATCGCCATAGTTTTGATCGCCCTGATCATGACGCAACAATAAAAGGTCACAATGCCCAGAAATTGCTGTTAGAAGATTATTGAAATCATGCGCAACACCGCCCGCAAGTTGCCCAATGGCCTGCATCTTCTGGCTTTGCACAAACTGCGCCTCGAGTGTTTTCAATTCCGTAACGTCGTTGAGAACCGCAATCAAATGGGGATCATCATCCCCACCAGCAGAATTCAAAGACACTTGGACAAATGTGTCGTGATTGTCGCCCCGCCCGCGCAGAAACTGCGAAACATATCCGCCGCGCCCATCAACGGCTTCTTTGATCCAATCAATGATAGGACGGCCAAGTCCGTCAAGAATGTCGCCAACCTTCATGCCATCAGCAGCGGCGATATCTAAAAGATTTCGCGCCTCTCGGTTCGAAGCCCGCACTGTGCCATTGGGACCAATTTTCAAAAGTGGAACAGGCAAATCTTCAATAGCGTCCCATTCCGTCGGCAATGATCTCGGCCCAGCATCCCAATAGATGGGGATCAAATAGATTTCTCGCCGCCCAACAGAACCGTCAATAATCGCGACGGTAACATGGCTTTCGCCTTCGGCTGTCGCGATGTATTTTAACGATCCGCTATGAATTTTGGCGTCACCAAAGACATCCGAAATCACGCGCGGGCGGAACCCCAAGAACTGCCGGCCGGCATCATTCACATAAAGGACAGAACCGCGCGACCCAACGGTCATCAGCGGAATTGTTAAGGTATCAGCAGTGGCGGCCGATTTTCGTCCGGCCTTCCCTACCACGTTGATCCGCCATAAAAACTGATCATCCCCAAGCGTTGATACACTGACATCATATTGCCCGCCGCGCGTCACAAGCATTTCTGTCGCATGGCCATGAACCAACGTCTTTTCAAATAGTCAAAAAGAACCGATTCCGGCGTGGCCACAATGGCGGCCAATGCAATGCTAAGTGATTGTCCAGTTTTCGCGTCAAGCCGTTCTACCGCGCGCGCGTTCAGGGCAAGGATGTCGCCGTTCTGAGTTGTCAAAAGTGCAATCGCCGGATCATTTTGCACCAAATGATCAAGCACGGCCCCGCTTGAATTGACGGGTTGTCGTTTCATGATTGCGAATACGAGGCAGCTGATCGCAATCGTGGCCACCACGCTCCCCAGCTTTACTGACGCAACAGCGTCACCCGCGAACCAAAGGCCAATCGCGACAATCAATGTCGCGACGGTTGCCAAAACAGTAACATTGGTGCTGCTGCCTGCCTGATTCACTGGAATATTCCCGTAAGTTACATCACGGCTCTACAGGCTTTTCGTTAAGAAAGTTCTAATTTAGCAGAGGCGCCGCACACTTATAGGTTGTTTTCTCCGCGTTGTAAAATTGCGAAGTAGAAGCCATCGCCTAACGCATCAGGCAGCCGCTGGTTCTGCACCACACATGTCCAGTCCGAGGCATTTGACAAAAATCGTTCAACAACATCGTGATTTTCGGCTTTCAAAACAGAACATGTAGCATAAACCAACGTGCCAGATGGCCCAACATGGTGAGCTCCGTTCTGGATCACTTCACCTTGCAAGCCATTAAATTCACGTAATTTTTCTTCTGTCATCACCCATTTCGCTTCTGGCGTGCGCCGCCACGTCCCGCTTCCTGAACATGGCGCATCGCAGAACACAATATCGAATGGTCCGTGTTGAGATATCTCTTGCGTGCCAATGGTTTTTACGGTGACGCCAGCACGATCGGCACGCGGCCCGAGATCAACCATACGCTCTGGAGCAATGTCATGCGCATAGACCTGAGCATCCGAAATATCAACCAATGCCAGCGCCTTACCCCCACCACCCGCGCAATAGTCCAATATTTTGTACGCGGCTGACGTATCCATCGCGGCAATTGCTTGCTGAGATGCGAGGTCCTGCAATTCAACAATGCCATTCAAATATGCGGCGGAGGTTGCAATTCTTCTTTCATTCTCAGTAACTTGTAGCGCAGTTTTGGAATTTGCAGTTCGTGTCGCGATGACACCATCCTGCGCAAGCGCTGCGATAGCGGCATCTGGTGTGCCACGTCGTAAATTGACCCGTAATGAGATGGGACCACGGGATTTGAGCGCAATCGCAGATTGAATTGCGGCCTCACCCAGGTCGGCTTGCCAGACGGTCCAAAGCCAATCAGGCAAATCCATTTGGACGGCCTCCGGTGCCGGCTCACTTGGCATATCAGCGTCAAGATCGGTCAATGCAGCAGGCGCATAGCCACCCGCACCGAAAACCTTATTTGGATCGATCCCCTGCAAGCGCAACAGGCCCAGGACCAAGGCCCGCGCGGACCCTCCGCCGCCCGCAAAGGCGGCAGACCGTTTTTGGCGCAAAACGCTGAAAACATGATCACGGACCGCAGCACGATCTTTGGAACCGGCATAGCGGTTTTCACGCCCCCATGCCTTTAGTGCACGTTCTGCTGTTACGCCGTCTTCCATGCGGTCCAGCACATCAATTGCCCCCGCATAGCGAGCTGCAGGCGTCACAATATGACCTTAGAAACAGCGCATAAGATATTCATAACATTACCCAATCCGGTAGTTCGGGCTTTCGCGTGTGATCTGAACATCATGTACATGGCTTTCTTTCAAACCCGCGCCGGTGATCTTCACAAAGTTACAGTTCTTGCGCATTTCTGGCACTGTTGCGTTACCAGTGTAGCCCATGGCCGCGCGTAAACCGCCGACCAATTGGTGCACAACAGCATTGGCGGAGCCTTTGTATGGCACCTGCCCTTCGATGCCTTCAGGAACCAATTTGTCGCTGGCCGCATCTTTCTGAAAATAGCGATCAGCGGACCCACGCGCCATCGCGCCAAGGCTGCCCATTCCGCGATAGGATTTGAACGAACGCCCTTGGTACAAGATTACTTCACCCGGGCTTTCATCCGTGCCCGCGATCATGGAACCGACCATGGCGCATGATGCGCCTGCTGCGATGGCCTTGGCGAAATCGCCGGAGAACTTGATGCCGCCATCCGCGATGACGGGCACATCTCCTGCACCTGCCGCACAATCCATAATCGCTGTCAGTTGTGGGACACCAACGCCTGCAACCATGCGCGTTGTACAGATTGACCCTGGGCCAATGCCGCATTTCACGGCGTCTGCACCTGACCCGATCAATGATTTCGCGGCCCCTGCCGTTGCAATGTTCCCTGCAACGATTTGCACATTGCCGTAGTGTTTTTTAACCCGTTCAACCGCTTTGCCGACGCCTTCGGAATGGCCATGCGCGGTGTCAATCACCAGCAAATCAACGCCCGCGTCGATCAATGCTTCTGACCGTGCAAATCCTGCGTCACCAACGCCAGTCGCCGCGGCGACCCGCAAGCGCCCAAGTTCATCCTTACAAGCAATCGGGTTTAAGACGGCTTGCTCGCTATCTTTCAGCGTCAACAAACCTGTCAGTTTTCCGTCACCATCGGTGATCAGCAGCTTTTCGATGCGGCGAGATTGCATCAAGGACCGCGCTTCATCCAAATCCGCCGGCTCTTGCAACATCGCGAGGTTGGACGATGTCATCATCACGCTTACAGGCGTTGAATCATCAATCGCAAAGCGCATGTCGCGGTTGGTGACGATCCCAACAACCAGCCCATTTTCGCCTACGACGGGGAACCCTGTAACACGGTAGCGATCTGCCAAAACCTTGGCATCTGCCAAAGTCTGATCTGGTGTCAAAGTGATCGGGTTGTAAACGGTGCCAGAGACAAAACGCTTCACCTGCCGGATTTCCAAGGCTTGGGCGTCGACATCCAAATTCTTATGCACAACACCAATGCCGCCCGCTTGGGCCATGGCGATGGCCATTTTGCCTTCAGTGACCGTGTCCATGGCGCTGGACAGCAGCGGAATGTTCATGGCGATGGATTTTGTGACATGGGTGCGTGTGTCCGCCGTGGACGGCATAACCGTCGATGCGCCGGGCACCAAAAGAACGTCATCAAAGGTAAGTGCTTCGCGAATTTCCATCAACCTAACTCCTTGGGGATGTGTGATCGTGTTGCGAACCTCATGTGTCATGGAAACGCGACAGACACTAGCCCCAAAATGCCGCGGAAAGGTGGCAATATGGCGGGTTCGCGCTTTCGCTCTGATCTTAATCCGCTAATGTCGGCCCAAACCCAATTGATAGGCACAGGCATGAGCAACGACCCTTTGGTGATTTTCACCCCTTCCGGCAAACGCGGCAACTTTCCCGTGGGCACCCCGATCCTGACAGCTGCACGTCAGCTTGGCGTGGATTTGGACAGTGTGTGCGGTGGGCGCGGGATTTGTTCCAAATGCCAAATCACCCCGTCCTATGGTGAATTTTCCAAACACGGCGTGACCGTGCATGACAACGCCCTGTCCGAATGGAACAGTGTAGAGCAACGCTATGACGACATTCGCGGGCTGACCAAGGGGCGCCGTTTGGGCTGTCAGGCGACGGTGCAAAACGACGTGGTCATTGATGTTCCGTCCGAGAGCCAAGTGCACAAGCAAGTCGTGCGCAAGCGGGCCGAAGCCCGCGACATCACAATGAACCCGACCACGCGGCTGTATTACGTCGAGGTGGAAGAACCCGACATGCACGACCCGTCGGGTGATCTGGAACGTTTGATCGCCGCCCTGCGCCGCGACTGGGACCTGCCCGCGCTAGAGGCTGATCTGGGCGTCCTACGTGCCATGCAGCCTGCCCTGCGCAAAGGCGAATGGAAGGTCACCGTGGCTGTGCATTTGGGCGACGACACTTTCGCGCCCCGCATTATGCAGGTTTGGCCAGGTTACTACGAAGGGTCAATTTACGGACTGGCAATTGATTTGGGATCAACCACCATCGCGGCCCACTTGTGCGATCTGCAAACTGGTGAGGTTGTCGCGTCATCCGGCGTGATGAACCCGCAAATCCGTTTTGGCGAAGACCTGATGAGCCGCGTCAGCTATGGCATGATGAACCCGTCCGGCACGGATGAAATGACCAAAGCCGTGCGCGAGGGCATGAATTCGCTGTTCGTGCAAATTGCGTCAGAGGCAGAAATCGACCGCGATCTGATCATGGACGCTGTGTTCGTGTGCAACCCTGTGATGCACCACCTGTTCCTTGGCATTGATCCGTTCGAGCTGGGCCAAGCGCCATTCGCGTTGGCCACATCGAACGCGCTGTCTTTGCGCGCATTGGAGTTGGACCTGAACCTCCACCCTGCTGCGCGAGTCTACTTGCTGCCTTGTATCGCAGGACATGTTGGGGCCGATGCCGCAGCTGTTGCATTATCCGAGGCGCCCGACAAATCAGACGATCTTGTTTTGGTGGTTGATGTGGGAACAAACGCAGAAATCCTTCTGGGGAATAAGGAAAAGGTGTTGGCCTGTTCGTCCCCCACCGGCCCTGCATTCGAAGGCGCGCAGATTTCCAGCGGCCAGCGCGCTGCACCCGGTGCGATTGAACGGGTCGAAATTGATCCGGTCACCAAACTGCCACGGTTTAAAGTCATCGGCTGCGACCTGTGGAACACTGAAGAAGGCTTTGACGAACAAACCGCCACAACTGGCGTCACAGGAATTTGCGGATCGGGCATCATCGAAATCGTTGCCGAAATGCGTATGGCGGGGATCGTGGATGCTCCCGGTCTGATCGGAACGGCTGAACAAACAGGATCACCAAACTGCTTTGCCGAGGGACGCACAAATTCCTATCTCGTATATGATGGCACAGCAGACGGCGGACCAAAAATTACCGTGACCAACGTGGACATCAGGCAAATCCAAATGGCCAAAGCCGCACTTTATTCCGGTGCGCGTCTGCTGATGGATAAATTCGGCGTGGACAAAGTTGACCGCGTGGTGCTGGCGGGTGCATTCGGGGCGCATATTAGCCCCAAACACGCGATGGTGTTGGGCATGATCCCTGATGCACCACTGGACAAGGTCACGTCCGCTGGCAATGCCGCAGGCACAGGTGCACGTATCGCCCTGCTAAACCGCGAAGCCCGCACAGAGATTGAACAGACTGTGCAAGACATCCACAAAATTGAAACCGCGATCGAACCACGGTTCCAAGAGCATTTCGTCAATGCCTCCGCCATCCCCAATGCGGTGGAGCCTTTCCCAATCCTAAATTCGATTGTCACCCTACCTGATGTGAACCACAACACAGGTGGCAGTGGCGGCGCAGGTGGTGGCCGTAGGCGTCGCCGCAGTTCTTAACATTGGGATATCAAGTGCAAAAATTTCTTCCGCTTTCGATGATCGCGCTTTGTGCCTGCTTGCCAGAGAACGATGGCTACGACCAATTCGACGCCGGGCGTTCTACGCCGGTTAATTCACCTGTTGCGATTGATACATCAATCAGCACCGCTGAATCGCGCATGGCCAAGGCCGCTCTGACTGCGCTTCAAGCAAAGTCGTTTGCCGCTAATGCAGAGTATTGTGGCTACATCATTCGCGATGCAAACGGTGTTATGACCACATCACAACCCGTGCAAGGTGATACGGACAGCTGCATTACACCAGAGTTGCCTGACGATGTTGTGGCCATCGCGTCATTCCATACCCACGGCGCTTTCAGCTTTGACGCAGACGCCGAATTTCCGTCGCCAAGTGATGTCGAAGCCGACGAGGCGGAAGGCGTCGATGGCTATATATCCACGCCCGGCGGTCGATTGTGGTTCGTCGATAGTTCGGAATTGGTGGTCAGCCAACTTTGCGGTATCGGTTGCTTGCCTCAAGACCCCCGATTTGAGGAAGGTGTCAGCGGTCAAGTTAACTTGTCCTATACACTGACCGAATTGAACAATCTTTTCGACCAGTAATCGTTGACGCCAACACACAGTCAGCGTATTGCGCTGGCTGTGATGCGGGTATGGTGAAAAGGTATCACGAAAGCTTCCCAAGCTTCAGTTACGAGTTCGATTCTCGTTACCCGCTCCAGAAACATTATATTTGCATTATCTTGCAATTTCTTAAGATAATGCACTGGTAAGTCTCCCCCTCTCACTCCCCAAATTGCAATCACTAGAATTCGATTTTGGTTCACCTTTGGATCGTTGCTACACTGCAGCACCGATATTGCCCAAACGTCCCCACCCAAAAAAACCGCCCCATATAATTGCGACTTATCGCAGCTTCCGCGCAGACCACTAATGAGAAGGATGGTTCCGCCACAGTCAGGAAGATGCAG
>CAXIAL010000023.1:0-38641 GCA_964022435.1 uncultured Roseobacteraceae bacterium | reverse complement strand
GCATCGCGTCGCTGCGTGTCGTGTCGCACTATGCCTGTCGCAATCGCAATTCTGCGGCCACGGGGCGGTTGTCCGAACATGCTTTTGGCCGCGCAATTGATATTGCCGGGATCAAATTGAATTCTGGACGCGAAATTACTGTGCTGAAGGGGTGGAACACCAAAAACGACGGCGCCCGATTGCGACAAATGTGGCGGGCCGCTTGTGGTCCGTTTGGCACGGTTCTGGGCCCCAATGCCAACCGGTTTCATGCGGATCACTTTCATTTCGACACTGCGCGATATCGCTGTGGATCCTATTGCAGATAGCTGCGGTTTTCCCCTATAAGCAGGCCATGATTATCTGGGCACATATACGAATTATGTCCCCGGCGCGCTGAGCACCAGCGCCGCCGGGCCAATGGTGCTGACCCTTTGTCGCGCCGCCCTTCACTGAAAAATTCCCTATGATGAAGGACACGATATGTGTGCCGAGACGACTGATTATAAAGATACATTGAACCTGCCACGCACGGAATTTCCGATGCGCGCTGGTCTGCCGAAACGTGAACCCGAGTGGTTAAGCCGTTGGGTCGATATGGATGTCTACGGACAATTGCGCGCTAAGGAAGGTCGTGAGCAATTTACGCTGCATGATGGCCCGCCCTATGCGAACGGGCATTTGCACATTGGCCATGCGCTGAACAAAATCCTTAAGGATATGGTTGTGCGGTCCCAGCAGATGATGGGCAAAGATGCCCGTTACATCCCTGGTTGGGATTGTCACGGGTTGCCCATTGAATGGAAGATCGAAGAGAAATACCGCGAAAAAGGCCGCGACAAGGACGACGTGCCTGTCGTCGAATTCCGTCAGGAATGTCGCGATTTCGCTGCCGGTTGGGTTGATATCCAGCGCGAGGAATTCAAACGTTTGGGTGTGCAGGGTAATTGGGCTGAACCATACCTGACGATGAACTTTCATGCCGAGCGTGTGATTGCAGAGGAATTCCAGAAATTCCTGATGAACGGCACGCTGTATCAAGGGTCCAAACCCGTGATGTGGTCGCCAGTTGAACAGACCGCACTGGCCGAGGCCGAGGTGGAGTATCACGACAAGGAAAGCTTCACCATCTGGGTGCGTTTCCCTGTGCTGGGCGATGGTCCGCTGGCGGGCGCAGATGTTGTGATCTGGACGACGACGCCTTGGACGATCCCGTCTAACAAGGGCGTCGTATATCATCCCGATATCTCTTACGGCGTTTATGAGGTGACAGAGGCTGCGGCGGACAATTGGGTTAAGGCTGGCGACAAATTGGTGCTGGCGGATAAGCTTGCTGAGGGTTGCTTGGCCAAGGCCAAGGTCGACGCATTCACACGTATCGCGGATGCAGGTGATCTGTCTGGTCTGAAACTGGCCCACCCCTTGGCTGGCATCGAGGGTGGAAATGGCGAATGGGATGCCCCACGTGATTTCCGTGCGGCCCCGTTTGTGACTGATGAAGACGGCACAGGTTTTGTACATTGCGCCCCGTCTCACGGGATGGACGAGTTTGAGCTGTACCGCGATCTGGGTATGCTTGAAGAGGTCATCACCTATAACGTCGTTGAGGATGGATCATTCCGCGCTGATCTGCCGCTGTTCGGCGGCATGCGTATCCTGCGCGAGAAGGCCAACAAAAAGAACAAGGACAATCCTTGGGAAGGTGATGCGAATACCGCGATCATGGCCGCGTTGTCGCAGACTGGGAAACTGTTTGCCCGCGGCAAGATCAAGCACAGCTATCCGCATTCTTGGCGGTCCAAGGCGCCGATCATCTTCCGCAATACGCCACAATGGTTTGCTGCGATCGACAAGGCAGTTGGCGACGGGCAGGACGAATTTGGCACGACGATCCGCGAACGTGCGCTGCGCTCTATCGATGAATTGGTCACTTGGACCCCGCAAAAAGGTCGCAATCGTTTGCACGCCATGATCGAACAACGCCCTGACTGGGTATTGTCGCGCCAACGTGCGTGGGGTGTGCCGCTGACCTGTTTCACCAAGAAAGGTGCGCTGCCGACAGATGCCGATTTCTTGTTGCGTAACGAAGAGGTCAACGCGCGTATCACCGCGGCGTTTGAGGTCGAAGGTGCCGATGCGTGGTATCAAGATGGTGCCAAGGCGCGGTTCTTGGATGGCATCGTGGATATCGACGCATACGAGCAGGTCATGGATATTCTTGATGTCTGGTTCGACAGTGGGTCCACCCATGCGTTCACGTTGCGTGACCGCGAAGACGGGTCGGACGACGGGCTTGCGGATCTTTATCTGGAAGGCACCGACCAGCACCGTGGTTGGTTCCATTCGTCTTTGCTGCAGTCATGCGGCACCCAAGGTCGTGCGCCTTACCGCGGTGTTTTGACCCACGGGTTCACGCTGGATGAGAAGGGCATGAAGATGTCCAAATCCATCGGCAACACCATCGTGCCTGAAAAGATCGTGCAGCAATATGGCGCGGATATTTTGCGTCTTTGGGTCGCGCAGACGGATTACACGAACGACCAGCGTATCGGGCCGGAAATCCTGAAAGGGACCGCCGACAGCTATCGTCGTTTGCGTAACACGCTGCGGTTTATGCTGGGATCACTGGCTGATTTCGAGCCGTCCAAGGCGGTTGCTGCCGAGGATATGCCAGAGTTGGAACGCCTAATCCTGCACAAGCTTGCCGTGCTGGATGTGACCGTGCGCGAAGGCTATGCGAAATACGATTTCCAAGGCGTGTTCCGCGCGATCTTTGAATTTGCGACGTTAGATTTGTCTGCGTTTTACTTCGATATCCGCAAGGATGCGCTGTATTGTGATGGCGACACGAACCGCCGGTTGTCAGCGCTGACTGTGCTTGATCATCTTTATGCGCGGCTGACCACGTGGTTGGCTCCGATCCTGACCTTCACGATGGAAGAGGTCTGGTTGGAGCGTAATGGCGACGACACATCCGTGCATTTGGTCGATTTCCCTGACACACCAGCGGCATGGCGTGATGATGCGCTTGCGGCCCGTGCGGAAACCGTGCGCGCTGTACGCCGTGTTGTGACAGGTGCGTTGGAAGAACAACGCACGGCCAAAGTCATCGGGTCATCATTGGAAGCAGCCCCGACGGTATATTTGTCCGAGGAATTGGCGCAGGTCATCACAGACCCCGCGACATTCGCCGATCTGTGTATCGCGAGCCAAGCGACATTGGTCACAGGCGACGCGCCAGCAGGTGCGTTTACCTTGGCTGATATCGACGGCGTCGGCGTTGTGTTTGCCAAATCCGAAGGCGACAAATGCGAGCGTTGCTGGAAGATCCTGCCAGATGTGGGCGCCCATGCCCATGCGGGTGTCTGTGGCCGGTGTGACGACGCGCTGACAAAGTAAGATGGGTTTAAACCCATCCTACGCGTCATTGGCTGATACAATTGTCGGGCCTGTGTCCGTGGTTGTAGAAGACGGTGCAGTGGTGCGGTTGGAATGGTCCGTTTTTGACGGGCCATCCTGTCCCGTTGCTGATGCGGCCATCGCGCAATTGGATGCGTATTTTGCAGGCGAGCGGCAGGCTTTCGATTTGCCGCTCGCCCCGCAAGTGTCCGATTTCCAGCGCAAGTTTGGGGCTGCCCTTTGTGCCATCCCCCACGGCGAAACCCGGACTTATGGTGATTTGTCAAAACAGCTTGGCGTGCCAGCCCAAGCGATTGGTCAAGCCTGCGGTGCCAACCCGATCCCGATCATCATCCCGTGCCACCGAGTTTTGGGGGCCAATGGGCTTGGCGGGTTTTCGGGTGCTGGTGGTGTCGAAGGAAAGGTGCAATTGTTGCGCCATGAAGGGGCTGCATCCCTTTTGATCTAAGGGTCGCCGATGACGTTCACAATTTTCCTTGCTGTTATGGCCGCTGCCCTTTTGCACGCCACATGGAATGCGCTGGTCAAAACCGGCCAGAACAAACAGACGGCTATGGCGATCCTGACAATCATGCAAAGTGTGATGGGGCTGTTCATTGTATGCTTTCGCCCTTGGCCCGAAGTTGATGTTTGGCCCTGGCTGCTGGCCTCTGGCCTAATCCATATGTTCTACCAGCTCTTCCTTGCATATGCTTATGAGCAAGGTGATTTAAGCCGCGTCTACCCGATCTCTCGGGGTGCTGCGCCCTTGATGGTGCTGGTGATCAGCATGGTGTTCTTGTCTGACCCGATGACCCCGATGCACTATATCGGCATCGTCGTGCTTGGGTTTGGGATCGCCCTGATGGCGCGGGGCGTTTTCGCTAATAATGAAAGCCGCAAGCTGCTGCCTTTTGCGCTTGGCGCGGCCACGGCCACGGCGGGTTATACGCTTGTGGACGGTTTGGGCGCGCGGGTGTCGGGTGATCCGGTCGGATATACCGCTTGGTTGTTGATTATGGCCGCGCTGTTTTACGTGCCAAGCGTTTTGGTGCTCAAGGGGCCAAGCGTTCTGCGCGCGCCGCCGCGTGCTTGGCTGGTGATCGGGATGGCGGGGATCACATCTTATGTCGCCTATGCCATCGTCGTTTGGGCCATGACCCAAGCGCCTATCGCGCTGGTCGCGGCCTTGCGCGAAACCTCGATCTTCTTCGCGGTGCTGATTGGCTGGCTGGTGTTCGGCGAACGAATGGATCGCGGCAAGGCGATTGCCGCATGTTTCATCATCACAGGTGTCGTGTTGACGCGGCTTTAGCCGTTTTTGCCATACATGATTTGCTGTGCGGCGCCCGCGACCAGCAAATAGACCGAGGTGATCATCAACCCGTAATGCGCCCAGCTGGCCGGATCAAAATCAACCCAAGCGGCCCAGCCTGCAAACACTGTCCACGCGGCGGCCATTGGCAATGTGACCATGCGCCAGCGCTGTGTGCGCACCGGATGCACGAAGCGGACGGGAAAGAATTGGGATACGGCGAGGATGACAACTAGCCCTACGATGACCCAGAAATTTGGTTGTAATGCGAATAGAACAAGCACCAACATGTTCCAGCATCCGGGGAAGCCAGAGAACGAATAGTCTTTTGTTTTCATGCGGCTATCGGCGAAATACATCGCAGAAGTGAAGGTAATCACGATGATTGCAAACCACCCAGTCCAACCGGGCAACAGCCCTGATTTGAACAACGCATAGGCCGGAACGAACACGTAGGTCAGATAGTCGATGATCAAATCCAGAAGCACCCCGTCGAAAATCGGCGCGTTGGTTTTGGTGTCGTAACGCCGCGCCAATGGCCCGTCGATCCCGTCAACAAAGAACGCAACGACCAGCCAGACGAACATCATCGACCAGTTCTGGTCGACGGCTTCTAGCATGGCGAGCATGGCGAAAACGGCACCAGTTGCGGTGAGCAAATGCACGAGCAGGGCTTTGGTTTGAATAGTCATAAAAGCTACATAGCTGAAAATGACGCGGGGGCAATCATGCTTTGGGATGGGTCCGGTTATAGACGTCCATCAGGTGAGCAGTGTCGACGGCGGTATAAGCTTGGGTTGTGGACAGGCTGGCATGGCCGAGCAATTCTTGAATGCTGCGTAGATCACCGCCAGCGGTCAGCAAATGGGTTGCGAAACTGTGCCGCATCGCGTGGGGCGTGGCCGTGGCGGGCAGACCTAATTGCATGCGCGATTTTTCCATAACCTTTTGCACCATGCGCGGGTTCAGTGGTCCACCACGGGTGCCGCGGAACAGCGGACTAGCGGGCTCAACTGGATGGGGCGAAAGGCGCAAATAAGCGTCGACCGCATCGCGGGCCGCGTCGATTACGGGGACGATACGTTCTTTGCCACCTTTACCCGTAATCCGTAGGACGGGGGGCAGGGGGACGTCGGCGCCGGTCAAGCCCAACGCCTCTGATATCCGCAAGCCGCAGCCGTAAAGCATGGTCACCACCGCCGCATCACGCGCCGCAACCCAGCCGTCGCGGGCTTGCAGTTCGACTGTTTCGATCATCGCGGTGGCGGCGTCTTCGGCCAAGGGACGGGGCAGTTTTTTGGTGAACTTCGGGCTGCGTGTGGACAGGACGGCGGTGGGTTCAAACCCTTCACGATCTGATAGCCAGCGGTAGAATGTTTTGACCGCCGACAGCGACCGCGTCAATGACCGCGCACCCACACCGCGTGCCCGTTCCGATGCCATCCATGACCGCATATCGCTGACTGTAATTTTGGACAGTGGGCCAAGCCCTTGGGCCTCGCCGTGGTGCTGCGTCATGAACGATAAAAAACCCATCACATCGGCTTGGTAGGCTTTGATCGTATTGTCAGACGCCCCGCCCAAGGCACGACAATGGTCCAGCCATTTGGCCAGCGCATCTGTCAGGGCTGCGGAAATCATGGAGTTACGCCAACCAGCGGCGCATCGCGCGTTCGAACACACCTGCAAAGAAGGTTAGCAAATCGGTGCCTTGTTGCGGCGTGAACTGATGCGGATCTTCGGACCCCATCATCAACATGCCAGGCAAACGACCTGGGCCGAAATCAAGCTTTAGACAAGCCTCTGATCGGATGAAGCTCGCCTTGTCGCCATAAAGCCCCGCATCATCGGTTTGGATTTGGCGCAGGGTGACTTGGCGCACAGTGCTGGACCGGCCACGGTTCACATAGCTGTCGATATAACCTTCATCGACGACCCTCAGCACATCGCCCATTTGGCGGATTGCGGGGTCGTCGGCTTGGGCTGCGGATTCGAGCACAAGTTTCATGCTATCGACACGCAATGTGTCGGCCACATCGCCGGACAAATCAGTCAAAAATGTCTCAAACTTTGTCGCATCCATCATACGCAAAACAGCGCGATGCACTTGGTTCGTGCCAGCCAAATTTTCATATGCCGCCGCGATTACGGATCGATGCGTGTCTTCCAAACGATCAAGGCGCGATTCTAAACGTTCCATCGCAATGCCGCGCAGATCGACAATATTTCCGCCCATCGCCTGTTCATTCGCGGCAACAAGCGCGCGCATAACATCCTGATCCTCAAGAAGAACTTCGGGATCGGCAATAATTTTGTCACGCAAAAGCGTGTCCATTTTAGGCGTACTGGTCATCTGCTGCTCACTTTTTTTCCAGTCATACCGCAAACTGCATGATTGGGGCTAGGAATTTTGCAGCGTCGACCCAAAAGCGGTGCGATTACGTCACAACAATTGTCACAAAACGGAATCAAAAACGTCATGCCGCTGCAATACACGCGGGTGACCGTTGGCTCATGTTCACGCAACAGGAGACAAGACCGTGAAAGACATTGATTACGACCAAAGCTGGGACGACTGGGATGAACAGCAAAGCCCGCGTGCCGATGAAAACGACTTTGACACTGTGGTTGAATCCGCGCTGACACGCCGTGGTTTTATGGGGCGGGTTTTGGCATTTGGCTCTGGCGCCGCTGTGATGGGATCGGGACTTTTGAGCGGCACATCGGCGCAGGCAGCAGGCGCATCGCGCTTTCCGTTCACACCGATCGACATCGCCACTGATTACACAGTGCATGTGCCGCAGGGGTATAACTGGGAACGTTTGGTGTCTTGGAGCGATCCATTGATGTCGGATGCCGCACCATTTGACGAGGCTACAGGCGGTGATCTGGCGTCTTCGGACAAGGTTTTTGGTGAAAACACCGACGGCATGGAATTGTTCGAATTTCAGGGTCATCAGCTGATCGCGGTCAACCACGAATACGCCAACCCTAAACTGAACTTGGCCGCGAACGAAGGCGGTGTGCCTGCGTCTGCAGATGACGTGCTTAAGCTGCAGAACCTGTAGGGTTTGGCCGTGATGGAAGTTGTCGAATCTGACAATGGGTGGGACGTCGTCGTTGACAGCCCGTTCAACCGTCGCATCACCCAAAACACACCAATGCGCATTGCGGGCCCTGCTGCGGGTCACCCGATGTTGCAGACCGCCGCTGATCCAACGGGCACGATTGTGCTTGGGACGATGAATAACTGCGGTGCGGGCAAAACGCCTTGGGGCACATATTTGACCTGCGAAGAGAATTTTAATGGCTATTTCGGCATTTCGGGGCAACCTGAAAACTGGGATCGCACGGACGGGTTCAAACGCTACGGCGTTGGCAACAAAGGGCGTTATGCCTACGAAGCCTTCGACCCACGGTTTGATTTGTCGCAAAACCCCAACGAGCCGAACCGTTTTGGTTATATCGTTGAAATCGACCCGACTGACCCTGACAGCATGCCTGTAAAACGCAGCGCTTTGGGCCGGTTCAAACATGAAAACGCAGAGGCCACATTGGCCGCCGACGGGCGTGTTGTTGTCTATATGGGCGATGATGAGCGTGGCGAGTTCATGTATAAATACGTGTCTAACGGCGTTTATCAGCCCGGTGGTCCGACCGATGGTCTGCTGGATGATGGCACGCTCTATGCCGCCAAATTCTATGACAATGGCACGGGTGAATGGCTTGCGTTGACACCTGAAAGCACTGGCATGGATGCCGCTGAAATCCTGATCCATACGCGAATGGCAGGTTCTGCTGTGGGGGCCACAACGATGGACCGCCCTGAATGGGTTGCGGTCAATCCAATCGCTGTCGAAGGTTACTGCTGTCTGACTAACAACAAGAACCGTGGCATTAAACCAAACGCCGGTGGCGATGAAACATCCGTGAATGGGCCAAACCCGCGCGAGGCCAATAAATACGGCCAAATCGTGCGTTGGTATCCTGAAGCAGACAATCACGCGGCTGTCGACTTCACATGGGATCTTTATGTGATGGCGGGCAACCCTGATGTCGGGGAAGGTGCCTATAAAGGGTCTGAAAATATCACGGCGGGGAACATGTTTAACTCTCCCGACGGGATGAAATTCGACAGCGCGGGTCTGCTGTGGATCCAAACCGATGGCAATGACAGCAACGAGGGCGAGTTCGTCGGCATGGGCAATAACCAAATGTTGGTTGGTGATCCGGTTACGGGTGAAATCGCACGGTTCTTGACAGGGCCAAAGGGGTCAGAGGTCACGGGTATCACATGGTCCGCTGATCGCCGGACAATGTTCGTCGGCATCCAGCACCCCGCAGCACCGTTCCCAATGGGCGAGGGCAAACTGGCCCGTTCATCCGTGATCGCCATCAAGCGGGACGACAACGGTCTGATCGGTTAATCCCCCGGAAGCGATCAGATACAAAAAGGGCGCGTCGATCTGATCGGCGCGCCCTTAATTTTGTCTTACAGGATTTTGATGCCGGCTTTGGCGATGTCGGCCATGAAACCGTCCAGACCTTTGTTGGTCAGGATGTGGTTTGCCATCGCCTTGATCACGGCAGGTGGGGCCGTCGCCACGTCCGCGCCGATTTTTGCACATTCGGACATGTGGTTCGCGCTGCGGATGGATGCCGCAAGGATCTGTGTTTCGAAACCGTAGTTGTCGTAAATCGTGCGGATGTCTTCGATCAGTTCCAGACCATCAAGGTTGATGTCGTCCAAGCGGCCAATGAACGGGCTGATGAATGTCGCACCTGCTTTGGCGGCAAGCAGCGCTTGGTTGGCAGAGAAACACAGGGTTACGTTGACCATGATGCCTTGATCCGACAGCGCCTTACATGTTTGCAGGCCAGCCCAAGTCAGCGGCACTTTTACCGCGATGTTATCCGCGATCTTCGCAAGTTTCAGGCCTTCGGCCAACATGGTTTCGTGGTCAAGTGCGGTCACTTCGGCAGAAACAGGACCATCAGTGATACCACAAATTTCCTTGGTGACTTCGATAATGTCGCGGCCGGATTTCGCGATAATGGACGGGTTCGTGGTGACGCCATCGACCATGCCATAAGAGTGGAGTTCTTTAATCTGGTCGATGTCGGCGGTGTCTACGAAAAACTTCATTTGTGCTCTCTCCGGTTCATGATGGGTTTTGTTGCCCCAGCGTTTACCGCATACTGGCTGAAACTGAAACCCAAATGGTATTTGCGCTCTCATGACGGCAGAATTCTTTGATCAAGGCGATCTGGTGGCCGTACTGACGGCGCAGCCAATTGACCGTTTCTTGGATTACAAAGCGCCTGAAGGCGGCTGCCATCTGGGCGCATTTGTCGAGGTGCCGCTTGGCCCACGCAAGGTCTTGGGCGTCGTTTGGGGCAAGGGCGCTGGCGATTTTGACTATGCCAAGGTCCGGTCCGTGATCCGCGTGCTCGACGTGGCTCCCATGCGTGAAGAGATGCGCGAATTTTTGACCCGCACCGCCGATTATACCCTGACGCCAATGTCGCAAATGTTGCGCCTTGCGACCCGTGCGCCCGGGCTTGGCGATGCGCCGTCGATGCGAAAGGTTTACAGGCTAGGCAGTGTAGAACCCACCCGCGTCACCGACGCCCGCGCCAAGGTGATGGAGGTCTTGCGCGACTATGGCGGGCTGGCATTCACGCTCAAAGAACTGGCCGATATGGCGGGGGTCGGGTCGTCGGTGGTCAAAGGTTTGGTCAAACAAGGTGCGGTCAGCGAAGAAGACGCACCGCGCGATGTGCCATACCCCCAGTTAGACCCAGACTATGGCGGCAAAGAGCTGTCTGCGGATCAGGCCGCAGGGGCAGAGGTTCTGCGCGCATCTTTGCGCAGCGATGCCTATGGCACGACCTTGCTGAAAGGTGTGACAGGGTCAGGCAAAACCGAAGTTTATCTGGAAGCCGTGGCTGAGTGTTTGCGCATGGGGCGGCAAGCTTTGGTCCTGTTGCCCGAGATTGCATTGTCCGGCGAGTTCATCAATCGGGTCGAGGCGCGGTTCGGGTTCAAACCCGCCGAATGGCATTCCGGCGTGACCATGACCGAACGCCGTCGCTGTTGGAAAATGGTTGGCCAAGGAGCGGCCCCCATGGTCGTGGGCGCGCGATCCGCTCTTTACCTACCGTTCCAAAACCTCGGCTTGATCGTCGTCGATGAAGAACATGACACGTCATACAAGCAAGAGGACGGGGTGCTTTATAACGCCCGCGATATGGCGGTTTTAAGGGCGTCGATCAACGGGGCGCAGGTGGTGCTGGCCTCTGCCACGCCAAGTTTAGAGAGCTGGGCGAATGTTGAGGCGGGCAAGTATACGCGGCTGGAATTGAAGTCGCGTTTTGGCCCCGCTGTCCTGCCCACAATGACCGCGATTGATATGCGCGCAGAGGATTTGCCAAGCAGCAAATGGGTGTCCCCAACCCTGCGCCGTGCGATGGCAGACCGGTTGGAAAAGGGCGAACAGTCGCTGGTGTTTTTGAACCGTCGCGGCTACGCGCCGACGACGCTGTGTCGGGCGTGCGGCCATCAGATCGGTTGTGACGATTGCGATGCGCGTATGGTGGAACACCGGTTTTTGAAGCGCCTGATGTGCCACCAATGCGGCGAGACGAAACCGATGCCAACGGTTTGCCCGCACTGCGAGGCAGAGGATAAGCTGGCGCCTGTCGGCCCCGGTGTGGAGCGCATGGCCGAGGAGGTCACCGAGTTGTTTCCCGATGCCCGTGTCGTGGTGTTATCGTCGGATTTATACGGCTCGGCCCGCGCGATGAAAGCCCATATCGAAGAGATTGCTGAGGGCGGCGCGGACATCATCATCGGCACTCAATTGGTCGCCAAAGGACACAATTTTCCAAACCTCACATTGGTAGGCGTGATTGACGCGGATTTAGGGTTGCAAGGATCAGACTTGCGGGCCGCCGAGCGCACGTTTCAACTGATGCGGCAAGTTGCCGGACGGGCAGGGCGGGCGGAAACGCCGGGGGCCGCGATGTTGCAGACCTTTCAGCCCGAACACGCCGTGATCCGCGCGATTTTGGCGGGCGATGAAGAAGAGTTTTGGGCGGCAGAAGCGGCAGAGCGCAAAGCCGCAGGCGTGCCGCCATATGGGCGCATGGCGGGGATCGTGATTAGCAGCCCCAATGCGGAACATGCGTTTGATCTGGGCAATGACATGGCGCGGCGCGACGGACCTTTGCGGCAAATCGGGGCGCAAGTTTTCGGCCCCGCGCCGGCACCGATTGCCCGCGTGCGCGGGCGGCACCGTGTGCGGTTGCTGGTAAAGGCCGAAAAATCTGTGCCGCTACAAAAGGCACTAGCTGCATGGGCCGCACAGTTCAAGCTACCCAATAACACACGCCTGTCGATCGATATTGATCCACAGAGTTTTTATTGAAGTCAATTGGCATATCATTTGATGGGCCTTTGATTGACGGGTTCTTTCCAACCCTTGGATTGAGGCGTAAGCCTATCTCATGAAAATCATCACCCTCCAAGAAGGCCAGGCGCTCCCTTTCTGGCGTCGCCCGATCACATTGTTGTTCATGATGGCCTTGGCCATGCCGATTGCGTTTAATACGTGGTCGGCGTTGCTGAATAATTTCGTGATCGAAGTGGCAGGGTTTGATGGGTCGGACATTGGATGGTTGCACACGGTGCGCGAAATTCCCGGGTTCTTTGCGATTGGTGTAATCGCACTGATCATTTTCATGCGCGAGCAGGTGTTGGGTATCGTCGCCTTGATCATGCTTGGGGCGGCCACGGCGATCACCGCCTATTTCCCGTCCATGGCAGGGATTTTGACGTTGACGATGCTGTCGTCTATCGGGTTCCATTATTATGAAACTGTGAACCAATCTCTGCAGTTGCAGTGGATCAGCAAGGCGCGTGCCCCGCAAATGCTGGGCTGGTTAATGGCAGCTGGCTCTGCAGTCACATTTGTCGCCTATGTGCTGATCGTGATGACGTGGGAAGCCTTCGATTTATCCTACAGTTTTGTCTATATGCTGTCGGGTGGGATCACGGTGGCCATCGCGTTGTTTTGCCTATTTGCCTACCCGCAGTTTGAATCCCCCAATCCGCAGTTGAAAACATTCGTGCTGCGCAAACGCTATTGGCTGTATTACGTGCTGCAATTTATGGCAGGTGCGCGGCGTCAGATTTTCGTGGTTTTCGCAGGCTTCATGATGGTCGAACGCTTTGGCTTTGACGTGCACGAGGTAACATCGCTGTATCTGTTGACCCTATTGACCAACGTATTTGTCGCACCGATCATCGGGCGTGTCGTCAGCGTCTTTGGTGAACGTCGCGCATTGCTGTTCGAATACCTTGGGCTTGTTATGGTTTTTCTGGCCTATGGTGGGGTCTATTATTTTGGCTGGGGCGTGGCGATTGCGGCGACACTTTACGTGATCGACCATATCTTTTTCGCACTGGCGCTTGCGTTGAAAACCTATTTCCAAAAGATCGCAGATCCGCAAGACATCGCGCCGACGGCGGCCGTTGCTTTTACCATCAATCATATCGCAGCGGTGTTTTTGCCTGCGTTCTTGGGGTATTTGTGGCTCGTTAGTCCTGCCGCTGTGTTCTTTATGGCGGCGGCCATGGCCGGAACGTCTTTCGCGCTGGCCCTGCTGATCCCGCGACATCCGGCCAAGGGCCATGAAACAGTGTTTCAAGTTAAGTTGATGGCAGCGTCACAAACCTAGAAACCGCAAACAATCGCGCCATATACTTAAGACATCAGCAAAAGGGGTCACGCTATGCTTTCTACGTTCCGTAACAAATCCGACATGGTATCTGCAAATGATGCGCTGGCTGGACGCGAGGCCGCTATCCCGACTGCTGACACACATTTCGTTCTGAACACTCCGCTCAAGGATGTGCCCGACGGGATGGAGGTCGCAATCTTTGGTATGGGATGTTTCTGGGGTGTCGAGCGGATTTTCTGGACGCTGGACGGCGTGTATAGCACATCCGTGGGTTATGCCGCAGGCTATACGCCCAATGCCACCTATGAGGAGGTCTGCACCGGTAAAACCGGCCATAACGAGGTTGTCCGCATTGTGTTTGATCCTGCCAAGATTAGCTATGAAACCTTGCTGCAAACCTTCTGGGAAGGGCACGATCCGACCCAAGGCATGCGTCAAGGCAATGACGCAGGCACGCAATATCGTTCGGGCATCTACACGACGTCAGATGCGCAGGCGCAGGCGGCTGAGACAAGCAAAATGGCCTTTGCGCCGCGTCTATTGTCCGCAGGCTATGGTGCAATCACGACTGAAATCCTGCCCGCGCCGGTCTATTATTACGCCGAAGACTACCACCAGCAGTATCTGGCGAAGAACCCTAATGGCTATTGTGGGATCGGCGGAACGGGCGTGACTTGTCCGATTGGCACGCAAGCCTAACCATTGACCAATGCGGGGCGATTGCCTAGGCGATGGGGAAACCCCGACCCAAAGGTAATCACCCCATGTTGTCCTATTCCGCCCTGACCGTCGCCAAAAACGAAGATGACGCAGCAGCCCTTTGCGAAGATCTCGAAGCGTTGACGCCCGAACCGACGGGCACCGGTATCTTTGAAATCGAAGACGGCTCGGGTCTATGGGAGGTCGGCGCCTATTTCACCGACGCACCTGATGCAGCGGGCTTGGCGGTTTTGGCGTCCATGCACGGCGTCAAAGACTTCATCATTTCCGAAATTCCTGACCAAGACTGGGTCAGCAAAGTGCGCCGTGAATTGGCACCAGTTGAGGCGGGCCGCTTCTTCGTCTATGGCAGCCATGACGCGGATAAAGTGCCGGAAGGTTGTGTGCCATTGCTGATCGAGGCAGCGATGGCATTTGGCACGGGCCACCACGGCACGACCTTGGGCTGTTTGCGCGCCTTTGATCGGTTGCTCAATGATGGCTTTAAAGGCGACACGATCATCGACGTGGGTTGCGGCACAGCTGTGCTGGCAATGGCTGCTGCGGCGGAATTGTCGGGCACGATCCTTGCCAGCGATATTGACCCTGTTGCCGTTGATGTGGCGGCGGCCAATGTGGCGGCCAATGGGCTGACGGGGCGTGTGGATTGTGTCGTGGCGGCTGGGTTTGACGCACCCGCGCTCAAATCACCTGCGCCTTATGACCTGATCTTTGCGAATATCCTAAAAGGACCGCTCATTGGTCTTGCGCCGGACATGGGTGGCGCCACCAAACCGGGTGGCTTTGTGATTCTCTCTGGCATTTTGAACGAACAAGCCGACGAAGTGATCGCCGTTTATATCCAGAATGGGTTCAATCTGGTGCAAAGAGACAGCATTGTTGACTGGACGACCCTAACATTGGTGCGAAACGCCTGAAAATTAGGTGACGGAGACGTTTTGGGCTAATCGTCACGATAACCCACCATTTGTGCGATTGGGTCGTTTGTGTTGGAGAGACAATGATTGTTTCGGATCAGAATTTTCAAGCGCGTTTGACGCGGATCATGCGCCGGCGCGGCGGTATGACTGCGGGCGCTATCTATCGCATTGACGGCACAGGTCTTGTTCGCGCCACCGCTGCGCCTGTTGGTCCGGTGTTTCCATTCGGCCGCTTGGCGATGTTGGTCGCGCTGGCTGTGGCATTTAAAGTGACCTGCTATGTGGTGATGGGCGGCGTGGCTTACGGCCAGATGGTCGCCGAAATCGGCAACGACAATCCATTTGCACGTGCCGCTGTCTGGCTGTTTCAGCCGGATGATTTAACGCGGTTTTTGGCATCATTTGTGAATGATGTTCTTCGCTGAACTCTGAATTTTCCCAACAAAAAAGCCGCCCCAATCTTGCGATTGAAGCAGCCCGATGCCGTTTAACCCTTTTGGGGTGGGCTTAGAACGTTTTGCGTGCAGCAATTTTTTCGATGTCGCCGTAGCACAAACCAATGTCTTCCAACTCACGTGCTGTTAGTTTGGACAATGTTTTGCGTGTGTTGCGCGCATCGTTCCACGTGGCGATATTACCAAAAGTGGAGGTCACCAAATTGGTGATACGTCCTGCAGAGAGGACAGCAGTGGGGCGGGTCGTGTCAAAAGCAGCCATGGGCCTATTCCTTCGATATGCTGCAGGCGCAGCGTTGATTTCGTAAGCCGCACCTAAGCTTGTGATTTTGCTTCCACCACTCACATTTTTTGCATGGCCCCTATGCGTTTTCAGAATGCCTATAAATTAGGCGCACAGCTGTTGAAATCCTTAGAAAATTGGGGTGTCCGGTGTCGGGAAAAGGCGACGGATTGTCGAAAACGACCCCCTTTGCTAGTGCAGCATTTCGGCCACATGTTAATCATTGCTTGGTTTATGTTCGCGTTTTGTGCTAAATTTTCCAAAAGCAGAAAAACAAAGGGGCGAAAATGCGGGTTTTGGGAATCGATCCTGGATTGCGAAACATGGGTTGGGGCGTAATTGACGTCACCGGATCACGGATCACTCATGTCGCCAATGGGGTCTGCACATCCCCTACAGGCATGGCGCTGGGCGAACGTTTGCGGTCGCTTCATGCCCAGCTAACCGATGTCATGATCACCCATGCCCCTGAAACAGCCGCTGTGGAACAGACATTCGTAAACAAGGATGGGGCAGGGACCTTGAAGCTGGGTCAAGCCCGCGGCATCGCAATGTTGGTTCCCGCACAGGCGGGATTGACCATCGGCGAATATTATCCCAACGCGATCAAAAAGGCCGTGGTTGGCGTTGGCCATGCCGATAAGAAACAGATCGACCATATGGTGCGTTTGCAATTGCCAGGTGTGAAGCTGGCGGGACCAGACGCCGCAGATGCGCTGGCCATCGCGATTTGTCACGCCCATCACTATCAATCCTCCAGCCGTCTGTCAGACGCATTGGCAAAGGCTTCAGCATGATTGGGAAAATCTCTGGCATTTTGGAATATCGCGCTGCTGATCACGTGCTGATTGATGTACGCGGCGTGGGTTACATCGTTTATGTCACAAATCGCGTGCTGGCCGGCTTGCCCGGCAATGGCGAGGCTGTGGCGCTATATACAGATATGCTCGTGCGCGAAGACAACATGCAGCTGTTCGGTTTTACCACATTGGTGGAAAAAGAATGGCACCGCTTGCTGACATCTGTGCAAGGGATCGGGGCCAAGGCGTCGCTGTCGATTTTGGGCACATTGGGTGCGGATGGTGTGAGCCGCGCGATTGCGCTGGGCGATTGGAACGCTTTGGCCAAGGCCAAAGGTGTCGGCCCGAAAACCGCGCAACGGGTGGCGATTGAACTGAAGGACAAGGCCCCAAGCATTATGGCCATGGGCGGCACCGTCGCCGAAGCATTGGGGGAAGAGGTGATCGACAATGATCCTGCCCCCAAACGCCGCGCGCCCGCGCCACGCGCCAACCCTGCCCAGTCCGAAGCCTTATCGGCGCTCACCAATCTTGGTTATGCCCCCGGCGATGCGGCTGGCGCTGTGGCAGAGGCACTTGGCGCAGAGCCTGATCTGGATACGTCGGGTCTGATCCGCGCCACCTTGAAGCTGCTGGCCCCGAAAGAGTAGGGGTAGATCATGGACATTGAACCCGACATCCGCCCCGAACCCCAAGCGGGCGACGCGGACCGCGCCTTGCGGCCCCAGACGCTTGATGAATTCATCGGGCAGCGCGATGCGCGCGCGAACCTGAAAGTATTTATTGAGAGCGCAAAGATGCGCGGCGAGGCGATGGACCACGCGTTGTTCCACGGCCCGCCCGGTTTGGGCAAAACCACGCTGGCGCAGATCATGGCCCGCGAGTTGGGTGTGAATTTTCGCATGACGTCCGGCCCTGTGCTGGCCAAGGCTGGCGATCTGGCCGCGATCTTGACCAACCTCGAAGCCCGCGACGTGTTGTTTATCGATGAAATTCACCGTCTCAATCCAGCAGTGGAAGAGGTACTTTACCCTGCCTTGGAAGATTTCGAGTTGGATTTGGTCATCGGCGAAGGCCCCGCCGCACGCACAGTGCGCATCGAGTTGCAGCCGTTTACGCTTGTGGGGGCCACGACGCGGATGGGTCTGCTGACGACGCCATTGCGCGACCGTTTTGGCATTCCGACACGGTTGGAATTCTACACCGAAGACGAGCTACACGAGATTGTCACACGCGGTGCCCGCATGATGGGCGCGCCCGCCGAGGATGCCGGTGCCCGCGAAATCGCGAAGCGTGCGCGAGGTACGCCGCGTATCGCGGGTCGTCTACTGCGCCGTGTCGTGGATTTCGCCGTAGTCGAAGGGACGGGTAAGGTCACCCAAGAGATCGCCGATAGCGCGCTGACGCGTCTGGGGGTTGATCATCTGGGTCTTGATAGTGCCGACCGCCGGTACTTGCGCCTTATCGCTGAAAGCTACGGTGGTGGCCCTGTGGGTGTCGAAACCATGTCGGCGGCCCTGTCGGAAAGTCGCGATAGTTTGGAAGATGTGATCGAACCCTATTTGCTGCAAAAGGGTCTGATCCAGCGCACACCGCGTGGACGGATGTTGGCGCAAGCGGCTTGGACCCATCTGGGTTTAGATGCGCCAAAAACAGATCGGGATTTGTTTGGTTGAAATCGGCCCTTCGGGGAGGATATTTGAAAACCAAAGAGGGGATTTTCATGTCATTTGATCCAAAGGCCGTCGAGGCCCTGTTTACACGCCGCGACGAGAGCTATGTTTTTGCTCGTTGGGGGCGGCCAATTGTGCCCGTCATCTTTGGTGTGGATGAAAAGACGCTCGCCCTGTTTAAAGGCGCAATAGAGGTCATGGTGGGCTTGGCCCAACACAAGATGGCTGAAACTGACCCCGAGCTTGGCGCCAATGTGATGGTGTTTTTCTGTCAGGATTGGGCAGAGCTGGGTGATGTGCCGCATTTGGATAAGCTTGTGCCCAACATCGGCCCGCTAATGGATAAATTGAAGGCTGCGAACGCCAACCAATACCGCCTGTTCCGGTTTGATAAAGACGGAGCAATCAGTGGCTGTTTCGTATTCCTGCGCATGGACGAACATCTTGCATCCATACCTGCGGATAGTTTGGCCATGTCTCAAGCGGCCCAAGCGATTTTGCTTTGGTCTGATCTGGCATTCCGCGAACAATCGCCATTGGCCCAGATCAATGGCACCAGCGTGTTGCGCCCTGAAATTGCTGCTGTGATCCGCGCGGCCTATGACCCTGTTATGCCTGCCGTGGCGCGCGATAAATCCCACGCTTTGCGCCTTGCTGCACGGATGGAGCCACCGCAATGATCCATGAACTTCCGGTCCGAGTCTATTACGAAGACACCGATTTTGGCGGCATCGTTTATTATGCCAACTACCTGAAATTCATCGAACGCGGGCGCAGCGAATGGGTGCGCGAGATTGGCATCGACCAAATCGCGCTGAAGGCCGAAGGCACGGTTTTCGCGGTTCGCCGCGTCGAGGCAGATTATCTTGCGCCTGCAAAATTCGACGACCAACTGATTGTTAGGACGGAAGTGATCAAGGTTGGCGGCGCCAGTGTCACGTTTTTGCAAAAAGTGATCCGTGATGACATGACCTTGTTCGAGGCCACCGTTGTCGTCGTGAGCATGGGCGCAAATGACCGCCCCGTGCGGCTTCCGGCGAATTTCCGCCCAGAATAAAGGGTTTTGTGATCGATCCGCGTCTGGTTACATTGGATTTATCCGCAAAGCTGGTCTATGTTGGCCGCAATCAGAGCCCAAACAGGGCCGACAAAGCAGAGCAGGCACATGGAACACGCATCAGATTTCACAATGTGGGCGCTATTCGCGCGCGCAACAATTACTGTCAAACTCGTCATGATCATGCTGATCGCCGCCTCTGTGTGGTGTTGGGCCGTGATCGTCGACAAGATCGTGCAATACCGCAAAGCCCGTGCAGAAGCCGACGTGTTCGACCGCGCGTTTTGGTCAGGTGAGCCGTTGGATACCCTGTTCGATCAGATTGGCACGACGCCGACAGGACAAAGTCAGAAAATCTTTGCTGCTGGCATGTTGGAATGGCGCCGTTCGCACCGCCAAGACGGTGGATTGATCGCGGGAGCACAGGCTCGCATCGATAGGTCCATGGATGTGGCTATCGCGAAAGAGTCAGGCAACCTGCAAAAGGGCCTGCCTGTTTTGGCAACGGTGGGATCGACCGCGCCATTTGTCGGCTTGTTCGGGACCGTGTGGGGCATCATGAACGCCTTTATTGAAATCGCCGAACAGCAAAACACCAACCTCGCCGTTGTGGCTCCGGGCATTGCAGAAGCATTGCTGGCCACGGGTCTTGGTCTATTGGCCGCGATCCCTGCGGTAATTTTCTATAACAAGTTGTCCGCTGACAGCGACCGCCTTGTCGCCGGCTACGAAGCCTTCGCCGATGAGTTTGCCACCATCCTTAGCCGCCAGTTGGACAGCTAAATGGGCGGCGGTGTCATTAAATCCGACGATGGCGGCGGCCGTCGCCGGCGCGGGCGCAGACGCTCTGCGCCTATGGCGGAAATCAACATCACGCCGTTTGTCGACGTCATGCTGGTGTTACTGATCATCTTTATGGTTGCGGCCCCTTTGATGACTGTTGGCGTGCCGGTTGAACTGCCAAAGACGGCAGCCAATGCCTTGCCGTCGGACGATGAAGAGCCGCTGACCGTGACAATTACGGCGGCGGGCGAAATTTCGATCCAGAACACGGTCACTGCGCCGGACGAATTGATCGGCAAGCTGACAGCCATCGCGTCTGAACGGTCATCCGACCGGATTTTTCTGCGTGCAGACGGCGCCAATTCATGGAACCAAGTTGCTGAAATCATGGGTGCATTGAATGCTGGCGGGTTTTCGAACATCGGGCTTGTAACAGACATTGGCGGCCCCGTGCTTGACGGGTCAGGCGGCTAAAACGATGCGCACTCCGGGCACGTATATCTCTGCAGTCGGGCATGTCGGCCTGATTGGTTGGCTGTTTTTCGGCTATGGCTTTGATGCCGATCCGTTGGAGTTTGACTTTAGCGAAGTGTCCGTTGTGTCGGGCGACGAGTTCGCGGCCATTTTGGCCGCCACGACGCCGCAGCCTGATGTCGCCGATCCGCCTGCACCAGCATTGCCTGTCATCGACGACACGCCACCTGCGGTGGAACCGGAAACCACGCCGCAAGTCACCCCTGCGCCCGTGCAAACTGAAGCCCCCGCATCAGAAGCCCCGCCGCCGGAGGCCCCAGAACCACCCGCGCCGCCCAGCGAGGTGGCCGATGTCGCCCCGTCTGTGCCTGCGCAGCCCGCACCAGAGGCGGCTCCTGATCTAAATATCAGCCCGCGCCCGCAGCCGCGCCCCGCGGATCGCGTAGCACCCACGCCCGTCGCCCCGCCGCCGCCGGATGCCGACATTGCAGAGGTCCTGCAAGACGCGGTTGTTCCGGATGAAAGCACACCGGCCGAAGTCGTAGAACCGTCGCAAGAGGCCACCGCGCCGGAAGAAGCCGCAACCGAAATCGTCACAGAGGCCGATGCCCCATCGGGGGCTGTGCAAACCTCTGCCCGCCCACAATCGCGGCCTAACCGTCCAGCGCCTGCTGCACCAGCGCAAACCGAAACTGCGACAGCAAGCACTGACACAAGCGCAGAAGATGCCGCCGTAGAAGCCGCACTTGAAGCAGCCCTTGCTGCTGTCGCACCTGATTTGCCCGCGGGTCCGCCGCTGACTGGTTCGGAACGCGAAGGATTCCGCTTGGCCGTGAACGACTGTTGGAATGTCGATCCGGGATCGCAAGCGGCGCGTGTGACCATGACTGTTGCGTTCCGCTTGGATCAATCGGGCCGCTTGGATGGCGAGGTGCGTCAAGTTGCGGCATCTGGCGGCGATGAGGGCGCGACGTCCATCGCATTTCAGGCCGCGCGCCGCGCGATTATTCGCTGTGGCACGTCGGGTTATGACCTGCCTGCCGAAAAATACGACCAATGGCGCGACGTAGAGATCACGTTTGATCCATCGGGGATGCGCCTGCGATAGGCAAAGATGCGCGCAGGGGGCGTGATTTTCCCTGTTGTCCGTGCAATAAAGAGTTAAGCAAAGGCGGGCAAAGACCTGTCGCAACGATTGAGGCGAAAAATGTTGAAACGAATTTTGATGGCAGTGCTGGCAATTTGTCTTGCTGGACCTGTGCTCGCGCAAAGCGGCCCGTTGCGATTGACCATCACCGACGGTGTGATCGAACCGCTGCCATTCGCGGTCCCCAGCTTTCAAGCCGAAAATGCCGAGGCCGCGCAAGTCGCGGCAGACATCACCCGACTTGTTGCAGCCGATCTATCTGGCACGGGCTTGTTTCGCGAAATCCCTGCCAGCGCGTTCATCAGCGCCCATGCCAGTTTCACGCAAACCGTGGCCTTTCCAGACTGGCGTGCGATCAACGCCCAAGCCTTGATCACAGGTGCGGTGACAGTTGCGGGCAATCAGCTGGTGGTGAAATTCCGACTGTATGATGTGTTTTCTGGCACCGAGATGGGCAGCGGCTTGCAGTTCGCGGGCACCGTCGATGGCTGGCGTCGCATGGGCCATAAGGTTGCCGATGCCGCTTATAGCCGGATTACAGGCGAAGGCGGTTATTTTGACAGCCGCGTCGTGTTCGTGTCAGAATCCGGCCCAAAGAACGAGCGCCAAAAACGCCTTGCCATCATGGATTACGACGGCGCGAATGTGCAGTTCCTGACGGATAGTTCTGCGCTTGTACTGGCGCCACGGTTTTCACCAACGGGTGACCGCGTGCTGTATACCAGCTTTGGTTCTGGCTTCCCGCGCATCAATATCCTTGATGTGGCCTCTGTCGGTACCCGTCAGTTGACCACAGCAGAAGGTGAAATGGCCTTTAGCCCGCGGTTTTCCCAAGACGGTACTCAGGTAATCTATAGCCTCGCCAATGGTGGTAACACCGACATCTACCGTGGCGATATCGCGTCCGGTTCCAGCACGCGCCTAACCTCTGCCCCGTCAATCGAAACAGCGCCGAGCCTGTCGCCTGACGGCAGCCAGATCGTGTTCGAAAGCGACCGGTCCGGCACGCAGCAGCTCTATATCATGTCGGCAAATGGCGGCGACGCGCGGCGCATTTCGTTTGGTGATGGCCGTTATGGCACACCTGTCTGGTCCCCGCGCGGTGACCTGATTGCGTTCACCAAGCAAAACGCGGGCCGGTTCCACATTGGTGTCATGCGCACGGATGGGTCCGAAGAGCGCTTGCTGACCGCGTCATTCCTGGACGAAGGTCCATCTTGGTCGCCCAATGGCCGCGTGATTATGTTCATGCGCGAAACCCAAGGGGCGGGCGGCACGTCTTCGTTATACTCCGTTGATGTTTCGGGCCGTAATTTAAAACCTGTGCCGCTGAACAACGGCGCATCCGACCCGTCTTGGGGTCCACTACAACCGTAACATTGCGTTATTTCCACGCGGATCGCCTGTATGGTAAGGTGCCGCATCAGAGCAGATAAGAATGGGATACCCACTTATGACATTTTTCACCAAAGCGGCCGTGATTGGCCTGATCATCGCCACAGCTGGCTGCACCAACCCCGACCGCTTTGGCGCGGGCGGTGACGGCGCGGCTGCAAATGCAAACGCCAACGCGACATTCACAACACCTACTGGTGCGAATGATCCGCACAGCCCGCTGTTTTTCAACCAAACCATTGGTGACCGCGTGTTGTTTGCCGTGGATACGGCCAGTTTGACAGGGCAAGGCAAAACCATCTTGGATGGCCAAGCCAAATGGCTGTTGGATAATGCGGACTATCGCGCCATCATCGAAGGCCACGCAGACGAGCAAGGCACCCGCGAATATAACATCGGTCTGGGCTTTCGCCGTGCAACCGCCGTGCGCGAATACCTTGTGTCTAAGGGCGTGCCAGCGGACCGCATGCGCGTGACAAGCTATGGCAAAGAACGCCCAATTCAGGTCTGTTCAAACGAAAGCTGCTATGCGCAGAACCGCCGTGCTGTTACGGTGATTTCGATTGCATCGCTAAGCTAAGGAACTGACATGCTGCACCGGATTGCTTTGATCGTGGCTTTGGCCATTGGCGCCCCTTTGACCGCCACCGCCCAAGACCAAACTTTGGCTGATATCCGCCAGCAGCTGACTGTTCTTTATGTCGACCTTCAACGTCTGCGCACCGAGCTTTCGACAACCGGTGCGCTGACGACGGGTTCGGTTGGCAATACAACGCTGGACCGTTTGAACGCGATCGAAGTGGAATTACAGCGCCTGACATCCAAGTCAGAAGAATTGGAATTCCGCATCAACCGGATCACTACCGATGGCACCAACCGGATCGGCGATCTCGAATTCCGGCTGTGTGAATTGGAATCCACTTGCGACATCGGCAGCCTTGGTGAAACACCAAGCCTTGGTGGTGCAGGCAGTGGTGCCAGCGTGCCCGTCGCGGAAACCACAACCGCGGAAACTGGTCCAGCCCTTGCGATTGGCGAACAACAAGACTTCGAGCGGGCGCAGGCGGCGCTCGCATCCGGTGACTTTCGCAGCGCCGCTGACCAGCTTGCGTCCTTCACTGCGTCCTACCCCGGCTCTCCAATAGCTGCTGAAGTTGCGTATCTGCGCGGTGAAGCGCTTGAAGGTCTGGGCGAAATGACCAATGCCGCGCGCGCCTATCTCGAAGCGTTTTCCGCAAAACCTGAAGGCCCCAAAGCGCCTGACGCGCTGTTCAAATTGGGCTTCTCTCTTGGCGCGATTGGCCAGACCCAAGATGCCTGTGTCACATTGGGGCAGATCGGCACACGTTTCCCGACAGCGCCAGCCGCAACGGATGCTGCAAATGAAATGGCGCGTCTGGCATGCAGCTAACACCACCGGCGGGTGATGACATCCGGCTCGTCCATTGGGTTGGGCGTGCATTTCCTGATCGCCCCAAAAAAATCGGTATTGCCGTGTCGGGCGGCGGTGACAGCATGGCGCTGTTACACCTGTTTGCCCGTTGGTCCGCGCAAACAGGCCATCCGATTGCGGCAGTCACCGTGGATCATGGCCTGCGCGATGGGTCTGACCGCGAGGCCGAAGGCGTTGCCAAATTCTGCGCCAGCCTAGGCATTCCCCATGACACCCTGCTTTGGAACGATTGGGACGGCCACGGTAATCTTCAAGCTGCCGCCCGCGATGCACGTTACAAACTGATGGCAGATTGGGCGCGCGACAACGGCGTCGGTGGTATCGCCCTTGGACACACGATGGATGACGGTGCGGAAACATTTCTGATGCGTCTGTCGCGCAAGGCGGGTGTTGATGGCTTGTCTGCCATGGACCGCGTTTTTACCCGCGATGGGCTGACCTACGCACGCCCCTTGTGGATGTGTTCGCGCAGTGACCTGCGCGATTATCTGACCCGCAATGACGTCACTTGGGTGGATGACCCCAGCAATGATGATGTTGATTTTGAACGTATCCGTGTGCGTAAAGCTATGGAAACGCTGGGTGAATCAGGGCTACGGCCTGATGCGTTGACCCATGCGGCGACGGCGTTGCGCCAATCGCGTGACGCGCTTGATTACTACACAGCGCAAGAAGCGGCGACGCATATCACCGCCGAAGCTGGCGATTTAATCATGTCGCTGAAACCTGATGTGCCCGACGAAATTGCCCGCCGCCTACGTGCTAAGGCGATCCAATGGATGGGCAATCTGCCTTATCCTCCGCGCGGCGCGGCGATGCAGCACCTGATGGAAGGGCTGTCGTTGGAAGGCAAACACACGCTTGGTGGCGCGATTGTAACGGTCAAAGACGGCCACATGCGGATCATGCGCGAAGCCAACGCCGTCCGTCAGGACAAATGCAAAACGACCGAGATTTGGGACGGGCGCTGGACACTTAATGGCCCCCATTCTGACGATTTGCACATTGCGTCCTTGGGCGATGGGATCACGCAATGCCCCGACTGGCGCGACACTGGCCTGCAGCGTACGTCACTTTTGGCCAGTCCTGCGATCTGGCGCGGGGACACATTAATTGCGGCCCCGCTGGCCGGTTTACAATGCGGTTGGACGGCGCGGATTGTCGCGGATTTCCATTCTTCTCTCAATGCACATTGAAGATTAGTAAATAGCCTCTATTTTAGGGGGTAACGAATGGTGCGACTCCCTGCGCCTATTCCCCGAATTCAAAGGAGTGTCCCCTTGGGCAACACACGTAATCTCGTCTTTTGGGTCGTCTTGTTCCTCTTGGTGCTGGCGCTGTTCAACTTGTTCAGTGGCTCTGCCAACAACACAATGAGCAATTCCAAAAGCTATTCAGAATTTGTTGCGGCTGTTCAATCTGACAATGTCGCCACTGTCACGCTTGATGGCGAACAAATCCGCTATCGCGGTACGGATGGGCGCGACTATGTTACTATCCGCCCAGAAGACGCGTCTGTAACTGATATGCTGCTGGCCAATGACGTGCCAGTTGTGGCGCAAAGCCAAGAACAGTCTGGCATCGCGACATTCCTGATCGGTCTTTTGCCGTTCGCGCTGCTGATTGGTGTGTGGATCTATTTCATGAACCGCATGCAAGGTGGCGGCAAGGGTGGCGCAATGGGCTTTGGCAAATCCAAGGCGAAGTTGCTGACCGAAAAACATGGCCGTGTGACGTTTGACGACGTGGCGGGCATTGATGAAGCCAAGGAAGAGCTTGAAGAGATCGTTGAATTCTTGCGCAACCCGCAGAAGTTCAGCCGCTTGGGCGGTAAAATCCCCAAAGGCGCGCTGCTCGAAGGCCCTCCGGGCACCGGTAAAACCTTGCTGGCGCGTGCAATCGCGGGCGAGGCGGGCGTACCGTTCTTCACCATCTCTGGTTCTGATTTTGTTGAAATGTTCGTCGGCGTGGGTGCATCTCGCGTGCGCGACATGTTCGAACAGGCTAAGAAAAACGCCCCATGCATCGTGTTTATCGATGAAATCGACGCCGTGGGCCGTGCCCGTGGTGTTGGCATGGGCGGCGGCAATGACGAGCGTGAACAGACGCTCAACCAGTTGCTTGTTGAAATGGACGGCTTTGAAGCGAATGAAGGTGTGATCATCATCGCGGCCACCAACCGTAAGGACGTGTTGGACCCCGCGCTGTTGCGCCCTGGTCGTTTTGACCGTCAGGTGACTGTTGGCAACCCAGACATCAAAGGCCGCGAAAAGATTTTGCAGGTTCACGCCCGCAAAACGCCGCTTGGCCCTGATGTTGACTTGCGCATTATCGCGCGCGGCACTCCGGGTTTCTCTGGTGCTGATCTGGCGAACCTTGTGAACGAGGCGGCCTTGACCGCAGCGCGCATTGGGCGTCGTTTCGTGGCGATGCTCGACTTTGAACAGGCCAAGGACAAGATCATGATGGGCGCTGAACGCCGGTCCATGGTTTTGACCCAAGATCAGAAAGAAAAGACAGCTTATCACGAGGCTGGCCACGCGATTGTTGGCATTTCATTGGAAAAATGTGATCCGGTTTATAAGGCTACGATCATTCCGCGCGGCGGTGCATTGGGCATGGTGATGAGCCTGCCAGAAATGGACAAGCTGCAAATGTTCAAGGATGAAGCTGAACAACGTATCGCCATGACCATGGCGGGTAAGGCTGCGGAGATCATCAAATATGGCGCTGATTCCGTGTCATCTGGCCCTGTGGGCGACATCATGCAGGCCTCTGCTTTGGCCCGTGCGATGGTGATGCGCTACGGCATGTCCGACAAGGTCGGCAACATCGACTACCAAGAAGCGGCAGCTGGCTATCAGGCCAATGGCGGCGCTGGCGGGTTTTCTGTGTCTGCGGCGACCAAGGAACTGATTGAAAGCGAAGTGAAACGCATCATCGACGAAGGTTACGACACAGCCGTCAAAATTCTGAAGAAGAAGAACAAGGAATTTGAACGACTGGCCCAAGGCTTGCTTGAGTATGAAACGCTGACTGGCGCTGAAATCGAACGGGTGATCAAGGGCGAACCGCCCCACGTCGACCCCGACGAGGAAGATAAGCCAACTGGTGGGTCGTCCTTGACGTCGATCCCCAAGACGAAGCCGAAAAAGCCCAAAGCGCCAGACGCAGGGCTGGAACCGGAACCGTCCACTTAAATCATATTACGCCGTACCATCACCGGGGCGGCGTTTACATTTGGTGATTTGTTACGTCACAAAATGCGATTTGAACCTTGAGCACTGGCTCGCTACCAATGGTGCGAAACAGGAGACACATCATGCCCGCATTGGCCCTCACACAGCAGATCGGCGAAATCGTTTGGATTGGCTCAGTCGCGCCCGATACTGGCTTGCGCAGCACTGCAGTCGACGTGTTGGAATTGACCTATGCAGGGGCGAAGGGTGAGGCGCACAGTGGATTGACGCGCGCGTCCTGTGTGCGTGTCAAAACCCAATGGCCCGAAGGCACCGAAATCCGCAATGTGCGCCAGCTGTCGGTGATGTCCCAAGAAGAAATAGACCAGATCGCGGCAGATTGCGGGCTGGACTACCTTGACCCTGCCTTGTTGGGCTGCTCGATCGTCGTCAAAGGCATTCCAGACTTTAGCCACCTGCCGCCATCATCACGTTTGCAGGCTGCCAACCTGACAACCATCGTCGTGGATATGCAAAACCGTCCCTGCAATCTGCCAGCCCGCGAGATCGAGGCCGATCACCCAACCCACGGCAAGCCATTCAAAGCCGCCGCTAAAGGCAAACGTGGCGTGACCGCATGGGTGGAGCATGAAGGCACTTTGCAGGTCGGTGATAAGCTTACCCTGCATGTCCCAGACCAACGCGCATGGAGGCCGCAATTGCTGTAATCGGTTTCTGATCCGAAACAGCATTTCTCCTGTTCGACGATTCCGGCGGTGAAAATGTCGCAATCGCGGTGCGCTGCCGCTTTTCGCGTCGTTACACCTGTGGCAGAACAACCGGACATAGCGCCGCATTTCAGGGAATTTACCATGGGCTACAAAACCGACATCGAAATCGCGCGCGAAGCGAATAAACTGCCGATCCAAGAGATTGGCGCAAAGCTCGGCATCGAAAGCGACGATCTGCTGCCATATGGCCACGACAAGGCGAAAGTCAGCCAGCGTTTCATCGACAGCGTCAAAAGCCGTGAGAACGGCAAACTGGTTCTGGTAACCGCAATCAACCCGACACCTGCGGGCGAAGGCAAGACAACAACGACTGTTGGTCTGGGTGACGGTCTGAACCGTATCGGCAAGAAAGCCGCTGTGTGTATCCGTGAAGCATCGCTTGGGCCGAACTTCGGCATGAAGGGCGGGGCCGCTGGTGGCGGCATGGCGCAAGTCGTGCCGATGGAAGACATGAACCTGCACTTCACAGGTGATTTCCACGCGATCACATCTGCCCACAACCTGTTGGCCGCAATGCTCGACAACCACGTGTATTGGGGCAACGCGCTCGAAATTGACATCCGCCGTGTGGCTTGGCGTCGCGTGCTTGACATGAACGACCGCGCACTGCGTCAGATCAATGTGAACCTTGGCGGCATCGCCAACGGCTTCCCACGTGAAGCGGGTTTCGACATTACCGTGGCGTCCGAAGTTATGGCAATCCTGTGTCTCGCACTGAACCTTGAAGACCTGCAAAAGCGTCTGGGCGACATGATTGTCGCTTACCGCCGCGACCGTTCCCCAGTCTATTGCCGCGACATCAAGGCCGATGGCGCGATGACTGTATTGCTGAAAGATGCGATGCAGCCAAACCTTGTGCAGACACTGGAAAACAACCCTGCATTCGTGCACGGCGGCCCGTTCGCCAACATCGCACACGGCTGTAACTCTGTTACCGCGACAACCACGGCGCTGAAAATCGCGGATTATGTTGTGACCGAAGCGGGCTTTGGCGCTGATTTGGGCGCTGAAAAGTTCCTAAACATCAAATGCCGTAAGGCTGGCCTGTCGCCCGATTGCGTTGTGCTGGTTGCCACAGTGCGGGCCATGAAAATGAACGGCGGCGTGGCCAAGGCGGACCTTGGTGGTGAAAACGTGGACGCGGTCAAAGAAGGTTGCGCAAACCTTGGCCGTCACATCGGTAACCTGAAATCCTTCGGTGTGCCTGTGGTCGTGGCGATCAACCACTTTGTCACCGACACAGACGCCGAAGTGCAAGCAGTCAAGGACTACGTTGCGACCCAAGGGGCCGAAGCAGTTCTTTCCCAGCATTGGGAATTCGGGTCCAAAGGGTCCGAAGACCTGGCCACCAAAGTGGCAGAAATCTGCGAAAGCGGCGTTTCCAACTTTGCGCCAATCTATCCAGACGACATGAAGCTGTTCGACAAGATCGACACAATCGCGAAGCGAATTTATCACGCGGACGAGGTCATCATGGACCAGAAACTGCGCAATCAGCTGAAGGATTGGGAAGAGCAGGGATATGGCAATCTGCCGATCTGCATGGCGAAAACGCAGTATTCATTCTCGACCGATCCGACATTGCGCGGCGCGCCAACGGGCCACGCGGTGCCAGTGCGCGAATTGCGCCTCTCAGCCGGTGCTGGCTTCATCGTGGCAATCTGCGGTGAGATCATGACGATGCCGGGCCTGCCACGTGTGCCATCAGCAGAAGCGATCCATTTGAATGCGGACGGCCAGATCGAAGGCTTGTTCTAAAAACGGGACGGGCGCAGCGGGTATTACGCCCCTGCGCCCGCTTCACGCCGTTGGCGCGATTGCCTCCGGCGGACATATTTAGACTTGGAAAAAAGACCATGACAGCAACAGTGATTGACGGAAAAGCCTTTGCAGCGACAGTGCGCGACAAGGTGGGCACGCATGTGACCCGTTTGAAGGATGAGCATGGCATTACACCGGGCTTGGCTGTTGTGTTGGTGGGGGAAGATCCTGCCAGTCAGGTTTATGTCCGGTCCAAAGGCAAGATGACTGTTGAAGTCGGCATGAACAGCATGGAGCATAAGCTGGATGTTGATACATCAGAGGCTGATTTGCTGGCGCTGATTGCTGAGTTGAATGCCGATCCGTCTGTGCATGGGATCTTGGTGCAACTGCCGTTGCCTGATCATTTGGACAGCGATTTGGTTATTAATTCTATTGATCCTTCCAAGGATGTTGATGGGTTTCATATCTCTAACGTGGGTCTGTTGGGTACCGGTCAGAAAAGCATGGTGCCTTGCACGCCACTGGGCTGTCTGATGATGCTGCGCGATCATCATGGGAGCCTGTCCGGTTTGAACGCGGTTGTCATTGGCCGGTCCAACATCGTTGGAAAGCCAATGGCGCAACTGTTGCTGGGTGATAGCTGCACGGTCACAATCGCCCATAGCCGAACCAAAGATTTGCAAGGCGTTGTAAGCCAAGCGGACATTGTTGTCGCTGCGGTCGGCCGCCCCGAAATGGTGCCGGGTGACTGGATCAAAGAAGGTGCCACAGTCATTGATGTGGGCATCAACCGCATCGAGCGCGACGGCAAAAACAAGCTGGTCGGTGATGTGGACTATGCCAGCTGCGCGGCTGTCGCTGGCGCAATCACGCCTGTGCCCGGTGGTGTTGGCCCGATGACCATTGCTTGTTTGTTGGCCAATACAATCACAGCGTGTTGCCGCAGCAATGGCTTGCCTGAACCCGATGGGCTGACTGCTTAAATGTTCTGAAAATTCCCCTGTAATCTCCGGTTCCCTTTTTTATTACGTTACGTAATAATTGTGCAAAGTCTCATGTTTTAACGAGACCAAAGTGACAGGGTATCGAGTTTGAAACAGTTCTTTTCCGAACATTTGTTGCGGTCATTTTCCGCACGACGCATTTTGGTTGTGACGATTACTGGCGGAATTGCAGCGCTTGCAGGGCCATTCGGGACGTTTGACACCATGACATTTGTCGAACGCGTGTGGCTTTGGTTACCAATCTCGTTGTTTTGCTTGGTCGCGATCAGTGTCGGATCGCTCGTCGTGCGCACATCGTTTGAGCCGTTGCCGCGGTTGCGACACTGGTCGTATGTTGCGGCAATTGTCGTCATCATCTACCCGCCCTTTTTGTATTCAATGACGCAAAACCATGTTTTGGGAGACCATGCGCCAGAACTGCCCTATTCGTACATCCTGATTGTGACCTTTTGCGTCGCTGGATTCATCGTCTTGACGCAGTATTTTACGCCTCTGCAAAGTCAGAAAATGCAACGTCCGCGTTTATATAAGCGACTAAGTGTGTCCAGCGAACTTTCGGTGGCGCGGCTGACGGTAGAGGATCACTACACAGTGGTGTTTTTTGACGATGGCACATCAGAGCGGATTTTGATGCGCTTTGCCGATGCGGTGGATGAAATGGACAGTGTAGACGGTTTCTTGACCCACCGGTCCCATTGGGTTGTAGCAAACGCTGTCCAATCTGCAGAGAAGGCAGGCAACAAAGAGTTTTTGGTGATGGATTGCGGTTCCAAAGTCCCTGTCAGTAAAACTTACCGCCACGCAATCGTGGACGCGGGCCTTTTGTAACCGGCACTGGGATTGCCCGTTTGCCCGTAAGAACAGCAATCGGTGGGGCTGAAAATAGGTCTGCCAATACTGGATGCGTGGCCAGCAACCCACCTGTGAATGTACCAAATGCGGGCAGGATCACTTGTGTTTCATCATAGAGGAAACAAGCCTTGGCAGGGCCCACCCCAGCCACGCCGAATTTCGGATGATAGTGGCCCGTGATTTCGCCGGGCTGACCGGTTGCAATGTGGCGGAACATCAATGGACCGACTTTGAATTCAGACAGATGCGTGCCGCCAATGGCAACGGGACCGGGGTCATGATTGCCTTCGATCCAGATCCATTCCCGACCAGCCTGCATTTTCGCGATCTCTGATACGGCGGCAGGGGCAATGTCCGCCGCGGCTTCCAGATCGTCGAAACTGTCGCCCAGACAAATCACTGTGGCAGGGTCGGTTTGGGCGATTTCTTGCACCAATCGGTCAAGCGTGTCAGCCGTTTCATAGGGTGGTAGCAGTGTGCCGCTGCGCCGTGCGATGCGATCCGATTTGCCCAAATGTAGGTCGGAAACGCACAACACCCGCGCCTGTGGCAGCGAAAGTGCGCCGCTGGCGCGGGCTTCTAATTCGACGCCGCAGATTGAAAAACTGTGGTGCGTCATCGATCCATCTCTCTTAGTCCGGCGTCTTGCATCATCTCTTCGGCGGCGGCTTCTAATAGACGCTCGCGCCCTTCGCCAATCACAGGAACACGGCCCATTTCCAACATCATCGGCGCGGCCAATGGGGAAATGCGGTCAAGGACGATGTGATCGACAGCGCCCAGCGTCCGGTCAAGCATGTCTTCAACGCGACCAAAATCAACAAGCCCGCGCATCGCCTCTTCACGCGTGATTTGCATCATCAGGTGATCAGGGTCGTATTTGAGCAATGTGTCATACAAGATGTCAGACGAAAACGTGGCCTGCCTGCCAGATTTGCGGGCTTGGGGCAGGTTCCGCTCTATCAATCCGGCGATCGTGGCACTTGCGCGAAATGTGCGTTTCATCACGGCATTTCCTGCCAGCCATTTAGCCAAGCCATCGCGCAAATTTCCTGCAGCTAATAAAGGAGCAGGGTCTGTCACTGGTTCAAGGCCCCAAACCAGTGTGGCGTAATCCGTCGCGACAAACCCCAAGGGCGCAAGTCCCATTTCTTCCATCCGTTGGGTTAACAACAAGCCCAAGGTCTGCTGGGCATTGCGTCCAGCAAATCCGTAAAAGCAGGTATAGTGCCGGTCGTTATAGGCATAGCTTTCGACCAAAATCCGATCCGCTTGGGGCAGTTGCGATACCGTGCGCTGCAGGGTCAACCATTCCGCCGTGTGAGTGGGCAGGTTTGGCCAGTCGGGCTGGGCGAACATCCGCAATATGCGTTCAGATAGCTGCGTTGATGTTGCAAACTTTGTGCCCGCAAAGGTCGCAATTTTAGGTGGCTTGTCTGCCCGCCGAGTGACTTGCACAGTCAGCTCGCGCAGTCCCTCGTATCGCACAATCTGCCCGCCAATAAGAAAGGTATCCCCGACGGTCAGCGTCGCAGCAAAGGCTTCTTCGACTTCACCTAGTGGTTTGAAATTTCCCTTTAGCCTGACTTTCAGCGTATCGGTGTCTTGAATCGTGCCGATGTTCATACGGATGCGTTGGCTGGCGCGCGGGTCGCGCAAATGCCACGCATCGCCGCGTAACTGTAACCTCTGCCATTTGTCATAGGCCCGCAGCGCGTATCCACCCGTTGCACAAAACTCTAAACAGGCATCAAAATCGGTGCGGCTTAGGCGGCTATAGGCCCCGACGCTGCGCACCTGCGCGTATAGACCATCGGCCAGAAACGGCCCCGCACATGCGGCAATCAATATGTGCTGACATAGAACATCGCGTGGCCCGTCACCCTTTGGATCGCCATCGAGATCATGGGCCTTTGCGGCCTCTAATGCGGCGACACATTCAACAACCTCAAACCGGTTGGCAGGTACCAGCAATGCCTTGGACGGAGCGTTATAGCGGTGATTGGCGCGGCCGATCCTTTGGACCAGACGTTTTACATTCTTGGGGGCGCCGACTTGGATCACCAGATCGACATCGCCCCAATCAATGCCCAAATCCAATGTGCCCGTGCAAACAATCGCGCGCAAATCGCCACGGATCATTGCCGCCTCGACCTTTTCGCGTTGTGCGCGATCAAGGCTTCCGTGGTGAATGCCAATCGGCAAATCCTCGTCATTTGCCAGCCATAGATTGTGAAAATAGATCTCTGCTTGTGCGCGGGTGTTATGAAAGATCAACGTGGTTTTGTGCTGCTTCACCTGCTCTAGAACGGCCGGAATACTGTATTTCGCGCCGCCGCCGGACCACGGCGGTGCCTCATCAGTGACGAGCATTTGAATATCCGGATCAGGGCCGGGGTCGGCGTGCAAAATGGGGCAGGGATCAGGATGGCAGGCCAGCTGATGGGCGATGGCTGCGGGGTCTTCGACCGTGGCCGACAAGCCGACACGCCGCATGTCAGGCGCAATCGCCTGCAATCGGCTGAGTGCCAGCATTAATTGGTCGCCACGTTTGCTTTCGGCCAATGCGTGGATTTCGTCGACAATGACGCGTTGTAATCCTGCAAACATGCGCGGTGCGTCTTCATAACTGGTCAGCAGCGCAAGGCTTTCCGGCGTCGTTAGCAAGATGTGCGGCGGGTCGGCACGCTGCCTGCGTTTTTGGGTGTAACTTGTGTCGCCTGTGCGGTCTTCAATCCGGATTGGCAGCCCGATGTCATCGACAGGTGTGCGCAGATTGCGTTTGATATCCGCGGCCAATGCCTTCAGCGGCGACACATACAGCGTGTGTAACCCCTGATGTGTGCCATCCGACAATTCCGCCAAGCTAGGCAGAAAACCCGCTAGCGTTTTGCCCCCGCCCGTCGGCGCAATCAGCAGCAATGCGGGCGCGTCTGCGCGGTCAAGCATGTCCCGCTGATGCGGGTGCAATGACCAGCCTTTGGTCGTGAACCAATTTTCAATAGATGCGGGAAGCTGCGTCATGCACAGCAACCTGCCTTATTCCATCAGGGCGTCAAGCCTAGCGCACAATATCTTCTTCTTTGACGAACATATTGGCCCACGCACGGTCAATCAGTTCTGGTGTCATTTGATAGGGAATGCCTTCAAATTCGCAAATCGCAATCATCTGATCAATCAAAAATACGGGCTGATAGTTCGCATAAACATTGTCAATTTCCGGATAGCGGTTGTTGAGCAAATGGATCAACGTCGCCTCGTCCAGTGGCATCTTTTTCTTGCGCGCGATCAGGGCAAAAATTTTCAAAAAGTCAGCCTGACTGGGTCCATCGATCTTGATCTTGTAGAAAATCCGCCGCAACGCCGCCTTATCGAAAATCGCATTCGGGTGGAAGTTGGTCGAGAAAATCACAAGCGTATCGAACGGCACTTCGAACTTTTCGCCTGACTGCAGCGCAAGGATATCCTTGTTTTCTTCGAGTGGAACAATCCAACGGTTCACGAGCGTCTGGGGTGGATCGGCTTGGCGGCCAAGGTCATCCACGATGAAGACGCCGCCGGTAGATTTCAACTGCAACGGCGCTTGATAGGTCCGCGCATTCTTGTTGTAAACAAGGTCCAACATATCCAGCGTCAATTCACCGCCGGTGATGACGGTTGGGCGTACACAGCGCACATAACGCGTGTCAAAACGGCCGGATGTGCGGCGCAGGCTATTGGGGTCATCAAGGTCTTCGTCGGCGGCGGAATGCACGATCGGGTCATAGACCGTGATCACCTGACCAGAATATTCAATTGCGCGTGGCACATAAATCTTATCACCCAGCGCGTCGCGGATCCCATTAGAAATCGATGATTTCCCGTTGCCCGGTGGACCATACATTAGAATTGAACGCCCTGCGCCGACAGCTGGCCCAAGATTGCCCAATAGATCGGGGGGCAAAATCAGATGGCCCATGGCACTAGCAAGTTTGTCACGCGACATGGCGATATTGCGGATCGATTGGCGTTTGATCTGCTCGCGGTAAATGTCCAATGGCACAGGCATTGCGCCGAAATATTCGGATTGTGCCAGCGCATCGATTGCACGTGCCTTGCCACTGTCCGTCAGCTGATAGCCCATCTCATTGCTGGCGCTTGCGCTCATGGTGCCCATCGCCTCGACCAGCAATTGCTGACGCGCCATGTCCATCAATTCTTGGGTAACTTGGACAGGTAGGCAAACAATGCGGCTTAATTCAGCCACCTGTGTCACGTTCATGCGAAACATGGTTTTGATCAGAATGTCGCGCATCATGGAAAGCGGCAACAACATCTGCGAAATTGTTTTGGGCGCTGGTGGCGCCATGACGGTAGAGGTGTGCATGTTCATAATCGGGCTGCCTTATGCGTTTGGCCCGCGGATTTGATGCGGGCCGTTACATAAGTCTATCGTTTAAGTTTGTGACCAAATCATGGACAAAGCCGCCTTGTTTCAAGGCATTGTCGCAAAAACCTAGGTTTGGAAGGCTGCGATCAGCAGGTAAAACGCCAAGGTCATGCCAAGCGGCAGACCCATCGGGAAATTGCGCCCCGCGTCCCAGCTTTTCCAGTCAGGCACCAATCGGCGCAGCGGGCTGTGTTTGGCGATGCGGTGGGTGACGAATCCCGCAGCGATACAGCCGGCCATCAACCACATCAGCATGGCGATGTCGCCAAGCGCGATAAACGGCGCAGCGGCGGCAGCAAATTTCGCGTCGCCCGCGCCCAGAACACCAGCGACATTCAGCAAGAAACCGAACAGCAGCACGACTGGCAAATGAGAGAACTGCCAAAGAAACTGCGGAAACCCAAAGGCGAACATGCCCGCAATTGCAAAGCCAAGCACCATGGCGCCCACAGCAATATTGGGGATTTTCATGTCGCGCATGTCATTCCATGCGCAAAACAGTGAAATCGGCAATGCGACAGGCAAAAGCCATAATGCGGCGGTCGGGCTAAGATCCATCATGGCTTAGTTCGCCACGTTATCTTCGAGCGCACGCAGGGACCGGACAGCCTCTTTGAAATGCTGCGGATGTGTGTCGATGGCTTCGCGCAACAGGCCTTTGCCTGTGGTCACGTCGTTTTGCTTAATCGCGGTCAGGGCCAGCGTATGCAGCAATTGCGCGCGCTCAACCTGGGACATCGGGATCACGGGCAGATCGTATTTGCGCTGCGCACCACGGGCCAAAACAAGGTTGTTTTTCGCGGTGAACATACTTGGGTTGTGACGCAATGCATCGCCAAATTTACGCTCTGCTTCAGCATATTTGCCGCGCGTTAGTTTGGAATAGCCCCAGTTGTTCAATACGCCAGCAGGCGTCGTCGTCAGGCCAACGGCGGTCTGGTAAAAGCTATCGGCTTTTTCCCACTGTTCGCGGCTGTCAGCGACCATGGCTTCCAGACGGTAGCGCTTGAATGTCTCGTGGGTCGGCGGGACGGCGTTCAGCGTGGTCGCCGCGTCGTCCCAAAGATTGTTACGGATATAGGCATCGGCCAGTTCCACACTATCGTCGTTATTGGCTTCGGCGTGGCTCACAACATTTTTCCAAGCGGTGACAGCTTCGGATGCGCGCCCTGCGCGGATCAATGATTTCGCCAAGCCGCGTTGCAGATCAATCCGCCCCGGATCGTTGGTGTTTGCACCGGCAAAGTAATTCACAGCCTCATCGGGATCACCGATTGTCAGCATCACATCATTGAGATTGGTTTCATCAACCACGTTCAGGTCTTGGAGGGCCCGTTCAACCTGTGCTTCGCCAGATTGATCGCAGGCCGCAAGGCCAAATGTCGCGGCCGCAGCCAGCGTCAGAAAAATAGGGTGGCGCATTTTTGCGTCCTTTACTGCTCTTGCCTCATAGATCGGTCAGGAGGACAAAGTCGCCCGTTCCCCGCCGCACCAATTTTACGTCTTGGCTTTGAGTAAGATCATAGGACGGATTTTCGATTTTCGCGAGAGATATCCGCAAGTTCTCTCTGATCTGGTCAGAATTGCCGTTATCCGTTGCAAACGCGCGACGAAATACCTGTGCGGCTTCGGAATATTTGCGCTGTTCCATCAAAATGACGCCCAAATTGTTCCAGGCGGCAGGGAATTCCGGTTCCATTTCAGTTGCACGGCGTAACATGCGTTCGGCTTGTCCCAACCGTCCCAGACGCAAATTCGCCGATCCCAGCGCCGATAATGTATCGACATTCAGGCCTTGTTGGGACGCCGCACGGGTATAGGCCTTTAGCGCAAGCTCGAATTCGCCAGCCGCCATGAGCCTGTGACCAACCAACAATCCGTCGATGTCCGACGCGCCTGCAACACCGGGTGCGAAAACCTGTCCTTCGGAACGGCCAAAGCCGCCCGGTGAACAGGCGGCTAAGGTTAACAGGGCCAAGACCCAGAATTTGCGCATCAGGCGTGTCCTTACACCGTCACATGTT
>CAXIAL010000022.1:0-39158 GCA_964022435.1 uncultured Roseobacteraceae bacterium | reverse complement strand
AGTCAACTGTGACTGCGCCGGATTCGTCGTTTTTGAAGTTTTTGATAAAGTTAAGCATTGTAGTCCCTCCTCAGGGTATCGCTAGATTTCAATTTCAACCTTGTCGGATCTTCTTGAACCGGCCTCATATTGGCTCAATCCCCGTCTTGGTTGAACATGTTTTGACCTCTGAATGGGGCGGAACTTTGACAGCAATCGTGCCTTTTTGAGTTACGCCAAATTTCTGTATAATTTTTCGTTAACGTTTTGAATTTTATAAATTTAAAAGTGATTTTTTCGTTTTCGACAACATTCATCCACGTCCCAATGTGGCCAATTGACCCCATTTGGCGGCGATTATTGCCAAATCTATCGCTTAAAAGGCCGTAACCTGCGATAAATGTCAGCAACAATAATGCCGGGCAGGAAAACAAATGACCATTTATACAGTCAAAATGGCTGGCGTTGCGCTTTGTCTTTGCACCGCGTCTATCGCGACAGCAGAATCCTTGCGACTACAGGCTGATTTTTCATTCAAGCGCGTCACGGTTCCCAACAGCAGTTCAACTTCGCCGCGCATTAAGGTGCAGATCGACCCGAACGCCCCATCTGGCCCACAGGCGCCGCTGGCGGCGGGAACGCCCGCGCCGGTTGCCGCCGCACCGCAAGTGCCGAAGCTGACAGGGCTGGAATGGTTTTGGTTGGCCGTATCGCCAAAATCCGCAGATAACGCACCGGGTCGGTTGGAACTGGCTTTGCGCGAAATTGACAATGCACCCGAAGGCAAGGCTGTGCCCAAGCCGCGTTTGCAGACATTACAAGGCATCGCCAATGCCCACGGGCTGGATATTTTGCGCGCTACTGTCGGCACAAATGTATCGCCCGCCTTGGTCCTCGCGCTGATCTCTATCGAAAGTGCAGGCAGTGTAGAGGCCGAAAGTCACGCAGGCGCGCAAGGCCTGATGCAATTGATGCCCGCGACCGCAGAACGTTTCGGCGTCACTGACAGATTGAACCCGCAAGAAAATATCAAGGCAGGCGTAGCCTATCTCGCTTGGTTGATGGATCATTTTAACAATGATCCGATTTTGGTCTTGGCCGGGTATAACGCGGGCGAGGGGGCCGTGCGCGACAATGGCGGTGTGCCGCCTTATGCCGAAACGCGCGCTTATGTGCCCAAAGTTCTGGCAGCTTGGTCAATCGCCAAAGGGTTGTGCCAAACCCCGCCGCAGCTGATGACCGATGGCTGTGTTTTCCACAACAACGGCGTGTAATCCCGCCGACGTCGATCGACCCCGGCGGCACACTATATACAGACCCTAGTCTTTTTTCGCGGCAGGCTTTTTCTTTGGCGCGGCTTTCTTCTTGGCCGCTGGCTTTTTCGCGGCCGCCTTCTTTTTCGCAGGTGCCTTTTTCTTGGCGACCTTTTTGCCAGTCTTGGCAGCGCGTTCAGCGATCAGATCGACAGCTTGCGACAATGTCAGATCCGCAGGCTCAATCGTGTCTGGGATTGTCGCGTTGATCTTTTCCCATTTCACATAAGGCCCGTATTTGCCGTCGTAGACATTGACCGGACTGCCTGCGTCAGGGTGTTCGCCCAATTCATGGATCGGCACGGCGGCCTTGCCACGGGATCCGCGGCTCGCGACTTTTTCAGCCAGCAACTGCACGGCGTGGTTCATGCCAACAGTCCACACGTCTTCAATCCCTTCAAGGTTGGCATTTGTGCCACCCTTAAACGAGGTGTTTTCCGCGTGTTTCAAATAGGGGCCATAACGGCCAAGGTTCGCCCAGACGTTCACGCCATCCTCTGGGTGCGTCCCGATCAAGCGGGGCAGTTCCAGTAGGCGCAATGCTTCCTCGATCCCGATTTCTTCTGGGTCCCAGCCTTCTGGCACACCTTGGCGCGGCGGTTTTTTGTTGTCTTCGGTCACTTCGCCGCGCTGCACATATGGACCAAAGCGGCCTTTGAATACGCGGATCGGATCGCCAGCATCTTCACCAAGCAATTTGCCTTCTGGCGGAATCGCGGATGCCTCTGCTTCTGGGTTGGGCGGGCCGAATGCGCGAGTGTAGCGGCATTCTGGATAGTTCGAGCAGCCGATAAATGCACCACCGGACCGCGCCGTGCGCATAGACAAACGCCCCACGCCGCAGTTCTGGCACTGACGCGGATCGCCGCCATCTACAAGCGGTGGAAACAGGTGTGGTTCCAGCACTTCGTTGATCTTTTCCAAGACCTCCGTGATGCGCAATTCGGATGTTTCACCAATGGCGGCGGAAAAATCGGTCCAGAAGTTGTGCAACACCTTCTTATAGTCAGCATTACCCGCGCTGACTTCGTCGAGCTGGTTTTCCAGATCAGCGGTAAAGTCATATCCAATGTATTTGCGGAAATAGTTGGTCAGGAAGGCCGTGACCAACCGGCCTTTGTCCTGCGGGATCAGACGATTTTTGTCTTTTTCGACATAACCGCGGTCCTGAATTGTCGTCACGATAGACGCATATGTTGATGGGCGGCCGATGCCCAATTCTTCCATACGCTTGACCAGCGTGGCTTCGGTATAGCGGGGCGGTGGTTGGGTGAAGTGCTGTTCGCTTTCAACGTTCTTCTTGGCAGATGCTTCGCCTTCAGCGATTTGAGGCAGGCGTTTGTCATCTTCATCGACAACGGCGTCGTCTTTGCCTTCCTCGTAAACGGCAAGGAAACCGTCAAACAACATAACCTGCCCGTTTGCGCGCAACATGACTTGGCCGTCGCTCGATCCAATTTCGACCGTGGTGCGTTCCAATCGCGCGGCAGCCATTTGGCTGGCGATCGTGCGTTTGTAGATCAGATCATACAGCTTGCGTTGATCCGCGTCGGCGATTTTGGCGTCCGCGGTTGCGACCATCAAATCGGTCGGGCGCACACATTCGTGGGCTTCTTGCGCGTTCTTGGCTTTGTTTTTGTAAACGCGGGCGTCCGCGGGCACATAGTCTGCGCCAAATTTCTTGCCAATCGCATCACGGGCTTGGGTCACGGCCTCTGGCGCCATGTCGATGCCGTCGGTCCGCATATAGGTGATCAGGCCTGCTTCATACAGACGCTGTGCCACAGACATGGTTTGCCGCGCGCCAAAGCCAAATTTGCGGCTTGCTTCCTGCTGCAATGTGGACGTCATGAATGGCGGGGATGGGTTCCGGCTGGCTGGTTTCGCTTCAACTGACTGCACCGAAAGGTCGCGGCTGTTTATCGCTTGTACTGCCAGCTCGGCTTGGGTTGCATCGGCCAGATCGAATTTTTCGAGCTTCTTGCCCGCAAGATGCGTCAGGCGTGCTTCATAGGTTGCGCCGCGCGTGTTTTCGAGCAGGGCCTTGATCGACCAATATTCGCGGTTCTTAAATGCTTCAATTTCAAGCTCACGCTCGCAGATGATCCGAAGGGTCACGGATTGCACACGTCCGGCCGAACGCGACCCTGGCAATTTGCGCCACAACACAGGCGACAGGTTAAAGCCCACAAGATAATCCAACGCGCGGCGCGCCAGATAGGCATCGACCAATGGTACATCAACTTGGCGCGGGTTTTTCATCGCCTCGGTCACGGCGGTCTTGGTGATCGCGTTGAACACAACGCGGGACACAGGCGTATCCTTTTTGATCACCTTCTTCGCCGTCAGCGCCTCTTGTAAATGCCAGCTGATTGCCTCGCCTTCGCGGTCGGGGTCGGTCGCGAGAATGAGTTCGTTGTCGTTTTTAAGTGCGTCAACAATCGCTTTAATATGCTTTTTGCTGTCCGTCGCGATTTCCCATTTCATGTGAAAATCTTCATCGGGCAGGACAGAGCCATCCTTGGGCGGCAGGTCGCGAACGTGTCCGTAAGACGCAAGCACAGTGTAGTTGCTGCCCAAATATTTGTTTATTGTCTTGGCCTTAGCGGGCGATTCGACGACGACGACTGGCATATGAAACTTTCAAAAACAGGGGCATTAGCGGGGGAGGCGCTAAATGTGGTTGTCTGCAAATGAATGTCAATGAGGCGGAATGTCAAAGGGGAAAGTTACGCGAAGGTCAGTCATATCTCGAAATGTGCCCTAATTTGCGAGCGTCAAAAGCCCCCCACGCTGGCGTGTGATGCGCCCGTCGAGCTCTAGCGATACGATGACAGGTGCCACAACAGTCGGTGCTGCCCCGATGTCGCGGATCAGTTGATCTTCGGCAACAGGAGAGGGGCCGAGGCGGGACAAAACCTGATCATGCAGTTTGGCGATTTTGCGAAGTGGTTGCGCTTTGGGGGCGGGATCCGCCGGCGGTTCCGGCGTTGCGATTTGACCAATCGCTTCTATCACGTCTTCGGCGTTGCGCACCATCGTTGCCCCATCGCGGATCAGCATGTTGCACCCCGCAGAGCGTGCATCAAATGGATGGCCCGGCACCGCCAAAACCTCGCGGGATTGATCGAGCGCATTGCGCGCTGTGATCAAGCTGCCGGATTTTGACGCGGCCTCAATCACAACTGTCGCGCGGCCAAGCCCAGAAATGATCCGATTGCGCGCAGGGAAATGACGGGCTTGCGGTTGCACGCCCATCGGCATTTCAGACAAACGTAGCCCTTGTTTGGAAATATCCTGGGCAAGGCTCCCATTCTGGGGGGGATAGGTGACGTCAACGCCACCGCCAAAGACAGCGATTGTGCCCGAGCTGAGTGCCGCAAGATGGGCCGCCGTATCGATGCCCCGCGCATGCCGGATACAACGACCAAACCTGCATCGCCCAGATCGGCGGCGAGTTTTTTGGCCATGCGTGTGCCAAGCGACGAAGCATTGCGCGCGCCCACCAGCGAGATCATCGGGCGGTGCAATAGGTCGAGGTCGCCAATCGCCCACAGTATGGGGGGCGCATCGTCGATGTCGTTTAAGGCTGCAGGGTAGGCGGGCTGCCCTTTAACGATCAACGTCGCGCCATTGGCTTTGCCTGCTTTCAATTCGGCGGCAATGACTCCTTCGGGGCAAATGGTATAGTCTGCAACGCCCGCTGCTGCCGCAATGTCGGGCAGCGCGTCTAGCGCGGCTGTGGCGCTGCCGTGTTCGCGCATCAAGCGATGATAGGTCGTTGGGCCCACCCTGCGGGATCGCAACAGACGAAGACAGTCGAATGCGGCATCTTCCGTGGAATGCAGGAGTGGGGGGGTATGGAAGAGAATAGTGTCCCGGTCATCCGAATGCTCCGTCTGGTCGCAAGCACCATTAGACATGAACGACAGTTAATGAGGTGTGAATCGTCTATCGGAATGAAGCCTTCTCATCCCAGTTTGTGAATAACCTGCTGAAACAGAGACAAGTTTTCTGGTGGCTTGCATGGAACCTGCGTCGGCCGGCTCGGCGCGCGATGTTCACCCTCTCCCCAGAAATAGCGGGGTCAGACGGTTGGGTCGATTCGCACAAGAACATCGCGGTGCGAAAGGGCGCGTGCAGTCGGCTTACCCAGCAGCCCCGCCAATCGTCAGCCCACCGATCTTCAACGATGGTTGTCCGACGCCCACAGGTACCCATTGCCCTGCTTTTCCGCAATTCCCGATACCGGGGTCCAGCTCCAGATCGTTCCCGATCCCTTGGATGTGTTTCAACGACGTGGCCCCGTCGCCGATGAGCGTGGCCCCTTTAACAGGTGCGCCAACTTTACCGTCTTTGACTCGGTAGGCTTCGGTGCAGGAAAACACAAACTTACCATTGGTGATGTCTACTTGACCGCCGCCAAAGCCCACGGCGTAGATCCCGTCCTTTAGATCAGCGACCAAATCCGCAGGGTTTGCATCGCCCGCCAGCATATAGGTGTTCGTCATGCGCGGCATCGGCGCGTGCTGATAGCTTTCGCGCCGCCCGTTACCCGTTGGTTCCACACCCATCAGTCGGGCGTTCTGGCGGTCTTGCATATATCCGACAAGCACTCCGTCTTCGATCAATGTGTTCTTGGCGCTGGGCGTGCCTTCATCATCGACGGTGATGGATCCGCGCCGATCGGGAATGGTGCCGTCGTCCAAGACAGTCACGCCCTTGGCTGCAATTTGCTGGCCCATTAGTCCAGCAAAGGCGGAGGTGCCCTTGCGATTGAAATCACCTTCCAGCCCGTGGCCAATCGCCTCGTGCAGCAAGATACCCGGCCAGCCGGGGCCAAGCACAACATCCATGACGCCGGCAGGCGCAGGTTCGGCATCAAGATTCACAACCGCGATGCGCAAGGCTTCGCGCACTGCAGGTTTCCAATGGTCTGGTGAAATCAACCCAATCAGGCCCGCACGGCCACCCGCGCCAACGCCACCAGATTCGCGTTTTCCGTTTTCTTCAATAATGACAGATACGTTCAGACGGCTCATGGGGCGGGTGTCGGTGACAAGCACACCGTCAGGGCGCAGGATCAGCACCTCTTGGTGCGACGCAGCGAGGGTCGCGGATACCTGAACGACGCGTTTGTCTAAATCACGGGCGTATTGGTCGATCTCGCGAAGGATATCGATTTTCGCAGGAAAGGTGGCCTGCAACATCGGATCGGCGTCGGAATATAACTTGCGGTTGGTGCCGATAGGGCTGGGGGCCAATGTGCCGCCGCCATCGCCCACAGCCAGCCGCGTTGTGGCAACGGCACGGCGCAGGGCATGTTCATCAATCGTACTGGAATGAGCAAAACCAGCGGTTTCGCCCCGCACGGCGCGCAATCCGAATCCCTCTGTCGCGTCATAGCTGGCGGTTTTCACGCGGCCATCGTCAAATGACAGGACTTCTGACTTGCGGCGTTCCAGAAATAACTCGCCATCATCGGCGCCGTTTGTCGCATCTTGCAGGATGGACAAGGCCGTATCGCGGTCTAAATTTGTATCGAACGGTGCAAATGCGTCTGCGGACATTGATTTTCCTGCCTGTTGAACAATTTTTCCGGCTTCGCGGCGGTTTGACGCGTCCTCGGTTCTTGAGTTGTTCATCAAGATATGGGACTAGAGCGCCTAGATACAACGGGATTCCGTCCGATGCTTGGACGATACCCCCTACGCGACGCGCCACGGGGCGCCATGAAAGACAGGTTTTGATATGCGATTGAACACCATTGCGACTTCTTTGTGGGCCTCGGCTGGTCTGATCCTTGCAGGCGCTGCTGCTTCTGCCCAAGACGTGAACCAAGAATTGGAAATCGTCGGGAAACCAGTTCTGGGCGGCACAGGCTTTCAGCCAGCTGCAACAGAATTGGCCCGCGACGTGCAGTGGCTGGATCACTGGCTGTTGGTTCTGATCACAATCATCACGCTGTTCGTGACCGGCCTGATGATTTGGGTGTTCATTCGCTACAACGCCAAAGCCAATCCAACACCGGCAACATTCACACACCATTCCGCATTGGAAGTGGCGTGGACAATTGTGCCGATCATTATCCTTGTGTTCATCGGTGCATTTTCTTTGCCAGTTCTGTTCAAACAGCAAATCATCCCTGATGCGGACATCACTATCAAAGTGACGGGTTACCAGTGGTATTGGGGTTACGAGTATGTTGACGATGGCGTGGCTTTCGACAGCTTCATGTTGGCCAAGGACGAGCTGGCAGAATACGGCTATGCCGAAGACGAGCACCTGCTTGCCACAGACACAGCCGTTGTTGTGCCAGTTGGCGCGACAATCGTGATGCAACTGACAGGCGCAGACGTAATCCACTCTTGGACAATTCCAGCTTTCGGCGTGAAGCAAGACGCGGTTCCTGGTCGTTTGTCCCAGCTGTGGTTCGCGGCAGAGCGTGAAGGCGTCTACTTTGGTCAGTGTTCCGAACTTTGCGGTAAGGACCATGCTTATATGCCGATCACTGTTAAGGTCGTGAGCCAGGAAACTTATGATGCTTGGTTGATTGAAGCCAAAGAAATCAACGGCGTCTAAATAAAAACACCCGCCACAACGGGACAACCTGTTGTGGCATCCTACCTTCCGTAGGATGGGTTTTAACCCATCTCACCCTTTCGGGATTGATGATGACTGACATGAGCGTTCAAGACCAATCACATGATGCAAGCATGGGCGACTACTTCGCCCTGCTAAAGCCGCGCGTGATGTCGCTGGTGATTTTCACCGCACTTGTCGGTTTGCTTGTGGCGCCGGTGCCTGTGCATCCGTTTATCGGTTTCGTAGGTATCTTGTGTATCGCTGTTGGGGCGGGTGCCTCTGCATCGCTGAACATGTGGTGGGACGCCGACATCGACGCCATCATGAAACGCACCACAAGCCGCCCAATCCCATCGGGTCGTGTCCAGCCGGGAGAGGCATTGGGTCTCGGTCTCGCGCTTTCCGGCTTTTCGGTCATCCTTTTGGCGCTGGCGACCAATATGCTGGCGGCCTTCCTGTTGGCATTCACCATCTTCTTTTACGCCGTGGTTTATTCCATGTGGCTCAAGCGCCTGACCCCGCAGAACATCGTCATTGGCGGTGCATCCGGCGCGTTCCCCCCGATGATCGGCTGGGCTGTGGCAACCGGATCTGTGTCCCTCGAATCGGTGCTGATGTTTGCGCTGATCTTCATGTGGACCCCGCCGCATTTCTGGGCTTTGGCCTTGTTCGTGAAAACTGATTACGGCGATGCGGGCGTGCCGATGTTGACAGAAACACATGGCCGCGACGCGACCCGTAAACATGTTATCGTTTACGCTGTTTTGCTCGTGCCAGTGGCGCTGGGCATTGCATTCACGTCCATCGGCGGCCCGATTTATCTGGCAACGGCGCTATTCTTCAACGCGTGGTTCCTCAAGGGCTGCTACAACATCTGGAAACGCGACGACGCGGCGGCAGATGCGGATAAATATTACGTCGAACGCCAAGTATTTAAGGTCTCACTTTACTACTTGTTCGGGCATTTTGTGGCACTCTTGGCCGAAGCGGCCCTGCGTCCCTACGGCTTTGGAGGCTGGTAATGGCGATTAAAGTTGAACATGAAATGCACCAGCGCCGCAAAGGCCGCAATTTCGGTGTCGGTCTGCTGCTCGGTGCTTTCATCGGGATCGTCTTTGCCCTGACTGTCGTGAAGGTTCTGCAATTGGGCGATGCGCGACAATTTGAAAACTTTGATCATGTGGCGAGACCTGCGATTGTTCCCGACGAAGGAGCAACCGAATGAAGCTATTCCCAAACCTAACAGGCCCAAACCGCACATTGGCGCAAACCGTCAGTGTTGTGTTTGTGATGGGCGCGTTGGCATGGGCATCGGTGCCATTCTATGATTGGTTCTGCCGTGTGACAGGGTTTGGCGGCATCACAAACGTGGCCGAATACGAATCAGATGTGATCTTGGATCAGACGATCACAGTGCGCTTTGATGCGTCACTGGACCGCGGAATGCCGTGGACATTTAAGCCCGCGCAGCGCGAAATGACCCTGCGCATTGGCGAAACCGCATTGGCGTTCTACGAGGCGCATAACCCGACAGATCGCCCCGTGGCGGGATCGGCGGCTTATAATGTGACGCCCTACGAGGCCGGCGGTTTTTTCGACAAGATCGACTGCTTTTGCTTTGAACAACAGATTTTGCAAGCTGGCGAAACGGTGATGATGCCCGTGTCGTTCTTTGTGGATCCCGCAATCGTGGATGACCGCGAAGGCCAATATGTTCATACAATTACGCTTGGCTACACATTCTACGAAATCGACCTGCCCGAAGACGAAATGCAGGCGGCATTAGATGTGCCAACGACTTTGACAACGGCGACCGAAATCGCCATAGAAACAAACTAAGACGACAAGCCTTAAGGGAACAACGCCATGGCGCATGAGAAAAACCACGACTATCACATTTTGCCACCATCAATCTGGCCGCTTATTGGCGCGTTGGGTGCGTTCATCATGCTGTTCGGCTCTGTGACATGGATGCACGGCTCTGGCCCATACATGTTCCTGATCGGTCTCGCTGCCGTGCTTTACGTCATGTACGCATGGTGGGCAGAAGTTGTGGCCGAAAGCCACGTTGGCGATCACACACCTGTTGTGCGCATCGGCCTGCGTTATGGTTTCATCATGTTTATTATGTCCGAAGTCATGTTCTTTGCGGCATGGTTCTGGTCATTCTTCAAACACGCCATGTACCCAATGAACCCAGACGGTACATCGCCACTGGTTGACGGTGTTTGGCCGCCAGCGGGCATCGAAACATTCGATCCATGGCACCTGCCATTGATCAACACGCTGATCCTGTTGTGTTCCGGTATGGCCGCAACTTGGGCGCACCACGCGCTTGTGCATGAAAACAACCGCCAAGACATGAAATGGGGCTTGATCCTGTCTGTGGCATTGGGCGCGTTGTTCACAGTGTTTCAGGTCTATGAATATAGCCACGCAGCGTTCGGTTTCTCTGGGAACATCTATGGCGCTAACTTCTTTATGGCGACGGGCTTCCACGGTTTCCACGTATTGATCGGCACGATCTTCCTGCTGGTTTGCTTGATCCGTTTGAACCGCGGTCACTTCACCCCAGAGCGTCACGTCGGCTTTGAGGCCGCTGCATGGTACTGGCACTTTGTTGATGTGGTTTGGCTGTTCTTGTTCGCAGCTGTCTACATCTGGGGCGGCTAACCGGACGATGCGTTAAAACGCATCCTACGACGACCCAACATACACAAAAGGCGCACGTGGATATCTGCGGGCGCCTTTTTCCCATCAAGGCGCATTTTCTTGTCCAAACTTCTTTTTCCAATCCTGCTCGGTCTTAGCGGCGTCGCCGTGTTGATGACGCTTGGCTTTTGGCAACTGGACCGGTTGGAGTGGAAAGAGGCCGTGTTGGCGGACATCAATGCCCGCATCAGCGCGGCTCCCATTGACATCCCGGCCACACCTGATGAAGCGACGGACGAATACACCGCCGTGCGCATGTCTGGCACGCCGGGTGATGCGGAACTTCACGTGCTGACTTCTGGCACGGCCGCTGGCACGGGTTACCGTGTGATCCGTGCGTTTGAAACCACAGACAACCGCAGCATTCTGATCGACCTCGGCTTGCTGCCGCTCGACGCCAAAGACACTGCAGCCACGCTTGATCCCACGGATGTGACAGGCAATCTGATCTGGCCTGACGATGTGAATTCGTCCACACCCGATCCCGACTTGCCGAAAAACATCTGGTTCGGGCGCGATCTGGCGGCTATGTCTGCCGCGCTGAACACATTACCTTTGATGGTCGTGGCCGCAGAAATGTCGGCCCCTGACCCACGCACAACACTGCTACCTGTGGACACCAGCACCATTAAGAACGATCACCTCAGCTATGCGGTGACATGGTTCGGACTGGCGCTTGTCTGGGCGGCGATGACACTCTTTCTGATGACCCGTATTCTACGGACCAAGGACACCTAAACGATGCGATATATTTCGACCCGCGGCACAGCCCCCGCACTGACATTTGAACAAGCCATGATGACAGGGCTCGCCTCTGACGGCGGGCTATATGTGCCAGAAACCGTACCAACGCTGACCGCTGATCAAATCGCGGGCATGGCGGGCCAGTCTTATGAAGACATCGCATTCACCGTCATGCGCCCGTTCATCGGGGATACATTCACCGACCAAGAATTCCGCGACATGATCGCATGCGCCTATGCCGGTTTCGGTCACGCCGCCCGCGCACCATTGGTGCAGCTCGCGCCAAATCATTTCCTGCTCGAACTGTTCCACGGCCCGACGCTGGCGTTCAAAGATTTCGCCATGCAGTTGATTGGCCAAATGTTCCAAGCATCGCTATCCCGTTCGGGCGACCGCATCACCATCGTGGGTGCCACATCGGGCGACACAGGGTCCGCCGCGATCGAGGCGTTCAAAGGACTGCCCAACGTCGACGTCTTTATCCTGTTCCCGCACGGTCGCGTGTCCGAGGTGCAGCGTCGTCAGATGACCACCCCAGCCGATAGCAACATCCACGCGCTAGCCATGGACGGTGATTTTGACGATTGCCAAGCGATGTTGAAAGACATGTTCAACGACACCGATTTTCGCGATGGCGTACGCCTTGCCGGTGTGAACTCGATCAACTGGGGCCGCGTTTTGGCACAGGTCGTTTATTATTTCAGTTCTGCGGTCAGCCTTGGCGCACCGCACCGCGAAGTGAGCTTCACCGTGCCAACCGGAAATTTCGGCGACATCTTCGCGGGCTACATTGCGCAGAAAATGGGCCTGCCGATCAAGGATCTTGTCGTCGCCACCAACCAAAACGATATCCTGCACCGCACGTTGGAAACTGGCGCCTATACCAAAGAGGGCGTGACACCATCCATCAGCCCGTCGATGGACATTCAGGTATCTTCCAATTTTGAACGTGCCTTGTTCGATGCCTACGGGCGCGATGGTGCGGCTGTTGCGGGGCAGATGGACGACCTGAAATCAGGCGGTTTCACCATCTCCCAAGGGGCCTACCAATACCTCAAGTACACATTCAAATCGGGCCGCGCGTCTGAAGATCAAACCTCTGCCGCGATCAAAACCTATCTGGCGGATCACGGCGAACTGCTTTGCCCGCATTCCGCTGTCGGCGTGCATGTGGCCGAAAACCATTTGGGCGACACGCCAATGATCACATTGGCCACCGCACATCCCGCCAAATTCCCAGACGCTGTGCAAGCCGCCAGTGGGATCAGCGCCCCGTTGCCACCGCGCATGGCCGACCTTTACGACCGCGACGAACGGGTCACACGTGTGGCCTGTGATTTCGACGCCGTTGCTGCATTAATCAAAGAACGGATCGCAACTTGACCATTCAAACGCACACTCTGTCTAACGGTTTTCAAATCGTGACAGAGCATATGCCAAGCCTCAAATCTGCCAGCATTGGCATCTGGGTTGACGTTGGCGGACGGCACGAACGCCTGTCGCAAAACGGCATTGCGCATTTCCTGGAACATATGGCGTTTAAGGGCACGCCCAACCGCACAGCCCTTCAAATCGCCGAGGCGATTGAGGACGTGGGTGGCTTTATCAACGCCTATACCAGCCGCGAAAACACAGCCTATTATGCACGTGTGCTGGAAAATGATGTGCCGCTGGCCTTGGATGTCATCGGCGATATCTTGATGAATCCGCTGTTTGCCGACACTGATGTTGAACTTGAACGTGGCGTGATCTTGCAAGAAATTGGCATGACACATGACACGCCAGACGACATCGTTTTCGACTGGTTGCAGGAAAAAGCTTACCCCGATCAGGCGCTTGGCCGCACGATCCTTGGACCAACAGAGCGTGTATCTGCGTTCCAAGCGGACGACCTGCGCGGTTTCGTGGCTGAACATTATGGGCCAGGGCAAATGGTGCTGGCTGCAGCTGGTGCAGTCGATCACGATGCAATCTGCAAACAAGCAGAGGCCATGTTTGGCGGCATGTCCCCGATCACGCGCCCAACAAATTTGATTCAACCCGCCCAATTCGGTGGTGGCGAATTTCGTCGCGACAAGGATCTTGAACAGGTGCATTTTGCATTGGCGTTTGAAGGGCCAAACTACCTAGATCCCGAAATCTACACCGCGCAAATCTATGCCTCTGTGATGGGTGGCGGCGTGTCTTCTCGCTTGTTCCAAGAGGTTCGCGAACACCGCGGCCTGTGTTATTCCATCTTCGCCCAAGCTGGCGCATATGAAGACACTGGACTGACAACATTTTACGCTGGCACCAGCGCCGAACAAATCGCCGAATTGGCCAATGTCACAATCGACGAAATGAAACGCGCCGCCGATGATATGTCCGACGTCGAAGTCGCGCGCGCCCGCGCCCAGATGAAAGCGGGGCTATTGATGGGGCTCGAATCCCCGTCCAACCGCGCCGAACGGTTGGCGCGGCTATGGTCGATGTGGGGGCGCATTCCGTCGCTGGATGAAACCATTACCAATGTTGATGGCGTCACCACGCAAGCGGTCAAGGATTTCGCTGGTAAAATGGCGGGGCAGGCGGGGTCTGCGCTGGCGCTATATGGTCCTGCATCTGCCGCGCCCACGCTTGATAATCTTAAGGCGCGATTGGTGGCTTAATGTTAGGTGGGCGCAAAAAAGTCAGGCTGGAAACGGAGCGCATGACATTGCGCCCACCGATCCACGCTGACTACCGCGCCTGGGCTTCATTGCGCGCCGACAGCCAAGAATTTTTGAATCCGTGGGAACCCACATGGGCGAGCGATCATCTGTCGCGCAAGGCGTTTACCAACCGTGTCTATTGGGCGCAGCGGTCCATTAAAAACGGAAACGCGTTGCCATTGTTCCTTGTGCGTCGGTCTGACGACATGCTGTTGGGGGCGATCACGCTGGACAATATTCGACGTGGTCCGGCCCAAGCAGGTACGACCGGCTATTGGATCGGCCAACCTTATGCACGTCATGGCTATATGAAAGAAGCGATCGAAGCGGTTGTGCACTACGCATTCAAAACGCTGGACCTCAGTCGTGTTGAAGCGGGTTGTTTGCCTGAAAACACCCCATCACGGCGGCTGCTTGAGAAATGCGGCTATAAATACGAAGGCGTCGCGCAGTCGTATTTGCAAATCAACGGACGCTGGCGCAACCACGTGCTCTACGCGAACTTGCGCGGCGACAGGCGCGGCAAAACCGACGTCGGTTAACTCCACAAAATTTTTCGATTGAATCACGTTGACACAAGCCGGACCGATCCTTAGGTTCCGTTTGTTGTCACTCGCACCTTGTGAGTGCTAACCCGAAATTAACACCAACCGGAGACGTTCCAAGATGGCATTTACACCACTTCACGACCGCGTTCTCGTTCGTCGCATCGAAAGCGATGACGTGACCAAAGGCGGCCTGATCATTCCTGACGCTGCAAAAGAAAAGCCAGCCGAAGGCGAAATCGTATCTTGTGGCGCAGGCGCACGCAAAGACAGCGGCGAGCTGATCCCAATGGATGTCAAAGCTGGCGATAAAGTTCTGTTCGGCAAATGGTCCGGCACAGAAGTAAAGATCGACGGCGAAGACCTGCTGATCATGAAAGAAAGCGACATTCTGGGCATTCTCTAAGCCTCGCTTGATCCTATCTGAAATTCAAATTTAAGGAGCTAATCAATGGCTGCTAAAGACGTAAAATTCGGCACAGATGCACGTAACCGTATGTTGAACGGTGTGAACATTCTGGCAGACGCCGTAAAAGTAACACTTGGTCCAAAAGGCCGTAACGTTGTGCTGGATAAATCCTTCGGCGCACCACGCATCACCAAAGATGGTGTATCTGTTGCCAAAGAGATCGAGCTTGAAGACAAGTTCGAAAACATGGGCGCACAGATGGTCAAAGAAGTTGCATCGCGCACCAATGACGAAGCTGGCGACGGCACAACAACAGCAACAGTTCTGGCCCAAGCGATCGTTCGCGAAGGCATGAAATCCGTTGCGGCTGGCATGAACCCAATGGACCTCAAGCGCGGTATCGATCTTGCGACTTCTAAAGTTGTAGAATCCATCATCGGCGCAGCACGTCCAGTGTCCGACAGCGACGAAGTTGCGCAGGTTGGTACAATCTCTGCAAACGGCGAAGCTGAAATCGGTTCCCAAATCGCTGACGCAATGCAGCGTGTTGGCAACGAAGGTGTTATCACTGTTGAAGAAAACAAAGGTCTGGAAACAGAAACCGATGTTGTTGAAGGCATGCAGTTCGACCGCGGTTACCTGTCCCCTTACTTCACCACAAACACAGAAAAAATGACTGCAGAGCTGGAAGACGCGATCATCCTGCTGCACGAAAAGAAACTGTCTTCTTTGCAGCCAATGGTTCCACTGTTGGAATCTGTGATCCAGTCCGGCAAGCCGCTCTTGATCATTGCTGAAGACGTTGAAGGCGAAGCACTGGCAACTCTCGTGGTGAACAAACTGCGTGGCGGCCTGAAAATCGCTGCTGTTAAGGCACCTGGTTTCGGCGATCGCCGTAAAGCCATGCTGCAGGACATCGCTGTTCTGACAGGCGGCCAAGTGATTTCCGAAGATCTCGGCATGAAGCTTGAAAACGTTACCATCGACATGCTGGGTTCCGCCAAGCGTATCAACATCACCAAAGACGAAACAACAATCGTTGACGGTTCCGGTGACAAGGCTGAAATCGGCGCACGCGTATCCCAGATCCGTGGCCAGATCGAAGAAACAACATCCGACTACGACCGTGAAAAGCTGCAAGAACGCGTTGCCAAATTGGCTGGCGGTGTTGCTGTTATCCGCGTCGGCGGCATGTCCGAAATCGAAGTTAAAGAGCGCAAAGACCGCGTTGACGATGCATTGAACGCGACACGTGCCGCTGTTCAAGAAGGCATCGTTGTTGGTGGTGGTGTTGCTCTGGTTCAGGCTGGCAAGGTTCTTGAAGGTCTGGAAGGCGACAACTCTGACCAGAACGTTGGTATTGCCATCGTGCGTAAAGCACTCGAAGCACCACTGCGTCAGATCGCTGAAAACTCCGGCGTTGACGGTTCCGTTGTGGCTGGCAAAATCCGCGAGTCCGATGACAAAGCATTCGGTTTCAACGCACAGACAGAAGAATATGGCGACATGTTCGGCTTCGGTGTTATCGACCCTGCAAAAGTCACACGCACAGCGTTGCAAGACGCGGCATCCGTTGCTGGTCTGTTGATCACAACAGAAGCCATGGTTGCAGACAAGCCATCCAAAGACGGCGGCGCAGCCGGCGGCGGCATGCCTGACATGGGCGGCATGGGCGGCATGATGTAAGTTCAAATCCACTTGGATTTGACCGACATTGTCGATCAATAGACGAAGGGCGGATCAGAAATGGTCCGCCCTTTTTCATTCGGGTCTAGTGGTCTTGGTTGAGCGCTTCTGCCGCCGGAATTTCGCGTTCTCTTCGCGCGATATAGGCTAGCAAAGCCTCGTCTGTGGCTTGGTCCAGCTTGGGCTCTTGATATTCTTTCAACAGCTTTCGCGCATGGTTCAATGCGCGTTCGGTGATCTGCACGCTGCCTTCGGCCTGCCACTGTTCGATGGAATTATTGTCCAACATTTCAGGCATAAAAAACGCCCGTTCAAAATTCTCTAACGTATGTGGGTGCCCCAGATAATGCCCGCCTGGACCGATGTCTGAAATTGCGGCCAGTCCTGCATCAAAATCGTCCCAACGCGGCCCTTCGGCCATGCGGTAAGCCATCGCACATTGTTCCGCATCGACGATGAACTTGGCTGTCGAACAATGCATGCCCGCTTCGTTCCAGCCAGCCGCGTGCCACATGTAATTTGCCCCAGCATGCACCACCGATGACAATGTCGCAGCACTTTCATATCCGGCCTGTGCATCTAGCACTTTGGATCCGCCCAAAGTGGTCGAGCTACGCCAAGGAACGCCGTAATGCCGCGCCATTTGCCCGATCATAAAGTTCATCGTGCTGATCTCTGGCGTGCCCGCCATCGGCGCGCCTGATTTCATCGACACAGTTGCCAAATAGTGCCCGTAGATGGCAGGGCAGCCTTTGCGGATGATCTGGGTGTAGGCCAAGGCGCTCAGGGCTTCGGCGTTCAATTGGGCCACTGTGGGGGCCACCGAGGCAGGGGTATTCGCACCGCCCAATACGAACGGAGAACATAGCACGGGTTGATTACGGCGGTTGAACGCACGCATCGCGCCCAGCATGGTTTCATCCCAAACCAGCGGTGAATTTGCGTTGCAATTGCCTGTGACAACAGGGTTGCTGTCCATGAAATCCGCTCCGAACAGAATGGCGCACATGTCCAAAACGTCTTCGGCGTTTTTCGGGCTGGTGGTCATGCCCATGAACGTCTTGTCGGAATATTTCATCGAACTATAGGTGATCCGCAAATGCCGCTGGCTGATCGGATGATCGTAGGGTTCGACAATGTGATGCGCAGATGAATGCAGCGCAGGCATCATATGTGCCAGCTTATGAAACATCGCCAAATCATCCAACGTCGGGTTGCGCCGCACGTCATCAAGGTCGCGCAGATACGGCGCGCCAGTCATCGGAATAAACATGGCATGTTTGCCGCCCAACCGGATGTTCCGGTCCGGATTACGGGCGTGATAGGTGAAATCGCTGGGAATCGTCGCAATCAATGCGCGGATCAGGCCGCGATCGATACGCACAAGTTCACCATCAACCTCGGCACCTGCACGGCGCCAGTCTTCTAACGCGATGGGGTCGCGAAAAACGATACCGACATTTTCCAAAATCGACATCGATGCATCGTCAATGCGGCGAACCTGCTCTTCGTCCATGACCTCGCATGGGGGCAAGGCGTTCACCAACCCCGGTAACATGCTGAAATCATGAGCCTCACGGATGGCGCGACGCGCACTGCGCCCACCGGATCGTCGTGCATGTGACATGGATGCCCCCTTACCTTGATAGTCAGGGCAATGCGGGGCAATTGCGAGTGGGTTCGCGACCTGCAATACGCCGTTCGCGACTAGGCCGCAGGCAGCATTTTTACGTCTACACCAGCTGGATCAACACCGGCCAAGCCGTCGCCCGCAGGTGTTAGGCCCTGCACCCGTGCCAATAGCTCGGCATCATGAGCGTGCAGCGTATAGCGGACCAAGCGCGCCATGCCTGCAGGTGCCCCTGACAGACCGGGGCCAGACCAGACATTCATGGCCAAACGGTGCGTGGTTGTCCCGCCCGCACTCATATCGGCGAAACCGAAGGATGGGATCAGCAGATTGCGCTGAAAGCCAAGTCCCTCAAACCAAACTTGCCCGTCTTCCAAAGTTGATACCTTAAAGTGCATATGGGCCAGAAAACTGCCATCGCCTAACATGGCCTCTACATCCGCGCCTGCCGCATGTGACAGCTCAGCAGGGACGTCCAAAGCCTCGCGACCACTGTGCGGGTTGCCATCGACATCATACATCATCAACCCTTTGCTCGGATCACCCATATGGCTGAAACGTTCGGGGGTTTCGAAAATGATCTCGATCTCTAACCCATCAGGGTCGCTGAAATAGATTGATTTAGATGCAAGGTGATCTGTCGGGCTGATTGTGATATTTTTTGTAATGAGCCGCGCCAAAACGCGCGAAAATTCAGCCTGATCAGGCATGCCAATCGCAACATGATACATGCCCAAAAAGGCGCGCCCGACGGGGCGCGTGGCACCAGCATGTAAAATGATCAGCGTTTTATTCGGTGTGCCAAGCTCTGCCTTCGCCTTGTCTTGGCTGCGGATGTGCAGGCCAATGGCATCAGTCCAAAAATCGACCGCGCGGGCCAGATTGGTTACTTGTAATTCAATGATCCCCCAAGACAGGTTTTCAGTCGGATGGCGCATCTCTTCATATCCTTTGGTGCATCTGCGCAGACCGAGGACCGCACAGGTAAACGTATTCTGCAGTTGTTCTATCTGGTTTCCTAAGCGAACATCACCCATAAAGGATTTTAGACAATATCAACTCAGGGTAAATTGAGATGGACACATTACTGAGTTTACGGGTTTTTGCGGCCGTAGCTGAACACAAAAGCTTTGCGGCTGTGGCGGCGAAATTGAACCTGTCGCCAGCTATGACCAGCAAGCATGTGCAACATATCGAAGCCCGCGTTGGGGCGCGGTTGTTGAACCGCAACAATCGAAACGTCAGCCTGACCGAAGCTGGCGCACGTTATTTGGTCACCGTCCGGCCCCTTCTTGAAGGTCTAACCGAAGCCGAGGCCCAACTTTCCCAATCCACACTCGCGGCGACTGGCACGTTGAAAGTGTCCATGCCCGCTTGGATGGCCACCCCGAAATTCGCGGCCATTATCGCAGCGTTTCACGCCGAAAATCCTGATGTGGTTTTGGATTTGGACCTGAGCAGTAGCAAAATCAACATGGTCGAAGAAGGGTTCGATTTGGCCCTGCGCGTTGCGTCGACGCTGGACGAAGGTCTGATCGCCCGCAAGTTGACAACTGTCGCGTTTCCGCTCGTCGCGGCCCCAGCGTTCTTGGAAAGACACGGACGCCCAAAAACGATAAGCGACCTGAACGGAGCGCCGTTTCTTGTCTACACCGAAGTTGCCAGCGGCGGACGTATCCGGTTTGGCGACCACGCTGATTTACCCGATATTCCCTATCACCTCGTTCTGCAAAGCCGCAATGAAACGCTGATCCATTTGGCAACGCGCGAAGGTATGGGGTTTGCGTTTCTGCCGTATTGGTTGGCAGCGGATGATCTGGCGGATGGAACGTTGGAACCCGTCTTGCCCGACGCGCCGTGGCCAGAGGTGCCCATCTCCGCGATCTACCCAAACCGTAGCTATCTGCCCGCAAAAACCCGCAGCTTTTTGGATTTTCTGGCGGGGCCCAAAGGGCTTAGGTAGGATTGATATCCTGATCCTCGACAGGCACGTCCAACGTGGACCAAGTGTCGTCCTCGGACGGCGCGGGAAGCGGGTCGCAAACGTTGCGGTGGATGTTCACCTTTGCCATGAAATTCGCGGACACGGGTGCCGTGACGAACAAGAACCCCATAATCAACAGCTCGTGGAATGACCCATCGGCGAACGTCCATGAATGGATCATCGAAGCCAACAGAAACGCGCCAATGCCTACGGTTCCCGCCTTGGTCGGGGCGTGAAGCCGCGACATGGCGTTGTTGAGTTTCAGCAGGCCGATGCCCGCGACAAGCGTGAAAATAAGGCCCACGATCAGGCAAATTGCGATGGCATATGTGGCAATGATCTGGGTCATTCGATGATGTCTCCGCGCAGGACAAAACGGGCGTAAGCGACCGTGGACACAAACCCCAACATGGCGATAATCATTGCGGCCTCGAAATAGATTTGCGTGCCTTGGTACAGGCCGAGCAGGATGATCAGACCGATGGCGTTGATGAACATTGTATCAAGCGCCAAAATCCGGTCGCCGGTGGTTGGTCCGATCCACAGCCGATACATCGCCATAATCTGGGACAAGGCGGTCATGATGAAGGCAATGATCAGCGCCCAGTCCATAATTTCGGTGGCAAGGGTCATTCAAAAATCTCCTTTAGGCGGCGTTCGTAGCGATCCTTGATGTCATCACGCACGGCGGCGGGTTCATCGGCATCTAAGGCATGCACAAGCAGGCTGTGGCCTACGTCCGACAGGTCTGCCGATACAGTGCCAGGGGTCAGGGTGATTGTGCCCATTAAAATAGTAATCGCTTCGGGGCTGCGCAGTTCCAGTGGGATCACGACCCAGTTGGGGCGCATGTCATCGTTGGATTTGGTCAATACAATCCAAGCCACCTGCACGTTGGCGACAACAATATCCCAAAGCACGAGGATGCTGTAGCTGAGCATTTTGCCAGCCTTCATGCTCTTGGGGCGGTCAGGCCACCATACGGATGTGATGATTGGAATGATGATGCCAAGGATCAAACCAAAAACGACCATGACTGCGGAAACGCTATTTTGCAGCAGTGTCCAGACCACCGCCAAAAGCAGGGTCAGAAACGGGTGCGGCAAGAGCCAATTAAAGATACGGGTCATATCAGTGGTCCCCCTCTGCCTTGGCATCCGACAGCTTGCCTTTGGTCGATAGCACCGTGGTAATATAGGTGTCAGGCGCAAACAATTGTTTGGAAATCGCAGCGGTATATGCGGTTGCTGGTCCAGCGAAAACTGTATGGGCGATCAGCAGTGCGATCAGCCCACCAACGGCGGCGTAGGACATGGTGGATGGTGTCTCTCCCACTTCGGCATCTGGGTCTGGTTCCACGCTCAGCGCTTTCCAAAACACGGTGCTGCCCGCGCGCGCAAAGCCCACGACATTGATCAATGATGCGCCCAAGATCAGCGCCCAAATCCATGCCATGGTGGCCGTGTCGAACCCCGCGTCCAAAATCAAAAGCTTGCCGATGAACCCAGACAGCGGCGGTAGGCCCGTCATCGCAATCGCTGCCACAAAGAACAACGCCATCGTTAGACGCGCACCTGCGATGGGGGCTTGGGCGGTTAGGTTCAGGTTGGCACGGCCTGCACGCGCCAAATCAGCGATCAGGAACAATGCACCAGCGGCCAAGGTCGAATGGGTGATGTAGTAAAGCGCGGCTGCGATCCCATCCGCGCTGAACAGTGCAATGGCGACCATCACCATGCCCATCGATCCAATCACGGAAAACGCGATCAGGCGGTTCAGCTCTTTGGCGGCCAGCACACCGAGCGCACCGATCACCAAAGAGATGAGTGCGGCAGGTAAGAGCCATAGGTCGTGCAGGCCCGACGTGACCAAAAGGTCCGGCGGGAAGATCATCGTATAGACGCGGATGATCGCATAAGCGCCCACCTTGGTCATGATCGCGAATAATGCAGCGACGGGCGCGGGGGCCTCAGCATAGCTGGATGGCAGCCAGAAGTGCAGTGGGACCACGGCGGCCTTAATCGCGAAGACCATGAGCAGCAGAACAGCCGCGATACGGATGCCGACGGTGGCATCAGCAGGGATCAGGTTCACGCGCTGCGCGAGGTCCGCCATATTCAGCGTGCCTGTTTCCGCGTAGATCGCGCCAAGCGCAAATAGGAACAGGGTCGAACCCAGCAAGTTGAACAGCACATATTGCACGCCCGCGCGCAGGCGCACAGTGCCGCCCGCGTGGATCATCAGCCCATAGGACGCGATCAGCAAGACCTCAAAGAACACGAAGAGGTTGAACAAATCGCCTGTCAGGAATGCACCCATGATGCCCATGATTTGGAACTGAAACAGCGCGTGGAAATGACGACCTCGGTCGTCCCATTTGGACCCGATGGCGTAAAGCAGGACAAAAAGCGCGAGGACCGCTGTCAGCAGCACCATCAGCGTAGATAGCCGGTCACCGACCAGCACGATCCCAAAAGGTGCGGCCCAATCGCCTAGCCGATATAACAGCACATTGCCGTCGGATGTTTGCCAAGAAAGGCCCAGCGCGATGCCGATGATTGCCATGATGCTGGCCACGGAAATGACCCGCTGGATACCGATTTGATAGCGCGCTGCAAAAACAATGAACGGCGCGATGAACGCGGGCAGCACGATGGGCAGGATCAACCAATGTGTCATTGTGTATCCTCCTGCGGCTGGTCATCGACGTGATCGTCATTGCCACCCAAATAGGCCCCTAGCGCGATCATCACGACCACGGCGGTCATGCCGAATGAAATCACGATGGCCGTCAGCACGAGGGCTTGGGGTAGTGGATCCGTATATGTGGTGGCATCCGTCAAGATCGGCGGTGCGCCGACGGTCAATCGGCCAGAGGCAAACAGAAACACGTTCACTGCATAGGTCAGCAGCGAGATGCCCATGATCACAGGAAAGGTCCGCAGGCGCAGAACCAGATAAAGCCCGCCCGCCGTCAGGATGCCGATGGCTGAAGCAACAAGGATTTCCATTTATTGCACCTCTGCTTGGGTGGTTTCGCGCGATGGGTCGATGTCCATCGGGTGCTCGCTGTCGCGCACATGGGCGCGGCGGGCGAGGCGAGAGAAGCTTTCGAGCGATAGCATCACGGCGCCGACTACAGCGAGGAATACACCAAGATCGAACAGGGCGGCGGTGGCCAGCTCGAACTTTTCAAACGGTGGGATGCGCACATAGGTGAAGTCAGACGTCAGGAACGGTTTGGCAAAGAACCACGACCCGATGCCGGTCAGTCCAGCGATCAACACGCCTGCGCCGATGATGTCGTGATAAGGGTAGCGCAGCCGCGCAGAGGTCCATGCATAACCGCTGGCCATGTATTGCATCACCACACCGATAGACACGATCAGCCCAGCGATAAAGCCACCGCCGGGTTCATTGTGACCACGCCAAAAGATGTAGAAACCGACCATAATGACAACAGGCATGATCACGCGTGTCATCACAACCATCATCATTGGATGCATACCGCCAGCGCGGGGTTGATCAGGCTTGCGGTTGAGCAAGCGCGCGCGCACTGGGCCGTCAAGCAATGTCTCTGTCAGTGCATAGATCAACAGGGCCGCGATACCCAACACGATGATTTCGCCGTAAGTGTCGAACCCACGGAAATCGACGAGGATCACATTGACCACATTGGTGCCGCCGCCGCCCTTATAGGAATTGGCGAGGTGGAAGTCGGAAATGCTTGGCGCGATCGTGTCACGCAGCAGATAATGGAAGGACATTGCCGCCGTGGCCAAGCCACCAAGCACCGCAATTCCGATGTCGCGGAAACGGCGCAGCGATGTGCTTTCAATCGGGGTGGTGTTGGGCAGGAAGTTGAGCGCCAGCAGCAGCAAGATTATCGTGACCACTTCGACTGTCAGCTGTGTCATGGCCAAATCAGGCGCGCTGAAGAAAACGAAACCAACCGACACCACTAGCCCGACGATGCCAATTAGGATCAGCGACAACAGGCGGTTGCGGTGCAGGAATACGAGACCCAAGGTCGCCGCGACCAACATCAACCAGCCCGCGATTTGCACGGCGTTGGCCGGTTGCACAGTGCGGGTTGCTGCACCCACGGTGCCGGTGGCCCAAGCGTGATAGCCCACGGCGACGACGGTGACGGTAAAGATCGCGGCGTAGCGGGTGAATGACCCGTTATGCAGGCCCATGCTGATCCGCTGGGACAAGCCCACGGCGGCCGCGATGATCGCGTCGAATATAGTTTTTGCTTCGGGGCGCGGGGCCTTGTCCCAGATTGCGAGAGCCGGTTTGAAAACCATCAACAAAAGCGCGCCACCGACAACGGCGATGATCGATAGATAAAGTGCGGGCACAAGGCCGTGCCAGATTTTGAAATAGGCTTTCGGCACGGCGGCAACGTCGCCAAGGACCGAGGCCGTGACAACCTTCACGAATGGCTCGACCAAGAATGGTGCGATGCCGATGATGACCACAAGTGATACAAGGAACGCGGGTGGCATCCATAGCCCAGCGGGTGGATCGTGCGGGGTGGTTGGATAGTCCTCGCGCTTTGGCCCGAGGAACGTGTGGCTGATGAAGCGGAAGCAATAGGCGGCAGAGAACAGCGAACCGATTGTTGCCATCACAGGGACCAGCCACGGAATACCGAACAGGGCGGTGCCATAGGCTTCTTCCAGCATCATTTCTTTGGACAAGAACCCGTTGAGCAGGGGGATGCCTGCCATGGATAAGGCGGCCAAAGTGGCGATGACAAATGTGATCGGCATCAGATGGCGTAACCCGCCAAGGCGGCGGATGTCGCGGGTGTGGGCCTCGTGGTCGACGATACCTGCGGACATAAATAGTGCGGCCTTGAATGTCGCATGGTTCAGGATGTGGAACATCGCGGCCATGACGCCGAACGCTGTACCAGTGCCCAAAAGCATGGTGATCAATCCAAGATGGCTGACCGTTGAAAAGGCGAGTAGCGATTTCAGGTCATGTTTGAACAGCGCGATCACCGCGCCCAATATCATTGTGATCAGACCCGCGGTGGTCACGATCATGAACCATTCAGGCGTGCCCGACAGCACCGGCCACATGCGGGCCATCAGGAATATGCCCGCTTTGACCATGGTCGCAGAGTGCAGATAGGCGGACACGGGCGTCGGCGCGGCCATGGCGTGCGGCAGCCAGAAGTGGAACGGGAACTGCGCGGATTTGGTGAAACAGCCGAGCAGGATCAGGATCAGGGCAGGAACATACAATGGGTCTGCTTGGATCAGCTCGCGGTTTTGCAAAATCACGCTCAGGTCATAGGACCCAACGATTTGCCCCAAAATCATCATGCCGCCGATCATCGCTAATCCGCCCATGCCTGTGACGGTCAGGGCCATGCGCGCGCCTTGACGGCCTTCGGGCAGGTGTTTCCAATAGCCGATGAGCAGGAATGATGAGAGAGAAGTGAGTTCCCAGAACACGAGCAAAAGCAGGATGTTATCGGATAGGACGATGCCGACCATCGCGCCTTGGAACAGCAGCAAATAAGTAAAAAACTCGCCCATGTTATCGTCGCGTGACAGGTAGAACCGCGCGTAGGCGATGATCAAAAGGCCGATCCCAAGGATCAGCATCGCGAAAAAGAACCCCAACCCGTCGAGCATGAGCGTGACGTTCAGACCCAGTAATGGGATCCAATCAAGGCGCGCCGTGACCAGATCACCGGCCCAAACGGCGGGCAGATGCGTGAGCAGACCGACAAAGGCCGCAAGGCTGACGGTGAAGGTCACACCCGCGGTCGCGGTGCGGCCAGCGGCATTCATTAATCCGGGCAGCAAGGCGCCCAAAAATGGCAAAGCAACGATAAGGAAGAGGGACACGCGAACTCCTGATCTAAAGGCCGAAAGATTCCGTAGGTTGTCTGCGAAAACGGCGGAAAACTCAATACTGATGCGTGGGATTTAGGTCGTTGTGTCACGGTTTCACGGGCTGCAGTTAACGTCAGGCTTAGTTTTTTGCGCCATATCGTGTAATATGCCCCTCAATAAGATGCATAATCCCGATTTTACAGAGGAGATAAGATTGTGAAAATTGGATTTACAGCCCTTGGCGCCATGATTTTTCTGGAAATTGCGGCATTTCGAATGGGGAATTGCCTGGCCCGCCCGTGACATCAAACGAGGATCAGACCTTTAGTGTGATCTTGAACAGTTTGCGGATTGATAATGGTGTTGGCAGCGTAAGCTATGACAGTCGTTTGGATGCAGCGGCCCAAGGCCATGCGGAAGACATGGCGTCGAATGGCTATTTTCGCATGATGCAGATGGGGATGATGACGACGGTGTTGATACCAATTTGGTCGGTGATCGTGTGACCGCACAGGGTTATGATTGGATTAATGTCGGTGAAAACATCGGCGGCGGTGGCGAATACGGCACGGAACAGCAGATGCTTAACGGATGGGAAGGGTCAACAACGGGCCACTTTGAGGTGATGACCTCGCCTGTCTTCGAAGAATTTGGTTTGGGTGTTGCCGGATCAGGGAATGACATTCGCTGGGTTCTGGTTTTAGCCACTGAAGATTAACCGCCCCAGAAATACCGCGTGAGGTGATAAAAGATCGGTGCGGCAAATACCACGCTATCAAGCTGATCGACAAAACCGCCTTGTCCCGGGATTAGGTGTGACCAGTCTTTGACGCCGCGGTCCCGCTTGATCGCGGCAAAGACGATGTTGCCGAACATGCCCACAATGGATGCGATGCCCGCCATGGCAATCGCGCCCATAACACCAAAGGGTGTGATCCAGCTGAGCAACGCGCCGATGAGCATCGCGCTGATTACGCCGCAGACCACGCCTTCCCACGTTTTGGGCGATAGGCCCGGTGCGATTTTGGTGCGCCCGATGCGGCGGCCAAAGAAGTATTCCAGTAGATCGCCGAGTTGCACGACCATCACAAGGAACGTCACCAGCAGGATCGCACGGTCACCGTATCCTGCGATGTCGAGGTTGATCAACGCGGGCACATGGCTGACGCAGAAAACAGCAATCATCAGCGCCCATTGGGTTTCAGCCACGCGGATCAGGAACCGGTCCGCATTGCCGCGCAGGGCTGATACGATGGGCAGCAGCAAAAACGCGTAGACGGGGATGAAAACGGCATAAAGCCCTGTCCATTCCATAGCGACAAAGATGTATTGCAGCGGCAGCACGGCAAAGAATGCCATCGCCAGCGACAGGTGATCGGCCTGTGCCTTGGACGTAAGGGTCAGAAATTCGCGCAGGGCGGCGAAGGATGCGACTGCAAACAGGATCGTCACGCCCACTTTGCCCGTCAACATCGCGATGCCGATGAACGCGACCATGGCCCACCAGCTTTGTACGCGGGTCATGTAGGTTTCGAGCACTGGGTTGGTGGTTTCAGGCGCTTGGCGTGCGCGCAGCACCTCGCCCAAGAATGTCAGGGCCACAAGGATCGAAAACGCGCCGATGGTCAGCCAAATGATGTCGATGGTTGTTGAATTCATGTCCGGTCCTCTGGGCGCAGGTCAGACAAGGCTTTGGCCGCGCGGGCCAGAAATGCGTCTTTGGTCTCGCCGTCTTGCACATGCACAGGTTCGCCGAATGTCACGGTGCAGATCAGGGGCAGGGGGATGACCTCGCCCTTGGGCATGATTGTGTTCAGGTTGGCGACCCAAGTGGGTACAAGATCAACCTCGGGTCGGGCCAACCCCATGTTATAAAGCCCCGCCTTGAACGGCAGCAGCGGGTCGTCGCCCATATTGCGGTTGCCTTCGGGGAAAATGATCAGGGAAGATCCTTCGTCGAGAGCTTCGATGATTTTGTCCATTGGTTTGTCATCGACTTCGGGGCGACGGTCGATCAATACGCAATTGAACACCTCAGGCCCGACAAAGGCACGCAGCGGATTTTTCAGCCAATAGTCGGCGGCGGCAACGGGGCGCACATCGCGGCGCAGTGCGGGCGGCAGCACCGACCAGATCATCGGCATATCGGCGTTGGACGTGTGATTGGAATAATAGACACGTTGCCTGCGCACCGGTTCGATCCCTTGCCAATCGGCGCGCACGGCCGTGATGGCGCGGGCAAATAGGCGGATGCAATGGCCGACGATGCGGGCGGCGAAGGGGCGCAGGGCATGGGTTATGATCTTCATTGGAACAAACTGCCTGTTCTTGTGGCCATTGCCAAGAAAAACCGCGCCCCGATGTCAGGGCGCGGCTTATGGACGTAGCTTTTGATGTCGTCGCTGACGTAATCGGGTAGCGGTCTTTCATTGCGCGCCTCTTCAAGGCGCTGAATGCGGTTCAGTTTAAGGCCATGGCGGTAGACGGAAAGCGACTATTCGGTTTTTACCGGTGCACCGCCCGCGAAATTATTCACTTCGTGATAGCTAATCGGATCGTCTTGCATTTGTAGGTGCAACCCGTCGTCGGCGTAAGGATGCGCGCGTGCGAGGGCTTCATCGACGTCGATGCCAAGTCCGGCGGTTTCAGGCACAGGGATATAGCCGTTTTCGACGGTGATCGTGTTCTTGACCAAGGCCGCATGGAACGGCGTTTCAATGGTTTCGGCCATCAGAATGTTGGGGACGGACGCGGCCAGTTGAATATTCGCGGCCCATTCGATGGGACCTGCGTAAAGATGTGGGCCCATTTGCGCGTTGTAGGTTTCCGCAAGGATGGCGATTTTCTTGGCCTCCCAAATGCCGCCCGCACGGCCCAAGGCCGGTTGCAGAATTTGCACACCTTGACGCAGCGCAGTAGCAAATTCGGATTTCGTCGTCAGTCGTTCGCCTGTTGCCACAGGGATGCGCACGGCGCTGGTCACTGCGGACATATCGGCATCGGGTGGCGTGGGTTCTTCATACCACAGCGGGGTGAAGGGTTCTAAAGCTTGACCCATGCGGATCGCGCCCGCCGTGCTGAACTGCCCGTGCGTGCCGAATAAGAGGTCGGCGCGGTTGCCCACCGCCTCGCGGATTGTCCGGCAGAAATCGACGGATGTGGCGATGTCATGCATCGACGGCATGTGTCCGCCGCGAATGGTGTAAGGGCCAGCGGGGTCGAATTTGACCGCGGTATAGCCTTGACCGACCATGGCAACCGCGCTTTCGGCGGCCATGTCGGCGTCGGCCCAAAATGCGGGCAGGGGATGGTTTGCTTGTGGATACAGGTAGGTATAGGCGCGGATTCGGTCGTTGATCCGTCCGCCAAGCAGGGCGTGCACGGGGCGGTCGCGGTCTTTGCCGACCATATCCCAGCAGGCCATTTCCAAACCCGACCACGCGCCCATGACTGTCAGGTCAGGGCGCTGTGTAAAGCCTGATGAATAGACGCGGCGGAACATCAGTTCGATGTTTTCGGGGTTTTCATCTGCCATATGCCGCGCAAACACGTCACGGATCACATGGGTCATCGCGTCGGGCCCTATGGTCGAGGCATAGCATTCGCCCCAGCCGACCACGCCCGTGTCAGAGGTCAGTTTGACCAAGATCCAATAGCGTCCGCCCCAACCCGGAGCAGGCGGCGCGGTGATGATGATATCAAGGTCAGCGAGCTTCATGGGGCGTCCTTTTGAGTATTTGTGAAAATGCGAGACTTAGTCGAATACAATGACATTGCGCTTGGCAGAGCCGGTTTTGGTGTCGGCAATAGCCTCGTTGATTTGGTCAAGCGACCATGTGTTGGACACGAGTTCATCGAGCTTCAGGCGGCCTTGTTGGTAAAGGTCCACCATCCACGGGATGTCGCGCGCGATCACGGCGTCGCCCATTTTTGACCCGACCATGCCTTGGCCAATGGATGCCATTGTGCCCGGATCGAATGTCGCCGCGTCCCCGATGTGGGGCATGCCGACCATAATGACCTGACCGCCTGCTGCCAGATAGTTGGGCGCATCGTTATAGACGGGGACTGCGCCGACGGTAACGAAAACCGCATCCGCGCCGCGCCCGATGGCGGTTTTGGCGGCGTCCCAAGGTGCGTCTTCGCTGGCAAGCACGCCGTCAGTTGCGCCGAATTCGCGGGCGATGGCTAGTTTTTCGGGCGACATATCCACGGCCACAATGCGTCGTGCACCAGCGATGCGTGCGCCTTGGATCGCGTTTAGGCCAACGCCACCTGCGCCAATGACCACGACGTCTTGGCCCGCGCGCAGATTGGCCGCGTTTACCACAGCGCCGACGCCCGTGATTACGCCGCAGGCCAAAAGGCTGGCGGCGTTCATATCCATATCGGCGGGGATGCGTACCACTTGGCTTTGATCCACGACGACTTTTTCCGCGAAGGCGCCGCAGTTCATGGCTTGCACGATAGGAGCGTTGTCAGCGGTGGTTAGCGGCGTATCCGCCGCGATGTCGCCGTCGCAGATCACGGGTTTGCCCGATGCGCAGGGCGCGCAGGAGCCGCAGGATTTGATCAAGGTCACAACGACCGCGTCGCCGACTTTCAGACCGCGCACGCCATTGCCAAGGGATGTCACATGGCCTGCTGCTTCATGTCCGTAAACGGCGGGCAGGGTGCCGCCCCAGCCGCCTTCGGCGAATGAGATGTCGGAATGGCAAATCGCGCAGGCTTTCAGCGTGATTTCCACCTCGCCCATGTCCGGTGCGCGCAAGTTGATCGTGTCGATGGTCAGCGGGGCGCCAAATTCGTGGCATACGGCGGCTTTGATTTCGGTCATGGGACGTCCTTTTAGATTTGTCCCACGTTGCGTGTTGGTGTGCCTAATTGGCAAGATGTTTTACGACCTTGCATGTCGGTTTTACGGCTCTTCCACAGGGCGGTTCAAAATTGGCAGGTAGATCGCGATGGCGCCAATGACGATGAGCGCGGACAAGATGAACGGCGCGCCCGCCAGTTGGATCGGTGCTGATGCATGGGTGAAGTAAAAGAACGTCTGCGTCATGACCAAGGGTGCCAAGATCGAGGCAACGGCGTTGACTGATGTCAGTGCGCCTTGCAACTCGCCTTGTTGGTCGTCGGACGCACGACGGGACATGATGCCTTGGATCGCGGGGCCGGCGATGGACCCGAGTGCTGCCAGTGGGATCAGCGCGAGGGCTAGCCAGCCGTTTGTTACGAACCCAAGTGCGACAAACGCGATTAGGTCGACGAGCAAGCCGAGCATGACTGTTTTACGTTCGCCAAGGCGGGCGAGGATCGGGCGGATCAGCACGCCTTGAACCACGGCGATGCCAATGCCGAAACAGCCCAGTGAAAGGCCAATCATGCTCGGGCTCCATCCGAATTGTAGTTTGCCGAAATAGGCCCAAACGCTGGGGTAGACGAAAAACGCGATGCCGTAGACGAAGGAAATGGTCATCAGACGACCAAGGCCCGGCAATCTGCCGATGTATTTGAACGCGCCCAGCGGGTTGGCCCGCGCAAGGCTGAACGGGCGGCGGATTTTGTCGGTGACCGTTTCAGGCAGGACGAAATAGCCGAACACGGCGTTGATCATGGCCAACACAGCGGCCGCCCAGAAGGGTGCACGCGTTCCAAATTCTGCCAAAACGCCGCCCATCAACGGCCCCAGCACAAAGCCCACGCCAAAGGCCGCACCAATCAGGCCGAAATTGGCGGCCTTGTCTTCGGGCTTTGATATGTCGGCCATATAGGCGGATGCGGTGGATTGTGTCGCCGCTGTGATCCCGCCGATGATGCGCCCGATGACAAGCAACCATATCGAGCCTGCCACAGCCATCAGCACATAGTCGAACGCCATGACCACCAGCGCTAATAGTAGCACAGGGCGGCGGCCAAATCTGTCAGAAAGCCCGCCGATGAACGGACCAAACAGAAATTGCATCACTGCGAAAATGGCCGCGAGGATCCCTCCCCACAGGGCTGCTTGGCCCAAATCGCCTGCTTCAAGTTCTTGGATCAGGTCGGGCATCACGGGCATGATCAGACCGATCCCCATGCTGTCGATCATCACGGTGATCAAGATGAAGATGATCGGTAATTTCTGGCGCATGGGGTTGGTCCAGACAGATGTTTGTTATGACCTAGAGATTTCAGGACAGGTTACAAGTGACCCGTGGCGTCAATGAATTCACTTAGTATTTCAGCGTAGCGGATTGGGCCTTCGACACAGGGCAAGTGGCCACAACGGGGCATGACCGCGAATTGCGAGCCGGGGATCAGGTCCACTGTTTCGCGCACCATATCGGCCGGCGTGGTTTTATCTTCGCCGCCCGCGATCCCAAGGGCCGGTATGCGCAGGCCGGATGTCGGCGTGTAGAAATCGGTGCCGGCAATGGCCGCGCACACACCGGCATATCCCTGCGGGTCGATTTGGCCCAGCATGTCGCGCCATTGCAGCATGTCAGGCGAACCATAGTAGTCGCGTCCAAACCAACGCGGCATGATCTCATCGGCAAGGGACGGCATGCCCAAGCGGCCAACCGCATCGATGCGATTCGACCAAAAGGTTGGATTTCCGATCTTGGCGGCGGTGTTTGACAGCACCAATGCGCGGATAAGATCAGGGCGTTTGACCGCGAGCCCTTGGGCAATTAACCCGCCAACCGAGAGGCCAACAAACAGTGCATCCCTGACCTTTGCAGCATCGCAAACCGCGGCTGCATCGCTGACCATTTGCCCCATTGTATAGGGCGCAACCGGTACGTCAGACGCCCCATGACCGCGCAAATCATAGCGGATGATGCGCAGTTTTGGCGACATCAGAGGGATCAGAGCTTCCCAAAGCGCTATGGAAGAGCCAAGCGAGTTGGCAAAGACCACAGTGGGGGCAGAGGGGTCATCTGGACCATCAATCTGCCCGCATAATGTGACGCCAGAGTTAGTCGCGATAAATTCACGCATCGTGAAATTTTCCATTCAAAAAGATAAAGCCGCGCAGTGGATTGCTCCGGCGCGGCTTTGTCCTGTTACCCGGTCCATCGCTTGCGCGGGACGCAGGGTAACCCTCCCTGACGCGCAGCATGCGTGAATTTCGGTGGCTGTGTCAAGCATGTTAGCGCAATACTAAAGTTGCGTATCCTTGAGCGTGAAATGCGCCATGATTTGCCCGTGGTCAGAGGCTAATTTGTTATGGGGGGCTTCGGGGTGGCTGCCGTCCGTCAGGTGGTCGTTGAGCACATTGAAATAGGTCATTTCACCAAGAGCTGCGGCGTCATCTCCGTTGAAATGCCGTGACACCAAAATCTGATCGATGCTTTCAAACACCCCACCGAACGCAGATGTGTAGACCATGTCGCGCGCTGATTTACGCACGAACATTTTCTCCGCTGAATGCAGGCGGACGGCGTTGATCTGTTCTTGGATCGCATCGTTTTCGTGGTCTTTATACCGGTCGCCTTTGTGGGCCGCATCGTGGCGGCGCATCCATGCATAGTTTTTGAATGGCGCCTCGCCTGTGATAATTTCAGAGCTGACAGCATGTTCGCTGTCGTTGAAATCACCAAGCACCATGACAGGGTTGCCCGCATCAAGTTCGGCGAGGATTTCACGGCGCAGAACCCATGCTTCGGCCATGCGGCGCAGACCCGCGCGCAACGATCCCATCGCGCGACCCGCAGGGTCGTAGTTCACCAGATCGGCAGCGGGGGCAAATGCGGCGCCTTTGGGTTTGTCCAGCTCGCCCAATTTGGATTTCAGGTGACAGTTGAAAACAGTAATCATAATGTCGCCGACAGGGATTTTGGTTTTCAACACGGGGCGCGATAGGCGTTTGATTGTGTAATGCCCGCCGTCTGATCCATCCAGATCGCTAAACGGGATGTTCAGCGGTTCTGGCAGGTCTTGTAGCACTTCGGGTGCTTCGGCAAAGCCAAAGCGTGACAAGGTCGCCACGCCGGGGCGTCGTTCACCGGGGCCACCGTCATTGGCATTGGGTGCGAATGCGAGGGCTGCATCCTTATATGTTTCATGCGCGAGCTTGCGAAAAATCGCCTTGCGGGCATAGCGTTTTGTGCGGTCGGGGATGTTGGCGGCATTGGCTTCGGCACCTGCCTCGTCGGTTTCTGCGATCACGTCGCGCAGGGATTGTTCGCTAAAAATTTCCTGAAAACAGGTGATGTCACTGTTCATGGTCAGAAGCTGATCGGCCAACCATGACTGTTTCCAGCTATGCTCTTCAGGCGTGTAGGATTCATATTTGTAATACTCATGATCCGCTTCGATCAGGTTTTTGACGTTGAAGCTGGCGATAGTAAATTCGGTCATAAGGTCTCCAATGCGCGGGCAAAGCCGGCGGGGTCGACGTTGCCGCCGGTTGTGACGGCGATGATTGCGTCGCCGTCAAATTCATCTGGGTGGAACAGTGCCGCAGCAAGCGCCGCCGCACCGCCTGGTTCGATCACGATTTTGAGCCGCAAGAACGCCAAGGCCATGGCGCGCTGGCATTCGGTATCTGTCACTACAACGCCAGCACCGCAATGGGCTGCAAGGATTGGGAAGGTAATTTCGCCCGGTTTCGGGGTCAGGATCGCATCACAGATGGACCCTGCCGTGGTCGGGTTGCTTTGGATCGCGCCGCTGGCAAGGCTGCGGGCCACGTCGTCAAAACCTGCGGGTTCAACTGTGCGGGCGCGCAGGTCAGGCGCGTCATGGGCCAGCGCCAATGCGATCCCAGCCGTCAGCCCGCCACCGCCGCAGCACACAGCAACGTCGCCGGATGTCACACCAAGCGCACGGGCTTGGGCGGCGATTTCCAGCCCGACTGTGCCTTGCCCTGCGATCACCAAAGGTTCATCAAACGGTTTGATCAGGGTCAGCCCACGTTCAGCCGCCAAGGTCGCGCCGATCACATCGCGGTCTTCGTTGGCGCGATCATATAAGATCACTTCGGCACCCAATGTGCGGGTGTTTTCGATTTTGATCGCGGGCGCGTCAGACGGCATGACGATCACAGCAGGCGCATCATGTTGGCGGGCTGCATGTGCGATGCCTTGGGCATGATTGCCTGATGAATATGCAATCACGCCTTTGGCGCGATCTGCTGCTGACATAGCCGATAGTGCCGACCACCCACCGCGAAATTTGAAGCTGCCCGTGTGTTGCAAACATTCTGCTTTCACCAAAACGCGGCGTCCGGCGATGTCGTCCAAGAATGGGGAAGACAGCATTGGCGTGACGCGTCCGTGGCCTTTGATCCGGTCAGCGGCGGCGGTAATCATGTCATAGTTCATGAAGGTCCTCCAACCATTCGGTCAGCGCATCAAGCGCGTCCTCTTCATCTAGGAACGGCACATGGCCGCGACCCGCGATGTCAGCGCGAATGATATCGGGGCGACGGCGCAGCATTTCGTCAGCGGTTTCTTCAGACAATAAATCAGAATTCGCACCACGGATCAGCGCCAGCGGTAAACCACCCAACGCATCATACATGGGCCAAAGGTCGGGCGTGGGCACGTCGGCATTGGCCAGCACCGCATCGCGCAGCTTTGGGTCATAGCGGATCACCAGACCGTCAATGGTCTGGGCATAATGGGCACGGACTTCGGCCAACCAACGGGCATGCGGGACATTGCTGAATTGCGTCCATTGGGTCGCGCGTGCGCGGGCGGCATCTTCGTGGGTGTCTTGTGCGGGATTGCGCCCGACATAGGCGCGCACGACGTCCATGCCTGCGTCTTCGATTACAGGTCCGATGTCATTCAGGGCGACGCCCAGCAAACGGTCTTTGGCCGTGGCAGCAAGAAACATGCCAATCAAGCCGCCGCGCGAAGTGCCCAAAATTGCGGCCTGTTCCAGCCCCAGATGATCCATCAATGCCAGCGCATCCGCGGCCTCTTGTTGGATCGTATAGGTCGCAGGATCGGCCCAATCAGATTGCCCGCGCCCACGATAATCCATGCGGATCAAGCGCACGGGCATGTGCGGGGCGACATGGTCGAAATCGGCGGTATTGCGGGTTAGCCCCGCAAGGCAAAGAACGGGGATGCCCTTGCCGCTCTCTTCAAAATAGAGCTTCGTGCCATCCGCAGCCTTGAAAAACGCCATTGTTATGCGACCTCTGGAATTGTGGTTAAATCGGGCAGGATATGTGTAGGGCGGGCGTATAGCCTGTCAATGGGCGCACCCATGCGATTGACCCATGCGGTGGTGAACCCATATCCCGCAGCCCCCGCCGCGTCCCAGCCGTTGGATGACACGAATAGCACGTCATCCTTGGCACAGCTGAAATGTGCGCCAATAAGATCGTAAACCGTTGCATGTGGTTTGAATACGCCGACTGTTTCAACCGATAGAACCGCGTCCAGCATGGGGCCGATACCTGCGGATCCCACCGCGGCGTCCAACATGTCCGGCGTGCCATTGGACAAAATCGCGGTGCGCGCGCCGCGTGATTTGAGCGTGGCCAACATGGCGGACACTTCGGGATAGGCGGCCAATTCCCAGTAAAGATCGAGCAGGCGCTGGCGTGTCGCGGGGTTGTCAATCTTGGCTGTCTCTAACGCCCAATCAAGCCCGTCTTGGGTCACTTGCCAAAAATCGCAATGCTGTCCGGCAACAGCGCGCAGCCACGTATATTCCAACTGCTTGGCGCGCCAATGGGCGGCAATCTGGGGCCATTGATCGGCCAATGCCGCATGGTCAGGTTCTGCCGCCGCAACACGCGCAGCCGCATTCACATCAAATAATGTGCCATAGGCATCAAAAACGTAGACGGATTTTGACAATGAACGACCCCCTCGGCGATTAGACTGTCACACCGGCGACAGGTCGAAAAGGGGCAAAGCAGTTTGCATCCCTGTCCTTTGGCGCATAACAAGCGGCCCGATATATATACAATTTGAAAGTACAAACATGACCCAAGCAAAATCCGGCGACACAATCCGCATCCATTACAAAGGCACATTGGCTTCTGGCGAAGTGTTCGACAGCTCTGAAGGGCGCGACCCGCTGGAATTCACGCTGGGCTCCGGCATGATCATCAAAGGTTTGGATGACGCAATCTACGGCATGATCGTGGGCGAAAAGAAGGTCGCGAACATTCCATGCGCTGATGCATATGGCGAGGTCCACCCACAAGCGCGTCAAGCCGTGCCTCGTTCTGAATTCCCCGATGACATTCCGGCAGAGGTAGGCACGCAGCTGCAGATGCAATCGCCTGAAGGGCAAGTCATCCCTGTGAAGATCGTCGAAGTAACAGAGACGGAAATTACACTCGATGCGAACCATCCGCTGGCCGGTGAAGACCTGACATTCGATTTCGAGATCACAGGCATCGACGCGGCCTAAACGACGAAAGGGCAGGGGCTACAAACCCTTGCCCTTCTTCTGGCCGGAAATACCTCGGGGTCCGGGGCTGGCCCCGGCGATCAGCTTACAGGTTTTCGGCCTGCGGCATCCCCAACACGTGATAGCCACCATCAACACGGATAATTTCGCCCGTCGTGCAAGCGCCCGCATCAGACGCCAGATAGACCGCCGTGCCACCCACAGCTTCTAATGTTGCATTGGACCGCAGTGGGGCGTTTTCTCCAGTGTGCTTATAGGTCTTGCGCGCACCACCGATGGCCGCACCTGCCAGCGTTTTCATCGGACCCGGTGAAATCGCGTTCACGCGAATACCATCACGGCCCAGATCATTGGCCAGATAGCGCACAGCACTTTCCAACGCAGCCTTAGCCACGCCCATAACATTATAGTTCGGTGTCACCTGATTGGACCCTTGATAGGTCAGCGTCAGGATCGTGCCGCCATTTGGCATCATCGCCATCGCGCGCTTGGACACATCAATCAGCGAATAACAAGAAATCACCATGGAGTTCTTGAAGTTCTCAACACTTGTATCCGAAATCCGGCCCGTCAGCTCGTTCTTGTCGGAATAAGCAATGGCATGCACGACGAAATCAATCGTGTCCCAGCGTTCTCCCAGCGCAGTAAAAGCGGCATCCATCGACGCTTCATCCGTCACGTCCACATCGACCATAAAGTCCGACCCAACGGAGGCCGCAAGTGGCTCTAGACGTTTGCCAAATGCTTCGCCTTGATAGGTAAATGCCAGCTCTGCGCCAGCTTCGGCCATGGCCTTGGCAATGCCCCAAGCAATCGACCGCTCGTTGGCGACCCCCATGATCAACCCGCGTTTGCCTTGCATTGAAATGGTCATGTGCTGTCCCTCATTCATTTTGGCCTAGGTGGACGTTTTGGGACGTGACGTCAAGTTTTGCGGTATTTGCTTTGCAATGATTTATGGCCAAATGCACCATTTGCCAGGCGTCTGCGCGCATCTTGCGGTTCGTATGGACGATATTTCCCATAGGAGAACTCTGGCAAATCTAATGCGAGCCCACGCTTAACAATTTCAGCGCCAATGTCGCGACCATCGGGCAAATAACATGTTCCAACTAGGCGGTCATATGATCGAGTGCCATCAAGATCGACCGTAATAATCTGGCCGCGGCAAATTTCATACATCGCCCATTTCGATTTCTTGCCCCATGGCTCGTCGACTTCGGGGGCATCGATCCCCGCGAGGCGGATTTTGGTGGACCCAATGCGGATGGTGTCGCCGTCGATAATATACGCTTTACCTTTGATCGTCATACTGTCAGGGAACGGTGGGAGGGTAAGTGCGCTCTGCGTTGGGCGAGGTTGCGCCTTAATCGGTGTGACCTTTTTTGCGACTTGGCGATATTGTCGAGGGGTTCTCTGGGGCTGAGAAAAATCTTTATCGTCAATGATCTGATTATCGTTCGACAGTCCCTTGCTGATCCAAAAGCAAATGATGCCGATGACGGAAATAACAATAATAAGTTCCAAAATATCGTGTCCGCAAAAAAATAAGCCAGCGCGACTAATCTGTCGGGCCGGCTCAAATTTCAAACTAACAACTTTAAATTGCAAGCCTTAACTTTAGCGATAGGAAATTTATCCTTCGAACTTACTCAA
>CAXIAL010000021.1:0-43217 GCA_964022435.1 uncultured Roseobacteraceae bacterium | reverse complement strand
GTCACCCAATAGGGGCGCATGTAGCCTTCTTCGAAGACGTGGATTTTCAGGCCTGCAGCCTTGGCGATCTTGACCGCTTCGGCGTGCACGGGACGTTTATCGCCATATAGTGCAATGTCTGTGATGTTGTGTTCGTTGATCAGTGCTTCGCAATACGCAGGCCATGCGTCCAGCGTGTCGCGGTAGGCGATATAGCCATCCGCACCAAACCAGAATGGACGGTCACCCGCATTAAACCCAACGCGCCAAACCTCGCCGCCAGCCGTGCGTAGCATTTTTGCGAGCCTGTGAAAAAACGGCCCGTGTGGTCCCTGCAGGAACAGAAAACGACGATTTACGGTGTCTAACAAGGGTTTTAATGGTCCTTCAGGTAGCGGTTGTGCTGTCAGTATACCGCCGATGGGGCGATTTTATGGCAGATCAGTTGCTTGATTGACCTTAACTGGCAGTTTAGGTCAGGGGAAACATAAAAGGGTTTCATCATGTTTACTGGGATTGTGTCGGATGTTGGTGTGCTGCGCGATTTGCAGCAACGCGGGGATTTGCGCGCGCGGATCGGGACGTCATACGATGTGGCTGGTATCGATTTGGGCGCGTCGATCGCTTGCGACGGTGTGTGTCTGACTGTTGTGGCATTGGGATCGGATAGCGGCAATTGGTTTGACGTGGATATTTCCGCGGAAAGCGTTGGCCTGACGGGCATTCAAGGCTGGACCACAGGCCGCCGCATCAATTTGGAACGCGCATTGCGCTTGGGCGATGAACTGGGCGGCCATATCGTGTCGGGCCATGTCGACGGAATTGCGACGATTGTTGATATGAAAACCGAAGGCGACAGCACGCGGTTTACATTTCGTGCACCTGCAGAACTTGCAAAATTCATCGCGCCCAAAGGATCTGTTGCATTGAATGGCACATCCCTGACCGTGAACGAGGTGGATGGCTGCGATTTTGGTGTGAATATGATTGCACATACCAAGGCCGTCACGACTTGGGGTGATGCGGCTGTTGGCGATTTGATCAATTTGGAAATTGATACCATGGCGCGCTATGTGGCACGGTTGCGCGATTTCGACTGACACAAGATGGGTTGAAACCATCCTACGTTCGTGCGGGCACAAACATCTGTTTGGTGCGGCAGCGACGTCGCGTGGGTCCGCGCCCGCGGCCCCTTTTCAAGGCGGCACCAAACCGATACTGACAGATAAACATCATCTGGGTAGGCATATGACACACATTTTTGAAACTCCAGGACCTGTCGAAACTGATTGGGCCGATGCGATTAGTCCTATCGAAGACATCATCGAAGATGCGCGTAATGGTCGAATGTTTGTGCTTGTCGACCATGAAGACCGTGAAAACGAAGGTGATCTTGTTATCCCTGCGCAAATGGCCACGCCGGATGCAATTAACTTTATGGCCAAACATGGCCGTGGTTTGATTTGCCTGACGTTGCCATCCGAACGGATTGACGCTCTTGGCTTGCCGTTGATGGCAACAAATAACTCATCGCGTCACGAAACCGCGTTTACGATTTCCATCGAGGCGCGTGACGGCGTAACAACTGGCATTTCTGCCACTGACCGTGCGCGCACAGTCGCTGTAGCGATCGATGCGTCCAAAGGCGCGGCTGACATCGCAACACCCGGTCATGTGTTCCCATTGCGCGCACGCGATGGTGGCGTTTTGGTTCGCGCTGGTCACACCGAAGCCGCCAATGATGTATCGCGTCTTGCAGGTTTGAACCCATCGGGTGTCATTTGCGAGATCATGAAGGAAGACGGCGAAATGGCGCGTCTGCCGGATCTGGTCGCTTTTGCGCAACTTCATGGTCTGAAAATCGGCACGATCAGTGATCTGATCGCGTACCGCCGCCGCCACGACAATCTGATCCGCATGCGTAAGACAGAGCAGATTACATCAGAATTTGGTGGTGAATGGGAAATGCGTATTTTCGCCGATGAAACCCAAGGCGCCGAGCATATCGCGCTGATTAAGGGTGACATCACCAGCGATGCGCCTGTGTTGACACGGATGCATGGCATGGATCCGATGCTGGATATCGTAGGCACTGGTGACAAAGGCCGCCGCAACGAGTTTGGCGACGCGATGCAGTTGATCGCCGACGAGGGGCGCGGCGTGCTCGTGCTGTTGCGCGACACCCATATGGAACTAGACCCCGAGGGCGAAGCAACCCCCAAAACACTGCGTCAATACGGCGTTGGGGCGCAAATCCTATCCAGCCTCGGGCTGAACCAGATCACGCTCTTGTCCAACTCGCCACAGCCAAAGGTCGTCGGTCTTGAGGCATACGGCCTTGAAATTATTGGCACTCAGAAGATTTCGGAGATTGGTTAATGGCTGGTTCATCCCATTACATCCTTCCGCGACCTAGCTTTGACAAACCTGTCAAACTGCTGATCGTGGCATCGCCTTATTACAAAGATATTTATGACATGCAGGTCGCCGGTGCAGTTGCCGAAATTGAGGCTGCTGGCGGCACACACGAGTTGATCGACGTGACCGGTGCGCTGGAAATCCCGACATCGATCGCCATCGCAGAGCGCATGTCGAATTTTGACGGCTATGTCGCACTTGGCTGCGTGATCCGTGGCGCGACGACCCATTACGATACAGTTTGCAATGATAGCAGCCGCGCGATCCAGCTGATGGGTCTGCAGGGCATTTGCATCGGCAACGGTATCTTAACCGTCGAAAACCATGATCAAGCAGTTGAACGCGCCGACCCTGCGCAAATGAATAAAGGGGCAGGGGCCGCCGCTGCGGCCTTGCACCTGATCGCGTTGGCTCGTAAGTGGGGCCGTCCCGACACTGGCGTCGGGTTCACATCCGAATTTCTATTGGCGCAAGGCGGCAAGACCACAGCATGACCATTTCGAACAACCAAATGCGCAAAATGAAATCTGCGGCTCGCTATTTCGCAGTCCAAGCCCTGTTCCAGATGGAAGCATCCGAGCAGACTGTGGATCAGATCATGCGCGAATTTGAAGATCACCGTTTTGGTGAGGCATTCGATGACTTTGAAATGCAAGAAGGCGACGTGGACACGTTCCGTCTGCTGATGGACAAGGCCGTTGATAACCAAGCCGAAATTGACCAAATGACCGACCGCGCCTTAGTTGCGAAATGGCCGATTGCGCGAATTGACCCAACGTGGCGGGCATTGTTCCGCGCGGCAGGGGCCGAGCTATTGGAAAAAGACACACCGCCAAAGGTCGTAATTGCAGAATTCGTGCAAGTCGCTGATGCGTTTTCGCATGATGGCAAAGAGCCGAAATTCGTAAATGCGGTGCTCGACCATATGGCCCGCGACGCACAACCGGACGCGTTTTAAGCGTTTCGCGCGCCGTAGCTCCCAATTCTTCTGGCTAAAAATACCTCGGGGGTGTGGGGGCTGGCCCTCGCCTATCTGCGGCTGGGTGGCAAAGGTGGCGGGAACCGCAGCAACCGTTCAAGGATTTATTCCCGAGGACCTGTATGTACAGGTGGGCGCCAGATAAATGAACCAGGGTCCAAACAGAGCCAGCTCCCTCGGAATTGCTTAAGGCCACTGGAATGTAACCCTTATGCGATCAAGAAGAGCAGAAACCCGCCACCACTGCAGATAGGTTGCAAACATGAATTGAGCAAGGGGCCTTGACCGATGTTTATGGTTTGTTCATATTTGCCGCATGCCAGATGATCTTATCCAAACAACCCTGATGCCAGGACAGCTGCTCGCACGTGGTGTCGCCCGGCATCTACGGACCTTGGATTTTGTCAGTGTTGAAGAGTTGGTGCCGACACGTGGTTTGCGTGTTGATGTGATGGCCTTAGGCCCAAAAGGTGAAATTTGGGTGATCGAGTGCAAATCATCCCGTGCCGATTTTCAATCTGACAATAAATGGCAGGGGTATTTGGAATGGGCGGACCGGTTTTTCTGGGCCGTTGATCAGGATTTCCCGACAGAACTGCTGCCGGATGAAACGGGTTTGATCATTGCAGATGGCTATGACGCAGAGGTTATTCGCATGGGGCCAGAGGCAAAACTGGCAAGTGCGCGGCGCAAACAGATGTTGTTAAAGTTCGCCCGACATGCCGCTGTGCGGGCCCAAGCGGCGCGCGATACTGGGTTTCGGTGAAAACGCAGTCTTAACCGATCCGCTGAGAGCCAGCCCTTAGAATCCCGACATTTTTACACTCGGAAAAAGGGATTATTTGACGGCGCGGGCGGCCATGGCGGCGGCGCGGATTTCTTCAGCGATTTCTTCGGCTTCTTCGGGGTCAAAATCCATTGGAATTTCTGTGCCGCCTGCTTCGATGAAAATGCGGACCATGCCGGCGTCTGTCGGGCCGATTTGCATATTGGCTTCTACGTCGCGTTCGTCGTTGATACCCATTTCGGGACCTCATTTGATGTGATTGACCTGATCTAGCCCGCGGGTGGGGGGCAAGGCAAGCATGGTTGCGAATTTTGCACCGCAAGCCCTTGCAATCAATTCCGCATCCGTCTAAATCGACCCCAATGCCGCCTTAGCTCAGTTGGTTAGAGCACTGGTTTGTGGAACCAGGGGTCCCCCGTTCAAGCCGGGGAGGCGGTACCACAATCCCCCTGAGTTGATATGCCGATCAAAAGGATGTCCCCATGGGTCAGACAGTCGTTTCATTCGAGATCGCCGATGCGCCGCCACCGCGGTTGGACAAGGCCTTGGGCCGTGATGTGCCCGCTGATGCATCACTGTCTCGGTCACGTCTGGCAAAGCTGATCGAGGCGGGTGCTGTGCAGGTCGATGGAGTTGTCGTGACCGACCCGCGGTTCCGAGTCGCGGTCGGTGCACAGATCGCTGTCACCGTAGATGTCGCGGAAGAAAGCCATATCGGTCCTGAAGACATACCATTGGACGTTGTGTTCGAAGACGACGATTTGATCGTCATCAACAAGCCCAGCGGCATGGTCGTGCATCCTGCACCGGGCACCCCTACCGGCACATTGGTCAATGCGCTGATCTATCATTGTGGGGATACGCTATCAGGTGTTGGCGGTATGAAACGCCCCGGCATTGTGCACCGTATTGATAAAGAAACCACCGGTCTGCTTGTGGTCGCGAAAACGGATCGCGCACATCATAGCTTGGCCAAACAGTTTGCGGATCACACTGTGGAACGGCGTTATTTGGCGGTGTGTTACGGCGCGCCAGAAGCTAATGACCCGCGATTACGCGGCATCAAGGGCACGTCATTTGAAGCCGCCAACATTTTAAAAATCCAGACCTTTCTCGGGCGTCATAAGACCGACCGACAACGTCAAGCGGTGTCGTTCACGACAGGCCGTCATGCCGTTACCCGTGCGCGTATCGTGCAACCATTAGGAAACCCTGCAGCGGCAGCTTTGATCGAATGCTGGCTGGAAACGGGCCGTACCCATCAAATTCGGGTCCATATGGCCCACTGCGGTCATGCGCTAATTGGCGATCCAACCTATGGCGGGCGGCGCAAGTTGTCGCCTAAGGCGATCGGCGATGCTGGCGTTGACGCGGTGGCTGCGTTTGGACGCCAAGCATTGCATGCGGCCACATTGGGATTCACCCACCCTGTGACGGATGAGTTCATGGAATTTGAGGTTGAATTGCCTGAAGATATGCGCGGGTTGTTGCGCGGATTAGGGTGTGCGGGCTGAAATATGCGGTCCCATGTGCGTGAGCGCACTGACATATCCCTTCAAACATCCGAAGGCAGTGTCCATATTTGATTTACGAAATACGCCTATGTGGTCTTGAAACGGTAACCGACAAGACCCATATCCATGTTAAGCCCTTAAACATTGGGAGGGGATAAAACACATGAGTAACTATAAAAATCTGCCCGCACCGTCACCGGAGCAAGGCCTGAACCGGTATATGCAAGACATTCGGAAGTTTCCGATGCTGGAGCCGGAAGAAGAATATATGCTGGCCAAACGTTGGATTGACCACGAGGATACGGAAGCCGCACACCAAATGGTGACGTCGCATCTGCGTCTGGCTGCAAAAATCGCCATGGGTTACCGTGGCTACGGTTTGCCGCAAGCCGAGGTCATCTCCGAGGCCAATGTTGGTCTGATGCAGGCTGTTAAGAAATTTGACCCTGAAAAGGGCTTCCGCTTGGCGACCTATGCCATGTGGTGGATCCGTGCGTCGATTCAGGAATATGTGCTGCGGTCATGGTCTATGGTCAAACTTGGCACGACGTCCGCGCAAAAGAAGCTGTTTTTCAACTTGCGTAAGGCGAAAAACCGCATCGGTGCCTTGGAAGAGGGCGATCTGCGTCCCGAAAACGTGGCGCGCATTGCGACCGATCTTGGCGTGACGGAAAAAGAAGTCGTGTCGATGAACCGGCGCTTGTCGGGCGGTGATGCGTCGCTGAATGCGGTTGTCGGATCGGACGGCGAGGGTGCCACGCAATGGCAAGATTGGCTGGAAGACGAGAGCGTGAATACCGCTAGCGACTATGAAGCCAACGACGAGCTGGAAGTTCGTCGTGCCCTGCTGGCTGAGGCGATGGATGTGCTAAATGACCGTGAAAAGGACATTTTGATGCAGCGCCGCTTGGCCGAGGAAACCATTACGCTCGAAGATTTGAGCGGCCAATATAACGTTAGCCGCGAACGTATCAGACAGATCGAAGTGCGTGCGTTTGAAAAATTGCAAAAACGTATGCAGGGTTTGGCGAAAGAACGCGGCATGCTGACAGCCCACTAATTTTGCTAAAAACTGACTTGAAAGGCTCCGCAATGCGGGGCCTTTTTTTTAGATTTGCAACTTGAGGCTTTGACGCGCAAGAATATGTAAAATGGTTGGGGGGACTTGTTATGAAATGGGGGATTTTGGGGGCATCGCGTTTTGCGTTGAATCATATGGCGCCAGCGATCCATCGGGCAAACGGTGCGCAATTGGTGGCCATTGCTACGTCTGATCCGGCAAAGGCTGCGCCTTTCGCAGAATTGGCGCCCGGGGTGGAGATTGTTCAAGGCTATGATGCGTTGTTGGCAGATCCTGCGATTGACGCGGTTTACATTCCGCTGCCCAATCACCTGCATGTTCCATGGACTCGCAAGGCATTGGCTGCCGGCAAACACGTGCTTTGCGAAAAACCGACCACGTTGCAGGCAAGTGAATTTGACGTATTAGAAGCGGAAGCCGCGGCCGCGGGAAAGCTATGTGCCGAAGCTTATATGATCGTGCATCATCCCCAGTTTTTGCGCGCGCGCGAACTGGTGCAGGGTGGGGCAATCGGTAAGCTGATGCATGTGGATTGCACATTTACGTTTAACAATGCGGCCGACACGGATGATATCCGCAACAAGCCCGAAACAGGCGGCGGCGGACTGCGCGATATTGGCGTTTATGCATTTGGTGCTGCGCGGTTTGTCAGCGGGCAAGAACCACGCCAGGTGACCCATGCTGATCTCACTTTCGAAAATGGTGTGGATACGATTGCCCATGTGGTTGCCGATTTTGGTAGCTTCAGCTTCGGCGGGATGGTGTCGATCCGCATGCAACCGCGCCAGACGCTCACATTCCACGGAGATACAGGATTTCTGACGTTAACCTGCCCGTTTAACGCCGGCGTCCATGATGTTCCGCAGCTGATACTTGAAAATGATGGCCAGCGCGTCGTCACAGAACGGTGGCCCGAAGTGAACCAGTATGTCTTACAGGTCGAGAATTTTGTGGCATCCGCGACGACTGGGGCGGCTTACCCTTGCCCGTTGTCATTCTCTCGTGGCACACAAGAGATGATGGATAAGGTTTTTGCGGCAGGACAGACAGAATGACAGACCAAGACGACAATCACAGCGACTATGAAAGCATGTGGATGCGCCTGATCAATATGATCATCATTGGCGTATTGCTTGGGTTCGCGCAAAGCCTGTTTTGGGTGCTGGCCGTGATCCAGTTCATCATCATGGTGTTCAACAAGCGCCAGCCGAATGAACAGCTGGCAGAGTTTGGCACCACGATGGGCATTTGGGTGGCCAAGGCGCTGCGGTATCAAACCGCCGCATCCGAGGTCAAACCGTGGCCGTGGACCGAGCTGGACTAGCCCGATCCACGGGACATTTTAGTCCTCCATCGCTTCCAGCTCGTCAATGAACCCTTCGATCATCGACAGGCCCTTGTCCCAGAATTTCGGGTCGGACGCGTCTAACCCGAATGGTACAAGCAATTCTGTGTGGTGCTTGGATCCGCCAGCACGCAGCATGTCGAAGTATTTCTCTTTGAAATCAGGGTCACCCTCGGCGTAGACGGCGTAAAGCGCGTTCACCAGACCATCGCCGAACGCATAGGCGTAGACGTAGAATGGCGAGTGAACGAAGTGCGGGATGTAGGCCCAGAAGGTTTCATAGCCAGACTGGTAGTCGAACACTTCGCCAAGGCTTTCGGCCTGCACGGACATCCACAACGCGTTGATATCGTCCGGTGTCAGCTCGCCTTGGGCGCGGGCGGCGTGCAGTTTGCATTCGAAATCGTAAAATGCGATTTGGCGCACGACGGTGTTGATCATGTCTTCGACCTTACCGGCCAAGAGGACCTTGCGCTCTTCCTTGGTTTCCGCCCCTTCGAGCAGCTTTTGGAAGGTCAGCATTTCGCCGAAAACAGAGGCCGTTTCGGCCAATGTTAGCGGAGTGGATGACAGCAATTCGCCCTGTTCGGCGGCCAGAACCTGATGCACGCCATGGCCCAATTCATGGGCCAATGTCATCACGTCGCGCGGTTTTCCCAAGTAGTTCAGCATCACATAGGGGTGCACGGTCGTCACGGTCGGGTGCGCAAATGCGCCCGGAGCCTTGCCCGGTTTCACGCCCGCGTCGATCCAGCCTTCGGTGAAGAACGGCTTGGCGATCTCGGCCATTTCGGGGGCGAAATCGGCATAGGCGTCCATGACGGTTTTCTCTGCCTCGGCCCAAGACACGCTGCGCGTGGTTTCCATTGGCAGTGGGGCATTACGGTCCCATGTTTCCATCCGCTCAAACCCTAACCATTTGGCTTTCAACGCATAATAGCGGTGCGACAGGCGGGGGTAGGCGGCGACAACGGCGTTGCGCAATGCCTCGACGACTTCTGCCTCGACGTGGTTGGACAGGTGGCGACCGGTTTGTGGGGTTGGCATTTTGCGCCAGCGGTCTTCGATCTCTTTTTCCTTGGCCAATGTGTTGTGCACGCGGGCAAAGATTTTGATGTTCTCTTGGAACACGGCGGCCAGCGCGTGGGATGCTGCCTCGCGTTTGGCGCGATCTTGATCGGTCAGCAAGTTCAGCGTGGATTCAAGGTTCAGCGTTTCGCCGTCCACATCAAATTCAAGCCCCGCCATGGTTTCATCAAACAGGCGGTTCCATGCAGCGGACCCAACCGTAGATTGGTCATGCAGGAATTTTTCCAATTCGTCGGACAACTGATGTGGTTTCATCGCACGCATCCGGTCAAACACAGGTTTGTAACGGGCAAGATCGGCGTTCGCATCTAGCATAGCCGACAGCTGCGCATCGTCTAAGCGATTGAATTCAAGCCCGTAAAACACCAGCGGCGTCGTGTAGGCCGTGATTTTATCCTGCGCATCGGCCATGAATTTGGCGCGGTCACTGTCGGTCGTGATTTGGTAATAACGCAGACCGGCATAGGACATAATGCGCCCCGCGATGACGTCAATTGCTTCGTAGCGTTGCACGGCACCCAGCAAGCCATCGGAATCTAAATCGGCCAATTTGCCTTCGTAATCAGACGCAAAATCTGCACAGGCGTTTTCCAGCCAATCCATATCGCGCTGCAGTTCTGGACTGTCTTCAGCAGGGTAAAGATGGGTCAAATCCCATTCGGGCAAATCGCCAAAGGCGTTGCCACCACCGGATGTTACATCGAAAACGGGCTGGATTTTGCGCATCGTAAATGGACCTTCTGAACTGTTGCGGTTCAGATATATGTGCGCGGGCCGTGCTTTAGAACCCGTAAACGGTGCAATCAGCGATGTTGAGCAAAGTGGGCCGTCAACGTGTCGAACACATGGGTCCGCACTTTTGGGGCTTCCATCATAACCTCGTGCTTGCCGCCTTCGATCATGTGCAAAGTTCCGTTGGACCAATTGTCCATACGGATGTGAATGCGCTCTGGATCAACGATGGCCTCTGACGTGCCGAGAAAAGTGCAGCAGGGCACATCGGGTGACGGCATTTTCGACAAGCGGCGCATTTCGCGCAACGATCCGTTCAGCCAGCGCAAGGATGGCCCACCAAGACCGAGTTCGGGATGGGCTGTTAGCTGTGATTTGAGGGTGGCGAACACATCTGGGTCATTGGTTAAGGTATTGGCCTCAAACGTTTCACGCAGGACATAGCTTTGCGTGGTTTGGCCGGGGGACATGATGGTCCCTTTTCCGATTTTTGTGGCAATGGTTGAGGCAATCCATGCGAATGGCCGCAGCACTGGTGACAAAATGACCCCCCACATCGGGGCCGAAAATGCAGCTGCGGCGACGGGCAAACCATTGTGCAAGGCACGTAAGCCGATGCAGCCGCCCATGGAGTGTGCCAGCAGGTAGAATGGTTCGGGCAAGTTTAGCGCGCGGGCATGGGCCACAGCAGCGGTCACGTCGTCTTGATAGTCAGAAAATTCTGCAACATCGCCCATCGCGGCCACATTGCTGGTCCGATCAGCCAAGCCTTGGCCGCGCCAGTCAATTACAATCGAGGCATAGCCCCGCGCCAGCAATTCTGCCGCCGCGGTGCCGTATTTTTCGATGTATTCTGTGCGTCCGGGGAACAACAACACCGTTCCTTTGACGTCTGCGCCCGTCCAATGGGCAACGCGAATGCGCAGCCCGTCAGCCGTTGTGATCCAATGAGCAGTGCCTGCTGGACCATCTGCGATATCGTCAAAGAACGGTGCGTTTTCCATGGCTTAGGACAGCACGCCGGACAGTTTCATGGCCAAACCCATGTCGCCATCTACCTTTAGCTTGCCGGTCATAAAGGCCGCTGTTGGGTTCTGTTCGCCATCCAAGATCGCCTTGAATGTCTCGGCTGTTGCCGACAGGGTTACATCCGCGTCGTCATCGCCAGCGCGTGCGCCGTTCTCGTCGATGATGATGCCACCTTCGTCTTCAATGTCGAATTTCGCAGAGCCGTCAAAGCCTGTCCCGCCCATTTTTTCGTTTAATGCCGCTACGGCTTCGGTGATGACGTCGCTCATTTTTAATCCTTTGTTGTGAATTGGTCGTGACACCCACTGGCGTACGCCGTTTCATACGCTACATTACAACTATGGCCATGCAAACACAGACCTTCAAATATATCGTTACGGCACTTTTGATGAATGCCGCGATTGTTGGGCCTGTGGCGGGGGCAACATTGGACGATTTATTCGCCAGACTTGCCGAGGCAGAGCCGGGTAAAGGCGGGCGGATCGAACGCCAGATTTCAGCGATTTGGGAAAACAGCGGGTCACCGGCGCGCGATTTGCTGTTGCAGCGCGGGAAAGATGCGCTGGAAGACGGCGATGCCGAAGCAGCCCTTGACCATTTCAGCGCCCTGATCGACCACGCGCCAGATTTTGCGGCGGGCTATAACGGGCGTGCAACGGCTTATTTCTTGCTGGGCCTTTATGGCCCGTCATTGGATGATTTGCGCCAAACGCTTGTGCTGGAACCGCGTCATTTTGGGGCGATGCGCGGGCTTGCAGTGATTTTCGAAAACTTGGAACGCCCATCAGAGGCGTTAGAGGTTTACCAGCAGGTCGCCGACCTCAACCCCGCTGACACCGATGTGCAAGATGCGATTGCGCGCCTAGAAACTGAATTAGAGGGTCAGGCGCTTTAACCCGCTTGCCCCCGTTGAACGGGTAACTGATGCAAAATTCCCGTGTGACGGCCGTTCTTGGGCCGACAAATACAGGCAAAACCCATTATGCAATTGAACGGATGCTTTCGCACCGCACGGGTGTGATCGGTTTGCCGCTGCGTTTGCTGGCGCGCGAAGTTTACGACCGTATCGTTGCTATCAAGGGCCCCGGCGTGGTCGCGATGATCACTGGCGAGGAACGCATTGTGCCACCTCGCGCGGCCTATTGGGTCTGCACGGTCGAGGCGATGCCAGAGGGCATGGGATGCGACTTTCTGGCGATTGATGAAATCCAACTATGTTCAGATTCCGAACGTGGGCATGTTTTCACCGACCGCTTGCTGCATGCGCGCGGCTTGCGCGAAACGCTGTTTATGGGCGCGGATACGATGCGCGACGCGATTGCGGAATTGATTCCAAATGCAGAGTTTCTGCACCGCGAACGCATGTCCATGCTGACCTACACAGGTTCGAAAAAGCTATCTCGGATGCCTGCAAGATCGGCAATTGTCGGTTTTTCGGTTGAAAATGTGTATGCCATTGCCGAATTGCTTCGCCGACAAAAGGGCGGGGCGGCTGTGGTCATGGGCGCCTTATCGCCACGCACCCGCAACGCGCAGGTCGAAATGTACCAGAACGGCGATGTCGATTATTTGGTCGCCACCGATGCGATTGGCATGGGGCTGAACTTGGACATTTCGCACGTCGCGTTTTCCAGCCTGACAAAATTTGACGGGCAGCGGATGCGGTATCTTGCGCCCGAGGAGCTCGCACAGATTGCTGGCCGTGCGGGCCGGTTTAAGGAAAACGGCACCTTTGGCGTGACAGGAGAGGCCCCGCCGCTTGATGACATGGTTGGTCAAGCGATCATGGACCACAGGTTCCGGCCCGTGCAAAAATTACAGTGGCGCAACAGCGACTTACAGTTCGGATCGCCGAAGCGCTTGATCCAAACGCTAGAACAGCGCACCAACGACCCGCTACTGACCCGCGTGCGCGAAAGCGACGATTTGGCCGCACTCAAGGCACTAGCCGCCGATGAAATCATCGCCGCACGCGCCAAGGATGGCCCATCGGTCAAACTGCTATGGGATGTCTGCCGCGTGCCTGACTTTCGGGGCATCAGCAGGGGCGAACATGCGGGCCTGTTGATGCAGATTTTCAGCGACCTGCATCAGGACGGTCATGTTTCATCCAACTGGTTCGGACTGCAAGTGCGCCGCATCGACCGGACCGATGGTGACATCGATACATTGTCCAAACGCTTGGCCTCTATCCGCACATGGACCTATGTCGCGCAACGCAAAGGGTGGCTGCGTGACGAAAACCATTGGCGCGAGGAAACCCGTGCGGTAGAAGACCGCCTATCAGATGCGCTGCACGGCGCATTGACGCAAAGATTTGTGGACCGGCGGACCAGCATTCTGCTTCGCCGGCTCAAACAAAAGGAGAGCCTGTTGGCCGACGTAAACGACAAAGGTGAAGTCACCGTAGAGGGTGAATTTGTAGGTAAAATCGAAGGCTTCCGCTTTCGCATGGATAAGGCAGGCAGCCCCGACGAGGCCAAGACATTGCGTCAGGCATCGACCCAAGCGCTCGCGCCTCAATTCCATTTGCTGGCGGATCGGTTTTACAACGCGCCAGATCCCGAATTGGATTTCACTGAACAGGGCGGCCTGATGTGGGGCGACGCGGCTGTTGGCAAATTGGTGGCTGGGTCCGACCCGCTGAAGCCCGAAGTTGTGGCATTTGTCGACGACGAAGCAGGCCCTGACGTGATGGCCAAGGTGCAACGCCGTTTGCAGCACTTCATCGACCGCAAAATCGCCGCTGGGTTTGAGCCGCTTTTGGCGCTGAAAAACGACGAAACGCTTGTCGGTGCTGCCAAAGGGTTCGCATTCCGCATGGCCGAAGGGTTCGGCATCGTCCCACGTGGTGATGTGGCTGACGAGGTGAAGGCGCTTGATCAAGACGCCCGTGGCAACTTGCGCAAACACGGCATTCGTTTCGGCCAATTCACGATATTCATGCCTCTGTTGCTGAAACCCGCGCCGACGCGTTTGCGTTTGGTGCTTTGGTCGCTGTCCAAGAACCTTGGCGAGTTTCCTGAAAGCCCACCACCCGGTCTGGTCACCGTGCCTGCCGCGAAAGACGCGGTGCACGGCTATTACGCGATGTCCGGTTACCGTGCCGCCGGCGAACGCGCGATCCGCATTGATATGCTCGAACGCCTTGCCGATATGCTGCGCGACAAGGACAGCCGCGGCGGTTTTGAAGCCAATGCAGACATGTTGTCGATCACGGGTATGACATTGGAGCAATTCGCTGATCTGATGGCTGGCCTTGGCTATAAGGCCGAGAAGGGCGAGCGCGAAAAGGTGAAGGCTGCCAAGCCGGAAGATGCTGAAAAACCAGCAGAAAACCCTGAGTCGACTGAAGAAAAAACGCCAGAGATGGAGGTGTTCTATACCTTCACTTGGGCTGGTCGTGCGGCACGCCAGAACGCCCGCCCTCAGCGCGACAATAAGCCAAAGGGCAAGGGCAAACGTCCTGCCAAGGGTGGCGATCAGCGGCAGAAATTCAGCGCCAAACCAAAGGCGGAAAAGAAGATCGACCCTGACAACCCATTTGCGGCACTTGCTGCACTCAAAAAGGGTTGAGCGAGAAACGCGAAACCATTCGGCTTGATAAGTGGCTGTGGCAGGCGCGGTTTTTCAAATCGCGCTCTATCGCAGCCACGGCCGTGACCACAGGCAAGGTACGGATTGGCGGCGACGTCGCCATGAAACCCGCCCGCGCCGTGGGTGTCGGCGATGTGCTGACCTTTCACCAACAAACCGACGTGCGGATCGTAAAGATCCTTGGCCTTGGCACCCGTCGTGGCCCCGCGCCAGAGGCCCAAGCGCTTTACGATGATATGTCGCCGCCCAAGGTGCATGTTCCGAAAAACCCCCGATATGAGGGAAAAGGTCGCCCTACAAAGAAGGATCGCAGGGACATGCGGTCTGATCCCTTTAGCGGCGGTGCTTTCGACCTTGAATGAATTGACGGCTTGGCCTAGCTAGTCCCTGACAAAAATCCGGATGAGATCATGACATATATCGTCAACGACAACTGTATCGCCTGCAAATACACCGACTGCGTCGAAGTATGCCCCGTAGATTGTTTCTACGAAGGCGAAAACATGCTGGTAATCCACCCTGATGAATGCATCGATTGCGGTGTGTGTGAGCCAGAATGCCCTGCGGATGCGATCCGCCCCGATACAGAGCCTGACATGGAAAAATGGGTTGAGTTCAACCGCAAGTATTCCGAAATGTGGCCTGTCATCATCACCAAGAAAGACCAGCTTCCAAACGCGGAAGAAATGGACGGCAAAGAAGGCAAAATGGAACTGTTTTCCGAAGCGCCGGGCGAAGGCGGCTGATTCGGGCCCACTTGGCGTGAATGCTTTGTTTTCTTGAATAAAGTTACAAAACGCCCCTCTTTTTCGTGGGGCGTTTTTGTGTTATAATGTTCCCAATGTTTCTAGAATTTTGAAAATATCTGACGATGTAGATAGGCCGACGGGACCGCGATGGACCCGCCGGATTTTTTGTCTGCGCAGTCAGTTGAAAGGACGACGATGAGTAAGAAGAAACTGGACTTTAGCCCGAATGAATTCGTGGTTTACCCTGCGCATGGTGTGGGCAAGGTTGTGTCCGTGGAAACCCAAGAAGTTGCTGGGTTCGAGCTGGAAATGTTTGTCATTGCCTTTGAAAAGGACAAGATGACTCTGCGCGTTCCGACGCATAAAGCGTTGGACGTTGGCATGCGTGCGCTTGCGACCCCTGATGTCGTTTCCCATGCGATGAAAACTCTTCGTGGTAAGGCAAAAGTCAAAAAGGCCATGTGGTCCCGCCGTGCGCAGGAATATGAGCAAAAAATTAACTCTGGCGATTTGATCGCGATTGCCGAAGTGGTACGCGACCTGCACCGTCAAGACGACCAGCGCGAGCAAAGCTATTCAGAGCGTCAGTTGTATGAAGCTGCGCTTGAGCGTTTGACACGCGAGATTGCTGTTGTGGCTGGTGGCGACGAAAGTGCTGCTGTTGCAGAGATCACAGAAGTTTTGGTCGGTCGCGCAGCCTAAACTGATAGTGTTATGATGTAAAAACGGGCGGCGCTGATGACAGCGCCGCCCGTTTCCATTTTTGATAAAAATGGAACCTCCAGCGGAGGTATTTTTTGCCCGAAGAACTGTTAAAGCGCGCGCCAGCCGATGTCTGAGCGAAAGAACCCCTCTGGCCAGTCGATCTGGTTGGTCATGGTATAGGCGCGTTTGTGGGCGTCTTTTAGGCTATCACCGCGCGCGGTGACGGCGATGACGCGGCCACCGGTGGCGGTGATTGCACCGTCTTTGGCCGTCGTGCCTGCGTGAAAGACCATGTTTTGGCTGTCGGCGGGCAGGGCGTCGAGGCCGTTGATTACTGTGCCTTTGACATATGACCCAGGGTAGCCATTGGCCGCCATGACGATGGTGATGGCGTGGTCGTCGGCCCAGTTCACGGTCATTTCATTCAGTCGGTGTTCGGCGCAAGCCACAAGTAAATCAAGCACTTGACCGCCCAGGCGCATCATCAGTGTTTGGCATTCTGGATCACCAAAACGCACGTTGTATTCGACCAGGCGCGGTTGACCGTCTTTGATCATTAGTCCAACAAACAGCACGCCTTCAAACGGGTTGCCGCGTTTGCGCATTTCATCCATGCAGGGCTGCACGATTTCCGTCATGGTTTTGGCGATGATGTCATCTGTCATTACGGGGGCAGGGGAATATGCGCCCATGCCGCCTGTGTTTGGACCAGTGTCCCCTTCGCCCACGCGTTTGTGGTCTTGGGCGGTTCCCACGGGCAGGATGTTGGTTCCGTCGCAAAGTACAAAGAATGATGCTTCTTCGCCGTCCATGAATTCTTCGATCACGACTTCTGCGCCTGCGTCACCGAAGGACCCGTCGAACATGTCGTCAATTGCGGCCAAGGCATCGACTTCGGTCATTGCGACGATCACGCCTTTGCCGGCTGCAAGCCCGTCCGCCTTGACGACAATCGGTGCGCCATTGGCACGGATGTGGGCACGGGCGGCGTCGGCGTCTGTGAAGTGGCCATAGGCGGCGGTGGGTGCGCCCGCTGCGTCGCAGATCGCTTTTGTGAAAGATTTGGAGGCTTCTAGCGCAGCTGCGGCCTGCGATGGTCCGAAAACCAATAGTCCTGCATCACGCAAACGGTCAGCAACGCCTGCCGCGAGTGGGGCTTCGGGGCCGACTATCACGAAATCGATCCCGTTTTCTTCCGCGAATGTCGCGACGACGTCGCCGTCCAGAATATCGATGTCTGCGCAATCACACATCTGCGCGATACCCGCATTGCCGGGGGCCACGATCAATTTGTCGCATTTCGGGTTTTGCTGGATGGCCCAAGCAAGGCTGTGTTCACGCCCGCCGCTACCTAAAATGAGAATGTTCATGTCGCTCTCCTGCTTGGCCTTTGATGCCATGCGTTCTAAGGTCGCGGGGACAAGACCACAAGGGCGTGACATGGACCTTTTTGACGACGAACCAGCGGCGACCAATGCGCCTGAATTCACGGTGTCCGAACTAAGCGGATCAGTGAAAAAGACGTTAGAGGGCACATTTGGACGTGTGCGCGTGCGGGGCGAGGTGGGCCGCGTGATGGCTGCACGGTCAGGCCACATGTATTACGACATCAAAGACGACAAGAACGTGATCGCCTGCACGACATGGAAGGGCCAAGTGTCCGGCCTAGGCGTCATCCCAGAAGAAGGGCTTGAGGTGATTATCACTGGCAAGCTGTCCACATTCGGTGCCCAATCAAAATACAACATCAATGTCGATAGGATCGAGGTCGCGGGCGCGGGTGCCCTGATGGCGATGTTGGAGAAACGCAAGGCGGCTTTGGCGGCGGAAGGGTTGTTTGACCCTGAACGCAAGCAAGCGCTGCCTTACCTGCCGCAGATCATTGGCGTGGTCACATCGCCCACGGGCGCGGTGATCCGCGATATTTTGCACCGCTTGCGAGATCGGTTTCCGCGCAAGGTTTTGGTTTGGCCGGTTGCGGTGCAAGGAAAGGCCTGCGCGCCAGAGGTGGCCAATGCCATTCGTGGGTTCAACGCGATGACGCCAGGGGGGGCATTGCCCCGACCCGACGTGATTATCGTCGCGCGTGGCGGTGGGTCGATGGAAGATTTGTGGGGCTTTAATGAACAGGTCGTGGCACGGGCCGCGGCGGCGTCTGATATTCCGCTGATTTCGGCGGTGGGCCATGAAACCGATACGACCTTGATCGATTTCGTGTCGGATATGCGCGCGCCGACACCTTCAGCAGCCGCCGAAATGGCTGTGCCTGTGCGTATGGAATTGATCGCTTGGGTTGATCAGCAAGGGGCGCGATTGTCCCGATCCCTCAGCAATGGGTTGTCGCAACGCGGCCAGCGATTGCGTGATTTGACGCGGGCATTGCCGAGCCAAGACAGCTTACTCGACGGGCCACGCCAGCGGTTTGATGTCGCGTCAGAGCGGTTGCCAAAGGCGTTGCACAAGGCGGTGGCATCCAAGGAATTGACACTGTCGCGCGCTGCGGGCCCATTGCGGCCCAGCGTTCTGGCGGCGCGGATTGGGCGTGCACAAGATAAATTGGATGCAACGTCACGCGGGTTGCGATCCGATATCATTGCACGCGATTTGGCGCGCAAATCCGAACGGCTGGATGCTGTGATGGCGCGATTGTCTGCACGGGCCATCAGCGATCAGGCAGCACGTGTAGCACGTTTGACGTCTTTGGACCGGTTGCGCGAAACGCTTGGCTATGTCGAAACGCTGAAACGTGGCTATGCAGTGGTGCGCGGGGACGGCGCGGTTGTAACAACAACGGCAGGTGCAAATGCCGCCAAGACCGTGGAGATTGAATTTGCCGATGGGCGCGTGACCCTAGACCCCTAGGTCCGGACCCGGGCAGACTAGAGGTTCACCGCTATCTTGTGCTTCATATAGTACGGAAGTGTCGGGCCGGTTCATAAATACCGCCCGCAGCCCGTTAGGGTCGTCATAGAACTTCCAGCATTTTGGTTCGGGATCGAAATCGTAGCGAAAACAAATGCTGCCTTTGCTTTCATACCAAACGCCATTGCTGCATTCCCCATCAAGAAATGACCAGATCACACGGCGGTTTTCTTGATATTGTTCAATGCCGTAGGCGTCGTCGTCTGCTCTGCCGAATGTCAGTGTCTTGCCTTTGGTATAGGCATCAAACTCTGCTGCGTTCATGGCGTCTTGGGCCATGGCGGGCGTGGCGAGAAGGATCAGTGCGAGGTATTTCATATACAAAGATTGCCCAATTTTTGGGAAATTGACCAGCGCCGTTACTTAGGTGTGGCGGACCATTGCGCAGCCAAAGGATCCATGACCTTGCGCCACCGCCGCGGCGACAGCGCCAGACACGCCATGACCGGCAGGGCATAGGGCAACATCGGACTGTCATCAGGAATAATCAGCGCGTTATAGGGCCGTGTTGGGTGGGTGTGATGGTCGGAATGGCGCGGTGCATTCAACATCACAGCAGATGAAAACCAATGCGGGCTGTTCCAGCTGTGGCGCGCGCCAACCGGTTCATAGCGGCCGTTCACCTCGGCCCGTCGCAACCCGTAGTGCTGGATATAATCGGACAGCAGCAATTGCGAAGTGCTGAAAGCCGCCAAGGCGATGTAGATCAGCGCCGCCTTCAGCCCGCCGAGCAAACCCGCAGCAGCAATAAATCCGACGGCACCTGCGACATAGATCACATAGGGATGGCGATAGGCTGGGGCGTTAATCCGCGCACGACGGTCTGTTTCTGCCGTGAAGCCCTGACGAAACGATCCAATCCAAGCCCGCCGCGCAAAGCGGTAATAGCTTTCGCCCAGCCGCGATGATGATGGGTCTAGCGGCGTCGCCACATGACGATGATGCACCAGCACATGTGCAGATGTGTGGTGCCCAAACAGCAATGAAATATAGACCCAAGTGCCAAGCCGATGCAGCCCGCGCCCGCCGCGATGGATGAGTTCATGGGCATTGGAATTGCTGATTTGACCAAAGAACATGCCAGCGGCCGAAAACAACCCCACTTTGCCGATCACGCTGGTGTGGGCATTGCTTAGGTGGTTGATCACCAACAACAAAACCCTGAAATGGGCGATGCCCAGCACCACGGATAGTGATGTTGCAATGGGAAACTCGCTGTCGGGGGTAGGTGGGGTGACGGTGCGCACCGCCGCGTCCAGCCCCGCCGACAAAAATGCCATGTAAACAAAGCCCGCGACAATCCAAGCGCCGCCGAATACCGCAGCCGCGGCGATCAGGGCCACGGGGGTCAGTGTCGCGAGCGCGAAAAGTCGCATTGGAGAAATCTGCAAGGTCATAGATGCGTTCTAACATGCTGGTATGAAGAAGTCAGCGCGTGCGATCACGCCCTCTTTCAATATCGTTTGATCGGGACTAGATAGAAAACACAATGTGATCAAAGGTCGCCGGATGTCATTTTTCAAAAAACTCAAAGACCGGATGCTGCGGTCGTCGTCTAAGATTGACGAGGGACTAGACGAGATTGTCAGTGATGGCGGCGCGTCAGACCTGCCCGAAGCGGATGTCGCCCCTGACGTTGTGGCCGATCCTGTACCGGACGTGGCCTCAGTCGCGGAGCCAATAGAGCCAGAGACTGTGGCGGAACCAAAGCCGCAACCTGAACCTGAACCTGAACCGGCACCCGCAGAAGCTGTCGTCGCCCCGATGACCACACTTGCACCATCCCCCCTTGACGATGAACCCGCGCCAGAGCCTGTCAAACCCAGCCTTTTGGGGCGGCTCACCGGTCGCAAGGCCGCGCCTGCAGCGCCGCGCCGTGCGCTTGACGACGATATGCTTGAACAGCTCGAAGAGTTGTTGATTTCCGCTGATATGGGCGTTGATACAGCGCTGCGCGTTACGGCCAATATGGCCGAAGGGCGGATGGGCAAAAAACTGTCTACCGCAGAGATCAAATCGCTTATGGCGCAAGAGGTCGCGCGCATCATGGACCCAGTCGCCAAACCCATGCCGCTTTACGCCAAAAAACCGCAGGTCGTGTTGGTCGTTGGCGTAAACGGGGCGGGCAAAACCACGACAATCGGCAAGCTCGCCAGCCAATTTCAGGCGGCGGGCAAATCGGTTGTGATTGCAGCGGGGGATACATTCCGCGCTGCCGCCGTTGAACAGCTACAGGTCTGGGGCGAACGCGCTGGCGTGCCGGTGCTGACTGCGCCAGAGGGGTCCGACCCTGCCAGCCTTGCCTATGATGCAATGGAACAAGCCCATAACGACGGCGCTGATTTGTTGATGATCGATACGGCCGGGCGTTTGCACAACCGCGCCGACCTTATGGAAGAGCTCTCCAAAATCGTGCGGGTGATCCGTAAAAAAGACCCCGATGCACCGCATAACACCTTGCTTGTTCTCGATGCGACGACAGGCCAAAACGCGCTACAGCAAGTCAAAGTATTCCAAGAACTCGCCGATGTGTCCGGTCTTGTGATGACGAAACTGGACGGCACGGCAAAGGGCGGCGTTCTGGTGGCGCTTGCAGATAAATTCGGTCTGCCGATCCACGCGATTGGGGTGGGCGAGCAAATCGATGATCTCGCGCCGTTTGACCCCGAAGACTTCGCCAATGCGCTTGTCGGCCTTGATGCGTAACCTGCTTCTTCTGGCCTCAAATACCTCGGGGGAGGCCGCTAGGCCGGGGGCAGCGCCCCTAACACCATCAATTGGGTGACTGGATCGTCCAAATATCGGGCACACCCCAAGGGGCGCAACTGGCGACGGCACTCGCGCTTCTTTCTGCCGTGGCTCATGCTGCCTTTGGCGCGTTGCAAAAGGGACGCCATGATCCTTGGCTAACCCGCGGGTCCATCGACGCATGGCTCGCCGTAATTTCCGCACCTGTCGCATTATTCCTTGTGCCTTGGCCCAATGCCTTCACGATGTGGATGCTTTTGGGCGCGATGGTGATCCATTTCGCGTATAAATTGACCATGGCGCTGGCCTATGAGCGGGCAGCCTATACGGTCGTTTACCCTGTGGTGCGCGGGACGGGGCCGGTGGTCACTGTGATCGCCGCATCGGTCATTTTCTACGAACATTTCACGCCGACGCAATGGGCGGGCGTGGCCTGCGTGTCGGGGGGCATCCTGCTGTTGGCTTTGCGCAACCTGTCAGAGGAAACGCTGGATCGAAACGCGCTGAAAACCGGCCTTGGCTGGGCATTGCTCGGCGGCATCACGGTGGCAATTTACACGACCTGGGACGCATATGGCATCCGATCGAGCCTCAATCCGTTTACTTTCCTCGCATGGTTTTTCTTTCTCACAGCGCTCGATTTCCCAATCCTCGCAGCGATCCGCTATCGGCGCATGGTCGACAAACCAACGCTCGGCCCGCTCATGTGGCGCGGGTTTTTCGGGGCCTTGATCGCTTGGGTCAGTTTCGGCGGGGTCATGTTGGCGACGCGATTGGATAAGGTGGGCGAGGCGGCCGTGTTGCGCGAAACTTCTACAGTCTTTGCGGCCCTTATCGGTTGGTTCATTTTGGGCGAAAAAGTCGGCCCACGACGCCTGTTTTTGATGAGCTTGGTTGCACTTGGCGCTGTGATCGTTGAAATGGGCGGATAAAGGAGAACACGATGGCCGAAAAAAAGATCAACCCAATCCTCAAACAGGTTCTTGAGCTTGGACCGACGATCATTTTCTTTGTGATCTACACGCGGATTAAGGATGACGTGTTCACATTTGCGGGCACGGAATACTCGGGGTTTATCGTCGCCACGCTGATCTTTGTGCCGATTTTGCTGGTCGCGATGGGCATTTTGTGGGCCATGACAGGGAAACTCAGCCGCATTCAGGTGTTCACGGCCTTCATGGTGATCTTCTTTGGTGGACTGACCGCATGGTTCAACGACGAGCGGTTTTTCAAGATGAAAACCAGCATTGTCTACGGATGTTTCGCGGCAATTCTTGGGATTGGCCTGCTGCGTGGGCGCAGTTATCTGCAGTTTATCATGGAAGAGTTTTTGCCAATGCAAGAACAGGGCTGGATGATTTTGACCCGCCGGTTGACCGTGATGTTTGCCGCCTTGGCTGTCGCCAATGAAATTATCTGGCGCACACAATCAACCGACCTTTGGGTCAAATTGGAGACCTTTGCGTTTCCGGCGGTGTTGTTCATTTTCTTGTGGTCACAGATTATGGCATTGCAAAAATACCTGATCGAACCTGACCAATCCTAACGTCACGCGCTGTTGACGCCGCACTGCGGCAAGGCTAAATAACCTTCGTGGCGATTTGTTACCGGATTGCGGGCCACGTTAAACATGCCGCTAAAAAGGAACGGGTTATATGCCCCGATACCTTTTCCCGGTGTCGGGGTTTTTTAATGGCCAAAGGCCAGCCAGAGAGATGACAATGACCAACTGGACCAAACGCACCAAAGCGATCCACACAGGCACACGCCGCAGCCAATATGGCGAAGTATCCGAAGCCGTATTCCTGACCCAAGGGTTCGTCTACCCGACGGCAGAAGCCGCCGAACAGCGGTTCATTCAGGCGGGCGATGACGAATTCATCTATGCCCGCTACGGCAACCCGACCGTGCGCATGTTTGAAGACCGTCTTGCTGCGATGATGGGTTACGAGGATTGTTTCGCCTGCACATCCGGCATGGCGGCCGTTAGTGGCGCGTTGACCGCGCTGTTAAAAGCGGGCGATCACGTGGTGTCGTCGCGCGCGTTGTTCGGGTCGTGCCTATACGTGCTCGAAGACATCCTTGCGCGGTTCGGCGTTGAAATTACATTGGTCGATGGCACAGATAACGCGGCATGGGATGCGGCAATCCGACCTGACACGCGGCTCGTGTTCTTTGAGAGCATTTCAAACCCGACACTCGAAGTCGTAGATGCCCGACACGTCGTCAAAGCCGCCCATGCGGTAGGTGCGCTTGTGCTGGCCGATGACGCGATGGCCACCCCGGTCTATTCCTATGCGGCCGAGTGCGGCGTCGATGTCGCCATCGTGTCCACGACCAAACATGTGGACGGGCAGGGGCGGATGTTGGGCGGTGCGATCCTTGCAAACCGCGACCTGATCCGTGGCCCGATAGAGGCCTATATGAAACACACCGGTGGTGCGATGAACCCGTTCACCGCGTGGAATCACCTCAAGGCATTGGAAACCATTGATCTACGCGTGCGGGCGCAGGCTGATGCCGCGGCAAAGGTTGCAAAGGCGCTGGCAGGGCATCCAAAACTGACTTCCGTGCGCTATCCAACCGACGCGGCACACCCGCAGCAGGCGCTCGCATTGTCCCAGGCCCCGACTGGCGGCACGGTGTTGTCGATTGAGGTGGAGGGCGGGCGAGACTCGTGTTTCAAATTCCTCAATGCATTGGAATTGTTCACGATTTCGAATAATTTTGCAGATGCGAAATCCATTGTGACCCATCCATCGACGACAACGCACCAGCGCCTGCCGGACGAGCAAAAGGATATTTTGGGCATCTCCATGGGCCTTGTGCGCGTGTCTATCGGGCTCGAAGATGCGGACGATCTGATTGCGGACATGACACGGGCGCTCGATACGTTGTAAATGACGCCAAGAGGGACGTATTTCATCGTCTTTTGCTGGGCGAGCTATGCTATGGGTATCCCAAGGGAGACACCGAATGACTGATCTACGGGCCACATTGTCGCGCATCTATTATGAAAATAGTGGCAGCGATGCGGATACACCAGACATCGATCTGGACCGCGACCCTACGCGCCAAGATGCAGAAGCCGCCCTTGCGATCCTGCGCCGCTGGGCCGTGGATGTGACACCAGAAGAGGTGGCGCAGCTGGACCCGCTTGTCAGCCGTCTGATCCCGGGCCAAGAGGTCACGAACTACCCCGCCTTGGCACGTGCATACCCCGAAGCGTTCGAAGTCGACGACGATTACAAGGCCTCGATGCCTGATCTGCAAAACGGCCCCAGCAGCCTGATCCGTGGTGCGCAGCAGCAAATTCAGCACGTGGGCATCAGCAATTTTCGCCTGCCGATCCGGTTTCAAACCCGTGGTGGGGGTGATTTGACGCTGGAGACTTCGGTCACTGGCACGGTTAGCCTCGAGGCGGAGAAAAAGGGCATCAACATGTCCCGCATCATGCGCACGTTTTACAAACATGCCGAGGAAACGTTCAGTTTCGAGGTGATCGAACGGGCGCTAGATGCCTATAAGACCGACCTTGAAAGCTTTGACGCGCGCATCCAGATGCGGTTTTCGTTTCCTGTGAAGATCGACAGCCTGCGGTCTGGGCTGGCGGGGTATCAATATTACGACATCGCGTTGGAATTGATCGAGGTTGACGGGGTGCGCCGCAAGATCGTGCATCTGGATTACGTTTATTCCAGCACATGCCCTTGTTCACTGGAATTGTCCGAACACGCCCGCCAATTCCGCAACCAGCTTGCAACGCCGCATAGCCAGCGGTCTGTCGCGCGGATTTCGCTGATTGTGGCCGATGATCAACCGATCTTATGGTTCGAAGACGTGATCGACATGGCCCGCACGGCAGTGCCAACAGAAACCCAAGTCATGGTGAAACGCGAGGATGAACAGGCGTTTGCAGAACTCAATGCCGCAAACCCGATTTTCGTCGAAGACGCGGCGCGCCTGTTTTGTGAACAATTGCTTGCCGACGATCGCGTCGGTGATTTCCGCGTTGTCGCCAGCCATCAAGAAAGCCTGCACAGCCATGATGCCGTGTCGATCATGACCGAGGGCGACACATTCGCCGCCGCATCCATTGATCCGCGCATGTTTCAGACGCTGTTTCACACAGGGTAATTCCTTGACATGACAGTTGCGGCGGGCCACCCCTAAGACATGCTAGATTTACGCCCAGTGGGTTACGTTATCGGTCTGCTTGTCGCGTCGCTTGGGGTTACCATGCTGGCGCCTTTGGCGGCTGATTTGATGGTCGGCAACGGCCACTGGCCGGTGTTTCTTGAAAGCGCGATTATCACGATACTGGTCGGCGGTTTGCTGGCCGGTACTTGTGCCAATGGTGTAACGGCGGGTCTATCGCTGCGGCAGACCTTTTTGCTGACCTCACTTGTTTGGCTGACCTTGCCAGTTTTTGGCGCGATCCCATTTGTGCTAGGCGCCAGTAACGCGGATTTCATCGACGCCTTCTTTGAAGCCATGTCTGGCCTGACGACCACCGGGGCGACTGTGTTTAGCGGGTTAGAGGCATTGCCCGAAGGACTGCAATTGTGGCGCGGTATTCTGCAATGGCTTGGTGGGGTTGGTATCATTGTTGTGGCGATGGTGTTTTTGCCAGAGTTGCGCGTTGGGGGTATGCAGATCTTTCGCACTGAAGGCTTTGATACTGCGGGCAAAATCCTGCCGCGCGCTGGTGAAATCGCCAGCCGTATTTCGGTGATCTATATCAGCCTGACGATTGTTTGTGCTTTGACCTATTCCGCATTCGGCATGCCTGCCTTTGATGCATTGACCCACGCAATGACAACTGTATCGACTGGCGGCATGGCCAACTCGGATGCGTCATTTGGAATTTATGGCGCTGCGGTGCATTATACCGCGATTGTGTTCATGATCCTCGCTGCGTTGCCGTTTGTGCGATATGTGCAAATTTTGGCGGGAACGGCAGAGCCGTTTTACCGTGACAGCCAAATCCGCACCTTCTTTGGGATTGTCTCCATCTGCGTCATGCTGATTTCTGCGTGGCTCTGGGGGCGCGAAGGAGGCGTCAACGAATTGTCGTTCCGTGAAGCCCTGTTCAACGTCACATCCATCATATCCGGCACGGGCTATGCCAGCGCGGATTATATGACTTGGGGCACATTTCCCGTTGTAATGTTCTTTTTCATCGGGCTGATTGGTGGCTGCGCGGGCTCCACCGCCTGTTCGGTCAAAGTATTCCGCTATCAGTTGCTTGTGGCGTCGATCAAAAGCCAAATCCGCAAAATTCACTCGCCGCATGGCTTATTTGTGCCCCGCTACGAGGGCCGGCCCGTGTCCGAGGACATTTTGAATTCGGTCATGGCGTTCTTTGTGGCATTTGTCCTGTCGCTTGGCATTGTAGCAACGATGCTGGGGCTGACGGGTTTGGATTTCATCACCTCCGTGTCCGGAGCTGCCGCGGCACTGGCCAATATCGGGCCAGGTCTGGGTACGGAAATCGGACCGGCGGGCAACTATGCAGGTCTAAATGACACCGCCAAATGGATTTTGGCGATTGCCATGTTTGTTGGCCGCCTTGAAATTATGGCCGTGCTGACCATTCTCACCGTTTCATTCTGGAGAGAATAATGAACCAACGCCCCCTTGGTGCCCAGATGTCCCATATGCTCAAGGATCGTGGGGTCGAGGTGATTTTCGGCATTCCGGGGGTGCATAACCAAGAAATGTATCGTGGCATCGAAGAGGCGGGTTTGACCCATGTGCTGGCGCGTCACGAACAAGGGGCGGGTTTTATGGCCGATGGCTATGCCCGTGCGACGGGGAAACCCGGGGTGGCCTATGTCATCACGGGGCCGGGGCTGTGCAATATCATGACGCCGATGGGCCAAGCCTATTCGGATTCCGTATCCATGCTCGTGCTGTCGTCATGTTTGGATGAAACAACGGCAACGCGCGGCCAGTTGCATCAAATGCGTGATCAAGAGGGCGCTGCACGCTCTGTTTGCGATTGGTCTGAAACGGCACGTGATGCCGCCACCGCTTATGCGCTGGTCGATCGGGCGTTTGGCGAATTTGCAACGGCCCGCCCACGGCCCAAACATATCACTGTGACGATCAACACGCTTGAAGCCCGCGCCGATCCAGCACCTGCGCCACCCGCAGAAATCCAAGCCGGTTTGCATCTTGATGCCGACCTAATGACATTGATCGAAAATCGGCTGAAGGCGGCTGAAATGCCGCTGTTTATTATTGGGGGCGGGGGCAGATATTGCGCCAATTTGTCTGCGATGGCGCGCAAGGCTGGCGCATTGGTCATGACCACCTATGCAGGCCGCGGCGCGTTGGATGGCGATGATGAACGCTGTCTTGGCGCCTATTTGGCGAGACCGCGCAGTGCGGATGTCATCGCCCAAGCTGACCTTGTGGTGGTTGTCGGGTCCGAACTGTCAGAGGTTGATTTGTGGCGCGATGATCTGGGGCATACTTGCGATATGATCCGTGTGGACATCGACCCAGAGGTTTTGCGCGACAGGCACCGCGCCGAGATCCAAGTGCATGCCGCGGCACCGGGGTTCTACAACGACCTACTCAACCGCTTAAAAGAATGGCCCGACGATAAACCGTTCCTGTGGGATCATGCTAAGGTGGCTGCCCATGACCAAGCTTTCCGCGCGGAAATCGCGGCAGAGCGTCCGGGAATCGCGCCGGTGGTCAAGGCGCTGCAAGACGTGCTGCCCCGTAACACGACGATCTATTCGGATATGACGCAATTTGCCTATGCGGCCAAAGAAATCTACCCAATGGGCGCGCCAAACCAATGGCATCACCCTTACGGCTTTGGCACGCTTGGCTATGCGTTGCCCGCTGCGATTGGGGGCAAGATCGGGCTGGGCGACAAGCCAGTTGTTGCTATCGCGGGGGATTATGGGTTCCAATATACGTTACAAGAATTGATGGTCGCGGTGGAATTGAACTTATCCCTGCCGATCATCATCTGGGACAACGGCAAGCTGGGCGAGATTGAGGATAGCATGGTCCGCGCCCAAATCGCACCCAATGCCGTGATCCAGCAAAACCCAGATTTCGTGATGCTGGCCAAGGCCTATGGCTGTGCGACGGCAGCCCCTGCCTCGTTGGATACGTTTAAGGAAGCTTTGACGGATGCCTTAACGGCAGAGGGACCGACGGTCATCCATGTGACCGCCGATATTTGCTAGGGAACGATCCGACGTAGGATGGGTTTTAACCCATCACCCCTTACCAGCAGCTCACAAGAACTGTGTTGTCAGCGGCCCGCAGTGTCAGCGTTTCTGGCGGCATGAATGCCATAGTGTCTGTCGTCGCAACTGAAATGCCCGCTGTTTCCAATGACGCCAAAATCTCGCCTGCATCCAATGAAAAGCTCACGTCGGCTGGTAGAACCTGACCATCTTTGACTTCGCGGGGCAGCAACATGCCAAGCACCGCGCCGCCGTTGTCAAATATCGGGCCGCCTGCGTCGCCTTCTTTTGCTGTCAGCGACAAGCGTTTGACAGTTTCTTCGCCATTCAACCCGCGTAAATCAGCCAATCGGCCAAACGTCAGGGATGGTGTCACCAGAACACCGCCATAAGGGAAGCCGGCCACAGCCACTTCTGCCTGCAAGCGCGGAACACCTGTTTGGAACATCGCCCCGCCCAATGGGGCAAGGCGTTCGTCTGGGCGCAGCACGGCCAAACCGCGGTCTTCATCCAAATGCACGACTTGGGCCTCATGTTCGCTGTTCAGCGTAATCCGGTCACATGACCCTACCGCCTGCGATGTCGTCAGCACAGTGCCTTGCGCGTCGACAAAGAAACCGGCCCGAGAGATTTTCGGTTTACGGACTTCCAATCCAGCGATCAGGTCAATCGCCTGGGCTTCACTGGGCACGGCAAGGCTTGGGTCCAATGAACCCGCAAGCGGGGTAAAGCTGGCCTTCATTTCTGCCAGAACGCGGCGGCGGCGGTCGTCGTCGCCTGCGGGCCAGATCAGGCTGAACCCTTTGATCGCACCATCAGACAAAGTCGCATAGGTATAAGAATGGATGTCGTCGTCGATGCCTTCGAGCTCAAAAGAGCCGTTGCCACGTTTGCGCGGGCCTTCGGTCGGCACAATCGCCAATGCTTGCAAAATTTCATACAGACCAAACAGCCGGTTTTGATCGCCTTCTTGCGAAATCAACAAGACGCGCGCGTCTAGGTCACCCTTGGGATCAAAGCGGGCGAAGGGCGGTTCGTAGTTGGCAAAGGCGACAACGCCAGTGGGGATCAGCATTTCGACACCAGATGCGTCGTCACGGACCAATTGCAGGTTCATGCCGCTCAGGACTTCGTTGTAGTCAGCCAAAAGCGTCGCACGTTGCGCGGTGGTCAAAATGCCAGTGACTTCGACGTTGTTTGCTTCTTGCCAAGCGCGCATGGATGCCCGCGTGCCGCGACCATAGGCACCATCGATTGCGGCTGTGTAAAACCCTGCCCATTGCAGGGCTGTCTGCAATTCCTTGCGCTGGGTGCGGTCCAACAATGCCTCGGATGCCTGTGCTTCAGCGCGGGTTTCGTCAGGGGCCACGATTTCTGGTTCTGGTGCGATCTCTGCAACTGCTGCAGGCTCTTCTGCGGGGGGATCGGCGGGCGCAAGCGGCGTTTCGACGATCGGGTCTTGTGGTGTTTCCGGCTCCACCGTTTCTGGTAGGGGCTGCGGCGTTGTTTCAGCACCAACGCCGATGGGCCAAAACTGCTGGCGGAAACTGTCGCCTGTCACGATGAAGCTGTCGTTCGGGATAACCCCGCGTCGGCGCAGATCGCGCAAGATGCGGGCCGCGGCATCCGGCGCATAAGGACCAAGCGCGACGCCATACCACCGGCCCCCAAGGAAATAGCCATTCACATTTTCCACACGGTTTTCATAGAACCGCGCACGCGCCTGTCCGCCGTTCAGCGTCGGCTGTGCCTCGATCTGGATATAGACGGATTGTTGGCTGATCGCGGCCATAGGCCAAAGCCCCAAAAACAGAACTGCAAGAATTGCCCGCAACATATCACGCCTCAAGATTCTAAAAAACAATTGTCCACAAACGTGGATTTCCAAAATTTTTTTAATAGAGTTATGGCAAAGTGCAGCCCCGAAAATTAGGGTTTTGTTAAGAATTAACCCGACGTGATCCAATTGACCCTCTTGGTCCATGTGCGTATGACGGCCTTAACCAGTCAAAGAGGGCAAAGATGGCCGATAAACCACGTAGTTTTCAGGAAATCATCCTGCGTCTCCAGAATTATTGGGCCGCGAAGGGCTGCGCCATTCTGCAGCCATACGACATGGAAGTCGGTGCAGGCACATTCCACCCCGGCACGACCCTGCGGTCATTGGGCGATAAACCATGGGCAGCCGCTTATGTGCAGCCATCGCGCCGCCCGACAGATGGGCGTTACGGCGAAAACCCGAACCGTTTGCAACACTACTATCAGTATCAAGTTATCATCAAGCCAAGCCCGCCGGATTTGCAGGACCTTTACCTCGGTTCGCTCGCAGCGATTGGCATTGATGCATCTATCCACGACATTCGTTTTGTTGAAGACGACTGGGAAAGCCCGACACTTGGCGCGGCTGGTCTGGGTTGGGAAGTTTGGTGCGACGGCATGGAAGTGAGCCAGTTTACTTACTTTCAGCAGGTCGGCGGCCATGACTGCAAACCTGTGTCCGGCGAGCTGACTTATGGTCTCGAACGCCTCGCGATGTATGTGCTCGCATGCGATCACGTCATGGACATGCCGTTCAACGACCCCGACGCGCCAATTGCGCTGAAATACGGCGATGTGTTTTTGCAAACCGAACAAGAATACGCGCGTTGGAATTTCGACGTGGCCGACACCGACACGCTGTTGCAGCATTTCAAAGATGCCGAAGCCGAATGCGAACGTATTCTAGCCCAACCGCATGACGATCCGAAAACGGGCAAGCGCATCATCATGGCGCATCCGGCCTATGATCAATGCATCAAGGCCAGCCATTTGTTCAACCTGCTTGACGCACGCGGGGTGATTTCCGTGACCGAACGCCAAGCCTATATCGGACGCGTGCGCGCCTTGGCCAAGGCCTGTGCAGATGCATTCGTTCAAACACCAGCAGGTGGATTTGCCGCATGATCGCGCGCTTAGCAATATTGGGGATGGTTGTGATTGCATTGATGGCAGGGGCGGCGCTGTATTACCTACAGGTCTACGCCTATTACGACGACGTATCGGCGCAGGTTGAAGATGTGCAATTTGTGTCCATCACTTCGGGTGAACCAGAGGGGATCGTGTTCGAAAACCTCAAGGCGATCGACAGCGACAGCAGCCCGTTGCGGTTCCGGTCGTGTTTCACAACAGAGCTGTCACAAGCTTTGCTGACCGAAACCTATGCGATTTACGACGACGCAGAACCGCGCGTCGCCCCTGGTTGGTTCGACTGTTTTGACGCGGATCAAATCGGCGAGGACCTGACCACAGGAATCGCATTTGCCTTTATGGGCACCGAGAACATCCAATACGGTATCGACCGCGTTGTTGCCGTTTACCCCGATGGCCGTGCGTTTGCATGGCACCAAATCAATTTCTGCGGAGAAGTCGTTTTTGACGGCAACCCCGTGCCGCCTGAATGCCCACCAGCCCCTGAAAGCCTGCAATAATGCCTGATCTTCTGATTGAACTTTTCTCCGAGGAAATTCCGGCCCGTATGCAGGGTCGCGCCGCTGCCGACCTGCAAAAGCTGGTCACAGACGGGCTTGTTGATGCGGGTCTGACTTATAAATCCGCCGCCGCATTTTCCACGCCACGCCGTTTGACCCTGTCGGTCGAGGACCTTCTGGCCGAAAGCAAACCCGTGCGTGAAGAACGCAAAGGGCCGAAAGTCGGCGCGCCTGACAAAGCGCTCGAAGGGTTCTTGCGCGGCGCTGGTGTCGCCAAAGACGACCTTGAAATCCGCGACGATAAAAAGGGTCAGGTGTATTTCGCCGTGATCGAAAAGCCGGGCCGCATGGCCGCGGATATCATCGCCGAAGTGCTCGAAAACACGATCCGCAATTTCCCATGGCCGAAATCCATGCGCTGGGGGACGGGCAGCTTGAAATGGGTCCGCCCGTTGCATTCCATCATCTGCATGTTGACCGATGAGGCGGGCGCCGAAGTCGTCCCCGTGGACGTTGACGGCATCACATCCGGCAACACGACACGCGGTCACCGCTTCCTTGCGCCTGATGCGTTTTCTGTAACGTCGTTCGAGGATTACGAGGCGAAGCTGAAGCGCGCCAAAGTGATGCTGCGCCCTGACGAGCGTGCCGATATGATCTGGAACGATGCGACGAACCAAGCCTTTGCCTTGGGCCTAGAGGTCGTCGAAGATCGCGGTTTGTTGACAGAGGTCGCGGGGCTTGTTGAGTGGCCTGTGGTTCTGCTCGGTCAGATTGATCCGACGTTTTACGATCTGCCTGCCGAGGTTTTGCAAACCTCGATGAAAGAGCACCAGAAATTCTTTTCCGTGCGCAATGCGAAAACCGGCCAGATCGAACGCTTTGTCACCGTTGCTAACACAGTAACGTCCGACGATGGCGCGACGATCTTGAAGGGCAATCAAAAGGTGCTGTTTGCGCGCCTGTCGGATGCGAAATTCTTTTGGGAAAACGATCTGCGCATCGCCAAGGCGGGCATGGATCCGTGGCTGCACAGCCTGTCCAACGTCACATTCCACAACAAGCTCGGCACGCAAAAAGACCGCATTGATCGTATCATCACGCTGGCGTCCGAGATCGCGCCGCTGGTCGGTGCCGATGTGACCGAAGTCGCCGAGGCCGCGCGAGTGGCCAAGGCCGATCTATCGTCCGAAATGGTCTATGAATTCCCCGAACTTCAAGGGCTTATGGGCCGTTACTACGCGACCAACGCGGGGCTGTCCGATGCTGTGGCTGCGGCTGCGCAAGAACATTACTCCCCGCTCGGCCCATCAGACGACGTGCCAACCGCGCCCGTTTCCGTGGCCGTCGCGCTTGCTGATAAGCTTGATACGCTAACCGGTTTCTGGGCGATTGATGAGAAACCAACAGGGTCGAAAGACCCGTTCGCGCTGCGCCGTGCGGCACTTGGCGTGACGCGTTTGATTTTGGACAATGATCTGACAATCAGCCTGACGAAATTGTTCGGTGAAACCGAATGGTCTGCGAACTTGCTGGGCTTCTTCCACGACCGCCTGAAAGTTTACCTCAAAGACCAAGGGATCCGCCATGACATCATCGATGCATGCATCGCGATGGACGGGTCCGACGACCTGACCTTGTTGGTCAAACGTGCGAAGGCTTTGGCGGCAACGCTGTCCACTGATGACGGCGAAAACCTGATCCAAGGGTTCAAGCGCGCCAACAACATCCTGACCATAGAAGAGGCCAAGGACGGCGTCGAATATTCATTCGGCGCGGACCCAGCCCATGCGCAACACGACAGCGAGCGCGCGTTGTTTGTGGCCTTGGATGAGGCCGACACGGTCATTGCCCCGGCAATGGCGGCCCAAGAGTTCGGGACAGCGATGGCCGCGATGGCCGAATTGCGTGGCCCGATTGATGCGTTCTTTGAAAACGTGCAGGTGAATGCCGATCAGCAGGTGGTGCGCCGCAACCGGCTTAACCTCTTGTCGCGTATTCGGAAAACTTGCCTTGGCGTGGCGGATTTGACGCGCATCGACGGCTAGAACTTCACTAGACGCATGGGTTAACGCTCCCTATGCTGCAACAACACAATGGATGGTGCTGCAGTGCAGAATGAGAAGATCTTTACGCCGATCACGCTGATCACGAATACCGCGCCTATGGCGCCGAACGTGCATGGAGGACGCGCGAAATGTTTGCAGCGTCTTGTGCGGCTCGACATGCCGGTGCCGATCACGGTCGCGCTGTCGTTTGACGCGGTGCATGACATCGCCAAGGGCACGATGCCCGATATGGCAGAAGTGTTGGCCCCATTTGGTGATGCACCGTTGCTGTCTGTGCGCCCGTCCAGCCAAGACCCCGATTGGGGTGGCCCAAGTGCGATTTTGAACATCGGGATGAATGATGCCCGCCACGCCGCGATGGTCGATGATCTGGGCGAGGCGACGGCGACGGCATTGTATCTGCGGTTCATCCGGTCGTTTTCCGTGCATGTTTCGCGGCTCGATCCTGATGCATTCGACATCCCCGAAGCTGCGGATCGCAGCGCATTGGCGCGTATGTTAGAGGCCTATGAGTTCGAAACCGACGAGCCGTTCCCGCAAGACCCAGCCACGCAGCTGGCCGAGGTATTGCGGTCTATGGCGCGTGCATGGGACGGAACCACCGCACGCCTGTTGCGTCAGGCCAAGGGCGCACCAGCGGATGCGGGATTAGGCCTTGTTGTGCAGGCCATGGCGCTTGGCGTCGGGCAGGGCGAAAGTGGGTCTGGCGTCATCCATTACGTCGACCACGACACTGGTCTGCCGCAGATCAAGGGCCGCTATTTGGGACATAGCCAAGGGCGCGATGCCTTGGGTGATGCGGCGGGTGCGATTTATCTGGTCAAGGACGGGCGCGGCCCGTCACTGGAAGAGAAATGCCCCGATCTGTTTGCGCAATTGGTGGCCTATGGTGATGTCTGCCGTCGCAAGCTGCGCGAAGAAATGCAGGTCGAATTTACGATTGAAAACAATACACTGCATATTTTGGATGCAGTGCGTGTCCAGCGGTCGTCGCGGGCGTCCGTGCGGATTGCTGTGGCTTTGGCTGATGATGGGATCATCCCACAGGCAGAGGCCGTGATGCGGGTCGAACCAACTGCATTGTCCGAATTGTTACACCGTCAGGTCGATCCGCGCGCGGCGCGGGATCACATCGTGCGCGGGATTGCAGCCAGTCCGGGGGCGGCGTCAGGCCGTGTCGTTCTGACTGCCGCAGAGGCGCAGGCCAGTGCGGCCCGTGGCGAGCCTTGCGTCTTGGTGCGGCGTGAAACCACGCCAGAGGATATTCGCGGCATGCACGCCGCTGCGGCCGTTTTGACGATGCGCGGTGGCGTGACATCCCATGCGGCGGTGATCGGGCGGGGGCTTGGGTTGCCTTGCGTTGTAGGGGCGTCGGATTTGTTGATTGACCGCAAGTCCCAAACAATTGTCAGCCCTGACGGACGCAGTTTTCAGGTGGGTGATTTGATCACTGTGGACGGCACGACCGGCGAAATTTTGGCTGGTGCGCCCGATATGCTAGAGGCCACGTTAGACGACGCGTTTCGGACGCTTTTGGATTGGGCAGATGATTACCGTGACATCGGTGTGCGGGCGAATGCGGATACGCCTGCCGATGCGCAAACCGCGCGGAATTTTGCGGCGCAAGGGATCGGCCTGTGCCGGACGGAGCATATGTTCTTTGAAGGTGATCGTTTGGGCGTGATGCGCGAGATGATCTTTGCCAATAAAGGTGATGATCGCCGCGCCGTGCTCGACCGTTTGCTGCCCATCCAGCGCAAGGATTTCACAGAGCTGTTTCAGATTATGGAAGGCCAGCCGGTTTGCATCCGTCTGTTCGATCCACCGCTGCATGAATTCTTGCCATCTGAAAAGGCAGGGATTCGCGATTTGGCCGAACAGCTGGCCCTGCCGGTAAGTGACGTTGCGGAACGTGTGGCGGCCATGACCGAATATAATCCGATGCTGGGGATGCGTGGCGTGCGGCTTGGGATCGTCTTGCCGGAAATCTACGACATGCAGGTGCGCGCAATTTTTGAGGCCACCGCAGATGCGGCATTGGCAGGCCATGCGATCGAACCAGAGATTATGATTCCAGTTGTCAGCGCGATGCGCGAAGTCGAACTGGTCAAGTCGCGGATTGATGCCGCCGCAGCGGCTGTGCGCGCAGAACGCAAGGCAGATTTTACCTACCGATTGGGTGTAATGGTTGAAACGCCACGCGCTGCATTGCGCGCCGAAGATATTGCACAACATGCTGCATTTTTGTCATTTGGGACCAATGACTTAACCCAAATGACATATGGGCTATCGCGCGATGATGCTGGCCGGTTTATGTCGGCCTATGTGCAAGAAGGCGTATACCCCGAAGACCCGTTCCACCAGTTGGATGTCGAAGGGGTCGGAGAGCTGTTATCCATGGGGGCAGAGCGTGGGCGCAAGGGGCGGCCAGATGTGGTTCTGTCGATCTGCGGCGAACATGGCGGCACGCGATCAGCAATCGCATTTTGCCGCAGCCAAGGGTTCGATTACGTGTCTTGCTCACCGTTTCGCGTGCCTGTCGCACGGCTATCGGCCGCGCAATTGGCGATCCAGGATAAGTTAAACGCGCAAGCGTGATTTTGCTGATGTGCCCGCTATGGCTAGACGGCTGGTGGCAATTGCCCTACATGACCCACGCCTGCGCGGGGCTGACCGTGTGACGTTTGGAATAGCAAGTATGGGCTTTACGATCAAAAATACGCTCAAGGCAGCGGTGTCGGTAATAATTTTTGCAGGACCTGCATTGGCTGATCCGGTGATCCAAGGACGGTTGGAGCAGCTTTTGGGGCAAGAGCGTCAATCGCTTTCGGTTGTGCCTGCGGCCCGCATGGCGGCGTTGACCACCGTGCCACCAGCATCCGAGCGTGACGTGCAAACAGCCCCAGCTGGTATCAAATACGAGCGTGCCTATCTGGCGTCACTGCCCAAAGCATCGGGTGGCCCTGCATGGCGTTGCCTGTCCGAGGCCCTGTATTTCGAAGCCCGCGGCGAAAGCGTCAAAGGCTTGTTTGCCGTGGCCGAGGTCATCATGAACCGCGTCGACAGCAGCCGTTATCCAGATAGCGTTTGTGGTGTCATCAATCAGGGTACCGGCCGCAAATACGCCTGTCAGTTCACATATACCTGTGACGGTAAGGCAGATGTGGTCAACGAACCCGCCGCATTCGCGCTCGTTGCCAAGGTCGCAAAGATCATGATCGACGGGGCAGAGCGCCCGTTGACCGGTGGGGCGACACATTATCATACCAAGGCTGTGAACCCGTCTTGGGCACGTAAATTCCCGCGCACGGCAACAATCGGTTTTCACCATTTCTATCGTCAACCAACGCGCACCGCGTCGAACTAGGTCGGTGGCGGGGCGAATTCTGACGTCATCGCTGTGGTTGCAAGGGGCATATGCGGATAGTATGCCGCAATAGCCCCTTTTGGACGAAATATATGACTGATGATATCCGCCTCGCTTTTGCGCACCCAAGCGAACGTGCAGAGGCTTCTTCGACGACACCGTGCGACCGTATTTCCCTGCGTGATTATACGGTAGAAGTCGAAATCGGTGCGTTTCAATTGGAACGCGGCACCCTGCAACGCGTCAAATTTAATGTGGTGGTCGAAGTCGCGCCGCTGACTGGCCCGATCGACGACGATGTGGACCGCATTCTATCATATGACCGCGTGACCGAAGCGATTGGTGTCGAGCTTGAAGCCGAGCGGATCAACCTGCTTGAAACACTCGCAGCGCGCGTGGCTGAACGGATTTTGCTGGAACCGCAGGCAGAGCGGGTGTTTGTGCGGATCGAAAAACTGGACCGCGGGCCATTTACGCTTGGTGCCGAAATTGTGCGGTCCCGCGATGGGCTATCCCACAGCGATCAAACCCACCAAGAGGCGCCGCATCCGCGTGTTGTGTTCATGGCCAATGACGCGATTGCATCCGCGCATCTGACGGGATGGATCGACGCGCTTGCCGCGAAAGACGCGCCGCTGATCATCTGCACAGGGGCAGCTGATTTACCTGCGCCGCAATCAGGCCACGCGATGACACAGCGCCGGATCGACCTTCTTGCGATAGAACAAAACGCATGGCTTTTGGCTAGCCGTGATCACCGCTGCAAGGTTGTGGAAACCCGCACCGAATTGGATTGGGCGATGAAGAATAACCAAATCTGCATTTGGGCACCGTCAAAGATTGTATTGGATGCCGTCGATGGTCCCGCCGCAGCACCAAAGGACGCCGTTGGGTTATCCGCTTGGTTTGCTGCGCAAATGCAGGCCAAAGAGCTGGTTGTCATCGGTGCCGCCGCACCAGATGCGGCAATGCCTGTTCAAACCATGTCAGCGGATCAAGCGACTTTGCCATGAATGACAATTACTATCAGCCCATCTTAAACAGCATTGGCCCTCGCCCAGCAGGCGCTGCGCGCGTGGGGTGGTGCTGGTTTGATCAGGTTGCTGTGCATCAACGGGGCCGCGCGCCCACGTTCGTGCCTGTCAAAGATGTGCCTGATGATGTGATGGCGCGGCTGACCGCACCACGCGCAGCCATCGCCGGTTTGGATATGTCGGCACCCCGTGTCATGGGCATTCTGAATGTTACGCCTGACAGCTTTTCGGACGGCGGAAAATTTGATGCACCCAGCGCTGCCGTCGCACATGCCAATGCGATGATCGCTGCAGGTGCGGATATTTTGGACATTGGCGGCGAAAGCACGCGGCCGGGTGCGAAAACCGTGGCTAATAACGCGGAAATTGACCGCACAGCGCCCGTGATAGCAGCCATTCGCGCCGGTTCTGACGTGCCAATTTCTATTGATACCCGAAAGGCCGATGTGGCGCAGGCTGCTGTCGCCGCTGGGGCGACTTTGATCAACGACGTCGCAGCAATGACCTATGATCCTGCGATGGGTCAGGTAATGGCGGATAGCGGCGCGGCTGTATGCCTGATGCACGCCCAAGGTGACCCTGCGACCATGCAAGACCAACCGCATTACGATAATGTGCTTTTGGACGTCTATGATTTCCTTGCTGCGCGGATCGAAGCCGCGGTTCGCGCTGGGATCGGGCAAGAACGGATCGTCGTTGATCCGGGTATCGGTTTTGGCAAGACGCTTGATCATAATTTAGCTTTGCTGCAAGGGCTGTCACTTTTCCACGGCCTGGGGTGCCCAATTTTGCTTGGTGCTTCACGCAAGCGCTTCATTGGCGAAATTGGCAAAGCTGACGTGGCACAAGATCGCGTCGGCGGATCTGTGTCGGTAGCATTACATGGCGTTGCGTCAGGGGTGCAATTATTGCGGGTTCACGATACGGTAGAGACACGACAAGCCATGCGGTTACAAATGGCGATGACGACAAAGGCAAAAATTTTATGACTGATACCTTATTTGGAACTGACGGTGTGCGTGGGCGCGCCAATATTTACCCAATGACTTCCGAAATGGCATTGAAGATCGGGGCCGCAGCAGGGCGATATTTTCGCAATGATGGATCAAACGGCCACCGTGTCGTGATCGGCAAGGACACACGCCTGTCCGGCTACATGTTTGAAAATGCGTTGACGGCAGGGCTGACAAGCACCGGCATGAATGTCTTGTTGCTTGGTCCAGTTCCGACCCCAGCGGTTGGGCTGTTGACGACATCCATGCGCGCTGACATTGGCATCATGATTTCTGCCAGCCACAACCCGCATCATGACAACGGGATCAAATTCTTTGGCCCCGATGGGTTCAAACTGTCTGACGAGGCGCAATTTGCAATTGAACGGATTGTTGCTGGCGAGATTGAGCCTTCGCAGGCCGAAAACATTGGCCGCGCGAAGCGGATTGACGACGGGCGGTTCCGGTATGCAGAACGAGTCAAAAGCACCTTTCCGAACGGCAAACGTCTGGATGGCCTGAAGGTCGTAATTGATTGTGCAAATGGGGCTGGCCACCGTGTCGCCCCCGAAGTGTTGTGGGAATTGGGCGCGACTGTGATCCCCGTTGGCGTGTCGCCAAATGGCTATAACATCAACGAAAATTGTGGGTCCACATCCCCAACGGTTGCTGCGGAAGCGATTATCGCTCACGGCGCGGATGTTGGCATCTGTTTGGACGGCGACGCCGATCGTGTGATGATCTTGGACGAAACCGGCAAGGTTGCTGATGGCGATCAGATCATGGCATTGTTGGCTGGCCGCTGGGCCGAGGAAGACCGTTTGAACGGCGGCACGCTGGTTGCGACTGTGATGTCGAACCTTGGGCTGGAACGCCATATGGAATCACAAGGGTTACGCTTGCTGCGCACTGCTGTTGGTGACCGCTATGTGGTCGAGGCGATGCGCGCGGGCGGCTTTAACCTTGGTGGCGAGCAGTCCGGTCATATCGTCATGACTGATTTTGCGACGACGGGCGACGGCCTGTTGGCCGGCTTGCAGTTCTTGGCTGCTATGGTCGAAACGGGCAAGAAGGCCAGCGAATTGACCCAAAGCTTTGAAACAGTTCCGCAGATGTTGAAAAATGTGCGCTATGAGCTGGGTCAAGCACCGTTGGAAACGGATAAAGTTAAGGCCGTGATTGCGGATGCAGAGGCCAAGCTTGTCGGCAAAGGGCGATTGTTGATCCGCAAGTCTGGCACAGAACCATTGGTCCGCGTGATGGCCGAATGTGAGGACGCGGATTTGTTGACGCAGGTCGTCGACGATATTGTGGCCGAGGTCGCGGCGGCTGTTTGACCCGCTGGGGCGCCGCCCCAGACCCTGACATATTTATGCTCGGGAAAAGGCCTGTGAGGCGAGCTTTTTCAGGCTCGCCCATTGGCTGATTGTCAGGCCAAACATGATTAGCCCCAATGCGATGAAGAAGCGCAGGGGCAGGATTTCAGATAGAATCCACGCGCCGAAAATCATCGACCAAACAGGCACTTGGTAATTCACAAGCGTCATGAAAACTGCGCCCGCGGTGCGAATGGTGTGCACGCGCAAGAGCGCTGCGAGCGCTGTCGGCACAATGCCTAGGAAGATGATTGCGGTGGTGCTTGTCCGATCCGTGACTGTCGGTATGCCTTCGATCCAGAGCATGGCGGGGATGAGAGTTACTGCGCCGACGACCAAAAGGAGTGCGGCCATTGTGATCGCGTCAATGGGTGGGCAGCGACGTGTCATAATGCTTGAAATTGCGTAGGACAATGCCGCTGCGAGGCATGCCAGTTGCCCCAAGGGTTCCATGCCTGTGCCAATTTTTAGAACAGATGGGCCGATAAGCACAACCGCGCCGACGAAGCCCATGATGACGCCTAAGAGATTGCGTGTGCTGAGTTTTTCATCGGTGAAAATATGCGCCAGTGGCAGCACAAACAGGGGCAGGGCTGCCATCGAGATGCCCGCAAAGGCCGAAGGCACATATTGTTGCCCCCAGCTAAGAAGCGCGAATGGCAGCGCGGTGTTCAGGACACCGATGACCACCAAATATTTGATCATTCGTGTGTCGAAGGTCGGTAGCGGGCTGTTCATGACACGCATCAAAAGCAGAAGCGCCATAGCCCCAAGCGTGGTGCGCGCGCAGGCAACCGTCAGCGGACCGTAACCGCCTAGCGCGATGGTGACGACCATGAAGGTGCCGCCCCAGATCGTGCCGAGTGCGAGGATCGATAGCCAATTGGAAAGCGTGGGTGTTTGCATATAGCCGTTGGATCAGACGGGGGTAGAATTGTCTAGGTCGGCAGTCGCATTGTCTGAACAGGATCAACGTGGATTGTAGGCGCTGTGATTTGTGTTTCGCGACGATCTATCGTGCCAATGAGGTGGGGTAGTCAGAGCCGCGCCCTAAAACGAATGGGGTGACGATAGGGGTGGGCGAGCATACCGAGCCGCCCCCGGAAAATTGTGTGCCCGTGTTCGGAATTGGTGAGCTGGGTTCGGCGCGGAAAAAGTTCAAGCGGGCAGGCGTGAAATTCGACGGTGAAGCGGATGTTGTCGAGGGCATGGTGAAAACGGCCACGTTTTATGACCCCGATGGGAATGCGCTGATGCTTGCCCAGGGCTTGACGGGCGGGGCCTGACAATTGGCACGAAAAAAGGGCCACCCAAACTGGGCGGCCCTTTCGAACTCAAGTCAATTGAACCTTAGTTCTTGGCTTTGTCGACCATTTTACCTTCGGAGATCCAAGGCATCATGTCGCGCAGTTTCTTACCAACAACTTCGATTTCGTGCTCGTCGTTTGCGCGACGGGACGCTTTGATCGTTGGCTGGGCAACAGCGTTTTCAAGCATGAAGTCACGCACGAATTTGCCGGACTGAATGTCGTCCAGAACCGCTTTCATGCGGGCCTTTGTTTCAGCGTATGGCAGGATGCGTGGGCCAGATACGTACTGGCCGTATTCCGCAGTGTTGGAGATGGAATAATCCATGTTCGCGATGCCGCCTTCATAGATCAGGTCAACGATCAGCTTGGTTTCGTGCAAACATTCGAAGTAAGCCATTTCAGGCTCGTAGCCAGCTTCGACGAGCGTTTCAAAGCCACAACGGATCAGTTCAACGATGCCGCCGCACAGAACTGCCTGCTCACCAAAGAGGTCAGTTTCGCATTCCTGACGGAAGTTTGTTTCGATGATGCCGGAGCGACCGCCACCGATACCGGAGCAATAGGACAGGCCGATTTCCATGGCTTTGCCAGTCGCGTCAGTGTGAACCGCAACAAGGCAAGGCACGCCGCCGCCTTTTGTGTATTCGCCGCGCACAGTGTGACCTGGGCCTTTTGGCGCCATCATGATCACGTCAACGCCTTCTTTTGGCT
>CAXIAL010000020.1:0-45995 GCA_964022435.1 uncultured Roseobacteraceae bacterium | reverse complement strand
CTTGTCCATCAATTGACTGTCAGCTCAAACATGACTCGTTTCAAGCGTCGAGTTCGCTCCTCTGTGACAAATCAGGTGGAGAACACGACTAAGTGCTCCCAAACAACAGGGCCAACATAGCTATTTATTCATTGTCTGAATTCAGCACCCGTTGGACCGATTTGAGGATTTGAAAAACGGAGGATTCCTGAACGAGCTTACTTTTTTGGAGGGAATGCTAGGATGGCAGCACCCGGAGATTCCGCCTCCTCTGCGCCAAAGTCAAAAGAAATGCTCTCTTCTGGTTTACCCACTACTGACAGTATGGGCTTGTCCGTCTTCCTATCCCGACGAATGAGCAGAACAGCTGGATGGTTACCGTCCTCAAAACCACTTCCGTCATGGTGAAGCATCTGGGCCTCAATGAAGGATTTCTTCTTGAACGCTCGTGTCATGGACTTCTTCAAGCCACTACGTTCACCTACGACACACAACCCACAGAGGTTAAAAATGTCAAAAACGGCTGCGGTCATCTTGATGTTTTCTGAGACTTTCCTGGCGCCAGCCCAAGTCGAATCGACAGCCACCCAAAGGTTATTCAGTGTAAGTCTCTGGTCATCACCCTGCCAATGCCATGTGTCCTGCACTATCTTGGGAAGTCTCGGGGAAGGCACGGAAATATCAACGGCATTTACCAAGAAGCACCCTGCTAAAGCTCCCGTTGTAAGTACAGGTAATACCGAGGTGTCGGAAATGTCTTTAAGGACAAGTTCTTTCAATTTCGGTGTTTCATCAGACATGGCATCACTTCTCAAATGGTTAAGAAATGACGGTACCGTAGCAACAAAAAATTACAACCAGTCTATAAGAAGAAAAATAAAACGGCTTACGACTTAGTTAACGAAGCTAATAAACAGTTTCAGCGTTGCTCCTATTCGGCTCACTGAACGAATACAGATGGAGAACACGACGGACTGGTCCCAAAAGCGGTCCCAAATAATGGCCCAATCCACTGATATAGCGACATTTATCTTATTTTTAAGTGGTAAATGGTGCCCCCACACGGACTCGAACCGCGGACCTACTGATTACAAATCAGTTGCTCTACCAGCTGAGCTATAGGGGCACTGGTTGTGGGCGATATAGCAGTAGTCGGTTTGAAAGCGCAATGGGGTTTTCGCGGAAATTTGCATGTTTTTTTCAACGGCGTTTTGATTGCGGGTGACCTAATGAAAATCACGGCTTTTGGGGATGATACGGGCGTTGCGCGGGTGCATGGGGCGTGGGGCAGGGCCTTGGTCTTCGCCGTTATTTGGCGCAAGGCGGGCAAGCGCGTCGTTTCGGTCTTCAAGGTGGGTGGCAATAACGTGGATGATTTCAACGTCGCGTTGCACATAGCCTTCGATCATCAGCAGGCGCGATTGCATCACCACCTTGCGGTAGCTTTCCATCATCTTCGGCCAGACCACCAAATTGGCGACGCCGCATTCGTCTTCGATGGTGATGAAACACACGCCTTTGGCTGTGCCGGGTTTTTGGCGGACGAGCACGAGGCCGGCCATCTTAACCCTTTGTCCATTGCGGGCCTGTAACAGTTGTTGTGTGGTTATGAAGTTTTGCCGCGCCATGGATTTGCGCAGGAAGGACATCGGATGGGCTTTAAGTGACAGGCGCAGGGTTTGATAATCGGCGACGACCTGTTCGCAGACAGGCATGACAGGCAGGGGGACAGATATTTCTGTGCCTTCGTCCTTGGTGTCTTGGAATAATGGCAGGTCAGGCGCGTCGCGCAGGCCTTTTGCCTCCCATAACGCTTGGCGGCGGTCGATGAAGAACGAGCGCATGGCGTCACCTTCGGCCAAGCGGCGCATATTGGCGGCGCTGATGCCGGCGCGTGTTTGCATGTCTGTGATGTCTTCGAACGGCGCGTCACGGGCGGCCATGATGCGGGCGGCTGTATCCTCGCGCAATCCGCCGATTTGGCGCAGACCGAGACGCAAGGCCCAGCCGCCGGTGCTGATCGGTTCTAACGTGCTATCCCAGTCGGAAAAATTCACATCCGGTGCGCGGACTTCGACCCCGTGCTCTTGGGCAGATCGGACCAATTGTGCGGGCGCATAGAACCCCATGGGTTGGGAGTTCAGCAGGGCCGCGCAGAAGGCGTCAGGGTAGTGGCATTTCAGCCAGCTCGATACATAGACGAGTTGGGCAAAGCTGGCGGCATGGGATTCAGGGAACCCATATTCGCCAAATCCCTTGATCTGGTTAAAACATCTGGCCGCAAATTCGGGATCATACCCACGCGCGACCATACGCCCGACCATTTTGTCTTCGAGCAGCGCGATGTTCCCCTTGGACCGGAATGTTGCCATGGCCTTGCGCAGCTGATTTGCCTCTTTGGAATTGAACTGCGCGGCTTCCATCGCGATTTTCATCGCTTGTTCTTGAAAAATTGGCACCCCCAATGTGCGGCCAAGGATGTTTTTCAGTTCAGCGGCATCATGGGGGGCAGCGGGGGCAGGGTATTCGACGGGCTCTAATCCCTGACGGCGGCGTAAATAAGGGTGGACCATATCGCCTTGGATCGGGCCGGGGCGGACGATGGCAACCTCGATCACCAGATCATAAAATGTGCGCGGGCGCAGGCGGGGGAGCATGTTGATCTGGGCGCGGGATTCGACCTGAAACACGCCGATACTGTCGCCCTTGCACAGCATATTATAGACGCGCGGGTCCTCTTGCGGAACTGTCGCCAGCGTCAGGTCATGGCCGTAATGGGCGCGGATTAGATCAAACGATTTGCGGATCGCGGTCAGCATGCCAAGCGCCAGAATATCAACCTTAAAGATACCAAGCGCCTCGATATCATCCTTATCCCATTCGATAAATGTGCGGTCGGGCATCGCGCCATTGCCAATGGGCACGGTGTTGAGTAGCGGCTGTTCGGTCAGGATGAACCCGCCCACATGCTGGCCCAAATGGCGGGGCATACCGATCATCTGTTGGGCAACGATCAGCGTGCGACGCAGCAGCGGGTCGGACATATCCAAGCCCGCCTCTGACACGTGATTTCCGTCCACATCCTTGCCCCACGATCCCCAGATCGTCTTAGCCAATGCGCCGGTCACATCCTCTGACAAGCCCATCGCCTTGCCAACCTCGCGAATGGCCGATCGTGGGCGATAATGGATGACAGTCGCGCACAACCCTGCGCGGTGGCGGCCATATTTTGCGTAAATATGTTGGATCACCTCTTCGCGGCGTTCATGTTCAAAATCGACGTCGATGTCGGGCGGCTCAATCCTGTCCTCGGATATGAACCGCTCGAACAGTAGATCGTTTTGCGCAGGGTCCACGGCTGTGATGCCAAGGCAATAACACACGGCAGAATTGGCCGCAGACCCGCGCCCTTGGCACAGGATCGGCGGCGTCGCCTCTTCGCGGGCGTATTTGACGATGCTGTCGATGGTCAGAATGTAATTGGCGATATCCTTGGCGTCGATCATGGCAAGTTCTTTGTCCAGCGTGGCCATAACATCGGGCGGAATGCCAGCGGGATAGCGTTTTGCGGCACCTTCCAGCGTGTTGATCCGAAGCTGTTCGCTGGATGTGCGCCCCTGGGGCAAAACCTCGTTGGGGTATTCGTATTTGAGTTCGGACAGGCTGAACTGACAGGCTTTGGCAATGGTCAGGCTGGATTGGATCGCATGGGGCCAGCGCGCGAAAAGGCGACACATCTCTGTGGGCGATTTCAGGTGCCGCTCTGCATTGGGTTGCAGCGCATAACCTGCCTGCTGGATCGTAGTTTTGCGACGAATGCAGGTCATCACGTCTTGCAGCGCACGGCGTTCCGGCGCGTGATACAGGACGTCATTGGTGGCCAGTAGGCCCAAGCGGTGCGTTTGGGTCAATGCATCAAGCTGATTAATCCGCGCAACATCATTGCCGCGATAGTGATAGCCGGCGGCGATATAGCGCAGTGCGGGCAGGGTGCGGATCAGCCTTGGCAGTCCTTTGGCGAATTTCGACAACGCGCGGGGTGGGACGGCGATCAGGATCACATCTTTGGTATGAGCTGCGACATCATCCAGCGTTAGATCACAGACGCCTTTGGCCTGCCATGTGCCGTCGGGGTCGAGCATGCGTCCCTTGGACACCAAGGCGCACAAACGGCCATAGGCGGCGCGATCTTGGGGGTAGGCTAAAAACACCTGTCCCGTGACCAACGCGATGCGCACGCCGGTGAGGGCGCGCAATCCTGTGGTCTTGGCCTCGCTATACATGCGCACGACACCGGCAAAACTGTTGAGGTCAGCGCAACCGATCTGATCATAGCCTAAAGCCCAGGCTGTGGTGGCAAAATCAACCGCATCCGAGGCGCCGCGCAGAAATGAAAAACATGTCGTGAGACCAAGTTCAACAAAGGGGGCAGGCGGGTTCGGGGTGAAAACACCATCATCGGGGAGCGTTCTGCGCGGGTGGGCGTGATCATTCTCGGGCATCTAGGGGGCGCTGCCCCCGCCGTCTGTGACGGCCCCCCGAGGTATTTGGGGCCAGAAGAAACAACGATTTATTAACCTTGAACGGCTAGATTGGGGTTGCGGCACAGGCAGAGGTGCCGATGACCGCGCCAGGAGAAGGCACCCTATCGTTCCACTTGGGGATAGGGTGCTTGATCTTGATTTCTTCTGGCCAAAAATACCTCGGGGGAGGCCGTAGGCCGGGGGCAGAGCCCCTAAATCCAGCATATAGCTTGCGCCGTAGGCGCGCCGTTGGATTACAACAGTCATGCGAATACGCCGTGCACGAACCAGCGCGGATCGTTGCCGCGCGCGTCGCCCCAGACGCCTTCGCGATATAGCCAAATACGTCGCGCAATTTGATTTTCGACATCGTAGTAATCGCGCAACCGCGTGCCGGGCATGTCGCACCACCATTCTGGCGCGATCCGTTCAGGCCCCGCATAACGTACCACGCGGTGGGTGGTTTTGCGCCAGATAAACTGCGCAGGTGGGCCTTCGGGCACGGCATAGAGCACGCGAATTTCTTCGGGGTGATCGAAGAGTTTGAGCGGTCTGCGCGGCGGGCGCGGTGTGTTTGTGGGGGACATGTCGCTGCGCAGGGCTGGTGGCCATGTTTCTGATCGTTCAGGTGTATGGCTGCTCAGAGGTCTGGGGCGTAGAACCATCTTGGGACCCAGTCGCGCAGAAAGTTGATCGATCAACTGCGCAAGCACCGCCGTGCCGTCGCCTGATCCATCCAAACGGATTTGCTGCTTGGTAATCGGTTCCACCACATCTGCCGAGAGCGTGATCAGATCAAACCCGAAACCGGGGTCGATCCGATCGAGTTTATCGTCAAACAACCGCTCAATGTGGTGCGCGTCATAACTGGCGGCGGCGGTTTTGACGCTGACATGGTGCAGTTCGCCATCGGTTCGGTAGATCGCGATCGTGATTTGTCGGGTGCCCATGCCCGCCGCCTCTAGATCCGCGCAAAGTGTGCGACACAGCGCGGGCAGATGCGGACTGGGGTCTTGGACCGGTTCAGCGAGCGTGGATTGTGCTTGGAATTGCGGCGGGTCGGCGGCTGCGCTGATCGGTTCAGCGAGTTGCCCAGTCATTTGGTCGAGCCGTAGGAGTGGGTTCTGGGGCAGGGCAGCTTTGCTAAACCTACGGGCCAGTGACACGCGCGGCACGGCGATCAGGTCACCGATGGTTTTCAGGCCCAAACGTTGCAGCAACTGCACGGTCGCTGCATCAATTCGCAGGGCGCGCACGGGCATGGGGCTGATCCGCGTTGCCAGATCCGCGCCCGCGATCACTTCGCGCACGCCGCCCAGTCGTGAGAGTGCCCATGCCGCGCCATGTGTCGGGGCACAAGCGAGATTGGCCGAGAGCCCGAGCCGCGACAGTCGCGTTTCCATATCGCGCAGCATCGCAGCCTCGCCGCCCCACAGATGATCCGATCCGGTGGTGTCCAGTACAAGCCCAGCAGTGCCATCGATAGCTGTCCATGGGCACCAGCGCCGTGCCCAAAGCATCAGCTTGCCCAATGCGGCGTGATCCCCACCGGAGTCAGCGAATTCTACACGCAGTGTCGGGCAGAGCGCGCGGGCGTCCGCGATCCGTGTGCCTTGGACGATGCCCGCATCACGGGCCGCTTTGTTGGTGGCATAGACAGTTGGCCCATGGGCTGCGTCTTGGGCAAGGACCACGGGTTGGTCTTGTGGTGGGGCGAGGCTATGTTGTGCGGCCCACCGCAGCCAGCGTTCCATGGCGAAATCGGGCAGGTGGATGGCACATATCCGCCGTGCGGTATGTGGTTTGTGATGTCGTTCGGGCAATGTGACTGCGCCTGCGACGACACCCACCCGCCCGACCTTTTGATAGGGCGGGTCCTTGGGTTCCCCGACCATTGTATAACTGTCGGTAGGTGCCTCTGGTGCGGGTTTGGGTGCGTCCTTTTCCGCCTCGACCACCAGCGCCGTGCGCAGGGCCGCAATCGCCCGGTCCAATTGGTCGGGGTCCGCAGATTTCACAGTGTCCTTGGGCCGTTTGGGAAACGTGAGGACAGGCAGCTTGTCCTCATGCGTCATGTGCGTGTTCTATCCATAGGCGTGCCTGTCGCGGGGAGCATGCCCATCCACGCCGTGGTCAAAGTGAAGCCCGTCGTCGTCATGTTGGACCACCCATGTGCCCGGTGTTTGTCTGCGTGCGCGGAACAATTCGGCCTGCCATTGGGCTTGTCCGGGGGCTTGCGCATCATAGGGATGATTAAGCGATGGCAGCCCGTTGACCCGCCAGCGTTGGCGCGCGGCACTCAGGTTTGCGGTCCCGCCGCGCCGGATCAACCATGCGGGGACGCGGTGCGCTTCGGCCCGCAGGGCCAGCCGTTTCGTGGCTGTGAAATCAAGCGCAGGCGGATCGCCCCATATTTCGCCGATCACGCCACCAAGTGCTGTGCAGCGCAGCCCTTCTTCCATGGCCCAAAGCAGATCAACCGCGCGCGATACATCCACATAGATGATGTCCATCTGTGCGGGTAATCCGGCCAAATGGGGCCGTCCGCTTTCGCGGCGCGATACGCGATCCTGAACCCAAAGCACTGTTTTCGTTGTGGGAAATAGATGCGCTGTGACAAAACCCACGGGTGATCCATCTGTGGAACAGTCGCAAAATACCTCTGCCAAGGTCGGATCAACCGTCTTGGTGCAGGCCTGATCACGCAGGCGTTTTGTGGGCGATGTGGCAGGGGGCACGGGTGTTGTTCCTGATTTATGTTCTCTTTTTGTTCTACATGCGAATCGTACTGTTCGTCAATTCCCATTCGGGGGTGACATGGGGGGGGAACTTGGTCATTCTCGTCAGGCAAAAGGAGAGGCATGCCATGAGTATGGGGATGGATTTGGACGCATGGGGACAAAAGCTGCGATGTCGCTGACGCTTGCGCAATTCAACGCGATTGTAACCCGTGCCGCGCGCGCGCCGTCCATTCACAACGCGCAACCCGCGCGGTGGCGGCTGGATGGGGCGGATATCGTCGTTGCGGCTGATGTGGGGGTCACATTGCCCCATGCTGATCCGGACGGTGCAGGCTGTGCGCTGTCGTGTGGAGCCGCAGTAGAGGCGACGGTACTTGCCTTGTCAGCCGAAGGGATCGGGGCGCAGGTCCACGACCACTGGGCGCAAAACAACCAAAGCGACTGGCCGGGCCACCGTATTGCCGCACGGATCACGCTAACCGAAGCGACCCAAGCGGGTCATTTAGCGCAACATCTTGAACAACGTCACACATGGCGTGCCGCGTTTGCGGCTGGACAGCCCGCACTTTATGGCTGGACCCGCAATGACACGGCCTTGGTGATGACCCCGAAATTGATCGGCTGGCTGGCAAAGCTGAACGACACTGCCAGTCTGCAGGCCTTGCAGCACAAACCGTTGCGCGCGGAATTGCTGTCTTGGATGCGCCTAAGGCCAGATCATCCACGGGCAGAACATGACGGGCTGGCGCTTGCGGCCTTGCAAGTAACACCTCGGATCGGGCGTCAGATGGCGCTTGGATTGGGGCCATTGTGGCCTGTTCTAAATATATTTGGGCACACCAAGGCCATGGTCGCAGAGGCATCGCTGACACGCAGTGCGCCAATCATCGCATGTTTTCATCGCCCCTCAGGCGAAAGCCCGATTGCAACGGGCAGAGCCTATCTGCGGATGTGGCTCGAAGCCACAGGGTTGGGGTTGGCTGGCTGGCCAATGGCGGCATTAACGGATGATCCAACGGCTGCTGCGCAGATCAAAAGCCACCTTGTTATTCCTGCGGATCGCTGTCTGGTCCAAGTCATCCGGTTCGGCATACCAACAGGGCCACAACCATTGCCCGCACGCCGCCCCATCGCAGAGCTGATCCCATGACCGATCCGCGACAAATCGCACGGCAGCTGTTTGATGCTGGTGTGGCAGCGGCGGATCCCTATGCGGCTGTCACCAATGCGGCCGCGCAGATCGCGCCACCGGCGTTGATTGTCGCGGTGGGAAAGGCCGCAACGCGCATGGCCCAAGCTGCAATAGACATGTTTGGTCCCACAAAGACACTCGTCGTTACCAATTATGAAAATGCGCAACCCGTTGCCGGGGCGCGTGTCTTTGCGGCGGGTCATCCCGTACCTGACACGGCAGGGGCCAAGGCGGCACAGGCTGTGATCACGGCATTGCAGCAGGCCACAGGGCCGGTTTTGGTGCTGGTGTCGGGTGGTGGGTCGGCCTTACTGCCTGCACCAGCTGGCCAGATCACACTCGACGACAAGGCCGCCGTGAATACCGCGCTGCTTGCGTCGGGTCTGGACATCACGGCCATGAACATGATCCGCCAGCAGCTATCTGACCTCAAAGGAGGGGGAATGTTGCGCCACGCGGCATGGCCAGTGACCGCATTGATCCTATCAGATGTCGTCGGCGATGACCTGTCGACGATCGCCAGCGGTCCAACGGCACCGCCGCTTGGCACTGCTGCAATGGCACGCAATGCGCTTCGCCATGTCTGGCTGTGGGATGATTTGCCAGACAGCGTGAAGGCGCATTTGGCTTTGGATTTGACAGCCACCAGCTTGCCCGCTGCGCGAAATATCCTTGTTGGGTCCAACGGGCAAAGCGTCGCAGCCATGCAGCGGTTGGCCCCAGATGCGATTGCCCTGCCAAACCCCGTTGAAGGCGACGTGCAAACGGCGGCCAAATTGATCTGCGATCAGTCCAGCGCTGGTATCCTGCTTTGGGGCGGTGAAACCACTGTGCAACTACAGGGGACCGGAAAAGGTGGCCGAAACCAAGAGCTTGCCCTGCATATAGCATGTGAAGCACAGCGCCGAGGGTGGTCCAATTTCACATGTCTTGCTGGTGGCACAGACGGGCGAGACGGCCCCGTCGATGCGGCTGGTGGGATCGTAGATGCCGGCACTTTGGCACGGATCAAAGCGGCTGGTGGCGACATAACAGCGCTGCTGGCCAACAACGACAGCAATCATGCACTTGGGCTGGCAGGAGATTTGTTGATCACAGGCGCAACCGGCACCAATGTAGCCGATTTGGGGGTTCTGATCCGCTAGGGTGTGGGAAAACCACAAATCCGCGGGATTTGTAATTGGATGTTAACGTTTCCGCTGAAAGTTGCGGGGATGAAATATGCCACGATAAATTCAAAAAGACAGGTCGCGATGTTGGTCATTGTCGGGACTGGATTGGCCTTTGTGGCGACACATGTGTTGACCTATTACGTGATCGGGGCCGAACAGAACCCGATGATCCTGCGGGCAACGGTGATCTGCCCATTGGTGATTGCGCCGATCATGCTCATCTTCTTGGGCATTACCATGTTGAAGGGCACGCAATTACGATTGCAGCTTCAAAATGCGCTCGAACGCTATCACCTTACAGATATTTTTAACCGAAAGTACTTTTTTGAACGCATTGATCGACTGCCCGCGAAAACCAAGGCAACCATTTTGATGATTGATGTGGATCTCTTTAAAAAAGTGAATGACACCTACGGACATTTTGTGGGGGACGCGGTCATTCGCTGTGTGGCGCAAACGCTGGCCGACACAGTGCGCAGCACGGATTTTGTTGCACGTTTCGGCGGGGAAGAGTTCGTGGCATTCTTACATGGCGATGATTTGCCTGGCGCGCGCGCCTTGGCAGAACGGTTTCGCGGGGCCATTGAACAATCCCAAATCGAAACACCTGCCGGCATCGTGCATGTGACCGTCAGCGTGGGCATGGGCGCCAGCGATCAGGACAAAGATCTGAGTGTTGTTGATGCTGTGAATGAAGCAGACCGCGCGCTGTTGGATGCCAAAGAACAGGGACGTAATCGGGTCATTCTGGCAAGTTCAATCGCCACAAAAATCGCGGCCTAAGGCGGCTGATGGTGTGATCGCGCTAAAGCGATGTCTCGGTGTGGTGCCCTGTAAGCGCAAAGGCGGCCTTTTGCGTTTACAGGTTCCGATAGGGGTGCGTTGGCCCGCCTTCGACTTGCTCAGAGGTAATTAGGGGCCAGAAGACGCATTAGCCTTCTAAAAACGCGCCGTATTTGCCGCCGTGAAATACCAATGGATCGCCGCCCGTATGATGGGCTTTGGTCACACGACCGACAACAATGACATGGTCGCCAGCGTCATGGGTCGCTTCGAGGGTGCATTCAAATGTAGCGAGCGCGCCTTCAATGATGGGCATTCCACAGTGTGATTGACGGGTTGGCACATCGCTGATGGCCGTTTTGGATTTGATAATTGCAGCGCAAATATCGCGTTGATCGGCGCCAAGCACATGCACGGCAAAGCGGCGCGAGCCCGCGAAATGTTCAAACCGTTTTGACGATTTCGCAGGCGACCAAAGCACCAGCGGCGGGTCCAGCGACACGCTTGCAAATGAGTTAGCCACAATCGCAACTGGCCCTTCGGGGCTGTCGGTTGTGATCACGGTGACACCGGTGACAAAGCTGCCTAGCGCGTTGCGAAAGCTGTCGGAATCGCTTGATGGGTCGAATATCTGAAGAGTGCCTGCGTGCATTATGGTACCTCATTTCCGAGTGCTGCGGTGTAGATTTCGAACCATGTTTGACGGTCCATCTGGACTTTAAGTGCGTCGGACAAGTTGTTGATCCGGTTGACGTTATTTGTTCCCATTACTGGCATAATATTGGCGGGATGGGCCAAGAGCCACGCGACCGCGACCGCCCCAGTGTCGACGCCATTTGCGTCCGCGACGGATTTCAGCGCGTCTTGCACGGGGCCGTTGCCTTGCATCAATGTGCCGCCACCGAGCGGTGACCAGGCCATGATCGGAACGTCGCGTTCTTGCAGGTACGCCACATCGCCATTGGTGAACCCGTCGTGCGCCGTGACTGACAATTCGATCTGGTTGGTGACCAATTTGTTGGTCATCGCCGACTGCAAAAGGGTCCAGTCGTGCAATTTGAAATTGGAAACCCCGATACTACGTACTTTGCCTGATGCGACCAGCGCGTCCAAGCATTTGCCGGTTTCATGGTGATCCATCATCGGATCGGGCCGGTGCACCAAAAGCGTATCAATCGTGTCGATATCCATCAGCGTTAAGGATGCCTCAACCGATGCGGTTATATGGTCGGCAGATGTATCGTAATATTTCACACGCGCCGCGGTATGCCGACCGGCAGGAGCCACAATATCGCATTTGGTCACGATTTCGATCTTGTCCTTCAGCGCGGGCGCCACCTTGAGTGCCGCACCGAGCACGGCTTCTGCTTCGTAACCACCGTAAATGTCCGCCTGATCCATGGTTGTGATGCCTTGGGCCAGGCAGGCTTCTATTTTGGCTTGAACATGGGCTGTGCTGGTGTCGGTGTCGTCGGACAGCCGCCACATGCCATAAACAATGCGAGAAAATGAAAGGTCGGGGGTGATTTCGATACGGTTCAAATGCGTGGTCCTGTGCCAAGTGGTGTCGCTGGAGTTGTGGATGGAACCCGCCCATATGCATGGGGCAAGGAGAGGGTTTTGAGGTTGGGCATGACGCGTGCGCCAAAGTGTTTGGCTTCGTCAATATGTGGGAAGCCTGAAAAGATGAAAGCACGGATGCCCATCTTTTGGTAGTCTTCGATTTTTGACATGACTTGGTCGGTGGAACCGACGAGCGCCGCACCACAGCCAGAACGCGCGCGGCCAACGCCAGTCCACAGACCGGGTTCAATATAGCCGAATTGATCAGCCAATTCACGGGCACGTGCCTGATGGGCAACACCAAGCGAAATGCTGTCATGGGCTCGTTCGCGGATCAATTTGCCATATTCGTCATCAAGCTTCGACGCGATGTATTCGGCGTATTCTTTGGCCTCAGCTTCTGTGTCGCGCACGATCATGTGCACGCGCAAACCATAATCGAGGGTCCGGTTGTGAGCGGCAGCGCGGGCGTTCACGGCTTTCATGCGTTCGGCCAGCTGCTCTTTGACCTCCGGCCACATTAGATAAACGTCGCATTGCGCGCCACATAACTCCAACGCATCTGGGGAATAGCCACCGAAATACAGCAATGGACCGCCGTTTGTTTGATACGGACGGGCAGGGCCGGTAGGCACTTTATCGAACTGGTAGACCTCACCATTGTGGGTGATTTCGTCTTGGGTCCATGCTTGGCGCAGAATTTGAACAACTTCATGGGACCGCTTGTACCGAAACGGCGAAGGCGCAACTTCACCCGGGAAGTCGGATGAAATGATGTTCAGCGTCAATCGCCCTTCGAGCATGTGGTCCAGCGTTGCGATTGTGCGGGCGAGCATGATCGGCTGCATTTCCCCGCAGCGGATCGCCGCAAGAAAATTGATCTTTTCCGTTATGGGGGCCATACCTGCCACATAGGACAAGGTGTCCTGTCCGACCTGATAGGACGAGGGCGCTAAAATGTTGCGAAAGCCTTGTTTTTCGGCCTCTAACGCGATGTCGCGGCAGTGTGCCCACGACGAGCGCAGGTCGCCATCCGGCACGCTGAGAAATTGATAGTCGTCCGAGCACAACGCGGAAAACCATGAAACTTCCGCCCCATCAAGATCGGGGCTAGTAATTGGCACGATGGTCATAGGAATGTTGTCCATTGGAAAGAATCTGTTGATTAAGTCTTGCGCGAACGCGGCAAAAATGCAAATCAATTGTGTATCAATTTTCGAAGGCGACCGAGGAGAGCTTTTAGATGAGCCGTGCTCTTGGGCAAAATGCGCTCCCAAAATATATCCAGATCAGCGAGATGTTGATCCGTGAAATTGCTGCGGGGCATTTGGCTGATGGCGCGCGGCTGCCGCCAGAGCGAGATATGGCGGCGGATTTGGACATTTCGGTTGGTACATTGCGCAAGGCTTTGTCTGATCTTGTGGAAAAAGGCATGCTGGATCGCGTTCAGGGATCGGGGAACTACATTCGTCACCGTGGCACGGCCGACTCGGTCTATGCGTTCTTTCGCTTAGAATTGATTGGCGGCGGCGGTTTACCCACGGCGCAAGTGTTGTCGGCGGATCGCTTGAATAAGCCCCGCAAGGCGCCGCAGTTTGGCCCGTCTGATGAAGGGCATCGCATACGCCGTTTGCGATTTTTGGACGAAGAATTGATCGCAATCGAAGAGATTTGGCTGGATGGGTCGCACCGCGACGCAATCACAGTCGGCGATTTGTCTGAATCGCTATATCACTTCTACCGCGAAGATTTGGGTCTTGTGATTGTCTCGGTAGCGGATGAAATTGGGGTGGGCCGTGTGCCAGATTGGGCGCCCGACAGCTTTCATCTGCGCGCTGGCACGACCACCGGGTATATTGAACGGATCAGTTGGACAGCCACGGGGGACGCGGCAGAGTTTTCGCGCACGTGGTTCGATAGTGGAAAGGCGCGATATGTTTCGCGCATGGGAAAAGGCTAATGAAGTTGGAAAATGTAAACTACGGGATCATTGGTTGCGGCATGATGGCCCGCGAACACATCCAGAATATCAATCTATTGAGCCATGGGACGGTCACGGCGGTTTTTGACCCTGTCACCGAATTGGCCGAGAGTGCGGCGACTTTGGCGGGCGATGCCTTTGTCGCCACTTCTATCGCGGATTTGCTAGCACATGAGGCGTTAGATGCGCTGGTGATCGTCAGCCCGAACTATTTGCATGTGGCCCAGTTACAAGAAATCGCGGCGATCCGCCCTTTGCCCGTGCTCTGTGAAAAACCACTTTATACCGATCCGGCCGATGCGCCTGTGATTGCGGAATTTGCCGCCAATTATCCGGCCCCGCTTTGGGTTGCGATGGAATACCGCTACATGCCACCTGTCGCCGCCTTCATTGAACAAGCAGGGCAGGCCACTGGTGGCATCAAAATGCTCACCGTGCGCGAACATCGCTTCCCGTTTTTGCCAAAAATCGGCGATTGGAATCGGTTTAACGCAAAAACGGGTGGCACCTTAGTTGAAAAATGCTGCCATTTCTTTGATTTGATGCGGCTAATCTTGAATGATGAACCGGTGCGGGTCATGGCATCTGCGGGGCAGGGATTTAACCACCTCGAAGAGCGATATAACGAAGAAACCCCAGATATTTGGGACCATGGTTATGTGATCATCGATTTCAAAGGTGGCGCGCGCGCCATGTTGGAATTGTGCATGTTTGCCGAAGGGGCCGAGTATCAAGAAGAGATCATTGCGATTGGTCCAAAAGCCAAGATTGAGGCCAAAGTTCCTGGCCCGGGCCGGTTCTGGCCTGCCGCCTTGGGTGACGCCCCCGTGCCGCAATTGGTAATCAGCCCGCGTGCGCCAAAGGGTCCATTTACATCGGAAATTCCGGTTGATCCGACATTGCTGGCGGCAGGTGATCACAACGGATCGACCTTCTATCAGCATCAGCGTTTCAACGCTGTCTTGCGCGGTGAAGGCACCGTCGAGGTCACGGCTGATGATGGTATGAAGGCCGTCGCCATCGGGCTAGCAGCGCAGGAAAGTGCAAGAACGGGTCGCGCGGTCGACCTGTAATGTCTTAATTGGCCTTATGGTTTGCGCGGTTTGGACGTAAGATTTCACTTGCGCCAAACCGTTTGCGCGCCGATGTAACAGACATCAAGAATTGAAGGGCCATTCACGCATGGAAAACGCACGTAATTTTTATATCGACGGCAAATGGGTTGCACCGATTTCGGGGCAGGACTTTGACGTGATCAACCCGTCCAACGAAGAGGTCGCAGCGACCATTCAATTGGGTGGCCAAGCCGACACCGATGCCGCCGTTGCCGCGGCCAAGGCTGCGTTCCCGAAATGGCGTTTGTCGTCCAAGGCTGAACGCCTTGAGCTGATGCAAAACATTCTCGACGTTTATATGCGCCGGTCTGACGAAATGGGCGCGGTCATCAGCGCAGAAATGGGTGCGCCGATTGATATGTCCAAGGTGCAGCAGTCTGGCACAGGGTCGTTTCACCTGAATGCGTTTATCGAATCCCTGAAGGGGTTTGAGTTTGAACATTCCCTGCGCGAAGGCGCTGAAGACACGCAGATCATCCACGAACCCATCGGCGTTTGCGCGCTGATCACCCCGTGGAACTGGCCGATGAACCAGATCACTCTGAAAGTTATTCCAGCGTTGGCAACGGGTTGCACGATGATCTTAAAGCCATCCGAACAGTCGCCGCTGTCTGCTGTGCTGTTCTCTGAAATCATGCACGAGGCCGGCGTTCCCGCTGGTGTTTACAACATGTTGCACGGCGATGGCCCGGGTGTTGGCAGCCAGCTGTCCGCGCATAAAGACGTTGATATGGTCAGCTTCACAGGCTCCACCCGCGCTGGTCGTGCAATCACGATTGCGGCGGCGGATACTGTCAAACGCGTCAGCCTTGAATTGGGCGGCAAAGGTGCGAACCTTGTGTTTGCCGATGCCGGCCCAAAGGCCGTGGCCCAAGGTATTGCACGGTGTTTCAACAACACTGGCCAGTCCTGCAACGCGCCGACACGTATGTTGGTTGAACGTTCCCGCTATGACGAAGCGGTCCAGCAAGCTGTCGAAGCCGCCAACGCAATTTCCGTCAATGACGCATCTGAGGGCGGTAGCCACATCGGCCCGCTTGTATCCGAAATGCAGTTCAACAAGGTCCAAGACCTGATCCAGCAGGGCATCGATGAAGGTGCAAACCTTGTGGCTGGCGGCATGGGCCGTCCAGAGGGGCTGAACCGTGGGTTTTATGTCCGTCCGACTGTGTTTGCTGATTGCAACAACGACATGACGATCATGCGCGAAGAAATCTTTGGCCCAGTTTTGGCGATGATGCCATTCGACACCGAGGAAGAAGCGATCGCGATTGCTAACGACACGGATTACGGTCTGACCAACTATGTGCAGACAACTGATCCAGTTCGCGCCCGCCGTGTGGCCCGCGCATTGCGGTCCGGTATGGTCGACATGAATGGCAAGGCGCGCGGCGCAGGGTCCCCGTTTGGCGGCATGAAACAGTCCGGCAACGGGCGCGAAGGCGGCGAATGGGGCTTGGAAGAGTTCACCGAAGTCCGCGCGATTGGTGGCTGGCCGGTTGAGTAACGCGGTCAAATGAAATTGAAAGGGTGGGGCAAGAGATTGCTCCGCCCTTTTTTATTATGATTTTCGGTTTCGGCGTCTCGCCTTGTAGGCGCGTAAAACGGCCTTAATCCGGTAAATGGTCCAGCGAATTCGACCTGGATGGAACCCTGTTTCCAGCCGATTTGCGATAGGGTTTAAGACCGCATCTGTTCCGTTCTCTTTCGCGCGGGCCACCATACGTTTCCACGATTGCGCGTAAACAGGGGCACGCAAATCAATGGCGTCAAAATCCTCTGGATCTAGGCCAGGCTTTGGAAACATATCTGGAATCGTTCTGATTGCGGCGAGGAAATTTCCCTTTGTCCGAACGCATTTTGCGCAGACTCCGCAGTTGTGGGGGCGGCTCTGATAATCTTCGCAACAACTCACACTGTTGATCGCGATTGGGTCGGCAGCGAGGATCGGTAATTTGTCAAAGCGGCTCAAGTCCAGATCTGCAAGGAATGTCTGAAATGTCGCGCTTGACATAAGCGGTGTCACCCCCGACGACGTTCCATATACGCCTTCGGTGCATTCATAGCATTGCGCGACGTCTGATGCGATAATGCCACCCTTATAGCGTTTCTCATGCGTTCCTAAGCACGCCGCAAGCAAGAACCCGAAGCTGATGGATATGGGCACTTTAAAGGCGCGGTATGACGTGCCTGCATCGGTGCGCAAAATACGTTGCTGATTGCCGTGTTCAGCACGGAACTGGGCAGTTTTATCCAGCAGATGCTGAAATCTTTGCTTATCACTCAGACGGTAATCAAGGCCTTGAATCGTCAACAGATCGGGCCTTTCTCCTGTGTTGTGATGAAGGTTTAGCAAGGCAGTAGAAGAATCCACGCCACCTGAAAATGCCATGATCCGTCGATCTGAGGCGGGAATTTGGTCCGGGTTCAGAACTTGGGCCTCAATCTCGATTGGTTCGAAAACCTGCGGTGCCAGGTTTGACCAAATCGTAGCTAGACGCCGTGCATTGTCGAGCGCGACGGGGCAAACTGCACCGTCTATGTATAAATCTCGCCCCATCCGCATGGCCAATGGCAGGGCGAACCACAATGCGACATGCGCGCCACGGGGCTGTAAGTCTTGTCCTGAAAATCGCGCAACAATACCTTCGCCGCGCACAACGATTTCATCGACTGTGTCGGTTTGTCGAAACGTAATTGGTGCCATGAGCAGTCCTCTTGCAGTGACGCTTTTGACAACAGACTTTCTAAGTAGCGGTTCCCATTTCAGGCAATTGGGAAAAACTGATCACTCGATATTCTTGGCAAAATCAGTATTCGCGTAGCATACATTTCTGCCAAATCACACCCAGCAATAATCGGGCAGCGATGACACGCAATTGCAGCATTTTTGGCGCATAACCTGTGTGAGCGAAGTCCAAAACGACGATCCGGCTATATTGTCGTTGCTCCGAAATTACATAAATTCTAAGCACACGCAAAGTTACAATACTGGGGTTTGTTCAGTGTCGGTTCGGAATTTGCAAAATTTGGATATGAGCGCACGCCTCTCTGTTGCCCCTATGATGGATTGGACGGACAGGCATTGCCGGTATTTTCATCGGTTGATGTCCAAACATGCGTTGCTTTACACCGAAATGGTGACGGCACCGGCGGTGATCCATGGGGATCGCGGGCGGTTGTTGGATTTTGATGCGTTTGAACATCCGGTGGCCCTGCAGCTTGGCGGGTCTGATCCTGCGCAGTTGGCGCAGGCCGCGCGGATCGGGGCCGAGTGGGGCTATGCGGAAATCAACTTAAACTGCGGCTGCCCTTCGGACCGTGTGCAATCGGGATCGTTTGGGGCGGTCTTGATGGAAAACGCGGGGCTGGTGGCAGAATGCGTCACTGCCATGCGCGCCGCGACTGATGTGCCGATCACCGTGAAATGCCGGATTGGCGTCGACGATCAGGACCCTGCCGCCATTCTGCCCGACTTTCTGGCGCGGGTCAGTGCGGCGGGCTGTGATCGCTTTACCATTCATGCGCGCAAGGCGTGGCTGCAAGGGCTAAGCCCCAAGGAAAACCGCGATATTCCGCCGCTTGATTACGATCTGGTGCATGAAATGAAGGGGCTGTTCCCGCATTTGCATTTGTCGGTCAATGGCGGCGTCGATAATTTAGATGATGCCAAAGCGTTCTTGGACCGTGGGCTTGATGGGGTGATGATCGGGCGGGCGGCCTATCACACGCCTGCGCAGATTTTACTCGACGCTGATCAGGTAATTTTTGGCAAGGGTGAATCCCAAACTGCCGAGGACATCGTGCAGCAGATGATCCCTTATATCGAGACGCATATCGCCACGGAACGGGGACGTTTGCAGCAGGTGACGCGCCATATGCTTGGTCTGTTCCAAGGTCGTCCGGGTGCGCGCATGTGGCGGCGGCACCTGTCGGAAAACGTGCATAAGGACGGCGCGGGCACGGATGTCATTCTCGACGCGCTCGCATATGTAACAAAGGAAATCGCATGCTAACTGATCCTACAACTCTCGTAATGGTGGGAATGCTATTGGTTGTGGGCGCCTGTGCTGGTGTCCTTGCGGGCCTTCTTGGCGTCGGAAGCGGGGTCATTCTTGTTCCTGCGTTTTTCTATATGTTCCAAGTTCTTGGCTACGGCAGCGATCAGTTGATGCAGGTTTGCTTGGCCACATCGCTGGCCACGATTATCGTTACCTCTGTGCGGTCCGTGATGTCACATCACAAAAAGGGCGCGGTGGAATGGAGCATTTTGAAAACATGGGCGCCGGGCATTGTTGTGGGGGCTATCGTTGGGTTCTTTATCGCGTCGTCGTTGCGGTCAGAGATGCTGCAAATGATCTTTGGCGTTTTGGGCATTTTGGTTGGACTCTACATGGCATTCGGCAAATCGGAATGGCGGTTGGGCGACACGATGCCAACAGGCATGCTGCGTATCGCGTTTTCACCGGTCATCGGGTTTTTGTCGGTCTTGATGGGGATCGGCGGCGGATCGTTCGGCGTGCCGACCATGACCCTATTCGGGATACCTATACACCGAGCTGTGGCGACAGCAGCAGGTTTTGGCGTAATTATCGCAGTGCCATCCGTTATCGGGTTCCTGACCGTGAAACTGGACGCTGCTCCGCCGTTTACACTTGGCGCTGTCAATCTGCCCGCATTCTTTCTTGTGATCGCAATGACGTTGATCACGGCGCCTTGGGGCGCTGCATTGGCCCACAAGATGGACCCAAAACCACTAAAACGCGTGTTTGGCGGGTTCTTGATCTTGGTGGCACTTAACATGCTGCGCGTGGCCCTCGGTTAACTGCGGTTGTTAAAATCCGCGAGGGTCTTGCCGGCCTCGTCTACAAACAGGCTCGGCAGGATTTTGAGAGTTTCGATTTGGTCGATCCGCAGTTCGGTAAAGCCGCGCGTTTTTTCGCACCACACGAGACACGTCCAAAGTCGTCCCCAATAATCTAACTGCAAGGGGCGCACTGTCCGGTCGCCATCAGGGAACCCAAGACGCAGTTTTTGGCGTGTGCGGATTGCTTGACGGATCATTGGCAAATGTTCGAACCCGCGTGCGGCATCGGCAAAGGGATAAACCGCGAAGCCGTAGCCTGTCGGCGCGCGGGTGCGATCCTCTGGCATGACGGCGTCAATTTTTGCAGATAGCGTGCGCGCAGCAGCCGACAATTCGACGTCCGCGTTCTGACCCACGGCCTGTAGGCCGATATGCAGCGCTTCGACCTCTGTCATGGTCAAGTTCAACGGGGGCAGGGTGATCGCCGCTGTCACGCGGTAGCCCACGCCGCGCTCGCCCTCGATCGGGACGCCAGATGCGATCAACGTATCCATGTCGCGATATACGGTGCGCAATGACACATCTGTGGCGGCGGCCAAATCGGACGCCTTGTGCAAAACCCCGTCACGCAGGATCTGGATTAGTTTCATCAATCTATCGGCGCGGCGCATGGGCGATTCCCCTTTTGTTTTGTCAATTTTCTCTCAACTGACAGAATAATGACACAACTATCTTCAAAACGGGGAAAATAAAGGGTTTTTCTACCTTTCATCATTCACAATCTGCCCCTATCTCTATTGGCAAGCGAAGAGATCGCCCCAAAATCGGGGTGGTAAAAGGAGAATACTCAGATGCTCAATAACATTGGTTTGCCCGGTCTTTTGTTGATCGCCGTTGTCGTCCTCGTCCTGTTTGGTCGTGGCAAAATCTCGTCCCTGATGGGCGAAGTTGGCAAAGGCATCACTGCGTTCAAAAAGGGCGTGGATGACAGCAAAAACGAATTGGAAGAAGGTCTGGCCGACGCCAAAGACGTGACACCAGCTGACGAAAAAGACAAAGCTTAAGCGACAGTTAAGGATTAGCGTATGTTTGGCCTTGGCTGGAGCGAAATGGTGCTTGTCGCCATTGTGGCCCTGATTGTGATCGGACCCAAAGACCTACCAGGTTTGTTCCGCACATTGGGGGAATTTACAGGCAAGGCCCGCGGCATGGCCCGCGAGTTTAGCCGCGCCATGGAGGCGGCCGCCGATGATGCGGGGGTGAAAGACATTTCATCCACGTTGAAAACCGCGACCAACCCCCATAAATTCGGCGTAGACAAATTGCGCGAAGCAACCGGCATTCAAGCCGGACCTGCGACCCGCGAACTGACCGAACAACGAGCGGCTAAAAAGGCGCAGATGTCAGAGGCCATGGCCAAGGCAGCGTCAGATCGCAAAGCCCGTGAAGCGGAAGCTGCGGTTGCCGATGCGGTCCCAAAACCTGCGGCTAAGAAACCTGCGCCGAAAAAAGCGGCGGCCAAAAAGCCAGCTGCAAAGAAACCAGCGGCCAAGAAACCAGCCGCGGCGAAGAAAACCACGACAAAACCAAAGGGTGATGCATGACCTCCACCGATGAAATGGACGATAGCGCCGCCCCGTTGATGGAGCATCTAACAGAGCTCCGCAGCCGGTTAATCAAATCCGTCTTGGCGTTCATCGTCGGCATGGTGATCTGTTTTACCGTTTGGAATCCGGTGTTTAACTTCCTGACACAGCCACTGTGCGACGCGCTTTCTGTGCGCGGCCAGGCCTGTGACTTGCAGTTCATCGCATTGGAGGAAGGCTTCTTTGTCGCGATTTCCATCTCGCTTTTAGGTGGTCTTGTGATCGGGTTCCCGGTCATTAGTTATCAGCTTTGGCGTTTTGTCGCTCCGGGTCTGTATAAGAACGAAAAGGGCGCGTTCCTGCCGTTCCTCGTGGCATCCCCATTCATGTTTTTCGCAGGCGCTGCCTTTGCCTATTACGTAATCACGCCGCTGGCATTCGGGTTCTTCCTTGGGTTCCAACAGGAAAACATGCTGACCTCTGACGCGGGTGCGACGACAGCTGCGGCGGGCATCATTTTCCAAGGCTCGGCCAAGGCGTATCTGTCCCTGACTATCAAATTCATTGTGGCATTCGGCCTGTGTTTCCAGCTACCAGTTCTGCTGACATTGCTGGGCAAGGCAGGGCTCGTATCTGCGCGCGGCCTACGCGGCACACGTAAATACGCAATGGTTGCGATCTTGATCGTAGCTGCCCTTGCAACACCACCGGACGTCATCAGCCAAGTGATCCTCTTTGTCGTGGTGTACGGTCTTTATGAAGTATCGATCCAGCTGGTCGCCCGCGTAGAACGCAAGCGTGAAGCCAAGCTGCGCGCAGAAGGCCTGTGGGATGATGACATCCACGGCGATGGCGCAGACGGCGACGAAGAGCCAAACCTGTGACCGAGTTAGAACGCATCGCGGCGGCGCTAGAGCGCCTGAACCCCGCCGCTGCGGCCGCCCCAGATTTTGGGGCGGCTTCTGCATTTGTATGGCATGCCGATCCTGACAGGCTTGCTCCTTTGGACAAGGTCAGCCGCGTGGATGTGGAATTGCTTGTTGGCATCAAACGCGCCCGCGATACGCTGCTGGAAAACACGTTGCAATTTGCCAAAGGTTTACCCGCCAATAACGCGCTTCTTTGGGGCGCGCGCGGCATGGGAAAATCCAGCCTTGTCAAGGCTGTGCACGCCAAGGTTCACGCATCACATGACACGCTAAAAGTGGTCGAGGTCCAACGTGAAGACCTGCCCACAATCGGCCGTTGCCTTGCGCTTTTGCGCGGCCGGCCAGAGCGCTTTATCATGTTCTGCGACGACCTGTCATTTGGCCATGACGACGGGCATTACAAAACGCTTAAGGCAGTTCTAGACGGTGGCATCGAAGGCCGCCCCGACAATGTTGTGCTTTATGCCACGTCCAATCGACGTCACCTGATGCCACGCGATATGATTGAAAACGAGCAATCTACAGCTGTAACCGCAGGCGAAGCCGTCGAAGAGAAAGTGTCTCTCTCTGACCGTTTCGGCCTTTGGCTTGGGTTTCATCCGTGTGACCAAGACGAATATCTGCAAATGATCCGCGGCTATTGCGATGCGCATGGTGTGGATATCGACGACGCGACCCTGCGCGCAGAAGCCATCGAATGGCAAGTCACACGCGGCAGCAGATCAGGACGTGTCGCATGGCAATACTTCACCGATCTAGCTGGTCGTAAGGGCGTCAAACTCGCCTGATCGCTTTTTCCGAGCCTAAATTGGCCCTTTAGGGCAGGAATTCTGCTGGATCGAGCGATGTTAGCCCGCGCCGCACTTCAAAATGCACAAAGCTCGGGTTGCCCTCGCGGACCTCACCGATGGTCTGACCTTTGCTGATGCTCGCGCCTTTGGCCACGGTCATACCCGCGAGATTGGTGTAGACGGTCAGCAAGCCATCGCTGTGCTTGATCACCACAATTGTCGATCCGTTGGTGTCGGTCGTCACCGCAGCAACAGTCCCGCTACCAGCGGCTTTTACAGCTGTCCCTGCAGGCACACCGATGTCGATCCCGTCATTGCGGCCAGATGCATAGGCGCGGATGATTGTGCCTTGAACTGGCAAGGCAAATCTTGCGTTTGTATTGGCCGTTGATGTGGCCGCAGGCGGCGTTGGGGCGGTCACTGGACCCAGATCAGGAGCCTTAGGCACATTAGCGGCAGGCACGGGGATGGACGGTGTCTCATCAGGCAGCGGTTGTGTTGCGCTTGGTGGCACAGGTGTTTCGCTGCCTTCACCTGGTGCGGGGGCTGGCTCTGGTTCGGCTGCTTTGGCAGGGGCTGTTTGACCAGATTGTGGGATCAGCAAAAATTGGCCTTCGCGCACTGACAATTCTGGACCAAGCCCGTTCCAATCTGCGATAGACCGCACAGGCACATCGTACAGGCGCGCCACAGAAAACACGGTTTCGCCGCGTGCGATTTTATGGCGGACAGGCTCCGTCGGTTTTGGCGTCGCGGGCGTAGGCGTTGGTGCTACTGGCTCTTGCGGGCCAGCGCGATCGAGCGCGGATGTCGCGATTGCCGCCACATCAATCGGCCCCGTTTGCGCAGCACCCGTCGCTGGCGACGGCTCGGCCACGCGGGTCGGCAGGGCGACCAATTCGCCTTTGCGCAGCTGCACGTCAGGCTCGATGCCATTATAGGCGGCCAGCGCGGCAGACGTGAGCCCCAGACGTTCGGCGATAGTCACCATCGTGTCGTCCTTGCGGGCCACCACAACTTGATAATTAGGGTAGGAGATCACACCACGATCATCCGCATCTGGACGGTCTGGCAGGTTCTCGACAGATTTCGAGGTGTCAAAACCTTTCACCAAATCACGCAGATCGAAATCTAGCGGACCTGTACAAGCCCCCAAAAGTCCAACCGTTGCGGTGGTCAACAAAATGCGTGAAATGCTCATTTACTCGTCTCCTCAGGCGCGGCGCATATGATTTGTTTCATATGTTCTATTCGCGTTTGACCCTTTTTAATCTGCCCCAAGCCCTTCGAGCAAGGGGACAAAACGTACAGGTCGTAACTCTTCATAATCGAACCCCGTTTCAAGCCGCGTGACACGGATTAGGCTTTGCACGGTATCGGATTGGCCGACTGGTAAAACCATGATCCCACCCACGCGCAACTGCGATAGCAATGTGCCGGGGGGGTCTTCGGCAGCGGCGGTCAGAAGGATCTTGTCAAACGGGGCTTGATCGGTAAATCCACGGCTGCCATCGGCGGTAAATGCGGTGATATTGGTGATGTCATGGGCGGTGAAAATCGCCTGTGCTTGGGTGACCAAACGGCGATAGCGATCCACGGTATAGACCCGCCGCGCCAGCTGCGCGAGGATCGCCGCCTGATAGCCAGACCCAGTGCCAATTTCCAAAACCTTGTCGCGCGGCTTTATCTGCAGCGCTTGGGTCATGATGCCCACAATCGACGGCTGGCTGATCGTTTGACCACACGAAATTGGCAGCGGCATGTCCTCGTATGCCCGATCCGCAAATATCCCTTTGACGTAATCGGCGCGGTCGACACGTTCCATCGCGGTCAACACGGCAGGGTCAGTGACGCCCTTGGACCGCAGTGCATATAGGAACTGCATCTTGGTTTCAGGGGTGAAGCTCAATCGATTAAGCCTTGGAGTTTATTGACTAAATCATGGGCCGTCAGGTCCGCGCGCATTGGTGTCACGGACACATAGCCATCTAGGTTGGCTTGGGCATCGGTGCCTGTCGCCGTCGGTGTTTGCTGGTTTCCGCCGCGCACCCACATGAATTTTCGCCCTGTCGGGGATGCCTGCGGTTCAACAGAGAAATTCACGCCCGCGCGCCGCCCTTGGGTCGTGGCCATCAGGCCCTTCACGTCGGCCCCAGCACAGGGCGGGAAGTTGATGTTGTAGAACACGGTATAGGCATCATTGGTCCAGATGCCCTTGTCCAGCAGCCGCTGGATCGTGGCCGCGCCATGCTGGGCTGCGGCCTCGAACGGGTCAGCAAGATCCTTGTTCGCGGGGCCAAAAAACTGCGACAGCGCGATGGATGGAATGCCCTGCAAAGCGCCTTCGATCACGGCGCCGATAGTGCCGGAATACAGCGTGTTTTCGGCTGCATTATTGCCACGATTTACGCCAGACAAGATCAGGTCAGGCGGGCTGTCTGTCATCACATCGTAAAGGCCGGCAAGCACACAATCGGCAGGCGATCCTTCGGCGGCGAACCGCCGATCGCCCAATTGGGCTAACATCGTTGGGTGGGTGTAGCTGATGCAATGGCCAACGCCGGATTGTTCAAATGCTGGGGCCACGGTCCAAACCTCGCCAGTCGGGCCAGCCAATTCGGTAGCAATCGCGGTCAGGGTTTTCAAACCAGGGGCATTTATGCCGTCGTCATTGGTAATCAGAATACGCATGCGCTGCCCCTTTGGTGTCAAATAACCCCTAATGCGGCGGGGCGATTTGGGCAAGCTTATCGCGCGTTCAGCACCGCATAAGCTTGGGTCAGTGTGTCCACGACACCAAGGTAGAATTCATCTTGGGTCACATCCACAAGCCGAATATTGCCCGCTGGGATTTTCAGCGTGAAGGGCAGGGATTGCGCCGATTTCAGCTCTCGGTAGCTGGCACCGGTCCCGTGTTTGAGCACATTGATCGCTTGGGCGTAGTGATGGACGCTGTCGGCCAACACCGGATTGCCAGCCTCGTTCAGCAATGCGCGCAGTTTTTTGTAAAACGGGCCGCGTTTGAAATGATGCTGCATCCGCGCCTCGAAGACGGCCATCAGGTCGATGACCTCTGCCTCGATCTGCGGGGCGGGGACGTCGATTGCAGCCTTTTCGCGGGCTTGGGCCAGCAGCTGCGGGATTTCAGCGCTCATGACAGGTCCAAGCTGGCGAGCAAGCGTTTTGCTTCATCCGCTGGGTTGGCCAATGGAGCGCGGTCTTCACCGGGGTAGAAACGGGCGCGGGTGGCTGTGGGCATCGGATTTGGCGCAACGATATGGACATTTGGACCAGTCTTTGCGCTTTCAGCGGCCCAAGACCGCGCCAGCGCCGTTTGCGCGGATTTCGTCGCACCATATGCGCCAAAGAACTGGTTGCCGCCTTGCGGATCATCCATGAACACAGCGTGGCCGGTTTGGCCCAACAATGGCCCGACATAACCGATCAAACGCGCGGTGGCGGTGATGTTCACATCGATGGACTTTGAAAGGTCTTTCGGCCCGATATGACCTGCAGGTGCCAAAGGTGCGGCATGCACGGCAGTGTGGATCCACAGATCAAGCGATCCCCAACGGTCAAAGATGGACCGGCAAAGCTGCTGCATGGCCGCGTCCACGGTGATGTCCATGGGGGCCAGCGTTGATTGACCGCCCGCAGCTTGGATCGCGTCGTCCAATTCTTCCAATGCGCCGGTGGTTTTACCCACGGCAATGATATGATGGGTTGCGGCCAATTCGCGTGCGATAGCTGCGCCCAATCCACGTGACGCGCCTGTGATCAATGCTGTTTTGGTCATTATTCTGCCGCTACTTTTGGCGTGAAACCCTTGGCGATCATATCGGTCGGCTTGACCGGATATTCGCCAGAGAAACAGGCATCGCAATAGGCAGGTGCCTTGGGATCGCGGCCCTCTGCCACGCCGGACGCGCGGTAAAGCCCGTCGAGCGAAATGAACTTCAGGCTATCGACACCCAAGTGATCGCGCATCTCGTCTTCGGACATGGTCGCCGCAAGCAATTTGTCACGGTCAGGTGTATCAACGCCATAGAAACAAGGCCACGCGGTGGGTGGGGACGCGATGCGGAAATGCACCTCTGCCGCACCCGCATCAAGGATCATGTCCTTGATCTTACGGCTGGTGGTGCCGCGCACAACGCTGTCGTCCACGAGGATCACACGCTTACCTTTGATCAGGGCACGGTTCACGTTCAGTTTCAAACGCACACCCATGTTGCGGATGCTTTCGGTCGGTTCAATAAACGTGCGGCCCATGTATTGGTTGCGGATGATGCCCATCGCATATGGGATGCCGGATTCCAGCGAATAGCCGATCGCCGCAGGTGTGCCGCTGTCAGGCACGGGGCAAACAAGGTCAGCCTCTACCGGCGATTCCTTGGCCAATTCACGACCAATGTTTTCGCGGGTTTCATAGACGGAGCGCCCGCCAAGAATGCTATCAGGCCGCGAGAAATAAACGTTTTCAAAGATGCAGAAACGGGATGCGGCTTTGCGGAATGGGAAATGGCTTTCGACGCCGTTCTTGTCGGAAATCACGACCATTTCGCCGGGCTGAATTTCACGCACAAAATCTGCGCCGATGATATCAAGCGCGCAGGTTTCAGACGCCAGCGCCCAACCGTCGCCGATCTTGCCCAGAACCAGTGGACGTACGCCCAACGGGTCACGGCAGCCGATCAGTTTGGTGCGGGTCATGGCGACGATGGAAAACGCGCCTTCGACCTTGCGCAGGGCTTCTTCCATGCGGTCCGGAATAGTCTGGCCCATGGAACGGGCCATCAGGTGGATGATACATTCACTGTCGGAAGAGGATTGGAAGATCGAGCCGCGTTCAATCAGCTCGCGGCGCAGGGCATCAGCATTTGTGATGTTGCCGTTATGAGCAATCGCCGCACCGCCCATGGAAAATTCGCCAAAGAACGGCTGCACGTCGCGCATCGCCGTTTGGCCCTTGGACCCAGCCGTGGAATAACGCACATGGCCGATGCCGATCGGGCCGGGCAGGGATGCCATCATGTTCGGGGACGTAAAGTTATCGCGCACCAGACCCATGCGACGTTGCTGGTTAAAACCAGTTTCAAAGTCGTGGGTGACGATGCCGCCAGCCTCTTGGCCGCGGTGCTGCAATGCGTGCAAACCAAGTGCGACAAAGTTGGATGCGTCGGCCACGCCGACGACGCCAAACACGCCACATTCCTCCCGCAGTTTATCATCGTCAAAGGGATGGGCGGGGGGCATTTGGTGGGACAAGGTCAGGTGCTCCGAATCCGAGGTCTGTTACATGGGTGTCATAGTCCGAACTGCGGGCCATGTCACGAGATGGGATAAAAAAAGGCCCCGCGCCGATGAGGCGGGGGCCCTTTGATTTATTCAGCGGCGCCGCAGGTGCCGACAAGTTGTTCATATTGGGTGGTGATCCATCCCAAAGCTGCCTCTGGGTCGCGGTTTTCGACCTGGCCAGTCAGCTTGCCAAACACTTTGGCAGAGCGGCTGTTTTCAACCATATCAAGCTGCTGTGTGGACAGCACCGTCTGGTAGACGAAGAAAGCAACAGCGACCAAAAGGATGCCGCGCAACACGCCGAACAAGAACCCAAGCCCTTGATCAAGGCCACCGAGCGCGGATCGTTGCACGAGGCTGGAAAACAGCGGAGTGAAGATCGACACGACGACCAATGCAACCGCAAACACAGCGGCGAATGACGCGATAATCGACAATTCGCAGCTGTCGCCGATAAAATCGCCAATAAGCGGAAGCTGTTTGATCAGTGGCTGAACGCTGTCTGCAAAGATGAACGCCAGAATGGTGGCGCCAATCCAGCCAGCGATGGCCATGCCTTCGCGGACCAGACCACGGCTATAAGCCAAAAGCGCCGACACGATAATGACGACGGCAACAATCCCGTCAATAATTGTGAAACCATCCATGTCCGTCACCCTTTTATCTGGTCTTATACGGGGCCACGTTCCCCGAAAGTCTCTGCCACAAACGTGGCCAGATCATGCGCTTCACGCATTTCCAACCCCGCCACCGCGACCTTTTTGGTCTGTTGCGGTGTGCTTGCGGACGTAAAACCAAGTTTTTGCGCTTCTTTCAATCTATTTTCGGTCTGCACAACCGGACGGAGAGCGCCAGAGAGGCTAATTTCACCAAAAATCACCATCTCGGCGGGCAATGGCGCATCTTCGCGGGCCGAAACCAGCGCGGCTGCGATGGCAAGGTCGGCGCCGGGGTCATTGATCCGCATGCCGCCCGCCACATTCAGATACACATCAAGCCCCGTGAACGGCACGCCGCAGCGCGATTCGAGCACGGCGAGGATCATGCCAAGCCGCCCGCTGTCCAAACCGACGACAGATCGTTTGGCGTTTGGTTGCGGAGAAGGCGACACGAGCGCTTGGATTTCACCTAGGATGGGCCGCGTGCCTTCGATGCCCGCGAAAACGGCAGATCCAGGGGCAGGCTTGCCGCGATCTGATAAGAAGAGTGCGGATGGGTTTTTAACCTCTGCCAACCCTTTGCCCGTCATTTCGAACACGCCAATTTCGTCAGCGGGACCAAAGCGGTTTTTGACAGAACGCAGGATGCGGTATTGATGGCCGCGGTCGCCCTCGAAATACAGGACCGTATCGACCATATGTTCGACGACACGCGGTCCCGCGATGGACCCGTCTTTGGTCACATGACCGACCATGACCATGGCGATGTTGCGTTGTTTGGCGAATGTCGTCAGCTCGTGCGCGGATGACCGAACTTGGGATACTGATCCAGGTGCGCTGTCCACATTATCGGCCCACATGGTTTGAATAGAATCGATGATTGCAAAATCCGGCTTTTCCGCCTCTAGCGTCGTTAGAATATCGCGCAGGTTCGTGGCTGAGGCAAGTTTTACAGGGCTTTGCGTTAGGCCAAGCCGCTGGGCGCGCATTTGCACTTGCGACGCGGATTCTTCGCCAGAAATATAGACAACCTTCAGCCCGTTACGCGCAAATCGTGCGGCAGCCTGCAACATCAGCGTGGATTTCCCGATGCCGGGATCGCCGCCGACCAACAAGGCAGACCCTTGCACAAGGCCGCCGCCCAACACGCGGTCAAGTTCGCCAACGCCAGAAAGCGTGCGGGCAGGAGGGGCTTCTTGGCTGGCCAGATCGGTGAGGTCGATCAATTTACCACGCATCCCGCCCAAGGATTTTTTCGCAGGGCCAGAGCCGAGCGGTTTATCCTCTTGGACAGTGTTCCAAGCGTTGCATGCATCGCATTGCCCCGCCCATTTGGTGGATGATGCGCCGCATTCAGAGCAGGTGAAGAGTTTTTGTTTTGCCATGTTCACGTTTTGCCCCATTAACCACGTTCTGTCCATGGGGCAATTGACCGGCGCCTTCGATGGACAAATTTAGGTTCGGAAAAAACGGGGGGTCAGGGCAGAGATCGCAATGGAAGCGAGGATGCAGGCCGTGAACAGGTAGAGACCCCACATGGTTTCGATCTTGCCAATGCCAACGCCCTTTGACACCACGATGTAGAGCGCAATGAGGAACACATCAGCCATGGCCAGTTTGCCAAGCCATGACAAGGCCGGCAGCAGTTTGGGGCTGGCGAGGTTGAAATGTAGCAGCGCGAGGCCGATGGTTTTGAGGTAGGGTGCGAAAAGCGCGAAGGCTGTGACGAGCAGCGCTAAGAAAATGTCGCTGCCCCCCAAGGCTTTGCAGCCCTGAGACAACGCTGATTTCAGACAGGCCGAACAGCGGCAGGATGCCTGCCCGCATCAATGGCGCAAACCATGCGATGGGGAAGGCGATTAGCAAGCAAAGGTTCGCCACCCAAAGTGCAGTTTTCATTCAGCAGCGGGCTTTTGTGCAAGCGGCACGACATTGTCTTCAATGCGGCCAAGCGTATAGCCAAGGCCAGGCAAAGCGTTTTGCAGTTTCTCGTCGAGTTGTTCGAGTTGTGACGCCACAACGCTTTCTTCCAGATCGACTTGTTGTGCCCATTTACCCAGCTCGTGGGTGGCATGCAGGGCCTCGACGAACTTTTGCTGCTGATCTTCGGCCTCTTGCTGGCGCTGTTCGAGGAATTTTTTCGCCCGGGCGACTTTCTCGTCAGAGTAGACATCGGCCAAATGGCGTGATTGCTGGGGCATCTGTGCTGCGACTTCGAGCACCTCAGGTTCCAAACGCGCCAGATCAGGGTGATCGCGTAGAGATGCAAGCCGTTCACGTACGGCGTCGAATTTAGAGCTGAATGTGAAAACGCCGGACCGGTCGGCTGTGTGGCAGATATGATAGGCGCGGGCGACGTCGTTCATGCCGAGCTGGAATGACCGGTGGCTACGTTCCAGCGTATTCAGGCGCATGTTTGTCGGGATCATCATGGCCATTGCGACCAGCAATACGGTCACAGCAATCTGCAAATAGGTGCCAAATGTCGGCAAGATCATGTCACCGAATGTCAGGGACAATGTCAGCCAAGAGGCCACGCCAAAGGCGCAGGCCAGTGTGTAAATAACGGCGGCGATGGCCATGATGGCCAGAACCAGAATAGATGCGCCGCGCAATGCGCGGGCCATATAATGAACTGTTATTATAGGACGCAATTTTAATCCCCCCATGGATTTTTTTGGTCATGCTTCAATTTACCTGATCGGCGAAGTTTCGCTAAGGGGAAAAAACAGGTTGAAATTCTCTAGTTTGAGATTTCGGAACAATCGGTTGGGAAGATGGGGATTGTTGCCGCGATGGGACTGGTTCATCGGTCAACGGGGATCGGGTAGCAAGCCACTGTTTGGGCGGAAAAAATGGGAAATACACTCGGGAATACTTGGGGAATTTGTTGGTTTTGGCGCGCTATTGCCGATTAGACACATGGCGTAGAATAATCTTGAGATTTTTGGAGAACTGCAAAATGACGCCACGTCGCTAGGCGAATCGTTAGCGTAACGTCGCGATTGGACCCGTTGCGCTACCGCTGATGAATTGGCGCACATAGGGGTCGTCTGACTGGCGCAGTGTGTCCTTGGCGCCGTGCCATTGGACCTGTCCGTCGTGTAACATCGCGACCTGATCGGCGATTGCATGCACTGACGTCATGTCGTGGGTGATCGTGATCGTGGTCGCCCCCATATCGCGGGTCACGTCCCGAATAAGGGCGTTGATCACCCCAGCCATGATCGGGTCTAGCCCAGTTGTTGGTTCGTCGAAAAAGATCACATCGGGGTCCGCTGCAATCGCCCGCGCCAGCCCCACTCGTTTTTGCATGCCGCCCGATAGGTCGGACGGAAATTGGTCGGCGACTCGTGCGCCGAGGCCCACACGTTGTAGTTTCTCCACCGCCAGATCGCGCAACGCCGCGCGGGATTTGCCGGACCGCATCAGCCCAAAGGCCACGTTTTCCCAGACTGGTAGGCTGTCAAATAGGGCCGCCCCTTGGAACAGCATCCCGAACCGGTGCAACAGGGCCTCGTGCCCCCCGTGGGTGATGTCATACCCATCCACGATGATTTGCCCCGCATCCGGCGTCATTAGCCCAAGGATACATTTGAGCAGCACCGACTTGCCCGTGCCCGACCCACCGATCACAACCAGCGATTGGCCTCGGTCCACATGTAGGTCAACGCCGCGCAGTACCGCGTTGTTTTCAAATGTTTTATGCAGGTTGGTGATGCTGATCATAGGGAAAAGAACGCCTCTGTCAGGATCAGGTTCGCCCCGAGGATCAATACAGCCGCCGCGACGACTGCGTCCTTGGTCGCGGCCCCGACACCGCTCGCGCCGCGCCTTGCGGACATGCCGTAGTAGCAACCCATGAGAGAGGCGATAAAGCCGAAAACGGCCCCTTTGGTTAGGGACGACACGATATCGCGCTGCTCAAGGAAATCGACAGTGTTTTGCAAATAGGATGCCGCGTTGAACCCAAGCCGTTCAGTCCCGACGATATAGCCGCCCATGATGCCGATGATGTCGCCCACGCCGACCAAAATTGGCATCATCAAAGTTGCCGCCAGCACGCGTGGCACAGTCAGGTATTTCATAGGGTGGGTCGACAAGGTGACCAGCGCGTCGAGCTGTTCGGTCACTTTCATCGTGGCGATTTCTGCGGCGATAGATGATGTGACGCGGGCCGCGATCATCAATCCGACAAGTACGGGCCCCAGTTCACGCACCATGCCAATGGCGACAATTTGCGGGACGACGGCCTCTGCCGAGAAACGCGCACCGCCAGAATAAATCTGCAATGCCAGCGCGCCGCCGGTGAATAAAGCGGTCAGACCGACAACTGGAAGAGATAGAAAACCAATGTGAAACAACGACTTGCCGAATTCGCGGGCGTAAAACGGTCCGGTGATGCCATGCTTGGCGACTGATCCGGTAAACACGGACAGACGCCCAATTGCGGCCAACATGCCAAGGGTCACAGCCCCGATCCATGCCAGCGTGCGCATCATCCGCCGCGGGTCCGGCGTGTGTACCGCCCACCCAGTGACGTCAGGACTTCATAGCCAATCGTGCCTGCCGCATCGGCGAGTTGATCCACGGTTTGCTGTTGTCCAAGTAAGGTCAGCGCATGGGGATCTTCGCGCAGATCAGTCACATCCGCTGTGATCAAATCCATGGAAACACGCCCGACCAATGGCACGGGATCATTGCCAAAGAACAATGTCGCCTTATCGGACATGGCACGCAGTAAACCATCTGCATAGCCCGCGGACAGCGTGGCAATTCGGCTTGGGCGCGACGCTTGCCAGCTATTGCCGTAGCCTACGACTTCGCCTTCGTCCAAATGGCGGATTTGCACCACAGGTAGGTCCATTTGCACGACATGGCGGGCCGCGTCGAATGGCATGCCACCGTAAAGGCCAATGCCGGGGCGACACAGGTCAAAGTGATAGTCTTTGCCCAACAACATGCCGCCAGTGCCTGCCAAGGATCGCGGCACGGCAATGCCATCGGTCATCTGGTGGAATGTATCTAGCTGGTAGGCATTCATCGGATGGTCGGTCTCATCCGCGCAGGCCAGGTGAGACATCACAAGCGTGGGGTGTTGGGCCAGCGCGATTTCCGCAATCGCGGCCCATTCATCCCATTCCATACCCAAACGGTTCATGCCTGTATCAAGCTGAATGCCAAATGGATGGCCGGGCAGGGCGTCAAAATGGCGGGTGATCTGGTCAAGCGAATTGAGCATCGGCGTCAGACCCAGATCGCCAATCGTATCAGTATCGCCGCGCATATGGCCCGACAGCACATTGACCTGCAGGCCGGGGCCAAGCGCACCACGCACTGCGGCACCTTCTTCGGCCACAGCGACGAAAAACTTGCGTGCGCCTGCTTTGGCTAATGCCTTGGCCACAGTCGCAGCGCCCAGCCCGTATCCGTCGGCTTTGACAACTGCGGCGGTTTCGCCTGTGTTCAATTTGTCCAAGGCCCGCCAGTTGGCGATTATGGCGTCGAGGTCGATTGTGATATGTCCAGTGCTCATGGCGCCCCTTTTGGCAGCATGCGTGGCGTCCAGCAAGAGGGGTTTAGTATTCCTCGCTTGGGGTGCCTTGCCATGGTTGGGCAAGGTTGCCAAAGCGGGTGAATTGACCTTCAAACGACAGACCAACGGACCCAATCGGGCCGTGACGCTGTTTGCCGATCACAACTTCGGCCTTTCCGTGCAGATGTTCCATGCGTTCCTGCCACATGGCGATCTTTTCCATCTCGTGATCGCCGGGCTTTTCGCGTTCCACGTAATATTCTTCGCGGTAAACGAACATAACAACGTCGGCATCTTGCTCAATCGAACCCGATTCACGCAAATCCGACAGCTGCGGGCGTTTATCTTCGCGGTTTTCCACCTGACGCGATAGCTGGGACAGGGCGATCACGGGGATCTGCAATTCCTTGGCGATGGCTTTCAGGCCCATCGTAATCTCGGAAATCTCGTTCACACGGTTTTCGGACCGGCCGGTCCCACGCACCAGCTGCAAATAGTCCACAACCAACACATCCAACCCGTGGGTTCGTTTTAGGCGACGCGCACGCGCGGCAAGCTGTGAAATCGGTAGGGCGGGCGTGTCATCAATATACAAAGGGCAGGCTTCGAGGCTTTTGGCGGCTTCGACAAAGCGGCGGAACTCTGCCTCTGTCATGTCGCCAGACCGGATTGAGTGAGAGTTGATTTCTGACGCTTCAGACAAAATCCGCGCGGCCAGCTGTTCAGCCGACATTTCGAGCGAATAGAAGCCCACGACGCCGCCGTTCACCGCGCCTTCGGTGCCGTCAGGTTTGGTGCCTTTGCGATAGGCCTTGGCCACGTTATAGGCGATGTTGGTCGCGAGCGATGTTTTCCCCATGGACGGACGACCGGCAAGGATCAAAAGGTCGGATTTATGCAATCCGCCCAGTTTCTTATCCAAGTCGATCAATCCCGTCGAAATCCCCGACAGTTCGCCATCGCGCTGATAGGCAGCGTTGGTGACGTTCACGGCTTCTGTCACGGCTTTCAGGAATGATTGGAAACCGGTTTCCGATGATCCCTGTTCAGCCAGTTGATACAGCTCTTGTTCGGCCTCGACGATTTGCTCGCGGGGTTCAGAGATAACATCTACCTTGCGGGCCTTTTCGGCGATGGTTTGGCCGACCTGAATCAGATCGCGGCGCACTGATAGGTCATAAATCATCTGCGCATAGTCACGCGCAGCGAAGGCAGAAATCGCGGAACCAGCAAGGCGGGCCAGATATGCCGGGCCGCCGAGTTCTTTCAGCCCTTCGTCGTCTTCAAGGAAGGTTTTCAGCGTCACTGGACTGGCCAGCGCGTTTTTCGCGATGCGGTTGGCGGCAGTCTCGAAAATACGCGCATGCACGGGATCGTAAAAATGCTTTGGGCCAACGATAGACGCGATACGGTCGAAGATATCGTTATTGGTCAGAATCGCGCCGAGCAATTGCTGCTCTGCCTCGATGGAATGGGGCATCGTGTCCACATCCGCCTCTGATACGCCTGTCGCGTTAAAACTGGTAATCTCGTTCATCGGTTCATCCCATCGCCCATCCGCATTTCATACAAAACCGCCGCGCGCGCGGCAAATTGTATGTTTCTGTGGATAAGCTGGCTTATAGCACATTTTGTGGGGCGGTGCCTATGGTGCCCGAGATAAAGCCCGCGACAGGGTTAATGTCGCGGGCGGATTGGCAAATTTCTGCGCAGTTTATTCCGCGTGAGCGGCGGACCAGCCTGCAGGATCGTTCAGATACGCCTCTACCGCGTCCAGCGTTTCAGAATCGTATGAACCGCGCGCCTTGGCTTCGGCCAGAACGTCCCACCATGTGCAAAGGTGGATCAATTGCACGCCGTGATCGCCCAGCGTTTTTTTCACGCCGTCAAAGATGCCGTAGTAGAAGATCACGGCGGTGGCGTTACATGTCGCGCCGGTTTCGCGGATCGCATCCACGAATGACAGCTTGGACCCGCCATCAGTTGTCAGGTCTTCGACCAACAACACGCGCTGGCCTTCGGTCATGACACCCTCAATCCGAGCGTTTTTGCCGTAGCCTTTGGGCTTTTTGCGCACATAGGTCATGGGCAGGGCCATGCGGTCAGCGACCAATGCGCCGAATGGGATGCCAGCCGTTTCGCCGCCAGCGATGTTGTCGAATGCCTCGAACCCAGCTTCGCGCATTGTGGTGACCGTCAGGAAATCCATTAATACGGACCGGATGCGTGGAAAGGAGATCAGCTTGCGGCAATCCACGTAAGTCGGGGCCTTTTTGCCCGACGCGTGGGTGAACGGCTCGCGGGCATTGAACGTGATCGCGTCGATTTCAAGCAACATGCCTGCGGTTAGGCGGGCGATTTCTTCTTTGGCGGGAAAAGAGGTGGGGATCATGTGGCAGCTTTCGGATCAGTTAGATGTGACAGACCAATGGAGGTCAAAACCGGGATCAAAAACGGTGACGGGGCCGTCGTCCGTTGAGATGAGTGTCGGGTAGGTGACGGGATCGCCCTTGGTCAGGGTGATCGTCGCGTCATTGGGCGCAAGGCCATAGAACCGAGGACCGTTCAGCGATGCGAATGCTTCGAGCTTTGGCAGCCCGCCTGCGGCCTCGAATACTTCTGCCAAGCAAGACATTGTGTTGGGCGCGGTGAAAATGCCGGCACAGCCGCAAGCCTGTAATTTCAATGGATCAGTGTGGGGCGCGCTGTCGGTCCCAAGGAAGAACCGTTTGTCGCCGGACACAGCCGCCTGCACCAATGCCACGCGGTGTTTTTCGCGTTTGGCCACTGGTAGGCAGTAGAAATGCGGTTTGATCCCGCCCGCAAGGATATGGTTGCGGTTGATGATCAGGTGGTGGGTTGTAATCGTCGCCCCAAGGTTCTTGGGCGTATCGCGCACATAATCCACGGCGTCTTGGGTCGTGACATGTTCCATGATGACGCGCAGGTCGGATACCTTTTTGCGCAGCGGGCGCAGGACTTTGTCGATGAACACGGCCTCGCGGTCAAAAATGTCGATGCTGCTGTCGGTGACCTCGCCGTGCACACACAGCGGCATGCCGATTTCGGCCATGCGGTCGAGCACAGGGCGGACCTTTTCAAAATCCGTGACGCCGGACGCAGAATTTGTCGTCGCACCGGCTGGATACAGCTTCACCGCAGTGGCAATCCCCGCAGCATGGGCCGCAGCCACATCATCGGGGTCCGTATCTTCGGTCAGATAAAGCGTCATGAGCGGTTCAAACGTCATATCCGCGGGCAGGGCGGCCATGATCCGGTCGCGGTAGTCCACGGCTTGGGCCGCAGTCACAACAGGGGGCACCAGATTGGGCATGATGATCGCACGGCCAAAATGGCGAGCGGTTTCGGGCAGTACTGCCTGCAACATCGCGCCATCGCGCAGGTGCAAATGCCAATCGTCTGGGCGGCGGATCGTCAGTGAGGTCATGTTTTTATCAGTCATGTTGCGTCAATTACACGTTTGCGGTGACGGTGACCAGATGCCGATTGTTCACCCTTGTTAATCATTTGCCGCCCGCTGATATAAGCAACTAAGCAATTTATAACCGGAGAACACACCATGCTTGGATTTATCGTAGCCGCCGTTGCTGGCTTTATCGTCCCACAACTTGAAGCCCCCGTCGCACGCCCATTGGCGCGCATGCTGGAAAAGCACATCACATTGGAAGCCGCCGAAACCCGTTTGCTTGCGTTCATCGTCGCATTGTTGGGTGCAGGCATTGTTGGATCGTTGCTTGATAGCGGGTCAACATTCTGGATGGTTCTGGGCGCAGCACTTGGTTATTTCGGCACCCGTCTTGTCGCTGCAGCACGTGCATTCATGGATGCGCGTAAAGAGCAGGCAGACGACGAATAAGGCTATGCGCCTCACGCAATGCGGCGTTGCAGAGACTACGGGTTCTGCGGTGCGGCATTGCGGCTATAATGAGAGCAAGAAACGCAATTCCAGTTAGGAGCTCTCGATATGGCATTTTTGTCCAACACCGATTTCGCAGTATCCACACCGTCATTTTTCCAAAATCTGACAGCTTCAATCGGATCATTCTTCTCCGCTGTTATCGAAGCACGTGGCCGTCAGGATCAAATCCAAGCGCTAGAAGATTTGTCTGATGTTGAATTGGCTGACCTTGGTTTGCGCCGCGAGGACATCGTGCGTCACGTGTTCCGCGACATCTACTACGGCTAAGTCTAAATAATCCCAAGGAAAAACCCGCCCACCGACGTCTCGGGGGCGGGTTTTTTGTTGTCTTGGGCTGAGTTAAGCGGCGTCGATTTCGACGGGTGTGCTTGGCATGTGGCCCGCATCCATCAGTTCGGCCAGCTTGGTCTTAAAGAACTGGTTGTCATGGTTACGCAGCGCATAAGCGCAGACATTGGCCGCAAGCTTTGGGTGATCGGTCTGAATCATCCGCTTAAACAGGTTAACCAAATAAAGGATGTTCTCGCGGCGGGCGCGATAGGCTTTTGCGAATTTGGCGGCATCCAGCGTTTTGTCCATGGCATCGCGGATTAATCCGTCAAGAATATCGAGCCGACCCAAAAGCATTTCAACGCGTGCGCTTGCACCGAAACAGCGCAATGGTGTCATGTTGGATTTGGTGAACATGCCAGCATGGCAAGCATCCCAACGCTGCAGCGGGTCAAACGCGATATACGCGTGATTTGCCGCATCGATCATATCGGGGCCGTAACCAAAACGGTCAGAGAAATTCAAACGACGTTGCGCAGTATGACGCGTGTCCCAACCGGTAATACGCGGATCAAGTGTGGCCTGTGGACGGATCGCCAACACGTTGCAACCTGGTGAAGCCGCGCAATAGGCCGTTGCGGCATATCCGCCACCGTTTACACCGTAAAACAGCACATTGTCGAAATCTTCAAAGAAGCCGTCGTCAATCAACCGATCGAAATAGCGATAGATCGAAACATCGCGGAACCAGCTTTCTTCGCGCGAAATAATTGCGAGATGGGTCCAGCCTTCGTTTTTGACAAAGCGAAACCCATGTGGTTCTGCGTTGGGTGAATCCTTGCGGATTTGCGCGGCGTTCTCGAATATCACAAGCAGATTGGGCCCAGCATCCAGAAGCACGGCGACATGATCGTCATTCAAGGGTTGAAAGTAACCTAACTCATCGCTGAGTTCTTCAAGACGCGCATACCAAGCGTCGTCGTCAAGGTTACCCATATTGGCCTCGAAATCTAAACTCATATCATTCATTACTGCTCTCCGATCCGGTAAATCCGGTTACTCTTTGGGCGTCGATGACAGCAATTTGTGGCAAAATTTGGCGCAACGCTGGTCCGTTTTTGGGTAAATCAGGGTCAAAAGAACGCTTGTAGTCCCGTTTGAGCCCGCCCAAGGATCAATGCATGCACGTCATGCGTACCCTCGTAGGTGTTCACTGTCTCCAAGTTTACCATATGGCGCATGACGTGGAAATCTTCGGAAATGCCGTTGCCGCCGTGCATATCACGGGCCATGCGTGCGATGTCCAAGGCCTTGCCACAGTTGTTGCGTTTCATCATGGAAATCATTTCCGGTGCGGCCTTACCCTGATCCATCAGGCGACCCACTTGCAATGATCCTTGTAGGCCAAGGCTGATGTCAGTCTGCATATCGGCCAGCTTTTTCTGGAATAGCTGGGTTTGTGCGAGTGGCTTGCCAAACTGCTTACGATCAAGGCCGTACGTGCGCGCCGCGTGCCAGCAAGCCTCTGCAGCACCCATAACACCCCAAGAGATGCCGTAACGCGCACGGTTCAGACAGCCGAACGGCCCCTTGAGCCCCTGAACGTTAGGCAGCAGCGCATCATCGCCCACTTGCACATTGTCCATGACAATCTCGCCGGTGACAGATGCCCGTAGGGATAGCTTGCCGCCGATCTTGGGCGCGGACAGCCCATCCATGCCTTTTTCAAGGATAAATCCGCGGATTTTACCGCCGTGCTCTTCGGATTTGGCCCAGATGACAAATACGTCGGCGATGGGCGCATTGGAAATCCACATCTTGGACCCCGTGATGCTGTAGCCCGTGGCGGTTTTGCGCGCGACGGTCTTCATTCCCGCAGGATCAGACCCGGCGTCAGGTTCAGTCAGACCGAAACAGCCGATCAAGCTGCCAGCCGCCAAACCAGGTAGGTATTTCAAACGCTGCTCTTCGGACCCATAGGCGTGAATGGGATACATGACCAAAGACGACTGCACAGACATCATCGACCGGTAGCCGCTGTCCACGCGCTCTACTTCACGCGCCACAAGCCCGTAAGTGACATAAGACGCACCAAGCCCGCCGTATTCTTCGGGGATTGTCAGGCCCAGCAGCCCAACTTCGCCCATCTGCGCAAACACGGATGGATCAACAGTTGCCTCGCGGTTGGCTTGGGTCACCACAGGGGCGAGCTTATCCGTGGCAAAGGCCGCTGCCCCGTCACGTAGCATACGCTCGTCCTCTGTCAGTTGATCCTCTAGACGCAATGCATCCGCCCAATCGAATGGTCCCAAATCGGGGCCAAAGCCTGCGGCATGTTGTGGGGAATCTGTCATTGAGCGCGTCCTTTGTATTTTCAAAGGCACGATATGACGTTGGTGAAGGGGGGGCAATGCATGAGAGCACTGTGCTTGCCGGCTTGCTGTCAGGCCCCACAGTGGCCTACGTTGATGTGCGATCTACGCGGCACAATGGTTTCTAAACACGGATAACGCAAAACTGATGACTGACTTACACGCAGTGGCGTTGGCTTGGCATGATGCTGGCCGCAAGGTGGCGATTGCCACTGTTGTTGAAACATGGGGCTCGGCACCGCGCGGGGTGGGTAGCATTCTGGTGATCGCCGCAGATGGTGCGATGGAAGGCTCTGTTTCGGGCGGCTGCGTTGAAGGGGCGGTGATCACCGAAGCGATGGATGCCTTGGCCAGCGGCACAACAGTGATCTGCGACTATGGGGTGTCGGACGACGACGCATTTGCCGTGGGCTTGGCCTGTGGGGGGCGTATCCGAGTGGTTGTCGAACCCATAGGGGCGGTGATGCCCGTGGATGTTCTACGCGCATTGGTTGCGGCGCGGGGCAATCGCCAGCCCGTTGCGCTGGTGTCATCATTGTCAAAGGGCGCGCACCGCATTGTGCCAAGCACGGATTACCCCGACCGTGCCCGACTTGACCGGTCTGGGGTAGAGGAAGACGACGACACATTCGTTGCCATGCACACACCTGCCTTGCGCATGGTGATTGTCGGGGCCGTGCATATTGCCCAGCATTTGGTGGGCATGGCGCGGGCTTGCGGGTATCAGATCATTGTGGTTGATCCGCGCGTGGCTTTTGGCACTGCTGCGCGGTTCCCCGATGATAAGATCGTCGACGACTGGCCCGATGACGCATTGGCGGCCATTGGGCTGGATGCACGCACCGCTGTTGTGACGCTCTCGCATGATCCCAAACTAGATGATCCCGCGATCCAAACTGCGCTGGGCGCGGATGTGTTTTATCTTGGATGTCTGGGATCGACGCGGACCCATGCCAAACGTGTGGACAGGTTACGTGCCGCTGGGTTCCGCGATGCTGATATCGCACGCATTGATGCGCCTGTGGGGATGGACCTTGGGGGCAGGCGACCTGCAGAGATCGCAGTCAGCATTATGGCGCAAATTACGCGGGTCTTGCACAAACCGACATGAAGTAGTGGCCGCAGGACGCCAGTCGTCCGATGCGCACCTTTGGGGCCGGGCTTGGGTTGTCATGTGTCACCAGCACTTGCTGTTTCAACGACGATTTTGTTTCTCTTGCTTAGACAGGCGTGCTTAACTCATCGTTAAGCTGCCAAAGCCGAGAGGATAGCATGACACAAGTTTCTATGACGGTGAACGGCGAACCCGTGTCCGGGCAAATCGAGGGGCGCACGCTGCTTGTTGATTTTCTGCGCGGTGATCTGGGTTTGACCGGCACCCATGTGGGCTGTGACACCAGCCAATGTGGGGCCTGCGTGGTACATGTGAACGGCGCGGCGGTGAAATCCTGCACGATGTTAGCAGCCGAAGCAGATGGCGCAGAGGTCGCGACAATCGAAGGGCAAGCCAATGCGGATGGATCACTGAATGATATTCAACAAGCCTTTCAGGACCATCACGGATTACAATGTGGATTCTGCACGCCGGGAATGGTGATGTCGACGGCTGCATTGCTCAAGGACAACCCAAAGCCGACAGAAACAGAAATCCGCGCTTATCTTGAAGGGAATTTTTGCCGCTGCACAGGGTACCACAATATAGTTAAGGCCATCATGGCCGCGTCAGGGCAAGACCTATCGACTCTCGCGGCGGAATGAGACCCAAAGAGATGAAAGCGTTGGAGGGCCGGACAAGGATAATGCTGGGGCCAGCCCCAGACCCCGAGGTATTTGGGGCCAGAAGGAGATGGGAAAGCGATCTGGTCTGGGAAAGGAGCCATGCTGATGTATGCGTTTGAATTAGAAAAGCCGACCACAATCACCGAAGCTGTACAGGCATTGAAGAATGAAGACGCCCAAGCGCTGGGCGGCGGGCAGACGTTGATCCCGACGCTCAAACAACGGTTAGCCGCGCCAGAGGTTTTGGTCAGCCTTGCGGGTATCGATGAGATGGTCGGTATTTGCCACAACGATGCCGGAGAGATTTGCATCGGTGGTGCAACCACCCATGCGGCAGTGGCCGCAGGCGCGGGGGCATTTCCGGCACTTGCAGGATTGGCTGGCCACATCGGGGACCCTGCCGTGCGCAATCGGGGCACCATCGGCGGATCACTGGCGAATAACGATCCATCGGCCTGTTATCCTGCGGCCGCGCTGGGCACTGGTGCAAAGATTAAAACCAATCGACGTGAAATTGCGGCTGATGATTACTTCGAAGGCATGTTCACAACGGCGTTGGACGAGGGCGAGATCGTCACAGAGGTCCGGTTTCCTGTGCCGCAGGCTGCCAATTACCAGAAATTTATGCAGCCGGCATCACGATTTGCATTGGTTGGGGTGTTTGTCGCGAAATACGCCGGCGGCGTGCGCGTGGCCGTGACAGGAGCGTCAGAAGAGGGCGTATACCGCTGGGCCGAGGCAGAGGTGGCATTGTCGGCCAATTTCCACGCGGATGCCGTGGCGGATTTACTGATGTCCCCTGATGGCATGATAGACGATTTGCATGGTTCCGCAGCCTATCGTGCTCATTTGGTTAAGATTATGACTGGGCGCGCTGTTGAATTTGCAACTTAAAGCGGAGTAGTTTTGGGATGAGGATTTACTGTTGCTTTATTTTGAAGGATTTTTTTGTGCATAAGTATATTTCGTCGCTTTTTGTGATTGGCGGCCTGACGGCTTGTGGAGCCACGAGCATGTCTGAGGGCAGTTTTGCGGGTGGAGCGAACACTTCTGTAAGTGCATTCATCGAAGGGCCAAACAACAGGTCAATTCAAACTGGTGGGGCTTATCTGATTAGGGACCGTGCTGCGGGGACAGTCCGCGTGGGACCACAACAAAGCGTGGCAGCGACTGCTGTGCCGCAGAATGATGAATCCATTCATATCAATGTGGTCGGGTTAGGGCATAATTTCACATTGACGCCAACTCATCTGATTGCCGACAATGAATATTTTATTTTGCTCCCAGATGGGACCGATGTTTGGTTTTGGACCCGCAGTGGAACATGGGATGATGTTTAGGTGGGACCACGGAATATGATTTCGTTTTCACCTACGGCCTGAGCGACTATTCGGAAGATGACATGGTCAACAACCGCGTCGAGGGAGTTTTTGGGCTTTTAACCAATCCGGATCATATGCCCGTGGCAGGCGGGGCGGAATTCTTTGGAATGGTTGAGGGGCTGATGTACGATGCGGCCGATGCAGAAAGGTTCTGGCATCTAGTGGGCAATGTGACGCTTGATGTCGATTTTGAAAGCGGTACGCTTGATGGTGACATTACAAATTTCAACGTCGAGGGTAACGCTGGGCATTGGTTGGAATTTGGGATTGTGGAAACAAACATTGCTGAGGGGCAGTTCCAAACGGAACTTACACTAAACGACGATGTTTGTGCCAACCTATGTGAGGCGACGCTGACATCTGAAATGACTGGCGCATTTTATGGACCTGTCGCCGAAGAAGCCGGTGGCAATCTTACGATGACTTTGAGCGAGCCCGAAGGCGCCCTTGTTTTCAACGGGTCGTTTGTCGCTGCCCAATAGGCAGCAAAAAAGGGCGACCCGCATGGGCCGCCCTTTGAAATTCCTAACTGCCGCAGGTTACTTAGGCAGTGGTCCGATCAGCATCACCATCTGGCGACCTTCCATTTTCGGGAAGTTTTCGATCTTGCCTGCCTCTTTGGTGTCTTCGGCAACACGTTCAAGCAGCTGACGGCCAAGCTCTTGGTGGGCCATTTCGCGGCCACGGAAGCGCAGGGTGATTTTCACCTTGTCGCCATTGTCCAAAAACTTGAAAACATTGCGCATTTTGACATCATAGTCGTTGTTATCCGTGTTTGGACGGAACTTCACTTCTTTGATTTCAATGATCTTCTGCTTCTTACGGGCCTCAGCTTCTTTCTTCTGAGTCTCGTATTTGAACTTACCATAGTCCATGATTTTGCAGACAGGCGGGTTCGCATTGGGAGAGATTTCAACAAGGTCCAGCCCTGCGTCATCAGCCATTGCCATCGCGCGATCCGGTGAAACAACACCTACATTTTCGCCTTCCGCCCCGATCAGGCGAATATCACTGCCCCGAATGCGTTCATTAATGCGGGGGCCTGTGTCGCGCTGTGGTGGCGCGTTGTGGGGTCTGCGTGCTATGGTCTTTATCCTTTGGTCGTTGGAAGTATTCAAGCTGCAATCTAGACTTGCTAGCCCCTGCCTTCAACCCGCAAAAAAGCGCCAAAATGCCGGTAATTCCCCGCAATGCGGTGCTTTTACTTTGGTTCTGCATCTGACATACGCTGATTTAAGGCTCAACTGGGGGCCGTCATGAGACCCATTTGAAAGGACATGACCAATGAGAGCAATTGTAATTTTGATCGTTGCGGCGATTCTTGGATTTTTTGGTTACCAATATGCGGCAAACGGCAAAGCACCGGCAGAAGCGTTTGGCACACTGACTGGCGCGGCGACGGATATGGCCGGCGATGCGGCTGACATGGCCGGCGACGCAGTCGAAGGCGTAGCTGATGTTGCCGCTGACGCAGCCGAAGGCGCAACAGACATGGCATCCGATGCAGTTGAAGGTGTTGCCGACGCAGCTGCTGACGTCGCTGAAGGCGCAACAGACATGGCATCCGATGCAGTTGAAGGCGTTGCAGATGCTGCAT
>CAXIAL010000019.1:0-46540 GCA_964022435.1 uncultured Roseobacteraceae bacterium | reverse complement strand
CCGATCAGGCTATGCTTAGTTGTCTCGCCTTGCCGCGCGGCGTCGATCCAGTCGAGGGTCCATTGTTCAGCCATTTGCGTGTCTCCTGATAGGGTCACACTGGCCCGCTTTCAATGCATCAGACGGCGGTGAAGGTGTCTGCGTCGGGATCATAGGCTTCTAGGCTGCCGTCGCCGATGTCGTTCCAGACGCCGTGTAGGGATAGAGAGTCGGCCTCTACTGCGTCTTTCACGAATGGGAATGACATTAGGTTTTCGAGCGACACTAGCACGGCTTGTTTTTCCAGCGCGTGTTTGCGTTCTGCGTCGGTGCCATTGGGCAAGCGGTCAAAGCCAGGGCGCAGGATGTCCATCCAGCGGCCGACGAAGCTGCTTTTTTCTTCCAGCTCGGGCGCCTCGCCGGAACACATGTTATAGCAACCTTCAACGCCGCCGCAGCCGGAATGCCCGAGCACAACGATGTGGTTCACCTTGAGTGCGGTGACGGCATATTCGATGGCCGCAGATGTGCCGTGGTATTCGCCGTCTGGGTTAAACGGTGGCACGAGGTTCGCGATGTTGCGGTGGATGAAGAATTCGCCTTGGTCTGCGCCAAAGATCGCGGTGACATGCACGCGGCTGTCGCAGCAGGAAATGACCATGGCGCGGGGCCGCTGCCCTTCGTCTGCGAGGCGGCGATACCAGCCTTGGTTTTCGGCAAATGTGGTGGCTTTCCAACCGTGGTAGCGGTTCACCAAATAGGCGGGCATGTGGCGGGCGAATTTCATGACAGTCTCCGACAAATTTTAGTCAACATACACATGCATTTTCACAAATTCTGAGAAATTTCAATTGTCGATTTCAACCTTCTGCAAACCAACCGGCGGTAGTGTGTTGATATGGAACATATGACATCACATTTGGCAGATCAGTCTGCATACGTTGGGCCGGTCGGCTCTGTTACATATCTACAGTGTCGGCGCATGACGGGCATCGACCCCGATCCGGTTTGTGCGATTTTTGCGACCAAGGCGCAGACCGAAGCAGAGGCCATGGTCTGCCGCGTGTTAGAAGACATCGCCTATCGGTTGGATTTATTGGAGCAGGCCAAGACGGCCCATGAATTCGCCCAAATGGTGGTGCCAGCGCAGCGTGTTGGCACAGTGGCCCAGCAAATGGGATTGCTCGAGGTCGCGATTGCGGCGCGGCATTTGGCCGTGGCGGCGGAGCAAGCGGATGGCGTCGCGTTACATGCGATTATGGCGCGTATGGAACATGGGTTTGATTTGGCCGTCACAGAGGTGTGGCAAGCCGCCCATGCGGGTTAGCCCAAACTGTCCTTGCGACCGCGCGGGGGTGGGGTAGTCTGTCACAAACCTATTTTGTGAAAGATGCCTGATGTCCTTATGCTTTGCCGATCCGACGCTGCCCGCCATTGATCTGTTTGTCATCCCAAGCGGTGATGCGGATGCGATCCCAGCGCAGGCCCAAGCATGGGCGCAAACACAGGGGTTTTCGGGACAGTTGGGGCGGTGTTTGACTGTCCCTGCGGCAGATGGATCGATTGCCTGTGCTTTGGTGGGCTATGGCTCGGCAGAGGTCCGCGCGCGTGGGCGGTTTCATGTGGGTGCTGCGGCGCGCAAGTTGCCCGTTGGCAATTACCGGATTGCAGGTGGTCTAAGCGGTGCAGATTTGGAAGAGGCCGCACTTGGGTGGCTTTTGGAAAGTTACCGGTTTGACAGCTACACCAGCCCTGCGTCACCCGCAGCAACATTGGCTGCGCCTGCGGGCATTGACGCCGACCGCATTGCGGTGATCGCCGCCGGAGAGGCGTTAAGCCGTGATCTGATCAATACGCCGGCATCGGATATGGGGCCGTCCGAGCTAGAGGATGCATTCCGCGTCTTGGGCAAGGAACATGATGCTGCGGTGACTGTTATCACCGGTGATGATTTGCTGTCCGGTAATTTCCCGATGATCCACGCGGTCGGGCGTGCATCCACCCGCGAGCCGCGCCTTTTGGATATGCGCTGGGGTGATGCTGGGCCCAAACTGACCTTGGTCGGCAAGGGTGTGTGTTTTGACACCGGCGGTTTGAACATCAAACCGGGTGGGTCGATGGGCCTGATGAAAAAGGACATGGGCGGCGCCGCGACGGTGATGGGGCTGGCCCATATGATTATGGCGCTCGGTGTTCAGGTTCAATTGCGCGTGCTGGTGCCCGCTGTGGAAAACGGCATTGATGGCAATGCGTTCCGCCCGGGGGATATTCTGACAAGCCGTAAGGGCCTGACCGTAGAGATCAATAACACCGATGCCGAAGGGCGGTTGGTACTGGCCGATGCGCTGACATTGGCGGATGAAGATGAGCCGGAATTGGTGATTTCCATGGCGACGTTAACAGGTGCTGCACGTGTGGCCGTCGGCCCTGACATTTCGCCATTCTTTGCCGATAGTGATGACCACGCCCATGCGGTTGAGCGGGGCGCACGCGCTGTGGCCGATCCTGTCTGGCGCCTGCCGTTCCATGCGCCATATGAGGCGATGATCGAACCGGACATTGCCGATTTGGACAATGCGCCCAAGGGCGGATTTGCAGGCTGCATCACGGCGGCCTTGTTCCTGCGTCGGTTCACCACGCGCCCCTATATGCATTTTGACGTTTACGGCTGGAACCCATCTGCCGCCCCTGCACGCCCAAAGGGCGGTGTCGGCATGGGCGCGCGGGCGTTGCTGGCGGCCTTGCCTGAATTGCTCGACCTATGATGCAGGTCATCGCGCCGGTGGCGGATGTGCTTGGGGCGACCGGGCGTGAGCGGCAGGTTTTGCTGGGCACAGAAATTACGGTGCAGTCCACGCAAGGCGACCGGTCTGTCGTGACCACTGCACATTGCTATGCAGGTGATATGTTGACAGCAAAGATTGGCGAGGCGGCAGCACCCACCCACATGGTGGGCACGCTGGCGACCCATGCCTATCGTGCCGAAGACATGAAATCTGGCGATTTGATGCATCTCCCATTCGGGGCGCGTGTTACGGTGCTGGACGAGCGGCAAAAGTTTTTCGAGACCAATGTGGGCTATGTGCCCAAGAAACATTTGCGCCCCCTTGATCGCCCATTTGCCGATCCGGCCACCATCGCGCAGATGCATTTTGGCGTGCCCTATTTATGGGGTGGGGATTCAACGCTGGGGATTGATTGTTCGGGCTTGGTTGCCGCCGCATTGCGGGCCTGTGCGATCACATGTCCTGATGACAGTGGGCCGCAAAAGGACCAGCTGGGCCACGATGCCACGGGCGATTATCAGCGCGGTGATCTCGTGTTTTGGAAAGGCCATGTCGGCATGATGGTGGATGGCGATACGATGATCCACGCCAATGCACATCACATGGCCACGGTCTATGAGCCGATTGAGAACGCGATTTTGCGGATCAAGGCACAGGGTGACGGCGAGGTCACGGCGCATAAGCGGCTTTAATCCAGTGCGCGGATCAGTTTGCGGTCGAGAACGCGTAGAACTTGGCGCAGATCATCCCCGCGTTTGAGGATTTGCCCGTCCATGCCGATCACAGCATATTGGCCCTGACGCAGGCGTAGCTTGGGTCGTTTTTCCACGCGGTATATCGGGTTTTCAGCCGTGCGTTTGAAGGCAGAGAAAACGGCGACATCGCGTAGGAACGACAGCCCGTAGTCGCGCCATTCGCCTGCCGCGACCATCCGGCCATAAAGCCCCATCAAAAGCGTCAGCTCTGTCCGGTGAAACGCGACTTGCGGTGGCGCATTGGGGTGCAATGGGATCGGGGTTTGGTCTGACATAAAACGAGATTTGCGCTGATTTGAATCAATTGCAAGCGCGCGCCGCAATCTTGCCGTAAAACAAACGCGACAAAATCACGAGGGCTTCGCAATACTGTCACATCACAGTGGCACAAAGAGGTACAACGAAAGGTTCCTGTTGGGGTTCTTTATAGCCCCCACCCAGTGTGCCCCTTCAGGGACTTTCGTTTAATCCCCACAGATTACCCGCAACTGATGCGGTCAATTTTGCCTGATGCGCCGATGTGAAAGTTCATGCGATCTGGGCGGTAATCTTGGGTGACGATAGAATTGGGGCGTAAAACGCGCACCTCGCCCATGATCAGCACACGTTCTAATGCCGTGCCATCTTGTTGCAGCAGCGTATGATAGCGCACTGCGCCACAGGTGTCGTTCATGCCTTTTGGCAATGCGTCACCCACAGGGGTGGTTGGGCTTGGCGCGATGGGCGCGGCGGTACAAGCGGCAAGAGCCAGCAAAATCATTAAATGTTTCATTTCACAGTATTGCGCTGGGCGGCTTGATCAATGCAAGCGATGTTTTGACATATGTTAGCGCTATCTACTGTTGTAACCGTCGCTGTGATCGTTGAGATTGTCCGAATTAATCTGGGGGACCTGAAGATGATGCGAACTCGTGCTGCTGTTGCAGTTGCTGCTGGCAAACCGCTTGAAGTGATGGAAGTAAACCTCGAAGGCCCGCGCGCCGGCGAAGTTTTGGTGGAAATCAAAGCGACTGGCCTGTGCCACACTGACGAATTTACCCGTTCTGGCGACGATCCTGAAGGTATCTTCCCTGCGATCCTTGGCCACGAGGGTGCTGGTGTTGTGATCGAAGTGGGCGAAGGCGTGACCAGCCTCGAAGTTGGCGATCACGTGATCCCGCTTTACACGCCAGAGTGCCGCGAATGCGAATATTGTCTGAACCCGAAGACGAACCTGTGTCAGGCGATCCGGTCCACCCAAGGTGCAGGCATGTTGCCTGATGGGTCCACACGTTTTTCCATGCTCGATGGCACGCCGATCCACCACTACATGGGCTGTTCCACATTTGCGAACCACACTGTTGTGCCTGAAATCGCGCTGGCAAAGGTCCGTAAGGACGCTCCGTTTGATAAGATTTGCTACATCGGTTGTGGTGTGACGACAGGCATCGGCGCTGTGATCAATACGGCCAAGGTTGAAATCGGCAGCCGTGCGATTGTGTTCGGTCTGGGCGGCATCGGCCTGAACGTAATCCAAGGCCTACGTCTTGCAGGTGCGGATCAGATCGTGGGTGTTGACCTGAACGACGACAAAGAAGAGATGAGCCGTCACTTCGGCATGACCGACTTTGTGAACCCATCTAAAGTGGACGGCGATCTGGTGGCCCATCTGGTCGAGCTGACCGGCGGCGGTGCAGATTACACATTCGACGCGACAGGCAATGTGAACGTCATGCGCACGGCGCTTGAAGCTTCGCACAAAGGTTGGGGCGAAAGCATCATCATTGGTGTGGCACCAGCAGGCGCAGAAATCTCGACCCGTCCGTTCCAATTGGTGACAGGCCGTAACTGGCGCGGGACAGCATTTGGCGGCGCATCTGGCCGGACCGACGTGCCGAAAATCGTTGATTGGTACATGGACGGCAAGATCGAGATTGATCCAATGATCACCCATAAACTGACCTTGGACGAGATCAACGAAGGCTTCCACCTGATGCACGAAGGTAAATCCATCCGTGCGGTTGTCGAATTCTAAGCCGATCTGATTTTTGCAAAAGGCCCCGTCATTGGCGGGGCCTTTTTCGTTTCGCAACTGCGTAGGATGGGTCTTGACCCATCACCCTAAATGACTAACTTAGAATCATTCTAATTTGGAGCACTCCCATGATCCCAGGTTTCGCCAATCGCCGCAGGTTCCGTGATCTGTCGGAACAAGACATCCTTGCGCTGGCCATTTCATCCGAAGAAGACGACGGGCGCATTTATCGCAGTTACGCCGAAATGCTGCGTGCTGATTTTCCTGCAAGTGCCGCAGTTTTTGATGGCATGGCCGCGGAAGAAGACGATCACCGCCGTCGCCTGATCGACCTGCATGTCGCCCGTTTTGGGGATGTCATCCCACTTATTCGTCGCGAACATGTGTCGGGCTATTATGCGCGTCGTCCTGTCTGGTTGGTTGAAAACCTCGGTCTCGACCGCATCCGCGAAGAGGCCGCGCAGATGGAACGCGATGCCGAACGGTTTTACCGTGCTGCCGCCGCTCAATCCACCGATGCTGCCACGCGCAAATTGTTGGGCGATCTGGCCGCCGCAGAGGCGGGCCATGCGATCACGGCGGACGGATTGGCGGAACAACATCTTGATGACGACGCCGATGCGTCCGAGAAAACAGCCGCCCACCGTCAGTTCATTCTGACATGGGTGCAACCCGGTCTGGCGGGGCTGATGGATGGGTCCGTGTCGACCCTCGCACCGATTTTCGCTGTGGCATTTGCGACCCAAGATACATGGACGACCTTCCTTGTGGGGCTTGCCGCCTCTGTTGGTGCAGGCATTTCGATGGGTTTCACCGAAGCCGCGTCAGACGACGGTCAAATCTCTGGTCGTGGGTCCCCGATTAAGCGTGGTTTTGCGTCCGGCATCATGACGACCGTGGGCGGGTTGGGGCATGCCCTGCCTTATCTGATCACCGATTTTTGGACCGCCACAATCGTCGCGATTATCGTCGTGTTTCTAGAACTTTGGGCCATCGCGTGGATCCAAGCACGTTTTATGCAAACCCCATTCCTGCGCGCCGCATTCCAAGTCGTCGTGGGCGGGGCATTGGTGTTCGCTGCAGGTGCGCTGATCGGATCAGGCTAGACGGGGCAGATCATCGTGGTGGCCGACCGGAACCCGAACACATGGCGTAGCGGCCCAAGGTCATGGGTTTTACCTGCGACAAACCCAACGCGTTCATAAAGCGCCCTCGCACGCGGGTTGCTGTCGATCACATCGAGGCGGACCTCGGCGTAGCCGCGGGTTTTTGCCTCTGCCATGATTGCATCAAGCAGGGCTGTGCCAATACCACGCCCGCGTGCGGCTGGCGCGACAAATATTCCGTCCATCAGGAACCGTTCGTTTTCAGTGTCCCGTTCTAGAAGCGCCAATAGCCCATCACGCCAGCCCGCACCGAACAGGCCATAGGCATCCGACAAATCGCGGAAGGTTCCGCCGACCAAGGCGCCTTTGCTGGTTTTGAAGCCTGCAACGCCCAAAAGCGTGCCGTCATCATCATAGGCGCTGATCGCGTGGGATGGATCGAGAACGCGTGCGATGAATGCATGGGCCTTGGGTTCGGGGCGCATGACGCGGCCGAGTTTCGCGCCGAAGGCTTGCCAATAAAGTTGGGTGATTTTGGCTGTGTCTTGGACATCATAGCCCGCACGAATAATCACAAACCGAAACCTGAAAAGGGAATGAAACGCACCAGATCACCGTGGTTGATTGTCATCGCGTCATCGCCCAATTCCACCAGCCCATCCGCCCATGACAGGCCAGACACGCGGCCTGATCCTTCGGATCCGAAGGCTTCAACCTTCCCATCGCGGACCCGCGCGCGGATGTATTCGCGGCGGCCTGCTTTCTTCGATTTGGTGAATGCGGCGGGTAAGTCGTAGCCAATGGGCGCAGACCAATCGCGTCCAGCCAAACTGTCCAATGCCGGGCGGGCGAAGACCAAGGCGCAAACCATTGCGGCCACGGGATTGCCGGGTAGGCCAAGCACGGGTGTCCCGTCCCATAGACCCATGGCAAGTGGACGTCCGGGTTTCATCGCGATCCGCCAAAGTGCAAGGCTGCCTGTGTCTTGGAGCAGCGCGGACATGTGGTCTTCGTCCCCCGCAGATGCGCCGCCGCTGGTGAGGATCACGTCACATTGCTGCGCCGCGTCAGCCAGCATTTCCCGTAGCGCCGCACGGTCGTCGGGCGCACAGCCAAGGTCGATGACCTTATGCCCCCAAGATTTTGCAATGGCGCAAAGCATGGGGCGGTTGGCGTCATAAATCTGATCGGGGCGGGCAGTGCCACCTGCGGGGATGAGTTCATCGCCAGTAGAAAGCATGCCGACACGCAGTTTTTTGTGTAGCTGAACCGACCCCACGCCAGCGGCAGTTAGCATGCCGAGATCAGCGGGGGTTAACACGCGCCCCGACCGAAGGATCGTTTGCCCCGCGGTCATGTCTTCGCCCGCGCTGCGCGCATTTGCGCCGCGTTTCAGTGGGCCGTTGAGCAGCACTGTTTCGCCGTCCAAGGTTACATCTTCTTGCAGCACGACAGTGTCGACACCGTCGGGCAATGCCGCGCCTGTCAGCACGCGTACGGCGTGGCCCTTTGGCACGGTGTCCGGATAGGGCGCACCAGCGGCAGCGCGGCCAGTGACCAGTGGCATTGATTGTGGACCATCGGGCAGCGGACCGACAAAGCCGTAGCCGTCAACCGCGCTGTTGGGCGTTGGTGGATGGGCGCGTTTTGCAATCACATCTTGGGCAAGGGTCCGACCAACTGCGCCAGACACGTCGCGGGTTTGCGTGCCAGTCACAGTGGTCAGGTGGTCGCGTAGATGCCCAAGTGCGTCATCGACAGGTGTCCAATATGCGCCTTGTGGCATGGCAAAACAGTCGTTGCGCAGGGCGGGGGCTTTGGGCTGTGGGACGCCCAATATCCAGCCTTCTTCGGGGGCGGTGACATCCATGAGTTTGGCCAAATCCTGCGGGTCCATCGCAGCCAATATGTTGGCCGTTTGTTTGACTTGGTGCGCGTCTTTGATCATGCCCATGGGGGCGGCACCGGCAAATAATGTTGGCCAGATTTCGACCAAGGTGATTGCGGCGGTTCCGGCCTCGAACGGCCAAACAGCGACGTCTGGCGCGAAGGTTTCACGCAAGCGGTGCAGAACGGGCATGCCCATCATCACTTGCGACCCCACGGCCCCTGCGCCTGCCATTTGCCAGCAGGTAAAGCTGCCCTTGGCGCGGCCTTCCACGGCGCGGCGTTCGGGGAAGGGGGTGGCGGTGCGGTCGTTTCCCTTGCGCGGCAAGAGGGGGATGTCGCGTTGCAAACCGTTGGCCCAGAAAGGGCCTATGCCATCGGACAGCGCGTTGAGCTGCGCCGCGATGTCGAAGCGGTTGTTGGATTTTTCTGTGTCGGTGATGTTGTCGTTGAACCACGCCCAAAGCGCCAATGGATCGTCTGATCCCGTGACGGTTTTCGCGAAGCCAGCGGGGTAACCGAAAGGGAAATCAAATCCAGCCAGGACGCGGCGGCCAGCGGCCAATTCGGATCCGAACAGATCGGCCAGCCATGTTTCAACAAGCTGGCGGTTGCGGAAATAGATGGGGTCTTGGCCCGCGATGCAGGCCCAGATCGCGTCTTTGGTTGGCGTGGCGCCACGGTCATTTCCGCCGGACCAATCAACCATGACAAAGGTATCATAGGTCATAGGCGGACCTGTGCGATGATAAAATCTGCGATGGCGGTTGTGTCGTCGAGATCGAATTGCGGCTGGCTGCTATCGATTGAGCAATCGGTTGCCACGGCAAGGATGGTGGCATCGGTATCTGCCAAAAGCGTGCCATTGGTCACACCACGATAGGTTTCGATCTTTGGATGGTCGTTGGTTTTATAGCCTTCGATCAGGACCAGATCGACGGGATCAAGTTTGGCGAGCAGCGCGACCAGCGGGGGTTCTGCTGCATCGCGGAGTTCGGACATCAGCGCCCAGCGGGTGCCGGATGACAGCAAGACTTGGGATGCCCCAGCGGCGCGGTGACGATAGCTGTCTTTTCCGACGTGATCGACGTCGAAGCTGTGGTGCGCGTGTTTGATTGTCGAGACAGTAAAGCCGCGTTCGGTGATGTCTGTGACAAGCCGTTCCATCAGGCCGGTTTTGCCAGTGTTTTTGTATCCGACGATACCAAAGACGTTCATAGCATACCTCTTGCAGTGATCAGATCATCGGGGGTGTTGACGTTGAAAAATGCCGCGTCATCAGGGAATTCGGCGGTGGCCGCGTTATGTTGGGATGTCCATTGCACAACTTTGCGCAGGCCGGACTGCAGTGCGGCGCGCAGGTCGTCGCGCAACGCCACGGGCCAGATGCCAAATGTCGGTTGCCGCCCGCTGGGCGAGGCTGCAAGGGCCATGCCACTGGGCGAATTTTCTGATGCCATTTGCAGGTAGGGTACCAGATCACAGGGCAGGAAAGGTGTGTCGGCAGCGGCGGTGATGATGTGGGTCGCGTCTTGGGTCGCGGCCCAGTCGAGGCCCGCCAGTACGCCGCAGAGAGGGCCTGGGAAGTCGGGCAGGCTGTCGGGAATGACGGGCAGATTGTAGTCTTTGAGGCGGGCAGGGTCGCCGTTGGCGTTAAGCGCGAGCGCCGCGCATTGCGGGTCTAGCCGGTCGATGACGTGGGACAGGATGGTGTGGTCGCCCAGTTGCAACAACCCTTTGTCGCCGCCGCCCATACGCGTGGCTTGACCGCCCGCGAGGATCACACCGAGAGGTTGTTTCATGTCGTCACCTGTCGTTGGGGGCGCTGCCCCCGGCCTGCGGCCTCCCCCGAGGTATTTCTGGCCAGAAGAAGCAGGGTCATGCGCCACCTTTGCGATTGGATTTGCGGGGTTCGTCGCGGATTTCGCTGGGGTCCGCATCGCGGATCAGGCGGTGTTCGCCGGACAGGCAAACGAAGCGCTGACCGCGCATCCGCCCGATCAGGGTCAGGCCGATTTGATTGGCGATGTCGACGCCCCACGCGGTGAAGCCAGAGCGCGAGGCAAGCGCGGGAATGCCCATTTGCGCGCATTTGATGACCATTTCAGAGGTGAGCCGCCCTGTGGTGTAGAGCGTTTTGTCAACCGCAGATACATTTTCACAACGCATCCAGCCCGCGATTTTATCGACGGCGTTGTGGCGGCCGACGTCTTCCATATAGACCAACGGGCGGTTGCCTTGGCACAGGACCGTGCCGTGGATCGCGCCCGCGCTAAGGTAGAGCGATGGGGTGGTGTTGATACGGGCTGCAAGCGCGTAGAGGTCGGACGTGCGTAGGGGGGTGACGGGCAGCTGGATGTCATCCAATCCGTCCATCATGTCGCCAAAGACAGTGCCCACCGCGCAGCCGCTTGTGCGGGTTTTGCGGGCGAGTTTGTCTTCGTAGTTGGTGGCGGTTTGGGTGCGGACCACGACGGTGTCGATGTCGTCGTCATAATCAACGCTGGTGATAATGTCGGCGTCGTGCAGCATCCCTTGGTTTTTGAGAAAGCCGATGGCCAGATAGTCGGGATAGTCACCGATGGTCATGGCGGTCACGATTTCTTGGGAGTTGAGGAAGATCGTCAGCGGGCGTTCTTCGACAACTTGCAGATCCACGGCATTGCCATTGTGATCGGTGCCCGTGACACCACGGGTCAGCCGCCCTGCATCGGGGGCGGGCTGGATCAGAAAGTTATCTGGGGCATCAGCCATCTTGATTTGTCTTTCATGCGCGGCGGGCGTAGATCGTTGGTATATCTAAGCAAGATAGGCCGAACCCATGACCATCACCACCACCAAATCCGCCTTTTGGGCCGGAGTTCGCGACGGGTTTCCGTTCATCATCATGGTTGCGCCTTTTGCGGCGCTTTTTGGTGTGGTCGCTATCGAGGCGGGACTGACCGTGGCGCAGACCATGGGGTTCACGGTTTTGGTGATCGCGGGGGCGTCGCAGTTCGCCGCACTTCAGTTGATGACCGAGAATGCGGCGATTGGATTTGTGTTGCTGGCCGCACTTGCGGTGAACCTGCGCATGGCGATGTATTCTGCGGCCTTGGCCCCGCATTTGGGCAAGGCCAAGCTGTGGCAGCGGGTGCTGATCGGTTATCTCAATTTTGACCAATCTTACATGATGTCGGTGGCACGCTACGAGGACGAGCCAGACATGGTGCTGGAACAGAAAGTCGCGTTTTATCTGGGCGTGGCCTTGGCGATTTCACCGTTTTGGTGCGCGTTTACTTTTGTCGGTGTGAAGATCGGGGCGGCGATCCCGCAGGGTATCGAAGTATCGTTCATGATCCCGATTGCGTTTTTGACCATGGTGACCCCGATGATGAAATCGCTGGCCCATATCGCGGCGGCGTTCGTGTCTGTGGTCGTGGCACTTGCGCTGGCGTGGTTGCCATCGGGCAGCGGGCTGTTGGTCGGGGCCGTTTGCGCGATGGTCGTGGGCGTCGCGGTGGAAACATGGATGGAGCGGGACCTATGAATTATTCGACGGGCGAGATTTGGACGATTATCGCGCTGATGGGCGTCGGCACATTCGCGATCCGGTTTTCGTTTCTGGGGTTGATCGGGGATCGTGAGATTCCGCCATTGGTCGCGCGCATGTTGCGGTTCACGCCGGTAGCTGTGTTGCCGGGCATGGTCGCGCCATTGGTTCTATGGCCGACAGGTGCGGGGGGCGAGGCGACTGTGATGCATGTGTTGGCTGCCGCGATTGCGCTGTTCGTGGCGTATAAAACGCGCAAAGTCGTCTGGGGTATGGGCGCCGGATTTGCGGTGTTTTTCGTGCCGCAGATTATTGCCCTGCTGTAAGCGCCGCGTTGATTTCCGCCGCGGCGATGGATTTATCATCGGCATCGTTTTCGCGGTATTCTGTTTCGGTCACACCGGGCAATAGGGCGAATTCATCGCGCAAATTGTTTGGGAAATAGGTGTTTTTCAACCCTTCGAACCCGGGCAGCTGGCCCAGAATGCTCGATGTGACGCGGGTGCAGTGCCCTTGGCTGACGGGGCCATTGGCCAGCGACAGACGCATGGCCTGTTCCGCAATTTCGGGTGTGACTTCGATATGGTGACCTTCGACGTGGTAGGTCGAACGGGCGTGGTAGCTGATATAGAACTGTTCGATCCGCGGGGTCATGCCGAACAACACATCGTTGCGTTCTGGCACGACGGGGCTGGCAAATGACCCAGCAGGGTCGAACATCACACGCTGGCTGCCATTGATCAGCAGTGACGTATGTGCGCCATTGCCAGAGCCGGAATTAAGCATCGTGTAAAGTGTGAGCGCATGTGGCCCAACGCGGGGTGCCCTGACAGCGGCAATCGCATCATCAGGTGCCCAGACAGATTTGCCCGCCGCACATCCCATCAGCGCCAAAGGGGCACCCAAGACAAACGCGCGGCGTTGCATCATTTAGCCGTTAACCAGCGCGATAAAAATCAGGAGCGCGATGGAAATGATCGCGCCTTTTGTTGTCATCGAAATGAAACCGTCGAAGGTTTTTTCCTGAACTGAAATATCCATTTCGCCGTGTTTGTGATCAGACATCAAAAGATTCCTTATCTAAAGTCATGTGTTGGCCGTGAATTAGCCCATTCTGGCAGGCTTGTCACGTGGCTATGACGTCGCAGTGTCGTCGCGTTCCAGTTCCTGCGCGAGTTGAAAGCCGATCCGGTTTGGTTCGGCCTGATCCACTTGTTTAGGGCTGGCGGTTAGCATCACGTTAAGTTGGCTGACATGTTGGATCAATTGGGTCTTGGCGCCATCGGCATTGGACCCGTGATAGGTGACGATGTCGGGATCGAAATAGCCCAAGCCTTCTATCTTGATCACGCCCGCATCCCCACCGGCGAAGCCCATGCCAACCTCATGATCATTGTCCAAGGTTTCTTCGAACTTTTTGATATGCATGATGATCCGCTCGTAGGCCCATTGTGCAGGGCTTTTGTGTGCGGTAGGTTCTTGCATGGCTTTGGGCAGGTATTCGTGCCGACCGCCCTTGGGTTTGTTCACGATGTTGTCGTGCATCTGCGGCAGGTGGAGGTTTTCCATCGCATCGGCAGAAGTTTCAATCGTCGCTTGGGATTTGATCATAGGGGCACCGCGGTTGTATCTTTCATGTCTTCCATAACAAAGCTTGCGGAAATATCCGAGACAGAAATCCTTGATGTCAGCCGTTTGTAGAACGCGTCATAGGCGGGCACGTCGGCCACGCGCACGCGCAGCACGTAATCTAGATCGCCGGTCATGCGATATGCGCCGACGACTTCGGGCATGGCTGATAGCGCGGTTTGAAAATCGCGCATCCAGTTTGCGTCATGGGCATTGGTGCGGATCATGACCAAGGCTTGTAGCGGGCAGCCGGCGGCGGCTGGGTCCACTAGGGCGACACGGGATTTGATGGTGCCGCTTGCCTCCATCTGTTTGATCCGCCGCCAGCAGGCATTGCGCGACAGGGCCACGCGTTCGCTGATCTCGTCAACGGACGTGGTGGCGTCAGATTGCAGGATGTGCAGGATTTTGCGGTCTATTGTGTCGATTGATTGGGTCATGGTGGGATTTTATCCCAATATTTGCTGAATTGATAGATGTCTTTGGGACATGCCAATGCGCTAGGCGGGTTAATGTCGCTTAACATCAAAGGAACCTCGCTATGTCAGACACCACCCAAGCCCCGCAGTCCAAGAACCCCATCGCCGTGTTGTTCACCAACCATCCAGCGACGGTGAACGAAACCTACTTTGGACATATGAAATTCGCGTTTGGCTTCGCGTTTTGGCTCGGCGTCGCGGCGATCGCGGCCCTGGTCCACGCGATCATTCCGGCGCTGTGCGAAACCACCGCGAGCGGGATTTTAAAGCGGCTTCATGCGCGGATCACGATCCGTCACTGATCGCCTGATAATAATAGGCGCCATCGTCGCCCATGGTCCGTTTTGCACGACCCGCGAGGTAAAGGTGGTTCACATGTGCCACGGCTTCGACCAATGCGAGCCCGTAGGCGCTGCGCCCGATTGAGCGTTTGAACAACGGGGCAAAGCATTGGCCTGCGTTGCGCGGTTCGGACAGGTGATCCATCAAACGATCCAGCGCGCCGTGATGGTTTTCTTCCATTTGGCGCAGGCGCAAGGGCAGGCCGGTGAAAGGCAGTTTATGGCCGCCAAGCACCAGTTGATCGTCTGTCGCAAAGGGTTTGAATTTTTGACAAGATGTGAGCCATTCGGCGACGGGATCGGCCTCTGGCTCTGCGGCATAGACGCCCAAATTTGCGCTGATGGATGGCAGTAGTTGATCGCCGCCGATGATCAGGTTGTCATCGCGCGACCAAAATGTTGCGTGTTCGGGGGCGTGGCCATCGCCCATACGGATGTCCCATGTGCGCCCGCCGATCTGGATCGTGTCGCCTTCTTGTAGGCGCGTGTAGCCGAGCGGGATCGGCGCGACACAATCGGCGAAATTGAACGGGCGTTCGTTTTGGCGTAGTGCGTATTCTTCGGCGTCCATGCCGGACCGGATATAGAATGCGAGCGTTTCCGCGACGGGTTTTGTCTGAACTTCGAGCGTCAGCAAACGGGCCGTCAGCCATGATGTGCGGGTCGTGGCAAATGTCGCACCACGTTCCATGAACCATCCCACCAGACCGATATGATCGGGGTGGTAATGTGTGCCAATGACGCGGCCAACGGGTTTACCCGCCAGCGGGCCGGCGAGCAGTTTTTCCCATATCGCGCGGGATTTTTTGGTGTCAAATCCGGTGTCGATGATCGTCCAGCTGTCGCCATCGTCCAGCGCGTAGACATTCACATGATCCAGCGCCATGGGCAGCGGCAGGCGCATCCATAACACGCCATCGGCCACAGTGATTGCCTCGCCCTCTGCGGGTGGGTCGGGGAATGGGTAATTGATTTTGCTCATCTAAGAGGCAAGATCATCCACGGTGATCGCCGTCAAGTCCGCAGCCCCTTCGAGGGTGTGGGCCAGCAGGCTAGCGTGTTCGGGCAAAAGGCGCTTGATATAGAATGTCGCGAGGCGCGTGCGTGCCCCGTCGCCCGACATGGCCGCGGTCAGATGCGCATGGCCGCCAAGCACACGAGCGAAGGCGCGCAAATAAGGAACAGCGCCAGCAAAGCGGTCTGTGAGCTCTTGGGTCACCAGCCAATCGGTTGTTTCGCGCAGTGTTTCGGCGGCGTTCCACACAGCGCGAGCTAAGTCAGGGTGGGTGGCTTTGGCCACATCAGCGCCCGCCTCGATTTCATCCAAGATCGCATAGGCCGCATCGCCGCCGTCCATCAATTTACGGGCGACAAGGTCCATGGCTTGGATGCCATTGGTGCCCTCGTAGATGGCTGTCACGCGCACGTCGCGGGCGTATTGGGCCGCACCTGTTTCCTCAATAAAGCCCATGCCGCCGTGCACTTGGATGCCCGTGCTGGCGACGTCGATGCCGGTGTCGGTGCCGAACGCCTTGCCGATGGGCGTGAGAAACGCGGCGCGAGTTTTCCATGCGGCGTCACCTGTGGCGGTGGCCATATCAATTGCCACTGCGTTCATCAGCGCGATGGAGCGGGCCGCGAAAATATCTGCCTTCATCGTGGCCAGCATACGGCGCACATCGGCGTGTTCAACAATGGTGCCCGTGCCGCCAGCGCGCCCTTGTTTGCGGTCCATCGCATAGGCGAGCGCATGTTGATATGCGCCTTCTGCCGCGCCGACCCCTTGGACGCCGACACCGAGACGGGCGTTGTTCATCATCGTGAACATCGCAGCCATGCCGCCGTGTTCGGGTCCAACGAGCCAGCCTTGCGCGCCGGAAAATTCCATTACGGCGGTCGGCGATCCGTGCAGGCCAAGTTTATGTTCAAGCGATACAACCCGCAGGTCGTTGTGTTTGCCCAAAGTGCCATCGGCATTCGGGATCAGTTTGGGGACCATAAACAGACTGATGCCTTTGATCCCTGCCACGCCGTCGGGCAAACGTGCCAGCACAAGGTGGCAGACGTTTTCGGTGAAATCATTGTCAGCCCAACTGATATAGATTTTCTGCCCAGTGATTGCATAAGATCCGTCACCGTTTGGTTCGGCCTTGGACCGCAATGCGCCGACGTCGGACCCAGCTTGGGGTTCTGTCAGGTTCATGGTGCCGGACCAAGCGCCCGAGATCAGGTGCGGCAAATAGGTTTCTTTGATCTCATCAGAGGCATGATGTTCCAACGCCTCGATCTGGCCTTGGGTCATCAGCGGGTTCAGCTGCAACGACAAACAGCCACTGGCCATCATTTCATTCACAGCAGTTGTCAGGGTCATCGGCAGGCCCATACCGCCCGCGTCTGTGCTTGCAGACATGCCGATCCAGCCGCCGTCTGCGATGGCGTGATAGGCGTCACCAAACCCCGGCGATGTGCGTACGATGCCGTTTTCAAGCGCGGCTGGTGTCAGGTCGCCGTTGCGGTTGATGGGGTAAAGCACATCTTCGCACAGCTTACCGGCCTCTGTCAGGATGGCATCGGCCATGTCTGCTGTGGCTTCGGCAAAGCGTTCCGTTTGCGCAACTGCGGTAAAGCCTGCGATGTGGTCCATAATAAAACGATAATCGGTAATAGGCGCGCGGTATGGCATCGAGTGGCTCCGTTCGGGTTGGCAAAAAGGCGTGACGCAAGTATGCATCGTAAATCTTGTCACAGGGTATCCAAGCGGTGATCCCCTACAACCGAAACGCAGCGTCATGAGCCAAATCAAAACCCAAGAGTTGAGCGCAGGGCCTGATGGGCTTTCGCGGGCTGCTGAAATTTTAGGCAGCGGTGGGTTAGTGTCGTTTCCGACTGAGACTGTTTATGGGCTAGGCGCAGATGCCCGTGATGATGTGGCGGTGGCCAAGATTTACGCGGCGAAGGGACGGCCGAGTTTTAACCCGTTGATTGTGCATTTGGCGGATGTCAGTGCGGTGACACGTTACGTGCAGATGAATAATGCGGCGCGGGCCTTGGCCGATGCGTTTTGGCCGGGGGCGTTGACGCTTGTATTGCCATTGGCTTCAGATGCGGGCGTGTCCAAACTGGTGACAGCAGGATTGGAAACCTTGGCGGTGCGCGTGCCTGATCATCCTGTTGCGGGCGGCATTTTGGCAGCATTTGACGGGCCTGTGGCGGCCCCATCGGCGAACCCATCTGGGCGGATTAGCCCCACTACAGCAGCGCATGTGATGGCGGGTCTCGATGGCCGGATTGATGCGGTTGTGGATGGCGGGCCATGTGCGGTTGGTCTGGAATCGACGATTGTGTCTTGCGTCGGCGCGCCTGCGCTGTTGCGCGCAGGGGGCATTCCTGTTGAAGCGATTGAGGCCTGTTTAGGCATCCCTTTGTTGCGCGATGAAGACCCCGACGCGCCGATGTCGCCTGGCCAATTGGCCTCGCATTATGCGCCACGGGGGGCGGTGCGTTTAAACGCACCCTACGCTGAGGCGCATGAAACATATCTTGGGTTTGGGGCAGGTGATGCGGATCTGAACCTGTCGGTGGCGGGTGATCTGATTGAAGCAGCTGCTAATCTGTTTGGCATGTTGCACCAAGTGGACGCGATGGGTGCGAAACATATTGCCGTCGCCCCGATCCCGACGCATGGTTTGGGCCAAGCAATCAACGACAGATTACGCAGGGCTGCCGCGCCCCGCGATTAAGGGGGCGACATGGCGCATGGGTATGAAACGGGGCGGTTGAACCTGCCGTTTGTGGGCATCGCGACCTTTGGCAAATATGACTACCAGCCGGATTGGTCGGCGATTGATGCGGATGTCGCCGTGGTTGGCGCACCTTATGATTTTGGCACACAGTGGCGCCCCGGTGCGCGGTTTGGACCGCGGGCCATACGCGAGGCGTCTACCCTGTTCGCGTTCGGCCATGCGGGGGCTTATGACCACGAAGATGACGTGACGTATCTGGGTGAAGGCACGCGGATCGTTGACATTGGCGACGCGGATATCGTGCATACCGACACCGAGCAAAGCCACGCGCGCATCGAAGAAGCCGTGCGCGCCATCCGCGCGGCGGGGGCCTTGCCAGTGGTCATGGGCGGCGATCATTCGATCAATATCCCATGTGTGCGGGCGTTTGATGATCATGGACCGATCCATATTTTGCAGATCGACGCCCATCTGGATTTTGTCGACGAGCGTCACGGTGTCCGCCATGGGCATGGCAACCCAATGCGGCGCGCGGCAGAGCAGGATCACGTGACGGGGCTATCGCAGTTTGGCATTCGCAATGTGTCGTCCACGGCCAAGGATGGCTATGAAGATGCTCGCGCGATGGGGTCTGATATCCTGTCTGTGCGGCAGATCAGGGCGTTGGGTGTGCAAGCGGTTGTGGAGCGTATTCCCGCGGACGCGGATATTTATCTGACAATTGATATCGACGGGTTTGATCCGTCTATCGCCCCGGGCACAGGCACGCCGAGCCATGGCGGGTTTCTATATTACGAAGTGTTGGAACTGATTGCCGCGGTCGCCAAACGCCAGCAAATTGTGGGCATAGATCTGGTCGAGGTCGCACCCGATTATGACCAGACCGGCGGGACCGCGATTTTGGCGGCGCAATTGTTGCTCAATATTATCGGGCGAATTTTGCACCACAGGTGGTAGGCCCGTCGGGCACTCTGGGTTCGAAGTTCGTATAGCCATTTTTTGACAGCAGCGGCTAAAGCGGTCTAGGCTTTGGCTGAAACTTTTTTTGGGGAAGAAAAAAATGGCAAAAAATCGGAACGAAAATGCGCAAGCTAATGGGCACTCAAATGCGGAGGCCAACTTTGCAAACGGGTTTGCATAGAATGGTCCGCCAAATGAAAACGCTGCAAATGGACTTGCGAATGCGCTTTCAAACAATTCTTTCTTAAACCCAACCACGATTGATTTCGAAGATGGCGTGACCGTAATAAATGAGGAATATATTTACGGTGATGAGGCCCATGAAATTTTCGGGTCATACCAAGAGAGCGGCTTTACGATCGAATTCGATACTTATGAATTTAATAGCAACAACGTACTCGCCGATTTGGGCACGCCCACTTACGACGAAGATGGGGATGGCGACAAAGAGTTTGGTGCAAATGACCAAGATGACCGCCGCGTCAATGACCGCGAATATTTAGAAACGTATTCAACATTGACCCAAGATGACGGCGAAGCATTCACACTTGTTTCTTTTGACGTGCAGAGCGGAATCGAAGAAGGCGAAGACGAAAACGGATTTTTGAACTATGACTATTTTGAATTCAGATCTGAGACCTTTGATGAGGAGGAAAACGCACTCATGAGGACTACTGCATTCACGGAAGACGGTGAAACATGGCGAACTTACGTATATGTCTATGACTATGACACGAACAGCTCCACTAACGATGTCAACCGCGATGCCTCAAGCGAGGACGTCGCTGCCATTTTTACCGACGTTACAAGCCTCGAGATAAATTTGGCCGGCGAGTTTACTGTTGACGATCTGACCTTCGCCTAAATTGGCCAAGCGCAATCTGGTCATTCGTGGCCAAATTGCGCTTTAACCTTGCTGCCGCTCGATATAGCTGCGCAATTCTTCGGCTTCTTGGCGGGCTTCGCGCAGGCCGTCCATGGCGGCGCGCAGTTCGGCCTCTGTTTGCGATAGCTGGTTGGTGATCTCTGCTTCGCGTTGTTGCAGATATGTGATCGCTTGATCGCGGGTTTCTTCGGCCTCGTGCAGGGCTTGGGCCATTTTGTCCAGCTCGCCGATCTCTGCCTTGGTTACGCGGGTAAAGCGGTGCACGAGCCAGTTGGCGAACCATCCCAGCGCAAAGGCCACAAACAGGATGATCGCGGTGGCGATAATGAATTCGTTTCTGTTCAAGGTCTTATCCTGCTTGTTATTCGCTTGGCACGACGTCGGCTTCGAGCGCTTCTAGGCCTGTGGGTTCTTCGGGTGTAGTTTCGGGGACAATCAAAGAGAACTCAATCCGGCGGTTTGCTTCGCGGCCCTCTTCGGTTTCGTTTGTTGCAATCGGGTCTGCCTCGCCAAAGCCGATGGCCTCGAATGAGGAGACAGGCACGCGGCGTACACGCAGCGCGTCAAGCACAGCGCGGGCGCGTTGCTGGCTGAGCTGCTGGTTCATTTCTTCGCGGCCTTGGCTGTCGGTATAGCCTGCAATGCGGATTTTCAGGTTCGCGCATTTTTTCAAGATTTCGGCGATGTCATCCACAACGGGCTGTGTTTCGACAGTGATCGACGCAGAGCCAGGGTCAAAGAGGATTTTGCGCGCGGATGTGACAGCTTCGATTTCGGCAACGCATTCTTCGGGCGTGGGCAGGCCCGCGACAGGGTCGAGCGCTTTGACGTAGGTCACATCAATGTCGAATTGCGCGGTCTGGCCCAGTTTGTCGATTAGCAGACGGGTGATGTCGGCTTGGGCCGTTTCCGACCCTGTGTTGCCTTTGACTAAGACAGAATTCGGTTCCACGATGACAGAGCCGTTGGACAAAGATGATAATGCTTCGATACCCGCAAGTACGCGCACGGCCCAGCCTGCAGGCAGACCGTCAACGACACGGGTGCCCATGGTGACATTGTCGCGGCCAAATTTCGCCATGGCGTAGTTTTCGGCGGTCATGTTCACCAGATCGTCAGGCACTCGGCCGCGCAGTTGCACATCGCCTTCGGGGCTGCGGGTCGCGGTAAATTGTGGTGGACCTTCTGCCTCTGGGTTGGGAATGGCGGGCAGTTCTGCATTGAGGGCGAATACATCGGGTAGGGAATTTTCCAGTTCTCCGATGACGCGATCGAATGTGCCTTGGTTCGTGCCTTGCAGGGCGACCAAGGTAATGTCCGTGTCGGATACAGTCACGGTGCCGCCGCCCAATGCGTCAACCGCGCTGATCACGTCGGCGACGGCGCCACCCCATGTGCGTGATGGCACACCGAGAGCTTGAACGCATGGGCTTTTGCCTGCGAAACCGGCGGCGTTGGCCGCGGCAAGGATGTCACGTTCTGCGTCGGGGCTGTTAGCGGCGCAGGCGTCAAACCGGACGCCATCGTCGTCTTTGACGAAACGGGTCGTGAAGGGAGAAATCACGGGCCGGGGCGCTGTGATCGTTACACCCAGTGTGACACCCTCTGGGGTCGCGCGGGCGAGTGTCGTTTCCAAGCGCCGTTTGTCTGCGGCGCTGTCAGAAATTGCGTTGATGTTCACGAAATCCGCGCCCACGGATATTTTGGAGCGCGGCAGCAGTTCAAGCGCCCGCAAGCCATAGGCCACGGCATCACGCCAGTTGTCGGGAACGGGGTAATCTGCGGTTTCCAGCAGATCGGTGACCGGTTGCCCATCTGCGATGTTCGAAATGCGTTCGGCCAATGCTTCGCGGTCGGTATCTTTTGGAATAAGCCCAATCAGCGACACGCCGCTGTCATTGCGCAGAATTTCGATGGCGAAATCGGGAGCTGCGATGTTGCCCGATTCGGCGACTTTCATATTGTCGATCACGCGGCTGGAATCCACGATGCTGCCCGCAGCAGAGATCGCGCGAAACCGCGCGGCTTCTGTTGGGGCTTCGCCTTCTAAGATCACTTGCAGCCCATCACCGAGCACAGAGGTCCAGTCATACCCCCGCTCTACAAGGGTTTCCTGCACTGCGACGACCGACCGGTCTTCGACCACGGTAACGGCGGCACGGGCCCCCAATGTACAAAGAAGTGCCGCCAAGATGAAAACACAAATGCGGAGAAATAGGGGTGAAAGGCGCATGTGCATCCGTTCGTCAGGTCAAAAGTCCCTGTATGGATAAGGGCATGTGACGCTAGGTTCAATCAAAGGAATGCCGCAATGGCGAAAAACGGCAAAGGGATTAGCCCTGCGTCACGGTTCGAGCGGAAAATTTGCAGCAAATCGCCGTCCTTAGCGTTGGCAAACCGTTGCATTTGCCACATGAGGTGCCAGCCCATCGCCCATGGTCCTGCAAGGGCAATGACCATGGCCAAAAGGCTGCGGTCTTGGGCCGCGATGATGATTGAAATCCCCATTAAACCGATTGTGGCCAGCATAAAGCCGCGCAGCCATTTGTGTGTTTGATCGCCGAACAGTCTTGCGGTGGATTTGACCCCGATCAGGGCGTCGTCTTCGATGTCTTGGTGGGCATAGATCGTATCGTAGAATAGTGTCCAGCAGATCCCTGCTGCGTAAAGCATCACGGGCGCCCAGCCTAGACTGCCTGCGTGGGCAGCCCAAAGCAACAACGCGCCCCAGTTGAGTGCAATGCCTAAGAAGGCTTGCGGCCACCATGTGAAGCGTTTGGCGAATGGATAGATCGCCACCGGAATGATTGCCGCGAACCCAAGTGCGATTGCGATTGGCGGGAAGGTCAGCAGGATCAGCAGCGACAACAGTGCTTGTACCACCATCCAGATCAGGGCCGCCCGCACGCTGACTTGACCAGATGGGATCGGGCGGGACCGTGTGCGTTCGACAGATCCGTCGATGTGCCTGTCGGTGATGTCATTCCACGTGCAGCCCGCCCCGCGCATCAAGAACGCGCCGAGCCCTGCGCCGATCACAAGCCACAGATCCTTTAGGTCAGGTTGCCCATTTGCCAAAATCGCCAACGCCAAAGCCCAAAGGCATGGGGCATACAGCAACCAAGTGCCAATCGGACGATCCGCGCGGGACAGGCGTAAATAGGGGCGTGTGATCGGCGGGGCGATCCGGTCGACCCAATTTCCTGAACTATCTGCGACAACACCCTCTGGCATCTGCGGTTCGGTGGTCATATGTCTATTCCATGGCTTCTAAGGTTCGTCTTTATGTAGATCACCCATTGGGTGCGGCGCAATCGGTTCCGTTGTCGCGGGATCAGGCGCATTATTTGTTCGGGGTCATGCGCCTTGGGGCAGGTGCTGTCGTGTCGTTGATCAATGGCGCGGATGGCGAATGGGACGCCGAGGTTGTCGAGGCAGGCAAAAAGGGTGGCATACTGTTGTGCCAGACCCAGACCAAACCGTTACAAATGCCACCTGATGTCTGGATGGTCTTTGCCCCGATCCGCAAGGAACGCACAGCGTTCATCGTGGAAAAGGCGACCGAACTGGGTGCGGCCCGCATTTGCCCGATCCAGACCGAATTTACCAATAACGCCGACCGCCTGCGCGTCGATAAATTGCGCGCCCATGCGTTAGAGGCGACAGAGCAATGCGGCGGGACGTTTGTGCCAGAGGTCGCGGATTTGGTGAAGTTGTCGAAGGTTTTGGATGGATGGGACCCCACCCGCCGCATCATGTTTTGTGATGAAACGATGTTGGGGCAAGCCTCGGTTTTGGATGCTGGTCTGGCTGACCCATGGGCGATTTTCATCGGACCTGAAGGTGGGTTTTCTTCCAAGGAACGGGACAGTCTGCGCGCCATGGATTGTGCGCATCCCGTCAGCCTAGGCCCACGTATTTTGCGCGCCGATACCGCTGCCGTGGCCGCGCTGACGCTTTGGCAGCAGGCAATGGGCGACTGGGCATGATCCGCGTGACGTCAGAAATGCTGCCCGATGTGCGGGCGTATCTGGAGCGCCATGCCGAGTTTGTCATGTTCCCTTTGACCAATCTTGCCACCTACGGTTTGGACGGGACAGCGCCGTGCGCCCCGCAGTTCTGGGTCAATGAAGGACCGCTGCAAGACGTGCTATGCATGACGACCGAGGGCATGGTGATGCCATTTTTGCCTAGTGGTGATGTGTCCGCGGCCGCGCAGATGGTCAGGGCCAGCGGAGCAGTGATTGGTATGATTGGCCCTGCTGCGTCAGTGCGACCTTTGCAATCTGCGTTAGGTTTGGCGCATGCGCCTGCGACGATGAACGAAGACGAGCCACAGTTTATGTTGGCGCTTGATGACTTGATCATACCGGAGGGTGAAGGCGCATTGATCCCTTTGGCCGATGCCCCAGAGGATTTGATCCGTGACTGGATGGCCGATTATCAGCGCAATGCGCTGCATACGCCTGAACCCAAGATTACCGATTTGGTTGAGATGGATTACCGCAATCGATGTGCCACGGGCAGTCATATGGTGTTGGTGATTGACGGGGTTTGTGTGGCCAAAACAGGGTTCAATGCCCAGCTGCCAGATATCGTGCAAATTGGCGGCGTTTATACCCCACCTGGCTTGCGGGGGCGGGGCTATGCGCGGCGGGCAGTGGCGCTGCATCTGGCCCAAGCCCGTGCGGCTGGCGTGACCCGCGCGACGTTGTTTTCGGCGTCCGATATGGCGGCAAGGGCCTATATGGCGATCGGATTTGAACGGATCGGTGATTGGACGTTGATGCTTTTTGATGGACATCAGCATAGTGAAGGTCGCGGCGCATGATCCGCGCCACTCTTTCGGATCGCCCAGCGATTGATGCGTTTTTGCAGGCCAATCAGACGATTGCGATGTTCCCGCGATCTAACCTGCGCGATCATGGCATGGATGGTGGCCACCCCTATGCAATGACGTTTTGGATGCGGCGTGACGGGGGCGTGGTGACCGATGTGCTCGGTCTGACCGATAGCGGTGTTGTTTTGCCTGTGTTCACCTCCACGGATGTGCCGGTTCCCATGCTGCGCGGTATCCCGATCCAAGGGATCATCGGTCAAGCGGGGCCTGTGGCGCAGATTAAGGCCGCACTTGGCCTGCCAGATGCGCCGCTCAACCGTGTGGAGCCGCATTTCGAGCTGGTGTTGGATGATTTACAGCTGCCCGATGTCGCTGATTTTACTATTGTGCCAACGGTGACCATGGACCGCGCCTTGATGGTGGCTTGGCGGACCCAATATGGGATCGAGGCACTGGCGCAGCAGCCCGACGAAGCGGCAGCCCAAGCGACCGAAATTATTGACAAAATCAACGCGAAGGACAGTCATGTTGTCTTGCTTCATCACGGCGAACCTGTCGCGATGGCGGGGTTCAACACGGTCTTTCCAGAGGTCGTGATGGTCGGCGGGGTGTTCACGCCAGCGCATTTGCGTGGGCGCGGTTATGCGGGGCGGGCGGTGGCGATGCAGCTGGCGCAGGCCCGCGCTGGTGGCGTTCAACGTGCTGTGCTGTCTGCGGCCAATGTCGCTGCGGCCAAAGCCTATGCCACTATCGGGTTCCGCCAAGTCGGCGAGTTCATGATCGTGTTTTACGACAAACCAGAGGTGTCCCATGGCTGAATTTATGCGCCCTGAAGCCCGCGCAACACTGTGGCGTTGGCGCGAAGCCTTAGCGGGGTTGGCGCTGACAGCGGTTGGGCTGTGGTGGGTGCTTGGAAGTTTCGGCATTGTGCGTGGGTTGGGTGTTGTTTTGACGACTGGTGCAGTCATCCTGACGATTGCGGGTCTGCAACGCGGGCGGTTTCGCCAGAATGGCGATGGCCCTGGCGTTGTCCAAGTGGCCGAGCGGCGGTTGGCCTATACGGGTCCATTGACAGGCGGGCAGATGGATATGGCTGATCTGACGCGGCTGGAACTGGACCCAAAGGGTTACCCTTCGGCGCATTGGGTGCTGACTGCCATGGGTGGTCAGCGACTGGAAATTCCCGTGAATGCCGAGAACGCGGAAGCGTTATTTGATCTGTTCGCGAGCCTTGATGGGATCAAGACCCAAGCCATGTTGGATGTGCTTGAGCGCACACCAAACCTGCGCGTGACCATTTGGGAAAAATCCCCGACCTTGTTGCATTGACACGCCCCGCGTAACGCGGCACCGATAGATAACACCTGATCCCAAGAGCGGAGCCTACCCCATGTCCATTCCACAATCCGGCGGCGGCCCGATCGAACATCATGACCAGCTTGCGGAATTGCTCGCCAAAGGGTGCAAACCCAAGGAAGACTGGCGCATCGGCACAGAGCACGAGAAATTCGGCTATTGCATCGATACCCACAAACCGCTGCCATATGCGGGTGAGCGGTCAATCCAAGCCGTGTTGGAAGGGTTGCGCGACCGTTTCGATTGGGCACCGGTTGAGGAAGAGGGCAACATTATTGGCCTGACTAAGGGCTTGGCCAATGTCAGCTTAGAGCCCGGTGGCGCGTTGGAATTGTCGGGCGCACCTGTGGAAACCATTCACCAGACCTGCGACGAGGTGAACGACCACCTGCGCGAAGTCAAAGCCGTTTCGGATGACATTGGCGTGAAGTTCATTGGCCTTGGGGCCGCACCTGAATGGTCCCATGACGAAATGCCGTTGATGCCCAAGGGGCGTTACAAGCTGATGAACAACTACATGGAACAGGTTGGCACCATGGGCACCGCCATGATGCGACGGACCTGCACCGTGCAGGTGAACCTAGATTTCGGGTCAGAGGCCGACATGGTCAAAAAGCTGCGCGTGTCGCTGGCGTTGCAGCCTGTGGCCGCAGCATTGTTCGCCAACTCACCGTTCTTTGAGGGCAAACCAAACGGCCATAAATCTTGGCGGTCCCGCATTTGGCGCGATCTGGATGCGGACCGCACGGGCATGTTGCCGTTTGTGTTCGACGACGGTTTCGGGTTCGAGGCGTGGGTGCAATGGGTGCTCGATGTGCCGATGTATTTCGTCTACCGCGATGGGAAATATATCGACGCGCTGGGCATGTCGTTCCGCGATTTCCTAAAGGGTGAATTGCCTGCGCTGCCTGGTGAAAAGCCGCTTTTGTCTGATTGGGCGGACCATCTGACCACGGTATTTCCGGAGGCGCGGATCAAACAGTTTATCGAGATGCGCGGTGCCGACGGCGGCCCTTGGCGCAGGCTTTGTGCGCTTCCGGCGTTCTGGGTTGGTTTGATGTATGATCAAACTGCGCTCGATGCGGCGTGGGATGTTTGCAAGGATTGGACCGCTGAACAGCGCGAAGCCTTGCGCGTTGCGGCATCGGTGGACGGGCTGCAAGCGCAGGTCGACGGGATCAACATGCACGAGCTGGCCCGCGAGGTTGTCGCGATTTCAGAGGCTGGGTTGAAAGCCCGCGCACGGCCGGGTGCGGGTGGTTTGGTTCCTGATGAGACGCATTTCCTGAACGCGCTGAAGGAAAGCATCGAGACGGGCAAGACCCCCGCCGACGAGCTGATGGATCGGTATCAGGGTGATTGGAACGGGGATTTGTCGCGGATTTACGCGGACTACAGTTACTAACAAAAAGGCCGCCGCGATGGGCGCCCTTATCATTTATGCCAGTGGATCAGCACCGTATTGGTTGTCGCCATCCGTGCCTTTGAGCACGTGGAAATAAAGCAAGATCAACCAGCCGATGATGGGCAGCAAGATCAACAACGCCCACCAGCCTGTGCGGTCAATGTCGTGCAACCGGCGCACGGTGACGGCCACGGATGGCAGCAGTGTCGCCAATGAAAACACTGCTGACAGGATACCCAATTCGGCCATCCATCCGTTGAACAGCGATACTTCAATGATTGTCAGAATAACACTAGCGATCACGCAAGCGAGGAAAAACCACCACATTTCTGACCGTTGCGCGCGACCAGAAAAAATCAGCGTATTTTGTCAAACAGGTGCGAATTGAAGTTTGAATATCCATTGGAAAGGCCCTTATGTCGTTCAAGTGATTACGCGGTCAGGCTTGCATATGGTTTGAACGCAGGCAACTGATAATCCAGGGACCAATTTGCCACAATTCCGCCCCGATTGTTTTGTATTTGGAAACAGTGAAAGGGGCTGATCGATGCCGATATTCTTAAATCCGCGCTTTGCAATGTTGCTGTTGGTTGCTGTGCCTTTGATGGGGGGCGCTACCGTGCACCCGCAAGGTGCGAGCGCGTTTTTGATGGGTGCTTGGGCTGGTGCGTTGATCGCTGGGCCGCCGCTGATGATCCTGCTTTGGGTGTTGGGGCTGCGCACAATCGGACAAGTTTTGCGCCCGTTGACGCGCTTGCCTATCCTGATCGGATTGACGATTTTGGTGTTATATCTGTCAGGCACAGACATTGGGCTTGGCGGTCAGATCGCGGGCGCTGGCGGTTTGCTGTATTGGTTGCGGCGTGGCCGCAGTGGCGCGTTGATCTAGTTACTTTTTCCCGATCCGCGGTTCCAAGCCTTTGCCCAGCCGTTTGATATTGCCCGCATGGCGGATGTAGATCAGCAGGGCCAGCAGGCTGGTCAGACCAAAGAGCGGGCCGAAGGGGACAAACATCGTGACCAATGGTGTCCACCCTGCAGCAAACAATGCGGCCAGCGATGAATAGCGGCTAATGGCCGCTGTCACGAGCCAAATGATCCCAGCGATCAGGCCCAGCAAAGGTGCCAGCGCGAACATCAGGCCAAAGTATGTTGCGACGCCTTTGCCACCTTTGAACTTTAACCAAACAGGGAAGCAGTGACCGATAATCGCGGCCAAACCTGCCAGCTGCGCGGCGTCTTCGCCTGCAAAAGCGCGGGCGAGAAGCACGATGGCCGCCCCTTTGCCTGCATCAAACAGCAACGTCAGCGCGGCGGCAGTTTTGTTGCCGGTGCGCAGCACATTCGTCGCACCGATATTGCCCGATCCGATGTCGCGCAAATTGCCCAAGCCCATCACCCGCGCAAGGATCATGCCAAACGGGATCGACCCAAGGATATAACCAGCAATCGCCCAAATGGTCAGCGTGCCTGCGGGGGTGATGATGTCAGGGATCATGTGTCTGCTCCAACCAGTGCGCCGCCAACCCATGTGCCAAGGACAACGCCTTGCATCCGTGCGCCGTCAAACGGTGTGTTTTTCGATTTTGACTGCAATTTGCTGCGGTCCAATTGGAATGGCGCGTCTGGGTCGAACCACACCAGATCAGCAGGGCAGCCCGCGCGTAGGCGCCCGGTGTCGAGCCCAAGCAGGCGGGACGGGTTCAGCGACATCGCTGCGAATAGCTGCGGCAGCGTGATCATGTCGTTGTGATACAGGCGCAGAGCTGCGGGCAGGAACGTTTCCAGACCAACGGCGCCACTTGCGGCCTCTTCGAACGGCAAGCGTTTGCTTTCTTCGTCTTGCGGCGTGTGCATCGAACAGATGATGTCGATCAGTCCCTCAGCAACGGCTTGGATAACGGCGATGCGGTCATCCTCTGAACGTAGCGGCGGCTTGAGTTTGAAGAACGTCCGGTAATCGGCGACGTCCATTTCGTTGAGCGTCAGGTGATGCACGCCGACGCCTGCGGTAATGTTCAACCCATTCCGCTTGGCACGTTCCAGCGCGGGCAGGGCGCGGGCGGTGGTGATTTGATCGGCGTGGTAACGTGCGCCTGTCATTTCCAGCAGCGAAATATCGCGGTCTAGCGCCATGCGTTCAGCCATCGGTGACACACCGGGCAAGCCGCGCAGGGACGCGAATTTGCCGGATGTCACACAAGCCCCATCCGATAGGTTCGGGTCTTGCACATGGGCGATGACCAATGCGTCGAGTGATTTCGCATAGGTCAGGGCACGGCTAAACGCCTTGGTGTTGGTCACAACGCGGTCGCAATCGGTAAACGCCACCGCACCCGCGTCTTGCAAGAACCCGATTTCGGTCATCTCGCGGCCTTCGCGCCCTTTGGTCAGGGCGGCCATGGGCAGCACACGCACGGGTGCGTCAAGGGCCGCGCGGCGGGCGACGAATTCAAGTGTTTCAGGTGTGTCGATGGCGGGCAGCGTGTCGGGACGGGTCACAATTGTCGTGACGCCACCGGCCGCAGCTGCACGGCCAGCAGAACGGAACGATTCCTTATGCCGTTCGCCCGGCTCGGACACTTTGACGCCGATATCCACGATGCCAGGGGCCAGACAATTGCCCGCGCAATTCACGACGGTGCCTGCGACATCGGGTTTTGGATCTTCGTAGATTTCCGCGATCATCCCGCCCGATACCCGCAGCGCGCCAAGGCTATCGGTTTGGGCCACTGGGTCGATCAGCCGTGCATTGATGAAAATCGTATCGGTCATGAGGCAATCCAAATCATAACGCCCACCAGTGCGAAAAGTACAAGCAGGGCAACGGTTGCGATCCGGCCAGACATTGCGGCATCGGATGGTTTTTTGCGGGCGCGGGGCAAGTTGCCCTTGGCGCTGTCGGTGGAGATCGGGCGCGGAGCGGCCATTTCGGGCGTGTCGCGCAGTGTTGTGACAAGACGCACGTCGGCGGGCAGATCGATGGTCATCGCGTTACCGCCAAATGCAGCGGACATCACAAGGATCACGGTGCCCGCGAGCCCGCGCAATTCTTCGGCCTGCACGTCAGACATCGGCACATCATAGCCGTTACGGATCAGATCGGGCAGGGTCATGTCGGTCAACATGCCCGGCGTGATCACATCGACGTAATCGGTGTTCAGCACGAGATTGCCAAACACTGCCATCATCGCGGCATCAGTTTTGTTGTCGAGCCCCTCTGGCGCGGGGCGGTTCAGTTCCAGCACATAAATCGCGCCGTGGTCATTGGCTGGGATTGTGATCATGCCTCGACCTCTGCCTTGCGGGCCTCGCGCAGGTTCTGCGCCAAGAGGTCCATTGCGGCCATGCGCACGGCGACGCCCATTTCGACTTGGGTCTGGATCACGCTGCGGTTGATGTCGTCGGCGATGGTGCCGTCGATTTCCACGCCGCGGTTCATCGGGCCGGGGTGCATCACGATGGCGTCGTCTTTGGCGTGGGACAGTTTGGCCGCGTCCAGACCAAAGCGGTGGAAATATTCGCGTTCCGACGGGATGAACCCACCGTCCATACGTTCCTTTTGCAAGCGAAGCATCATGACGACGTCGACGTCTTTGAGCCCCTCTTCCATGTTATCGAACACTTCGACGCCGAATTCGCCAATGCCTGATGGCATCAATGTCGGCGGTCCGATCAGGCGGATGCGGTTTTCCATTTTGCCCAGCAGCATGATGTTGGATCGTGCCACGCGGGAGTGCGCAATGTCGCCGCAGATCGCGATGGACAGGCGGTGCAAACGGCCCTTGGCGCGGCGGATTGTCAGCGCGTCGAGCAGGGCTTGGGTCGGGTGTTCATGTTTGCCGTCACCGGCGTTGAGCACGGCGCAATTTACCTTTTGGGCCAACAGGTCAACGGCGCCTGAATGCGGGTGGCGCACGACCAACAGGTCGGGGTGCATGGCGTTCAGGGTCAGCGCGGTGTCGATCAGCGTCTCGCCCTTGGTGATCGAACTGGCTTGCATCGCCATGTTCATCACATCTGCGCCCAAACGCTTGCCCGCAATTTCAAAACTCGCCTGCGTGCGGGTCGAATTTTCAAAGAACATGTTGATCTGCGTCATGCCCGCCAGCACGGATTTATCGACAGTGCCGTTGCGTGTTTGATCGGCGTATTTATCGGCCAAATCCAGAAGAGTGGTGATTTCAGTGGGGTGAAGATGTTCAATCCCCAAAAGATGTCGCGCGCGGAATGTCATCGGTTCTCCTGCCTACAGCCTTGGGCGGTTATAGGTAAGGCGGCATTGCGGGGCAAGCGTGACTTACACAGGCGTCCAATTGACAGTAGAGTGTTGGCAATGGATTCGATGGACACATATTGGGCAGACCGTGCCGCACTGGAATGGCAGGTCGAGCTTGGCGTGACAGAGGCGATGCTGGACGCGCCGCTGAACCGTTACGAGGTCCCCGAAGCCGTGGCAAAGCCACAAGCGAAGGCCGCGGATAACACCCCGCCGCCTATCCCGGTGCCGGTGCAGGTCGATAGCGTAGTAGAGGCCCGCAAGGCCGCGGACGAAGCGGCTGATCTGGGTGCGTTGCAAGCGGCCATTGCAGGGTTCGATCACTGCGATCTGAAACGCGGCGCGCGGAACCTGATTTTTGCTGAGGGCGATGCAGGTGCCCGTGTCATGATCATCGGCGAAGCACCCGAGCGAGATGAAGACCGCGCTGGTGTTGTGTTCGCGGGGGACCGGCGTTTGCTGCTCGATAAAATGCTGGCCGCGATCAATCTTGGTGTGGAACACGATGACTCCACCAAGCGCGCCTATCTGACGGCGGCGTTTCCTTGGTCGGCTGGCCCTGTCCCCCCCAAGGCGGGCGATATGGCAACCCTGACCCCGTTTCTTGAACGCCATATTGCGATGGCCAATCCGGATGTTTTGATCCTGATGGGCAACACCGCTTGTCAGATGCTTCTGGGCAAGGCTGGCGTGTCGCGGATGCGCGGACAGTGGGCAGAGGTGCTGGGCCGCCCCGCCATGCCGATGATGCACCCCGCGCAATTGATGAAAACCCCAATGGCCAAGCGTGATGCTTGGGCCGATCTACTGGCCGTGCAGGCCAAACTGCGAGGCTGATTTGGACCGCGACTTTATCCCCGTGCGCATTGCCGTGCTGACCGTGTCCGATACGCGGGCCATGGCGGATGATAAATCCGGCCACGTGCTTGTCGGGCGGATTGCGGATGCGGGGCATGTATTGGCGGATCGTCAAATTATCCAAGACGAACGCGCCCTGATTGCCGAACAATTGCGGAGCTGGTGCGCGGATGATGCGGTGGATGTCATCATTTCCACCGGTGGCACGGGCCTAACGGGACGAGACGTGACTGTTGAGGCCCACCGTGATGTTTATGAGAAAGAGATCGATGCCTTTGGCACGGTCTTCACCATTGTGAGCATGAACAAGATCGGCACCAGCGCGGTGCAAAGCCGCGCGACGGGTGGTGTGTCAAACGGCACCTATCTGTTCGCTTTGCCGGGCAGTCCGGGCGCGTGCAAGGATGCGTGGGACGAGATCCTCGTCAAACAGCTCGATTACCGTCACAAGCCCTGCAATTTCGTGGAAATCATGCCGCGCTTGGATGAACACCAACGCCGCAAATAACTAGGGCGCTTTGCAGCCGCGAATGTCGATAGCGCGGTTTTCGCCGAGCACTGTGATCCGCACCCCTGACCTGTCCAGCGCAAAGCTGGATCCGCTGACATGCACCAAATCAGATGTCGCGGTGATATGGGTCGCGGTGCGGGTGACATCGGGTTCAGACACCCAGACTGCGGGGTCGGCGGTCTCGATCACAATCGCTTCTGCCCCGCGCTGGGCCAATGCGGTGCGTGTTGTGATTTGCAGCCCGTCTTCTGTTGGGGTGATCGCGCAGGTAACATCACCCACCGATGCCTCTGCCGCTGTCATTGGGCGATTGATTTTTGCGGCGGTGATGGCTGGGTTCCGCTTTGCGTCGCGGGGCAGCAGCGCGTCAAATTCAAGCGTGACCGGAATGCAGATTTCTTCACATACGCCGATATCAATCGCGCCGCGCAAATGGATCTCGCCGCTATCGTTCGGGAATACCTCGACCGGAATGGTCACGCTACCGTGGTAGCCAATTGACCGCATGCCGGTTTGATCGAACACCTGCGGCACGGGCCATTGGAACGCGACGGACCCGACGTTTTTGGACCCTGCCCAAGAAAACTGCGGCGGAATGCCCGCATCGCCGGGTGCACGCCAATAGGTTTTCCACCCCTCTGCCATATCAATGCGTAAACCTGCCATGACAGACCCACGGCTTGTCTGTTTGCCTGAAAGCACAGTCAGCGTGGTGTCATGATCCAACGGACCTGCGATGGCAGGGCTGGCGAGAAGGGCGAGAACAGCAAGGTATTTCATGCCCCTTAGATAGGCGGCGCAGGCTGACATGGAAAGTCACATGGTCGTGCAAGAATTGTTACATCCTCCCTTGCGGTGCCGCGTGTGGCTGCCCACTATAGGCGTATGGATAGCACGGACCTGAACCTTGTCGGCAAAATGCTGATTGCGATGCCTGATATGGGCGATCCCAGATTTGACCGTTCCGTCATCTACATCTGCGCCCATTCCGAAGAGGGTGCGATGGGGTTGATCGTCAATAAGCCCCAGCCGAAGTTGCGGTTCATCAATCTGCTTAAGCAGCTTGAAATCGAGGTCGCGGGCAATGTGCCCGAAACCAAGGTGCATTATGGTGGGCCGGTGGAAACCGTGCGTGGATTTGTGCTGCATACCGATGATTACCGGACCGAAGCAGGCACGCTCGATGTGGATGATCATATCGGCATGACCGCAACGATGGATGTTCTGGAAGACATTGCGCGGGGCAAGGGGCCGAAAACCGCGCTTTTGGCGCTGGGCTATGCTGGTTGGGGCGAAGGACAGTTAGAAAGTGAGATCGCCCAGAACGGTTGGCTGACCTGTGATGCGGATCCTGCCATTATTTTCGACATGGACAATGACGGGAAATGGGAAGCCGCGCTGGATAGCATGGGTGTTTCCGCCGCTTTGTTGTCTGCGACGGCGGGCCACGCCTAGCGGGTCAAGGCCGTCAGAATCGCAACAGCACTTTCAGAATGCCAATCCGCGTCACCTTGAAGCCGTGCGATTTCATTGCCCTCTGGGTCGATGATCAATGTAACTGGCAAGCCGAGTACGCCCATGGAGCGTGAAAACGCTTGGCGGGCATCGGTGTGCAGGGGCAGGTTGTTGACGCCGATCTCTTTGAAAAATGCCTCCATCGCGGGGCGGGGGTTCCGACCTGTGGCGACGGTGACGACTTGGAAATTCTCGTTGCCAAGCTCTGTTTGCAAGGCGGATAGCGCAGGCATTTCCTTGCGGCACGGCGCGCACCACGTCGCCCAGAAGTTCAGCAACACATATTGGCCGTTGAAATCTGCGAGGGTCAAATCACCGCCATCCTCGGACGTGAACACCACGTCAGACCCTGCAATCGGATCGCTATGGATCGTCAGTTTGCGCATGTCCCCGTCGCGCAAATCAGCCAAATCAACCGATTGTGCGGCCGCAGCATTTGCAAGCAGCCCAAGGGCCGTATAAAGCAGGATTGATTTTAAATTGCGCATGAAAGCACCTTTATAACATGACCAAGACCGCCAATGCGATGTGGGGTGGCCGTTTTGCCGCCGGACCTGATGCCATTATGGAAGCGATTAACGCATCCATCGGATATGACCAACGTATGGCGGCCCAAGATATCGCCGGTTCCCGTGCACACGCGGCCATGTTGGCCGCCTGCGGTATCATCACAGATACAGACGCCGAAGTGATTGGGGAAGGCCTGCTCACGGTCTTGTCAGAAATTGAAGCAGGGGATTTCCCGTTTTCCGCCGCACTCGAAGATATTCACATGAATGTAGAGGCGCGTTTGAAGGAATTGGTTGGCGAACCTGCAGGGCGTTTGCACACTGGTCGGTCACGCAATGACCAAGTTGCTGTCGATTTTCGCCTGTGGGTCCGTGATCAATGCGATGCTGCTGACAAAGCGTTGGAAGCATTGATGTTGGCCTTGATCGGTCAGGCCGAAGCGGGTGCCGATTGGGTCATGCCCGGGTTCACGCATCTGCAGGTGGCGCAGCCTGTGACGTGGGGCCACCATATGATGGCGTACGTCGAAATGTTCGCCCGCGACCGCGCGCGGTTTGCCGATGCGCGCAAGCGGATGAATACATCGCCTTTGGGTGCGGCCGCACTGGCTGGCACATCGTTCCCGATTGACCGTCACATGACCGCAGAAGCGCTGGGCTTTGACCGCCCAATGTCCAATTCATTGGACGCCGTGGCCGACCGTGATTTCGCGTTGGAGTTCCTTGCAAGTGCCAGCATCTGCGCAATGCACCTGTCGCGCTTGGCAGAAGAGCTGGTGATCTGGTCATCCGCACAGTTCCGTTTCGTGAAGATGTCGGACAAATGGTCGACTGGTTCGTCGATCATGCCGCAAAAGCGTAACCCTGATGCCGCGGAATTGATCCGCGCGAAGATCGGGCGGATTTTCGGGGCCAATGTCGCGCTGATGACCGTAATGAAGGGTTTGCCGCTGACCTATTCCAAGGACATGCAAGAAGACAAAGAACAGACCTTTGATGCGGCTGATAACCTGATGCTGGCGCTTGCTGCCATGACGGGCATGGTCGGTGATATGAAGGCCAACGTGCCAAGCCTAGAGGCGGCGGCGGCCACAGGGTTTTCCACTGCGACGGACCTTGCAGATTGGTTGGTGCGCGTTTTGGGCATGCCATTTCGCGACGCGCATCATGTTACCGGCACATTGGTCGCCATGGCAGAGGCGAAATCCGCCGATCTGCCCGATTTGACCTTGGCAGAGATGCAGTCTGTACATGATGGTATCACCCAAGATGTGTTTGATGTGCTGGGTGTGAAAAACTCGGTCGCATCGCGTGTGAGTTATGGCGGGACGGCACCATCAGAGGTGCGCAAACGGATCGCCGAGTGGAAAGGTATTTTGTTATGAAACAGATTATTGTTGTGATCGCATTGGCTGGGCTTGCTGGCTGTGGTGCAAATGGTGCGCCGTTTACACCGACAGGTAATTCTGGCCTGTCCGTAGGGCCGAATGGCGTCACGCCTACCGCGACCATCGGGGCCACGAATGGCCCAGTGACCATCAGCATTGGGTCATGATCCGCTGGGTTTATCTGGGGTTGGCCGTTTGGGGTGCAATCCATCCGATGTATTACTTCATCACGTGGTTTAACGCCGAAGGCTATGACCTGATGAAGATGGTGGATGCGTGGCATGTGAATGCGGCGGGGTCGGGCCTTGTCTGGGATCTGACAATCGCGGCCATTGCATTGACGGTTTTCATCATTTCCGAGGTGGCTGTGCGCCGCAATTGGATTGCGCTGATCGCAATTCCGGCAACGTTTGGCATTGGCGTCAGCTGCGGTTTGCCGCTGTATTTGTTCCTGCGCAGCCGACCTATCGTCTGAATATCTAGGGTTGGGGTTTTTGCCTGATCTGATATGTCGAACCAAAGTTTGACTGCGGAGCATGGGCCATGGACCATTTTTTATATCGTGACGGGGAATTGTTTGCGGAAGATGTGCCATTGGCGCAGATCGCAGCAGAAGTTGGTACGCCGTTTTACGCCTATTCAACGGCGACACTGACGCGTCATTTTCGGCTGTTCGATGAGGCGCTGGATGGCGTGCCGCATCTGATTTGTTTTGCAATGAAATCGCTGTCGAACCAAGCGGTGTTGCGTGTCTTGGCCCAAGCGGGTGCCGGCATGGATGTGGTGTCAGAGGGCGAATATCGTCGTGCAATTGCGGCAGGTGTTTCGGGCGACAAGATCGTGTTTTCTGGCGTGGGCAAAACGGCAGGCGAAATGCGGGTCGCGTTGGAAGGTGGCATTCGCCAGTTCAACGTCGAAAGCGAACCGGAAATGATCGTGTTGTCGGCCGTGGCCGAGGACATGGGCGTTGTGGCCCCAATCACCATCCGCGTGAACCCTGATGTTGACGCGAAAACCCATGCCAAGATTGCGACGGGTAAATCCGAGAATAAGTTTGGTATTCCGATCAGCCGTGCACGCGAAGTTTATAAGATGGCTGCGGATTTGGCGGGCCTGAAGGTCGTGGGCATCGACGTGCATATCGGATCACAACTGACCGATTTGGCCCCGTTCGAGGCGGCCTATTTGAAAGTTGCGGATTTGGTCGCGGAATTGCGTGCGGATGGGCACACGATTGACCGGCTCGACCTTGGTGGCGGACTTGGCATTCCCTATGCGCGGTCTAACGAGGCCCCGCCGTTGCCAATTGACTATGGCGCGATGGTCAAACGGACCGTGGGCCATTTGGGCTGCGAAATTGAGATTGAGCCGGGCCGTTTGATTTCTGGCAATGCGGGCGTGCTGGTGTCCGAAGTGATTTATGTCAAAGAAGGCGAAGACCGCGAGTTTTTGATCCTTGATGCCGCAATGAACGATCTGATCCGCCCCGCAATGTACGAGGCGCACCACGATATCGTGCCGCTGATAGAGGCCACAGCAGGCGAAGAGCCCGCGAAATACGATATTGTCGGACCTGTCTGCGAAAGTGGCGACACATTTGCCAAGGGTCGCGATTTGCCTGCAATGAAGGCGGGCGACCGTGTCGCGTTCCGTTCTGCCGGTGCTTATGGCGCGGTGATGAGTTCGGAATATAACTCTCGTCCGATGATCCCAGAGGTGCTGGTCCACGGCGATCAATTTGCAGTTATCCGCGCCCGCCCTACCTATGAAGAGATGATCGCGCGCGATACAGTGCCAGAGTGGCTCTGACCTCAAGGAGATAGCAGCTGGCCCCGCAAGACCCCATCCAAAGCCATTTGAAATGGCCGGTCTTTGCCACCCGTTCGGGGATGGTTGCTGAATCCGCTGTGCGCAGTTTTTGGCCGCTGTTGTCGGTGATTTTTGTCGTCTTGGCAGCTGTGATGTTTGGCTTGCACGATGTCGTGTCAGTGGAAACATTCTGGGCGCTGGCAGTATTGGCGATTGTGGCAATAGTCGGCACGCTGATCTGGGGCGTCCGCCGTTTCGTATGGCCGACCCAAGCGGCAGCCATCGCGCGCGTTGATGCCGCCATGCCCGGTCGCCCAATTGCGGCGATGGCCGATGCCCAAGCTATTGGGCAAGACGATCCCGCATCCCAAGCCGTTTGGCGTGCCCATGTCGCCCAGATGGAGGCGGCGAGCCGAAACGCAAAACCCGTCGATCCTGATTTGCGCGTGTCGGATCGCGATCCTTATGGGCTGCGGTTCATGGCGCTGATTGCGTTTGTCGTGGCGCTGATGTTCGGGTCATTCCTGCGGGTCACGTCAGTCGGCGATGCCGCGTCGGGTGGGTCCGTGTTAGCCGCGGGTCCGGTTTGGGAAGGTTGGGTCGCACCGCCATCCTATACCGGTAAACCTGCGATCTATTTGAACGATATTCCGCAGGGCATTCTGGCCGTGCCCGCAGGCAGCAAAGTGACGTTGCGCCTGTATGGCGAGGTTGGCGCATTGACTGTTTCAGAAACGATTTCGGGTCGGACCGAAGATATCGGCGCTGTATCTGATGCGCAGCAAAGCTTTGTCGCGGCACAGTCAGGGCAGCTGGCGATTGATGGTGAAAACGGCGCAGCTTGGGATGTGCGGATCATCGCGGATGAAGTGCCGATGGTTGATTTGACCGGCCCAGTCGAGGCGGATGCCTTAGGCGAAATGTCTCAGCCGTTCCAAGCCATGGATGACTATGGCATCGAAGGTGGCACAGCAGAAATTACATTGGATTTGGATAGTGTCGACCGCCGGTTTGGGCTTGCGGTTGCGCCGGATGGTATAGCGTCATTGGTTCTTGATCTGCCGATGCCGTTCACAGGGGACCGCGCTGATTTCGACGCGTTTTTGGTCGAGGATTTGTCGGAACACCCATTGGCAAATTTGCCTGTCACACTGACATTGTCCGTGCATGATGCGGCGGGTCAGCTGGGTGAAAGCATGCCCGAGAAAATGGTGCTTCCGGGGCGGCGGTTTTTTCAACCATTCGCAAAGGCGATCATTGAACAACGCCGCGATCTGATGTGGGCGAAATCCAATGCGACGGATATTGCATTGGTCATGCGCGCCTTATCGCACCGGCCAGAAGGGCTTTTTTCGGACAGCACGACCTATCTGCGAATGAATGCGATTATCCGGCGGCTGGAAAGTTTCCGGGACTTCCCACTGACAGACACAGTGCAGGCCGAATTGGTGCAGGCGATGTGGGATCTTGCGATCCATTTAGAAGAAGGCTCGCTGGCTGATGCGCGTGAACGGTTGCGCCGTGCGCAAGAACGGCTGGCAGAGGCGATGAGCGATGGTGCGTCTGACGCCGAAATCGCGGAGCTGATGCAAGAATTGCGCGAGGCCACGGATGATTACATGCAGATGTTGGCCGACCAGATGGACCCAAGTGACGACACTGATCAGGCCGACAACGGGCAAGAGGGGCAAGAGCTAGGACAAGACGAGTTGCAAGCCCTGATGGATCGCATTCAAGAGTTGATGGAAGAGGGCCGTATGGCCGAGGCTGCCGAATTGATGGAGCAGCTCAACGAGATGATGGAAAATCTGCGCGTCACCCAAGGTGAAGGTGGCGAAGGCGGGCCGCGCACACCGGGGCAGCAATCTATGCAGGACCTCGCGGATACGTTGGAAGAACAAGAAGACCTGTCTGATGACGCGTTTCGCGAATTGCAGGACCGCGCCAATCAGCAAGATCAAGGTGGCCAGCAACCCCAAAGCGGCAATCAGGGCGAGCAACCGGATGGTCAGCAGGGGCAAAACGGGTCGCAGGACGGGCAAGATGGTCAGCAAGGCCAAGGGCAAGGCGTCGGTGAAGACGGATCATCTGGACAGCAAAGTGATCAGGGTGCAGGTGGCGATGGGCAAGGTGGCAGTCCAGAGCAATCCTTGGCTGAACGGCAACAAGCCCTGCGCGACGAATTGCATCGCCAGCAAGATGGATTGCCCAATCTTGACGGTGAGGCGGGTGACATTGCGCGCCGTGCGCTCGACCGCGCCGAAGGCGCAATGGAAGGCGCCGAGGATGCGCTGCGCGATGGTGATCTGGCCGAAGCCATTGATCGCCAAGCCGAGGCGATGGACGCCCTGCGCAACGGTATGCGGTCGCTGAACGAGGCCTTGGCGCAAAACCAGCTGTCCGAGCCGGGCGAAGGTGCCGAGGGCGGCGAAGCACAAGGCAGCGCAGAGCCGGGTGCGCGTGATCCATTGGGACGCGAGATTGGTAACACTGGTCAGACGTCCACCGGCGAAGGCCTGCTGCAAGGCGATGATGTATATCGCCGCGCCGAAGAAATCTTGGACGAAATCCGCAGACGGTCAGCCGAACAAAACCGCCCGACGATTGAGCGTGACTATCTGCGCAGATTGCTTGATCAGTTCTAAGCGTCGTTGCCCATCGCGGCGACCATGGATTGCAGTTTTAGGTCGATCCAAAGGCGCCCTGTGTCCACAATCTCTACATAGCGGTCGAGAGTCGGCTTTGCAGCAGGAAGCGCATCGCTGATTTGTGGCGCGAAGACATAGATCGCCGTCAGAATGGCCAGAATAAGCAGAACGCCAAAGAACCCTTTGCGGAAGCTAGAGCGTTTTTTGGCTGCGAGTTCGGGTGCCGCGGCCGCTGGTGTGTCACGTTCTGATTCAGAACGCAGGCTGGAATTGATTTCTTCGATGTCCGGCAGCAATTCGCGCCGTGATGCAGCAGCGGCAGTAATGTCTTTCGCAGGATCAGCCGTCTCGCCACCCTTTAGGGATGCCATGCGCTGCTGGGCTTCAATCGTGCGTTGATCTGGCGCGGGTTGGGCCGCGTCAAGGCCAAGATCGGGTTGGCTTTCAACTGGGGCATTGGTTTCGCGGCGGCGCGCTTCTGCTTCGCGCGCGGCTTCTTCGCGCAGAATGTCGGCAATGGCCGGATCTAATTCTTGGCGCTGGGGCTCTGGCGCGGGCTTAGGGGCAGCGGGCGCCGCGGCTGGGGCTGCGGATTGTAGCGATTTATCAACAGGATCGTCGTGGAATTCGTCGTCGGCATTGGAATCCCCACGGTTTTCAAACCATGTGTGCCCACAATTAGAACATTGCACGTCGCGCCCATCCAAAGGGATGACGTCGTCCGCCACCTCATATTGCGCTCCGCAATTTGGGCAAATCAGCCGCATTTTGAATCCCTTCGCGTCCGCCGTGTTTTTGTATTACAGGTCTTTGTTAACTACTATTTACCTGCCGACAAGACAAAGACCAAGGAAATGCGACTATTGTCTATGCCAAAACATTGTAACCTGTTGCAAATTTGGGCAAAATGAGACGGTAAACTCCAAAGGATGAACGTGTGATAGAGCTCGATAATGTGGCGTATAGTTACGGCGGAGCAGAGCTGTTTTCGCAGGTTTCCTTGCAATTGGCAGCGGGATCGTTCCATTTTTTAACTGGCCCGTCCGGTGCAGGCAAAACGACGCTGCTCAAACTATGTTACGGCGCGCTGCAAGCCACGGCAGGCCAAGTGCGCCTGTTTGGCGATGATGCGGCCACGATGGACCGTGATGCGGTGGCATTGTCACGCCGTCGGATTGGGGTTGTGCATCAAGATTGTCAGTTTTTGGACCACCTGTCAGTGGCCGATAATATTTCGTTGCCGCTGACCGTATCGGGCCGCGAGGCAGAGATTGGTGACAATCTGAATGATTTGGTCGGTTGGGTCGGGTTGCGTGGGCAAGCGGCGCAATTGCCGCCAGAGCTGTCAGGTGGTGAGCGCCAGCGCGCGGCATTGGCCCGTGCCGTGATCATGTCACCCGATGTGATCATTGCGGATGAGCCGACAGGTAATGTCGATTGGGAAATGTCGCAGCGGTTGCTGACCTTATTGGTTGAGCTAAACCGCATGGGCAAGACGGTGATCATCGCGACCCATGACATGAACCTGATCCGAGCTGCTAAGTCGCAGGTGACAACGCGTGTGCTGCGTTTGAAAGATCGCCGATTGATGCAGGCGGGGGTCGAGCTATGACGATTGATCCCAAGCGTATTTTCGATTTTGTTGCAGGTGATCCGCAAGCGGACCGTGCGGTGCCGCCCACTGGTTTTACGGCGCGACTGACGCTGTTCACGGCGGGTGCGATGGCGTTTCTGGCGGTGTTCGCCATGGCGCTGTCATTGGCGACGGGCCGTTTGGCTGATCGCTGGTCGGACGAGTTGGCGCGGACATCAACGCTGCGCATTTCAGCCCCTGCTGATCAAGCGGATGCGCAGTTGCGTGCGGCGATCAATGTCTTGGAAACCACGCCCGGCGTGGCGGCAGCGCGCCCGCTGACGATGGACGAACAGCGCAGCTTGCTCGCCCCATGGTTCGGCCCAGAGCTGCCGATCGAAGACCTGCAAATTCCGCAATTGGTCGAGATCATCGAAGAAGGTAGTGGGTATGACAGCGCGGGTCTACGGGCGCGGCTACAAGCCGAAGTTCCCGCTGCTATCCTTGATGATCACACACGCTGGCGGGAGCCATTGGTGGCGGCTGCAAACCGGTTGCGCAGCCTTGGTTGGCTGGCGATGATCCTGATTGCGGGGTCCACTGGGGCGATGATTACGCTTGCGGCCCAAGCTGCATTGGCTGCCAACGCGCAAGTCATCCGCGTCATGCGCCTTGTAGGTGCGCGCGATATTTATATCGCTGGGGCCTTTATCCGGCGGTTCACCCTGCGCGCCCTAACCGGGGCAGCAGTTGGGACGCTTGCGGGCATGTTCGCGGTCTGGCTGTTGCCGTCCACAGATGTTGCTGGCGGGTTTTTGACGGGGCTTGGGTTCCAAGGCTGGCATTGGCTCTGGCCGTTTGTCATTCCCATCGCTGCCGCCACTGTCGCATTTTTCGCAACCCGTGCTGCGGCCTTGCGCACATTGAAGGAACAATCATGAAATATGCCATCCAACTGATCCGGTCGGTTCTGTTTAACATCGCGATGTATATCATGTTGCCGCTGGTCGGGCTGTTCTATCTGCCTTGGCTGATCATTTCACCCAATGGCGCCGTCGCGGGCTGTCACCGCTACTGCGCGATTGTCATTTGGATGGCGCGTTGGATGATCGGGCTGAGATGTGAAATCCGTGGCACCCCGCCGACCGAAGAATGCATTGTCGCCCCCAAACACCAGTCGTTTCTTGACGTGTTGATGGTCTATCACGCCGTGCCTCGCGGCAAATTCATCTTTAAGGACATCCTGAAATACGCCCCTGTTGTGGGGCAGTTCGGCCTGCGCATCGGTTGCATTCCGGTCAAGCGCGGCCAGCGCGGTGCTGCGATCAAGCGGATGTTGGCAGAGGTTAAAGCGGGCACCGCATTTCCGGGTCAGTTGATTATTTACCCCCAAGGCACGCGCATCGCGCCAGGGGCAAAGGCACCGTATAAGGTTGGAACGGGTGCACTGTATAAAGAAATGAACCAGCCCTGCTATCCAGTTGCCGCCAACGTCGGTGTGTTCTGGCCAAAGCGCGGCATGTACCGTGCGCCCGGTGTTGCGGTGCTTGAATTCTTGCCGCCTATTCCGCCGGGGATGCCGGTCGCTGATTTCATGGCAAAGCTGGAAACGGATATTGAAGTGCGGTCAAATCAGCTGGCCGCAGAAGCTGGGTTCTATGGCTAAGGTCACGGATATCGCCACGCTGGAGACGCTCTACGGCACGCCCGGCGAGGCGTCGATCATCAAGGTCGCGGATCATATCACCCCGCTTTATAGCAAATGGATCACGGCCTCGCGTCTGTGCGTTTTGTCTACCATAGGTCCAGATGGAACAGACGGCAGCCCGCGCGGCGACGATGGTCCGGTCGTTCGGATTGCCGATCCAAAAACGCTTTTTATGCCTGATTGGCGCGGCAATAACCGGATAGACAGCCTGCGTAATATCGTGTCGGACGGCCGCGTCAGTCTGATGTTCATGGTGCAAGGGTCCAACAATTTGATCCGCGTGAACGGCACGGCAGAGGTGCGGGTGGACGCAGATTTGATCGCCGAATTTGATGATCGCGGTAATCCCCCGCGCAGTGTGATCGTGATCAGTGTGACCGAGGTTTATAGCCAGTGCGCCCGCGCCTTGATGCGAGCAGGCACATGGTCGGGTGCGGATCACAGCGCGGATTTACCGACAATCGGTGCGTTGCTGGCAGAAGCTCAGGCCGGTTTTAACGGCGAGGCATATGACGCGGCATGGGCTGCGCGGGCCAAAAAAACGATATGGTGAAAGGGACGTTATGATGTAGCATGCGATTTGGATTTTGGGCGGGCTTGGTCTTGTAGCCTGTAGCCCAACGACAACCGGACCGGGCGAGATTAGCGGGGTTTTTCTGGCAAGAAACGCACAGCGATGAATATTTCAGCGGGGCTTACATCGTTTCGAGTGAGTAATTAAGCAGCCAAGCCCTTAGACCCAAGCGCGAGGTATTTGCTGCGACGCTCCTTACGGATTTGATCGGCAGATTTTTTGTCCATCGCTTTTAGGGTCGCGTCAATGGCTTTGCCAACGGATTCGATTGTCGCGTTTTTGTCGCGATGCGCGCCGCCTGCGGGTTCTGGGATGATCATGTCGCACACACCCAGTTCGTTCAGGTTCTGTGCTGTCAAACGCAGGGCTTCTGCCGCTTCGCGCATTTTGCCACCATCTTTCCACAAGATTGATGCGCAGCCTTCGGGGCTGATCACGGAATAGATGGAATGTTCGAGCATGATGACCTTGCTGGCCGTTGCAAATGCAACTGCGCCGCCGGACCCACCTTCGCCGATCACAACGGAAATCAACGGCACGCCAAGTTCCAAGCATTTCTCTGTAGAACGCGCGATGGCTTCTGACTGACCGCGCTCTTCGGCGCCTTTGCCGGGATATGCACCGGGGGTGTCGACGAGCGTGATGACGGGCAGACCAAAGCGGTTGGCCAGTTCCATCAGACGGATCGCCTTGCGGTATCCTTCGGGGCGGGCCATGCCGAAATTGCGTTCAATACGGGATTTTGTGTCGTCGCCTTTTTCATGGCCAATCACCATGACAGGACGCCCATCCAAACGGCCAATGCCGCCCATGACGGCGTGATCATCGGCAAAGTTCCGGTCACCCGCAAGCGGCGTGTATTCTGTGAACAATGCGTTGATATAGTCTTTGCAATGGGGGCGTTCGGGGTGACGGGCCACCTGACATTTGCGCCAAGCGGTCAAATCTTTATAAAGCGATGCCTTCATTTCGGCGGCTTTTTTATCAAGCGCTGCGGCCTCGGCCTCGATATCCATTTCATCGTTTTCGCGCGCCATGGCTCGCAGTTCTTCTGCCTTGGATTCAATTTCAGCGAGTGGTTTTTCGAATTCAAGATATTGGGTCATGGATCGGGCCTTTGCATCTGTTGGGTCAGATATATGCTGCGGTGGATGCGGGTGCAATGCGCATTGCGGCTTTGCGTTGACGCAGCGTCTTGTGGCAAGGTTTTCTTGAGTATTTGGAAAAATGCGAGGCGAGGATGGATAAGCTCGATTTGAAAAAGGCGGACCGGCCGTTTTATGCGGGCAAGGTCGGGCAGTGGACGCAGATCACGCTGCCTGCCGTTCAGTATTTGGCAATTGAGGGGCGCGGGGATCCAGGCGGGGCGGATTATGCTGCAGCTTTGGCAGCGCTATATCCGTTGGCTTACGGGATTAAGTTTGCGCAAAAGGCCGAGGGTCGCGATTTTGTGGTGCCGCCATTGTCCGC
>CAXIAL010000018.1:0-48305 GCA_964022435.1 uncultured Roseobacteraceae bacterium | reverse complement strand
CGCGAGATACGATGAACGACTCAAACTCGTCATGGCCGTGTTCATGGTGATGATGATCGTGGTCGTGGTCGTGGTCGTGGTCGTCGTGATGATCGTCGTCGTGATCATGGTGGTGGTGATGGACCTCGTGACGCGCGGCGATGTCGTTTTCTGCGCCCATGCCTTGCCCCAGCAGAACGTCAACTGGCAGAGCGCCCATCGCGGCCTTAACCACTTGCACACCGTCGCGAGATTCGGATTTGAGGCGGGCCATGAGGGTATCGACTTCGCTTGCTTCCAGCAGGTCGGATTTATTCACAACGATCATGTCCGCACAGGCGATCTGGTCTTCGAACAGTTCGGACAGTGGCGTTTCATGGTCGAGGTTTTCGTCCTGCGCCCGCTGCGCATCGACGGCGGCGACGTTATGGGCGAACTGGCCGTCACGCACGGCGCGGCCATCGACAACGGTGACAACACCATCAACGGTGACTTTGGTCGAAATACCCGGCCAGTTAAATGCGCGGATCAGGGGTTGCGGCAGGGCCAGACCAGAGGTTTCGATGACAATGTGATCGGGCTGTGGGTCACGCGCCAGCAGCTGTTCCATAGTCGGGATGAAATCATCGGCGACGGTGCAGCAAATGCAACCATTGGACAGCTCGACGATATCGTCTTCTGTGCAAGTTTCCTCGCCGCAGCCTTTGAGAATGTCACCATCAACACCCAAATCGCCAAATTCATTGATGATCAATGCGATGCGCTTGCCTTCGGCATTTTGCAGCATGTGGCGGATGAGCGTGGTTTTTCCCGCGCCAAGAAAGCCTGTGACGACGGTTGCTGGGATCTTTGCGGCCATGTTTTCGTTTCCAATCTGGTGGTGCTGGGGCTAAGGCTTAGGCCATGACCAAGCGTGTGACAATATGTGAGACTTGTGCGGGGCCGGGCAAGGCGCTGGCCGCAGCACTGGGTGATTTGGACGGCTGGGATGTTGTGATGCATCCGTGTTTGTCGGTTTGTGACGATCCTGTTGCCATGGCGGTGCAGGGCGACGGGGCAGCCACATATGTGTTTGCGGGGCTGACAGAGGTGGACGCAGATGATGTGCGTGCCTTTGCGCGGCTGTATGATGCGGCACCCGCAGGCTGGATTGACGATGCGCGCCCTGCGGGGCGGCTTCGGTTTTGCCTGAAAACGCGAGTGCCGGCCCTATAGGTCATGGAACGGTGATTTCGGCCGCAATCGGCTGGCCATCAATGCCCCAACCTGTGTGATCATTCGCATTCAACGTGACCCGCACCGTTGACCCGCTGGGGGCATCTGCAAGATGCATCCAAGGGGCATAAGCGCGGGCTTTTTTAACACCGTCCACATAGACATGCGCATGGCCGGTGCCAGCCACTGGATCAGTGTTCACTGTTTCAGGGGTGAAGGTGAAACCAGACAGATCGATGAACAGGTTCATGGCGCGGCCCATGTCGTTTGACACGGCCAACGCGATGGTCGGCGCGGGGCCAGTCCATGGCACTAGCTTCGACATATCGTGCCCCGTGTCGCCATGGCCCGCGTGATCGTGGCCTTCGGACGGGTTGCCAAGCATAAACCCCAGACCAGTCCCAAACACCAATCCGATCACAAATAGGATCAAGGACCGCATTTACACCTCCGCCAGTTTGCTTGTCCAAACGGCACCAAGCAGCAAGCCAAGTGTGGACCAAACCACAAGCGCCGTGCCAAGCGTGCGAGCAGCAAAGGCTGCGGCCAGTTCTGGTGGGGCGACTTGGGTCAGTGCGTCTGGCAGTGGCGCGCCGATGATATGCGGTGCAGCCAGCAGGATAATCGCAGCCCCCCACATCGCCCAATTGCGCCCAAAGGCGATCAACCAAAGGCCAATCCCCGTGCAAGCCGCCGCGCCAAACCACCAGATTTGACGGGCTTCGACATCTGCACCATTCAGGCCTGGCATGTCAGGTGCAACGCCAAAGGCAGGGGCCAAATGCATCGTGATGAATCCAGCAGCACCCCAAAGCAGGCCCGTACGCGGGCTGATCGGCTGACCACGATCTTCGGCCCAGACCATCGCGGCGAGCAGCATGAACGCATAGCCGGTATAGATCAGCGCGGAAAACACGATGTTGAGCCCTTCGCGCGTCAGATCAAGCGATCCACGCGCAACGGTCACCATATCAAGCGATGTGGTCGCATCATTTTCAAAAAGTTCGGCATGCAGCAAAAGCGGTTGCACGAACACGAATTGCATCAGTGCGGCGACAATGCCCGCACCGAAACCAGCGATCAACGCGCTGACGGCAATTTTCTGAAACATGGCTTAGTGGCAGGGGAAGCCGGTTGTGTGACGCACGTCATGTGCAGCATCATGCAATGTGGCGGCCTGAACGTGGCCTGCAACAGTGATAATCCCAAGGCCCAAGATGCCTGCGGCCAGAACCGAAAGAACGGTTGCTGTGGATTTTGTCTGCGCTGGCGCTGTGGCTGCGATTGTCTTTGTCATTCTATTTACTCCAATTACCCGTCACACCCGACGGATCGGTTTCATTTTGCATGGCTGGTCTCCTGGCTTGCGGATCGAATGCGCTCTGCTGCCTTCCCAGTTTCCCAGTGGCGTATCGCAAAGCACTTTCCGCATTACAGTCGCGGGGGCGGCTGTGGTTTTGGGTCTCCCGATTGGATCGACCTTCCCACATTCCCATTTCATCCCCCTAACGCTTAGCGTCATTCATGGGGAACCGTGCCGATCGTTTGTGCCGCGTGACAAGGCGGGTCGTCAAGGTCGAATGCGACGTCACAAACGCCAGTGGCGGCGTGTGAGGCCATTGGAGGAGCCCCCAGTGGAGGTATTTAGGGCCAGAAGAAGCAGGGAGGTCGTGCAAAAACGCAATATCTTGTGGATAACTCGGCGGATTTTGCCAGATAGGGTGCGTTTTCGTTGACTCGGGCCGCGGGCGGCGGTGTAGTTTTAGGTCTGATAGGAATCATTGCCCGTGCGTTTTAGTAAACTTCGCCTGAATGGATTTAAAAGCTTCGTCGATCCGACCGATTTGATTATCGCGGATGGGCTAACCGGCGTTGTCGGGCCGAACGGCTGTGGCAAATCGAATCTGCTAGAGGCGCTGCGCTGGGTCATGGGCGAGAACCGCCATAAGGCGATGCGCGGCGGATCCATGGAAGACGTGATCTTTGCCGGCGCATCCACGCGGCCTGCGCGTAATTTTGCCGAAGTGTCGCTGTTGATTGATAATGGTGAACGGCTCGCACCTGCTGCATTTAACGACAGTGATAATCTGGAGATTACGCGCCGGATTACCCGCGATGCTGGGTCCGCCTATAAGGTCAGCGCCAAGGATGTGCGCGCCCGCGATGTGCAGATGTTGTTTGCTGATGCATCGACGGGAGCACATTCGCCAGCGCTTGTCCGTCAGGGGCAGATTTCAGAGCTGATCAATGCCAAGCCCAAGGCGCGTCGTCGTATCTTGGAAGAAGCGGCGGGGATTTCGGGCCTGTATCAGCGGCGCCATGAGGCTGAACTGAAGCTGAAGGGTGCTGAGACGAATCTGACCCGTGTCGACGACGTGATCGAGCAATTGGCCGCGCAATTGTCGACCTTGGCCCGACAGGCGCGTCAGGCTGCACGGTATCGCGAGATTGGTGAAAACCTGCGCCGTGCAGAGGGCATGTTGTTGTTCCGCCGCTGGTACGAAGCCGATGCTGCCATGCTGGCCGCGACTGAACAATTGCGCGACCGCACGACGGCGGCGGGAGCTGCCGAAAAAGCGGCGCGTTTAGCGGCCAAGGCGCGGTTGGATGCAGAGGGCGCATTGCCCCCATTGCGCGAGGAAGAGGCGATTTCGGCGGCCGTTTTGCAGCGCTTGCAAGTGCAACGTGATACGTTAAAGGATCAAGAGGCCCGCGCGCTAGAAACCATCGAGACCTTGACCAATCGCATCACCCAATTGGGCCGCGATATGGAACGAGAGGGCGGGCTGAACAAGGACGCTGGCGAGACGATTGAGCGGCTTGAATGGGAAGCCCGCGAGATTGCGAAGGCAGGCGAGGGGCATGAGGCTCGGCTTGAGGCTGCGCAAGTTGCGGCGCGAGAAGCAGGCGGCGTTTTACAGACCCGCGAGGCGGACCTGTCGCAACTGACAGAGGATGTCGCGCGACTTGCGGCACGGCACCAATCTGCGGCGCGACTTGTGTCCGACAATCAGACCACATTGGTGAAATCGGAAGCCGAGGCAGAGAAAGCAAAGGCTTCGATGGCAGAGGCCGATACCGCTTTGAAGCAGGCCGAGGCAGATTTTTCCACGGCCAGTGCAGCAGAGAAAGAGGCGGTTGCCACGGCGCAGAAGGCCGATGTCACTTTGGCCGAAGCAGAGCAAGCGCGGGCGGAAACCCAGACCCGTGAAAGCGATGCGCGTGTGAAGCGGTCAGAGGCCGAGGGCGAGGCGAATGCGCTGCGTGCCGAGGTGGCCGCATTGGCCCGTTTGGTCGAGCGGGACACGGCAGAGGGTGGGCAAGTGCTTGACCTGCTCAAGGTCCAGCCTGGGTATGAAAAGGCGCTGGGTGCCGCACTTGCCGATGATTTGCGTGCCCCTGCGGTTGGTCCTGATGCGGCGTCTGGCTGGGCGACATTATCCCCGTATTTGTCGGCGCAGGGTTTGCCTGATGGGGTTGCGCCACTGACCCAATTTGTCGAGGCGCCGGATGTGCTTGGGCGGCGGATGAACCAAGTGGGCCTTGTCCGTCAGGAAGAGGGCGCGCAGTTGCAGGCGGTGTTGAAGCCGGGGCAGCGTTTGGTGTCGCTGGAGGGTGACGTCTGGCGCTGGGACGGTTTCCGTGCAGCGTCAGAGGATGCGCCTTCGGCTGCAGCGTTGCGCCTGCAGCAGCTGAACCGTTTGGTCGAATTGAAGCGCGATTTGGAAGAGGTCAACGCGACCGCAATGGGGGCTGCTCAAGCGCATGAGCAATTAACCCGCTATCTGGCCAAGTTGACCGAAGCCGATCAAGCCGCCCGTCAGGCGCGCCGTGATGCCGACCGTTTGGTGGCCGAAGCCAACCGTGCGGCCAGCCGTGCGGAAGCCGATCGCAACCTTTCTGAAGGCAAGCTTGAAAGCTCTGGTTTGGCGGTGAAACGCCATGAAGAGGACGCGGTGAATGCGCGGCGGGCTTTGGTTGAGGCAGAGCGGGCTTTGGCCGATCTGGGCGATTTGGATACGGCTCGCGGGCAGGTTGAAGATATCAAAATGACAGTAGAGGCCGCGCGGATCACGATGATGTCGCGCCGGACTGCCCATGATGAGGTGCGCCGCGAAGGCGAGGCCCGTTTGCGCCGGTCACAAGAGATCACCAAAGAGGTGTCCGGCTGGAAACACCGGTTGGAAACGGCCAATAAACGCACGGCGGAACTGGCTGAACGCAAAGAAGTGTCCGAGGCCGAATTGGTCGAGGCGACCGCCGCGCCAGAGGAGATTGCAGCAAAGCGGTCCGAGCTGGCGGATGCGATTGACGAGGCTGAAACGCGGCGCAAGGCGTCGGCGGATAAGCTGGCCTTGGCCGATACAGCGCTGCGTGATGCGGCAGATGCAGAGCGTGATGCAGAGCGCGGCGCGTCCGAGGCCCGTGAAGCGCGGGCGCGGTCCGAGGCGCGTGCTGATGCTGCCCGCGAGACGGTGGCTTATGCCGAAGAGCGGATCATGGAAGCGCAAGAAGTGACGCCTGCGCAATTGCTCGAAAGCCTCGAGACTGATCTGGACAAGATGCCAGCATCCGAGGTCGTCGAGGGCCAAGTGAACGCGTTGAAACGCCAGCGCGACAGTTTGGGCGCGGTGAACCTGCGGGCTGAAGAAGACAGCATTGAAGTGCAGGTCGAGCATGACAGTTTGGTGTCTGAAAAAGCCGATCTGGAGGCCGCGATTGCTGCCTTGCGCAGCGGGATTGCGAGCCTGAACAAAGAAGGTCGCGAGCGGTTGTTAACGGCGTTTGAGCAGGTCAACGAGAGCTTTGGCTTGTTGTTTAGCCACTTGTTTGGTGGTGGCGAGGCCAAGCTTGTATTGGTTGAGAGCGATGATCCGTTAGAGGCCGGTTTGGAGATTATGTGCCAACCGCCGGGTAAGAAATTGTCGACCCTGTCGCTCTTGTCGGGCGGGGAGCAGACGTTGACGGCGCTTGCGCTAATCTTTGCTGTGTTCTTGGCGAACCCTGCGCCGATCTGTGTTCTGGACGAGGTTGACGCGCCTTTGGATGATGCAAACGTGACCCGTTTCTGTGATTTGCTTGATGAGATGACACGTCGGACGCAGACGCGGTTTTTGATCATTACACACCATGCGGTGACCATGAGCCGGATGGATCGGTTGTTTGGGGTCACAATGGGTGAGCAGGGTGTGTCACAGCTTGTGTCTGTGGACCTTAAGAAGGCCGCCGCAATGGTGGCTTGACGGTGAGCCGCGCGGCTGCGCCGACGCCCCTCCCGCCAGCCCGTTTACATATTTATGCTCTGAAAAGTGGATCAGCCGTGCGGCAGATCATCAGGGTCGATGTTTGTGAAGTCGGGCTTTGGCAGTGTGATTTGATGGGCGCGGATTGTGGGTTTGCCTTCCGCGTGGGCCTTCATCACGCGGTGCATCCCGTCGATGACGCGGTGGTTTTCGCAGATTAGGATTGGGTAACTGAGGTCGGCGCGCTGCACTTGCGCCGCGTGGTCCAGCACGCTGATGCAGGTGGGAGTGCCATCGGTAGCCGCATACCAATAGGGTTCGAAAATCTCATTGATCCGCGCCAGCATCAGGTCCATCGGGGTGAAACTGAATTTCAAAAGCGGCTCTACCCGCCAAATGAGCGTGTCGTCGCCCGATTTGCGGAAATGGTATTGAGGCCGGTTCACAGGGCGTTCAGCAATGCGGCCGTGGGCCATGCGTCAGCGGGCAGGCCGAGGCGGGATTGTTCGGATTGCACGGCTTCGCGGGTTTTCGCGCCTAAGATGCCGTCTATCCCGCCCACGTCGTGGCCGCGCGCAGTGAGCTTTGACTGGAGTGATTTCATTTGATCGCCACTCAGCGCGGGGGTCGGGTTGCCTGCGTTATAGACCGGACCGCCTGCAAGACGTGTTGCGAAATAGGCGGCCGTGGTGACGTAGACGAAGCTTTTGTTCCATTCGAAGTAGATCTCGAAATTCGGATAGGCGAGGAAGGCGGGTCCGTTGCGCCCCATGGGCAAAAGCACAGCCGCATCGAGGTTGCCTACGATGTCCCCGTTGCGCGATGTCACGCCCAAGGTTGCCCATTCAGCGCCTGTTTTCTTGTGGGTCAGGCCAGTTTGCGCCCAGTCCAGATTGGCGGGCACGTTGATTTCTTGCAACCACGGTTCATTTGGCCGCCAGCCCAGCGACGACAGCACATTGGCCCCCGACATGAGCGCGTCGGGGGAGGAGTTTTTCAGATCGACCACCCCGTCGCCATCGCCGTCCATGCCGTGCTCGATGATGTCTTTGGGCAGCATTTGCACTTGGCCGATTTCACCGGCCCATGCACCAGTGGTCGTAGCAGGGGTCATGCCGCCTTGGGCCGTCAGTTCGATGGCCGCGAGCAGTTGCGGGCGGAACAATTCGGGGCGACGGCAATCGTGGGCCAGGGTGACCAGCGCGTTGCGCGTGTTGAAGCTGCCTTGGACTTGGCCATAGTCGGTTTCAAAGGCCCAGAATGCCAAGATCACACCGCGTGGGATGCCGAACTTGGCCTCAATCGCGTCGAAGGTTCGGTCGAATTTATTGCCATAGAACCGCCCGTTGTCGATCCGGTTCTGGCTGATCAGCGCGCGGCTGAAGCTGATGAAATCCTTTTGGAACACGCCCTGGGATCGGTCAGCTTTTAGCACGGCGGGGTCAATTGCTGCCCCGCGCAGGACTGTTTCAGTGGCCGCTGGGTCGAGGCCCATTGATGCTGCCTCTGCCCTGATCCCGTCGAGAAATTCTGGCAAGGGGCCGCCGCAGGTTTGTGCGATTGCGGGGGATGTCAAAACTGTCAGAGCAAATGCGAGGCGCATGGCGGGCAATCCTTTTATCAAATTCACCACCAGCCTAGCAGGGGATCACAATGTGACAATCCCGATAAATGCGGCTGCGCAAACTGCTGCCGCCCATGTCCGCCAAAGCACGCGCACAGCGCGGTCGATGTCATCGGGTCCGAGCGCGTGATTGCCCATGGGGTTTACGAATGGATCGTTGGTTTTCTGGCCGTGGTAAACGCGCGGGCCAGAGAGGGCGATGTTGAGGTTATGGGCCATAGCGGCCTCTGGCCAGCCTGCGTTGGGGGAGCGGTGAAAGCCTGCCTCTGTCCGGATCGCACGCAGGGACTTGCGTGGATTGAACATCCAGATCAGCAGCCCTGTGACCCGCGCGGGAAACCAGTTGAGCACATCATCGAACCGCGCGGCAGCCCAGCCGAAATCGCGGTGGCGTGGGGTCTTATAGCCGATCATGCTGTCGGCGGTGTTGGTGATTTTATACATCAGCAAGCCGGGTAAGCCGCCGATTGCGAACCAGAATGCGGGGGCGATCACGCCGTCGGACAGGTTCTCAGCCGCGCTTTCAATTGCGCCGCGGGCGACGGCGGATTGGTCCATCGTGGCTGTGTCGCGCCCGACGATCATCGCCACGCTACGCCGCCCGTCACCAAGCGATAGGCGCAGCGCGTCGCCCACAGCCGCCACATGGGACGCCAGCGATTTTTGTGCCAAGAGAATGGCGCAGATAATGATGTCGGCGGCCCAGCCGAACACCCCACGCAGGAGGATGCCCAGCACGATTGCACCCAGCGCGAGCGCAGCCATTGTCATCGCCCCTTTGATCTTGCGCGCTGTGCCGTGGTTGAGTCGTTTGTCGAGCCAGCCGATCAGACGCCCCATCAGGATCGCGGGGTGGGGGATGCGATCCCAGATCGCCTTGGGCTCACCAAAGAGCGCATCTAACAGCATCGCGATAACAAGGGTCAAAACGCGGATTCCAATTGGGCCCAGCGGTCAGGGTGCGGCAGGCCAAGGCGAATCCAATTGTCTGCATATGGGAAAATTCGGGACCAGACGTGGTGCTGAGCCAAATGATCTTGCGCGGCTTTTGCGTCGGCGACTTCATAGAGCCGGAACAGGGATGTGCCGCCGACCAGTGGTGCGCCTTGGGCGGCCATCAGTGTGTCGAGGTGGGCGGCGTCTGTGCCCAATCGGGCGCGCGCCTCATTGGACCATGCAGGGTCGGAAAGAGCTTCTGACCCGATAGCCAAGGCAGGGCCAGACACGTTCCAAGGGCCAAGCAGGTCGGTCAGATCGCTGATGATTTTCGGATCACCAATCGCGAACCCAAGCCGCAAACCAGCAAGCCCCCAGAACTTGCCAAAGCTTTTCAAAACAATCGTACCGGGGCGGTCCGCCAAATGGATAAGCGACGCATCGGGTGTCACATCACAAAAGCTTTCGTCGATGATGCATAGCCGTGTGTCCAGCGCGTCTTCGGTCCACATGCGCCCGTCGGGATTGTTGGGGTGCACGGCGACAATCGCATTGGCGCTGTCGGGTTGCACGGACCAGCCCGCCGCTCGAAACGCGGCGGCGTGTTCGTTATAGGTTGGCGTTGCGATAGCGACATTGCTTGCTGGCATCAGGCGCGGGAGTGCAGCGATGCTAGAACTGGCACCTGCTGTGGGCAGCACGGCGGCCCCATCTGGGATGTTCCAATAACGGCGCGCCAGCCTGACGAGCCGCTCAAATGCAGCCTTGTCCGGCAAGGCGGTCCAAGCGTCGGCTGGCAGGGTCGGGGATGGGTATGGCACGGGGTTGATACCCGTGGACAAATCTAACCAGCTGTCCCGCGTGCCGCCGAATTTTGCGATTGCGGCATCTAAGCCACCACCATGATCGCGTGGCGCCTTTTGCATCAGCTGTCTGCCTCTGGAAGTGGCGGATGACGGGTGACAAAATGGCCTTTGATCGCCTGAGGCCATTCGCGGTAAGGCACTTGGCCGTTCTCGGACGCTGCGTGTTTTGTCGCATAGTCCACGATACCAGCCGCCGCATCGTCCAGCGGTTCAAAGTTGCCGATTGTATAAGACAATTTACCCTGCGCTTGGATCGCGACGTTGCAGCCTTGTTTGCAGCCCATCAAGCACGACACGCGGCGGGTTTTCAGGTCTGGCACGCCTGCAGCTGCTCCTTCGATCAATGCGGCGAGCACTTCACCATCCGTTTTGTCTGCGCCGCTGGTGTCCCAGCCTTCGCGTTTGCAAGTGTCGCAGATCGTGATCCAAGTTGTCATGTCTTTACCCATTTCATTACGTTCCTTTTTCAAGCGGATTTTCGCCGGAACTGCAATGGGATAGGCGGAAATAGTCATGCTGGTTCGGTCTGTGACGGCGTTAACCATTCATTAACTTTTGGCATTGAGAAAATTGATACATCGTTAATGTAAGTCGCATTGTCGCGTGAGCCAGTTGAGTTGAGACCAATAAAAGACATGCATGTCCTGATCGTTCAAAGCAACCTTAGCCTCGGCCAAATTTGGGCCCGTCATCTGGAACGGATGGGCGCAGTGGTGACACATGTGCAGACTGGCGCCGCCGCGCTGGATGTGATTGCTTCGAGCCCGTTGAATGTCATTGTGCTGGATCTTGTTCTTGCCGAAGGCAGCGCTCTGACTGTGGCCGACAGCGCCCAGTTCAATCAACCTGCCGCCAATGTTGTATTTGTAACCGACACTACCTTTTTCTCTGACGGATCGATTTTTGAACATTGTGCGAATGCGCGCGCGTTTATGGAAACCACCACGCCACCCGATGATTTGGCGGCGATCGTGCATTACTATGCGCTAGACACTAACCGCGCCCATGTGGTGCAAAGTAATCCAAGACAGGGTTCGTCGGGATAATCCGGTTCGGGTTAATTGTGTCGTGACTATAGTGATAGTGCCGCACGATATGGTCCATGTTTACCGTCGCCGCCACGCCATCCCATTGATATAATTCGCGGGCGTAAGCCCATAAGTTCGGAAAATCGACGATCCGCTTGCGGTTACATTTGAAATGCAAGTGATAGACTGGATCAAAGCGGATCAGGGTTGTGAACAACCTCCAATCGGCTTCGGTGATTTTGTCGCCCATCAGGTAGCGGTGCGATGACAGCCGCTCCTCTAACCAGTCAAGCGTATCGAACAACGGGTTGATCGCCGCGTCATAGGCGGCTTGGGTTGTGGCAAAGCCGCATTTGTAGACGCCGTTATTGAGCGTGTCGTAAATCCGGTCATTCACTGGCGCGATCGCGTCGCGCAGATCGTTGGGCCAGTAGTCATCGGTGTTGCCCGTGATTCCGTCAAAGGCGTTGTTGAACATGCGAATAATCTCGGACGATTCGTTGGATACGATGGTGCTGCGCTCTTTGTCCCACAAAATCGGCACGGTCACGCGGCCGGTCATGTCAGGCTGCGCACGCAGGTAAATGTCACGCGCGAAAGGCAGGCCAAACAAGTCGTCACCGTTGGCCCCGTGATCATCGGTTTCAAACGTCCAGCCATCGGACAACATATCGGGATGCACTGCCGAAATACTGATGTGGTCCGTCAGGTCTTTGAGCGCACGAAAGATCAACGCGCGGTGCGCCCAAGGGCAGGCATAGGACACATACAGATGGTAACGCCCTGATTGCGCAGGAAAACCAGCCTCGCCAGACGGTCCAGCCGATCCATCCGCCGTGATCCAATTGCGGAATGCCGCATTGGTGCGTTTGAACGCGCCACCGGTTGCTTTGGTGTCATACCAAACGTCGTGCCAAACACCGTCAACCAGCTGTCCCATGGGGCGTCTCCTGTTAAATTTCGTGACCCAACAGTTAGCGCGCCGGTGTAAAAACACAACGCACCGATTTGGTGCGTGCCCGCACATCTGTCGGATTCCGCCGCGCCATGCCGCTAAACCGTTTGCAGGCCACCCCCGCGCCCCATATACATCTGTCAACGAAGCCAATTGGCCAGACAGGTTGAAGGCGCTGGGTTGACCCAATCAGGAACCAGATGCGCCTTGTCGTTAACCTTTCAAATGCGTGCGCGCAGGTCCTTTGGCTGTGAAACAAAGATAAGGACCTAGATTATGCGCTTTGCACTTTTCACATTTTTTATTTTCGCGGGCAATATGGCCGCAGCTCACCCCGGTCACCTGATCGAGCTTGCAGGCCACGATCATTGGGCAGCTGGCGCGGCCATTGGTGCGGCGATCTTGGCTGGGATTTGGGGCGCTTTGCGCGGCGAAAAATCTGACGAGACTGACGAAGAAGAGCTCGAAGAGGAAGCCGCATGAAAACCGGTGTCATGATTTGCGGGCACGGTTCGCGTTCGCAATCAGCGGTCGATGAATTCGCGACCTTGGCCCAAAAACTGCCAGCCTATCTGCCGGACGATTGGCTGTGCGACTATGGCTATCTGGAATTTGCCAATCCTGTGATCCGCGACGGTTTGGACAACCTGCGCGATGCGGGCTGTGAACGCATCCTCGCCGTCCCAGGCATGTTGTTCGCCGCAATGCATGCTAAAAATGACATCCCAACGGTCCTGAACACCTATGCCACCCAGTACGGCGTGAACGTCAGCTATGGCCGCGAATTGGGCGTTGATCCCAAAATGATCGCCGCCGCCGCTGGTCGTATCCAAGAGGCTGTCGCCGCCGCCAATTCCAAACATGGCGAGGTGCACCTGCACGACACCTGCCTTGTGGTCATTGGGCGCGGCGCGTCTGACCCAGACGCCAACGGCAACGTCGCGAAAATCGCGCGTATGCTGCACGAAGGCATCGGTTTTGGCTGGCACGAGGTTGGTTATTCCGGCGTCACATTCCCGCTGGTCGAACCTTGCCTCAGCCACGCTGCGAAACTGGGCTACAAACGCATCATCGTTTTCCCGTATTTTCTGTTCTCCGGCATCCTGATCGACCGCATCTACGGCTTCACCGATCAAGTCGCTGCCGAAAACCCTGACATCCAATTCGTCAAAGCGGGCTATTTGGGCGACCACCCAAAAGTGCTCGAAACCTTCGCCGAACGGATCATTGAACAGACGGGCAAAAACCCGCCGCCAAACTGCGGCACCTGCGCTTACCGAACCCAAGTCCTCGCGATGGACGGCGGCAAAGAGGTGACCATTCCGGCCGATCTGCGCGACAGCCATCCCGCATTCTCTGACACACCGCCACCGACTTGCGTGTTGTGCAAATACCGGACCCAAGTTCTGGGGTTTGAGGGCGAAGTGGGCGCAGTGCAAGAATCGCACCACCACCATGTTGAGGGCCAAGGCGCATCTGCTCCTGGGTCGAACGTGGCTGATTGCAGCCATTGTGACACCTTCTGCACGGGCGTCTGTCGCCTAGAAATGGCGCATGATCACCACCATCATCACCACCATGGGCATGACCACGGCGACGGGTACCACCATCACCACGACCATGATCACGCGCACCCCGTTTATCCCCATGCCGATCACCCCCATGGCCCCGAAAGCGCGCGCAAATCCAAATAGCCCTCGCATTTTCCCAAAATACTCCCGCCGGAGGCTCCTCCAGCGGCTCCAACCACAAGGCCTGATGCCGTGCGCCCATATGAAAAAGACCCCGCTGCGATCTACGCCGCCAGTTTCGCGACTGTGCGGGCAGAGGCGCGTTTGGACCGGTTTCAGGCGAACATGCACCCGTTGATCACACGGCTGATCCACGCTTGCGGTATGGTCGAGGTCGCGGACCGTTTGGCTTGGTCACAGGGCGCATTTGCGGCGGGTCATGCCGCGCTGCAAGCAGGCAAGCCGATCCTATGCGATTGCGAAATGGTCGGGGCGGGGATCATCCGTCGTTACTTGCCTGCCGACAATAAGGTCATCGTAACGCTGAACGATCCTTCCGTGCCAACGCATGCGAAATCCATCGGCAACACGCGGTCCGCCGCTGCTGTGGACCTTTGGGCAGACCATCTCGACGGTGCAGTCGTGGCCGTGGGCAATGCGCCAACGGCACTATTCCACTTGCTTGAACTGATCGACGCAGGCGCACCAAAACCGGCTGTGATCCTCGGGTTCCCCGTGGGCTTCATTGGGGCTGCAGAAAGCAAGGCAGAGCTTGCTGACAACCCGCGCGGTTGCGATTTCGTCGCTCTGCGCGGACGGCGCGGTGGGTCCGCTATGGCCTCGGCTGCGGTAAACGCGCTCGCCGCAGGTCTGCCCGAGGACAAGCAATGACACCTTGGTTGCATATCGTTGGTATTGGCGAAGACGGGCTTGATGGGCTGGTGCCAGCCACCCGCGCAGTTGTTGAAACTGCCGAGGTGATCTTGGGCGGTGACCGGCACCATGCGCTTGCCGCCAATATCGGAGCCGAACGCATCGCGTGGCCGTCGCCGTTCAACGCGATGATCGACACGATTGAGGGGATGCGCGGCAAACGCGCAGTGATCCTCGTGACCGGCGACCCGCTTTGGTTTTCCGTCGGCGCACGCATCGGGCGGTCGATTGATCCATCCGAGATTGTCTATCATCCCCAATTGTCTGCATTTCAGCTGGCCGCTGCGCGTATGGGCTGGTCCTTGCCAGATGTAGAAACACTGACGGTGCATGGGCGTCCTGTCGAACAGATGATCGCTTTCATCCAACCTGACGCACGCTTGTTGGTTCTTACGACTGGTGCAGAAACGCCTGCGCAAATTGCTGCATTCCTAACCGCACGTGGTTTCGGCAAATCGCGCATGACCGTTCTGGCCGCGATGGGCGGCAAGGACGAGGCGCGGTTCGATGGATTGGCCGATAGCTGGGACCACAGCGTGCCGGCGTTCAACACGCTCGCTGTCGAATGCATCGCTGCCCCAGATGCGGCGTTACTGCCGCGCGTGCCAGGCTTGGCGGATGATTTGTTTCAATCTGACGGAACGATGACCAAACAAGAAATTCGTGCGGCGACATTGGCAAAGCTGATGCCGATGCGCGGCGCATTGTTGTGGGACATTGGATGCGGGTCGGGGTCCGTCGCGATCGAATGGATGCGTGCCACGCGTTATGCCCGCGCAATCGGAATTGAGCCACGTGCCGACAGACGCGCGATGGCGGGGGCCAATGCGCTGGCCTTGGGCGCGCCGAAATTGGAGCTTGTCGAAGGGACAGTGCCGGATGCCTTGGACGGGTTGGCCGCGCCCGACGCGATTTTTATCGGCGGCGGGTTAAGCCATGCGACGTTTGAGGCCGCATGGAACGCGCTGCGCCCATTGGGCCGAATGGTCGCCAATGCCGTGACATTGGAAAGCGAAGCAGTGCTGATGGATCTACACGCCAAACATGGCGGTGACTTGGTGCGCATTTCAGTGTGCCGTGCGGAACCTGTTGGCCGTTTGACAGGCTGGCGCCCCGCGATGCCGGTCACCCAGTGGAGCCTTGTGAAAAGATGATTTTATGCCTCTGGCGGACATATTTAGGCTCTGAAAAAGGGTGCGCGCGATGAGTGGAACCCTTTACGGCGTGGGTCTTGGGCCCGGTGCGCCTGATTTGATGACGTTGCGCGCGGCGCGATTGATCGAGGCGGCGAAGGTCGTGGCTTATCCGACGCTGGCGGGGGGCGAGAGCTTCGCCCGCGCTATCGCGGCCGATCTGATCTCGGACGACGTGCGCGAAATCGTCATGGATGTTCCCATGACGGTGGAGCGCGCCCCTGCGCAAGAGGCTTATGACACGGGTGCTGCAGCGATTGCAGCGGCACTGGATGCGGGTGAGGACGTGGTTTGTCTGTGCGAGGGCGATCCGTTCTTCTATGGCTCGTTCATGTATTTATTTGCTCGCTTGTCGGGCAAATATCAGGTCGAGGTCGTACCCGGTGTCACATCGGTCACGGCCTGTGCGGCCCGAGCCGGCATGCCATTGGCGGCCCGCAATGAGCGGTTGACCGTTTTGCCGGGCCCATTGCCCGAGGACGAGTTGCGTGCCCGAATTGAAGGTGCGGAAAGCGTTGTCATCATGAAGGTTGGCCGCCATATGGCGAAAATTCGTGCTGTGATCGACGGGCTGGGCTTGACCGATAACGCTGTTTACGTCGAACGTGCCACGCTGCCGCAAGAGGTTGTCAGTCCACTTGCCGATGCCACTGAAAAGGCCCCCTATTTTTCAATGATCTTGCTCACCAAAGGAGCCGACCCATGGCTGTAGCCCCTGTCGTTTTGACCTTGTCCCGTTCTGGCGAACCTGTCGCCCACAAAATCGCAACCCTGTTGGGCGCAAAGGTTCATGGCCGCGAAGGGCGTGTGGATCAGGCGGACGCGTTTTTCGCAAATGCGCTCGACCATACGCGCGATTTATTTGCGGCGGGCGTGCCGGTTGTTGGCGTTTGCGCCAGCGGCATTTTGATCCGCGCGGTTGCCCCATTGTTGATGGATAAAACGACCGAGCCGCCCGTTGTGTCGGTGTCCGACGATGGCGCGGTTGTGGTCCCACTGTTGGGCGGGCATCGCGGGGCTAATCGTTTGGCGTCGCAAATCGCGGACGGGTTGGGCGCGGTTGCGGCCGTCACCACGGCGGGCGATGTGGCCTTGGGCGTGGCGCTTGATACGCCGCCCGCGGGCTGGACATTGGTGAACCCAGCGGATGCAAAAGGCGCGATGGCCAATTTGCTATCTGGCACGGGTGCCACGGTTTCGGGTGACGCGCCTTGGCTGGCCGACTTGCCCAAAGGTGATGGCCTGCGCATTTCAGCCGAGGCCGTGCGTCACGGTGATCTGAGCGAAGGACATCTGCAATTCGCGCCGCAGATTTTGACCCTTGGCGTTGGTTGCGCACGTAACTGCAACCCGCATGAATTGATGGCCTTGGTTCTGGAAACCTTGGACCAAACGGGCCTTGCACCAGAGGCGGTGCATTCAGTCAACACGATCACGCTGAAGGCTGATGAGCCTGCGATCATTGAGCTGTCTAAGGCATTGGGCGTGCCGATGCGCTTGTTCGACGCTGAAACGCTCGACGCGGAAACGCCGCGATTGGAAAACCCGTCTGATGTGGTCTTTGCAGAGGTTGGCACCCATGGCGTGTCAGAAGCGGCTGCCTTGGCCCAAGCGGGCCCCGATGGCACCCTGATGATGGCCAAACGCAAGACCGCGAATGCGACCTGCGCGATTGGATTGGCCCCTGCGCCATTGACCGAACTACGCGGCCGCGCTCGTGGCCGCTTGTCCGTTGTTGGTATCGGGCCGGGGCAGGCTGCGTGGCGCACGCCAGAGGTGTCCCGTCTTGTGGCGGAGGCGGAAGAGTTGGTGGGTTACGGGCTATATATCGACCTGCTCGGCCCGCTTGCGATTGGCAAAGACAGGTCCGATTTCCCGCTGGGCGGGGAAGAGGCGCGTTGTCGTTATGCATTGGAACAGGCGGCCATGGGCAAGAATGTCGCGCTGGTCTGTTCGGGGGATGCGGGCATCTATGCGATGGGTGCCTTGGTGTTTGAACTGCTCGACCGGTCCGAAGACGAAGAGGGTGTTTCTGACGCCGCCCACCGTGTCGAGGTTGTTTGCTCTCCGGGTGTGAGCGCGTTGCAGGGGGCCGCGGCCCGTGCTGGTGCGCCATTGGGCCATGATTTCTGCACGATCAGTCTGTCTGACCTGTTAACCCCACGCGATGATATCATCCGGCGTTTGCACGCGGCGGCAGAGGGCGATTTTGTGATCGCTTTCTACAATCCGGTATCCAAAACCCGCCGCACACTGCTGGCCGAGGCACGCGATATCCTGCTGCAGCACCGCCCTGCGGATACGCCTGTGATGCTGGCAAGCTCGCTTGGGCGGCCAGAGGAACATGTGCGCTATCGCCGCTTGGACCAATTGGAGGTCGACGAGGTTGATATGCTTACCGTCGTTCTGATCGGGTCCAGCAATTCGCGGCTTGCGCAAATGGGCGAAGGCCCACGTATGTTCACCCCGCGTGGTTATGCCCGTAAAATTGACGGCGATTTGACCGCCAAACGCGACGACCCATATCTGCCCGAGGAGGCATCCTAGATGACTGTTTATTTTATCGGCGCAGGGCCGGGTGATCCGGAACTTTTGACGCTAAAGGCGGCGCGCGTGATCGGCGAATGTCCTGTGTGTCTATACGCTGGCTCATTGGTGCCAGAGGCGGTTGTCGATTGCGCACCTGAAGGCGCATTGGTCATGGATACAGCACCAATGACGCTTGATGATACCCATGCAGAGATTGTGAAGGCCCACGCACTGGGTCAAAACGTGGCCCGCGTGCATTCGGGCGACCCTTCGCTTTATGGCGCAATCGCTGAGCAAATCCGACGGTTGAAAGTGGAAGGCATTGATTATCAGATCATCCCGGGTGTGCCCGCATATGCGGCAGCAGCGGCGGCATTGGGAACAGAGCTGACCGTGCCTGAGGTCGCGCAGTCGATCATCCTGACGCGCATGTCGATGAAATCCACGGGAATGCCAGCTGGCGAAACACTGGAAAATTTCGCAAAAACTGGCGCGACACTGGCCATCCATCTGGGCATCCGCGCAATGCGCGAGATCGAACGCCAATTGGCACCCTATTACGGCGAGGACTGCCCTGTCGCGGTGATTTACCGTGTCGGTTGGCCCGATCAGATGATCATTCGCGGCACCCTGATGGATGTACGCGAAAAGGCGCGGGCCGCTAAAATCACGCGCACCGCGTTGATCCTTGTTGGGCCTGCATTGTCGGATAATCACGGTTTTCCTGACAGCGCGCTTTATGACGCTGCCAAACCGCATGTTCTGCGCCCGAAGGCAAAATCTGCCAAATAGTGTATTGGTGCTGACGTTGCGTTTTGGTGGGTTTTGTTACTTGATTTTCATACTTTGTGGTTCATTGTGGGGCCAAAGGGGAAGACTATGATTGATCATCTGCCAGATGCCGTTCTTGAGGGTTTGAAGCAGGCGCGCGCGAAATCGCTGCGCCGCAAGGATAAGCTGTGTGTGCATGATGGCGATGATGTTTACCCTGTGCGCCGGTTCTGGGAAGGTGGGTTTTCGCTGGATCTGGATATCGCTGAAAAGCTGCGCGGACGTGTCGAAATTTACGACGGGTCTCGCCATTTGTACCAATGCCTGATTGTCGGATCATCGGTTGAAGGCGAAGAGCGCGTGTTCGATTTCAAATGGCTGCACCCTGTGACAGATGCAGCCCCCGTTGATTTTGAACGGCCAGAATTTGTGCCGGCAGGTCTGTTGACCCGATAGCTACTGCAAATCGCTGAACGCTGCCTGCAAACGGGTCACGGCCTCTTGCACCTGCGCGCGTGACGTTCCGAGATTGAAACGCAAAAAATTCTCGCCGCCCTGTCCAAACGTTGGGCCGTGGTTTGTCGCGATTTTCGCGATTTTTTGAACGCGGTCGGTGAATTCTGTTGGTGTCATGCCGGTTCCAGAAAAATCGACCCATGCCAGATATGTGGATTCCAGTTCCATTGATTGCAGGCCAGGGATCGCATTCACGCCAGCGTCGAACAGTTTGCGGTTTTCGTCCAAATAGGCACACAATTCATCGACCCATGCGGCGCCCTCGGGCGAATAGGCGGCGGTGGCCATAAACAGGCCAAAGCTGTTAGGTGAAATACCCAACGCCGCCATGCGCCCAGCAAAGCGTGCCCTTAGATCGGCGTCTTCGATAATCACATTGCCTGCGTGACTGCCGGCGATGTTAAACGTCTTGGTCGTTGCGGTCATGGTGACCAACCGATCGGTGATCCCGTCAGTATGGGCCATCGGAATATGGGTGTGACCGGGCATCGTGAGGTCATGGTGAATTTCATCGGACACAAGGATGAGCTCGTGGCGTTTGGCGAATGCGGAGACAGCCTGCAGTTCCGATTTGGTCCAAACACGGCCGCCGGGATTGTGCGGCGAGCACAAGATCAGCAGCCGTTCGTTACCTGTCATTTGCGCATCATAGGCATCGAAATCAAATTCATAGCGGCCCGCGTTTTGGATCAACTCGCAAGACACCACCTCGCGCCCGGCGGCATTAATCACCCGTGCAAACGCATGATAAACAGGCGTGAATAACACCACCCCATCGCCGGGCGCCGTGTAGGCATCGACGCAAAGCGCTGTGCCGTTGACCAGCCCGTGTGTTGTGAAAATCCATGACGGATCGATGTGCCATCCATGGCGTTCCGCCATCCACCATTGGATTGCAGCGCGGTACTCACCTTCCTCGCCGAAATAGCCATAAACCCCGTGATCGCGCATCGCTTGCACCGCGTTTTGCACGCAAGCGGGCGGCTCAAATTCCATATCGGCAACCCACATCGAAATGCCATCATCTGCCGAAACGCCGTAAATGGCTTCCATGCTGTCCCATTTCACAGAATGGGTGCCACGGCGGTCGGGTGGGTTGTCGAAATTCATCGGGGCTCTCCGGCGTTTGTCATTTTGATCAGGGTGCGACTTGCGCGTTTGGGATGCAAGGGCTAGATCGTGGATATGTCTATACGCAATATCCTGATCCATCCCGATCCCCGCCTGAAGAAAATCGTCGAACCAGTCGCTGCTGTGTCCGATGACATCCGCCAATTGGCCGACGATATGTTGGAAACAATGTATGACGCACCGGGTATCGGTCTTGCGGCGCCTCAGATCGCGGTTAACGCGCGTATTTTCGTAATGGATTGCGTCAAAGAAGATGCGGCTACGCCGGAACCGATGGTGTTAATCAATCCTTTGGTGATTTGGTCGTCAGAGGACATGAACGTCTATGAAGAGGGATGCCTTTCCATCCCTGACCAATTCGCAGAGGTCGAGCGCCCAACATCAGTCAAAGTCAGCTGGACCAATTTGGATGGCAAAGAGGTGCAAGAAACCTTTGACGGGTTGTGGGCCACATGCGCCCAGCACGAGATTGACCATCTGGATGGGAAGCTGTTTATCGACTACCTCAAGCCGCTGAAGCGCCAGATGATCACCCGCAAAATGCAAAAACTAAAGCGAGAATTGGCCCGTGGCTAAGGCCGTTTTTGCGGATCAGCAGGAGGCCCCATGGCACGCCCATTTGTGATGTATCCCCATAAGGCGCTGCGCACGCCTGCGGCACCTGTGATCGAGATCACCGACGACATCCGCGCCATTTGGAACGAGATGATTGGCGTCATGGACGCGATGCCCGGCTATGGTTTGGCGGCCCCGCAATTGGGGGTTGGGCTTTCACTGGCCGTTGTCGATGCCAGCACCAAACGCGGGCAGGCCATGCGGCTTGCAAACCCAGAGATTTTACACAGCTCGATTGAACCGCGCGAGCATGAAGAGGCGTCCCCGAACTTGCCCGGTGTGAGTGCCAAGATTTCGCGCCCCCGCGCCGTGACTGTCCGTTTCTTGAACGAAGATGGCGTTTGGGATCGGCATGAATTCGTGGGCCTTTGGGCCACATCTGTGCAGCACCAGATCGACCACTTGGCGGGCAAGATGTTTATTGACCATCTGAGCCGCACCAAGCGTGATATGTTGGTCAAAAGAGCCGCAAAGTTACGCGGGTAGCTATCGTCGGAGCCTCCGGCGGGGATATTTGACAACCAAAGAGGGGATGTCATGCGGATCATTTTCATGGGAACGCCCGATTTTTCGGTGCCGGTTTTGGATGCGCTTGTGGATGCGGGCCACGACGTGGTTGCCGTTTATTCTCAGCCGCCACGTCCGGCAGGGCGCGGCAAAAAAGATCGTCCAAGTCCGGTGCAGGCGCGGGCAGAGACATTGGGTTTGCACGTGCGCCATCCTGTGTCGCTGAAGGGTGAAGCCGAGCAGGCCGCGTTTGCTGCGTTGGATGCCGATGTCGCGGTTGTTGTGGCCTATGGCTTGATTTTGCCGCAGGTCGTGTTGGATGCCCCGCGTTTGGGCTGTTTGAACATTCATGCGTCGTTGTTGCCGCGTTGGCGGGGGGCGGCACCGATCCACCGCGCCATTATGGCGGGGGATACGGAGACTGGCGTTTGTATCATGCAGATGGAGGCGGGATTGGACACAGGCCCCGTTTTGTTAGAACAATCCATCGCGATTGGTGCAGAAGAGACGACGGGCGCATTGCACGACCGTCTGTCACAGCTTGGCGCAGACATGATTGTCACCGCATTAGAGACGCACGCGACTGCGTTACCTCGGGTGCAACCCGAGGCCGGTGTCACCTATGCGTCCAAAATCGACAAAGCAGAGGCGCGGGTCGATTGGTTCGCCACCGCTGTCGAGGTGGATCGGCTGATCCGTGGCTTGTCGACATTCCCGGGTGCGTGGTGCATGGTGGGCGACGAGCGGGTCAAACTGCTTGGATCTCGCTTGGCCGATGGGCATGGCGCTGCGGGCACAGTCTTAGGTGGGTTTACCATTGCTTGCGGTGACGGCGCGGTGGAAGTCACACGCGCGCAGCGGGCGGGCAAGAAGGCGATGCCAGCCGAACAAGCATTGCTTGGCTTAGATCTGGGCGAACGCCTATCCTAGGCTACTGATCCGTTCCATCATCACGCGAACGGCCCAATCGGCGTCACAGTCCATCGCGATGGCAACTGGTTTGCGGTTTTTGTCTGCACGGGTCGCGCCGATTTCGTCGCCGGATTGCGTTACTTTGATGCCTATATGCTCAAAGCTGAATTTCTCGGGATTTGTGCAAGCTAAAACGGCCAGCGCGTCATGCATCGGGCAGCCGTTCTTTACACCTACAGAGCGGTAGAATTCTAGATAGAACTGCGAAATGCGGTCGATGAACCCGCCGACCTTGGGCGCGTTCCCAGCGAGGGTGGTGAAGTCTTCTGGCGTCAGCAGTGTCTTCATCGTTGCGTCCAGTCCGACCATTGTGATCGTCATGTCAGAGCCGAACGCCACATCGGCGGCAGCCGTGTCGTGGATGATATTCGCCTCGGCAAATGGGGTCACATTGCCCGCGTGTTGGTATGCGCCGCCCATGATGACCAGCGATTTCACGTTGCTGGCGAACGCGGGGTCACGGGCGATGGCGTCGGCAATGTTGGTCAGCGGACCAATGGCGCAGATCGTCAACTCGTCCTTATGCGCCGCCGCCATTTCGCAGAGGAACGTCGCCGCATCGCGCGGATCGTTCGCGCCGATTTGCGGGATGTCGGTGATGTCGCCCAACCCCTCGGGCCCGTGCACATAGTCAGACGGCGCATAGGTTTCAGCGCCATAAGGTAGCGCTGCACCCTCGGCCACGGGCACGTCCATGCCGAATAGGTCGCAGAGATAGCGGGCGTTCCTACTGGATTGCGTGACAAAGGTGTTGCCGAAAATTGCCGTCATGCCGATCAAGTCGACGTCAGGCAATGCATGGGCCAGTGCGATGGCAATCGCGTCGTCGACGCCCGGGTCTGTGTCGATAATCAGCTTCATGGGGTTACCTCATCGGATCGAATTGGGCGTCGGTCATGGTGCAGTCGCGGATCACGTCGCGGCCACAGTCGCGGAATTCCAGATCGCGGGTTAGGCAGATGCGCGCCTCTTGGATGAAGCCTTGTTTACAGGTCACGGTGATGCCGTCGGCGGATAGGTCTTCGTTTTCCTTTAGGAACGCCTGCTCGATCAGGGACGCGGGAAGGGTTACGGTTTTGGACAGTTTGCGGAACACTTCGGGACGAGTGACGCGGCCATAAGCCTCGCGCGACAGAGCGTAATAGTCGGCGGAATCAATTCCTGCGCAGACGCCGTGTTTCTTCCACTGGTGCCAAGCCAGCCCCGATGTACCCATAATGTCGGCCATCTCGCTGGTTTGGCTACGCGATGGCTGACGGAATTGGGTCCGGCAATTGGCTGGATAGCCCCGTTCATATTGTGGCCATAGCCCGTGCAAGATCCATCCGTTTTCGGTGGTCTCGTCGCATTGCGGGGATTGGCGCGCGTCGCCTTCCAGCGCGCACCAATTGGCCGACCACGACAGGGACATGACGTAATAGTCAAACTCGCCAGCGCGATCCTCGGCGAGGGCAGGGGTAGATAGCATCAATAGGGCGGCAAACAGGCGAAACATTTTGATCTTTCCTAAACGAGTTCGGCCCTTTATAAGGCTACCAAGTTCCCCGACAATGCGAACCCGGCCGAAACTTCGGTCAGCCCAATTTAAGGGCACAGGATAGCTTTGTCTGATGACAAAAGGAGACATGAGATGTCGAATACACCAATTATGGCGAAAGCCACGGCCGTTTGGCTTTGCGATAACACAACGATGACATTCCTGCAGATTGCTGATTTCTGCGGCCTGCACGAGCTGGAAGTGCAAGGCATCGCCGATGGCGACGTGGCCACGGGCGTTAAGGGTTTCGATCCGATCACCAACAAGCAGTTGGTGCAGGAAGAAATCGACAAGGCCGAAGCCGATCCGAAATACCGCATGAAGCTGTTGTTCAACCCTGCGTCTGCGGGCGAAGAAAAGCGTCGCGGTCCACGCTATACGCCACTGTCCAAGCGTCAGGATCGCCCTGCGTCGATCTATTGGCTGGTCAAATTCCACCCAGAGCTGACCGACGGTCAGGTGTCCAAACTTGTTGGTACAACCAAGCCGACCATTCAGGCGATCCGCGAGCGTACGCACTGGAACATCCAGAACATTGATCCGATTGATCCTGTTGCCTTGGGCCTGTGTAAGCAGTCCGAATTGGATGCCGCTGTGCAAAAGGCAAACGCCAAGAAAGCCAAAGAAGGCGGCGTGATGACCGACGACGAGCGTCGCAAACTGGTTAGCACCGAACAATCCCTTGGCATGCCAGCGGAACCGAAAATGCCAAGCGCATTGGCAGGTCTGGAATCGTTCAGCCTTGCCGATCCACGTGACGAAGAGCTGGAAACCAAATCCGACAACTTGGATGTGTCCGATGCGGATAGCTTCTTTAACCTGCCCGACGATGTGGATGGGGATGACGCCGACACATAATTCATCATATCGCTGAAATCAAAAACGCCGCCTTGGTTTGATCCCAAGGCGGCGTTTTTTTATTCGGCTGGCATGGCGTCCATTTTGGCCGCCCGCTTGGCGGCGCGCCGTTCTTTGCGTCTTCGCAGGTTGGCCGATACATTTTCGCCAAAGATCAACATCGCCGGTGTCACGATCAGTGTGAGCACCATGGTGATCACCACGCCGCCCGCAATCGCGCTGGACAGTTCTGTCCACCACTGTGTCGATGGCGCGCCATAGACGATTTCACGGGTGAAAAAGTTGATGTTCAACCCGATCACCATTGGCATCAGACCCAGCGCCGTCGTGATCGACGTCAAGAACACGGGGCGCAAACGCTGTGCCCCGCTGCGCAATGCCGCCTCTAACGGTGGTTTTCCGGCTTTTTTCAGATCGTTGTAGGTGTCGATCAGAACGATGTTGTTGTTCACCACGATGCCCGCCAACGCGATCACACCGATGCCGCCCATGACGATCCCAAACGGACGCCCCGTGATGATCAACCCGATCAACACGCCGCCAATGGAAAAAATGATCGCGGACATGACCACAAAGGCTTGGTAGAAATTGTTGAACTGCGTGAGCAAGATCACGAACATCAACAAGATCGCAGAAACGAAGGCACCGCCAAGAAAGGACATGGTTTCGGCCTGATCTTCGGCCTCGCCACCGAAGGACCATGTGACATCGTCAGGAATATCCATCTTTTCTAGCGCTGTCCGCAATTCGACGATTTTCTCGTTCACGTTCAAATCGGGGGCCACGTTTGAATCGATTGTGACCACGCGTTCTTGGTTCACGCGGTTGATCGTGCCTGTGCGCGGCGCAGGTTCAAAGGTGACAAAGTTAGTGATTGGCACAAGGCCCGTGTTCGTGGGTACCCGCAAGCTTTCAAGCTCTTCCAATGTGCGGTCTTGCGATGGGAAGCGCACACGGATGTCCACGGACCCATCCACATCGTCGGGGCGGTAATCTGCCACCGTAATGCCTTGGGTCAACAACTGCACGGCTTGGCCCAGCAGCGACACATCAGCGCCAAAGCGCGCGGCCTCTGACCGGTCAACGCGCAGGCGCCATTCCACACCGGGCAGAGGGCGTGTGTCGGTCACATCAGTGAACCCGCCCATCGCGCCCATCATGTCTAACACGTTGTTCGTGACGTCGGCACGGCCTTCGTTGTCGTTGGAGATAATTTTGACGTTGATCGGTTTGCCCGCGGCAGGACCGCCTGCGGCAATTTCAACCTGCACATCGATGCCTGCGATATCGGCCATAGATGCACGGATATCTTCGGTGATCTCATCCGCCTTCCGGCGCGTGTCCCATTCGGTCAGCTCTAGCTGGATCGTGCCGATGATTTCGGCGTCCTCGTTTTGGGCTGCGACAGACCGTGCATAGACTGATGCGATGGCAGGATCGTCAAACAGGCGTTCTTCGACCAAGCGGACCAAAGCGTCGCGCTCATAGATAGAGAAGTTGTCGCGCGCACGGACCTGAACCTGCATGAAATCAGGTTCTTGTTCAGGAAAGAACGTCACGCCATTGCCGAATTGACCGTAAAGCTTGAAACCACCTAAAAGCATCACAAGTGCCAGCACCATTGTTACGCCAGGGCGCAGAATGGACCAGTTCAGGATACGGGCATAGAACCCGATCATGCCGGGAAGCTTGCGCGGATCGCCTTCTTCGGTTTCGTAAAATGTTGCCTTGTCACGTGATGACAAGGGGCGTTTTTTGCCGATGATCCCACCAGTGACGGGAATAAAGATCAAGGCCATGAACAAGGACGCGCCGAGCGTCAGGATCACGGTGATCGGCAGGAACTTCATGAATTCACCGACCATGCCCGACCAGAACAACAGTGGGAAGAATACCGACAATGTGGTCAGTGTTGAGGCGATGATCGGCCACGCCATCCGTTTGGCAGCATCTGAGAAAGCCGTCTTTGGATCAGCGCCCTCTTGAAGGCGCCGGTCCGCCAATTCCACAGTCACAATCGCGCCGTCCACAAGCATGCCGACAACCAAGATCAATGAGAACAGCACAATGATATTCATGGTGTAACCCATGAAGTAAAGCGCCGCGACGCCCGTCAAAAACGCACCGGGAATGGCAAGGCCCACCAGCAAGGCAGACCGCAGACCAAGCGCCCAGACAATCACGATCATTACTAAAAGGATGGCAGCGATCACGTTCGCCTCTAGGTCGGCGAGCATGGATTTTACCTGTTTGGATTCATCCTGCAGATAGTTGATTTTGACGGTGTCAGGCCAGCTGGCTTGGGCCTTGGCGATGACCTCTTTGGCGTTGGCCACGGTGTCGATAACATTCGCGCCAGAGCGTTTTTTAATTTCCAACGCCAACGCGGGTTGTCCGTTGATGCGGGCAAAGCTGGTGGGGTCTTCAAACGTGCGGCGGATCGTGGCCAGTTCGGCAAATGTCACCACGGTGTCGCCGCGCACTTTGACCGGCATTTCCATGACGTCTTCGATGTTTTCAATCAAGCCGGGGACTTTTAGCACCAAACGCCCTGCACCCGATTCAATAGCACCGGCAGCGATCAAACGGTTGTTGCGGCTGATTTGGCCGATCAATTCGTCAAACGAAATATTGTAGGTTTCGAAAACCGTCGGATCGAGCAGGATTTCCAAAAGCTCTGTGCGTGATCCGCCTACATCGACTTCTAGCACACCAGACAAGGCCTCTAGATCATCTTTGAGGTCGGTTGCGAGATCGTTCAATGTGCGCTCTGGCACGGGGCCGGAAAGAATGGTCGTCAGGATAGGGAACAAGCCGGTGTTAATTTCGAACACGGTTGGGTCACGCGCATCATCGGGCAAATTGCCCTTTGCACGGTCCACGGCTTCGCGCACGCGGTCAATCGCCTCGTCTACGTCGCCGCCCGGCTCAAAGTCGAGCTGAACATTGCCGAACCCTTCACCCGCATGTGACGTCATGGTTTTCAGACCTGTGAGCGACCCTAGCTCGGTTTCCAAGGGTTCGATCAGCAGGCGTTCGCTGTCTTCGGGGGAAATCCCGTCAATGCCGGTGGATACATAGGCAATCGGGATCGAAATTTCTGGCGTGCTTTCCTTGGGGATAGCGGAGTACGAAATCGCGCCCACCGCCAGAATGGCGATGAACATGAGAAAAACAACTCGGGTCCGCGAAAATGCTGCGTCTATAAGTGCGTTCATTCTGAGGCCTCCGCGATCAATGTGACCTCTGATTGAGGGTCAACAATCTGGCCGTCGTTCACATAGCCTTGGCCAATGGTGATGATGTCTACGTTTTCTGGCAGGCCGCTGACCCAGATGCCGTCAGTTTGGGCGCGTTCGATTACTACCTCTGTGAAGACAACAGTATCGTCTGCATCCACGGTCTTAATCCCAAGCGCACCGCTGGCACCCAGTGACAGCGTGGCTGGGGACATGAAATGCGCAACGGCTTCACCTGTTGGAATACGAATTTCTGCGCTGACACCTGCAGGCACGGCACCATCTTCGTTTTCAACGGAAATTTCTGCAAGGAAGGTACGGGTCGCAGAATCCGCGCTCGTTCCGATGAACGTCACTACGCCGTCACGCTCTTCACCAGTGATGAAAGTGACCTTGGCGGCTTGCCCTTGTTTAAGATCGCGCAGCGATTGTTGCGGCACTTGGATTGTGACGCTTAGCGGGGTGTTGTCGACGATCTGGCCGACCTGAGAACCTGCGGACACAAACTCGCCCGCATTTAATGACATTTGCTCGATGCGGCCAGCGAAAGGGGCCGTGATTTCGGAGTTGCCAAGGCTTTCTTCGGCGTTAATCACAGCTGCATTCGCGTTGGCCAAGGCTGCGCGGGTCGAACTAAGCCTATCATTTGTTGCAACGCCGCGATCGACCAAGGTTTCGGCATTGTCGAATTCGCGTTGGGCGCGTGTCAGCTCTTCTTTCGCGCGTGTTAGGTCGGCCTCAGCGCGGGTGACGTCAAAGCGGGCGATCAATTGCCCCGCACCGACTGTGTCGCCTTTGCTCACAAAAACCTCGGCAATCTGGCCTGTAGATTCTGCGCGAATAGATGTGGTGCGATCCGGCACGGCTTGGCCCTCTGCAACGAAATACTGTGTCACCACTTCGGACTGCGATGGCCGCACGGCGACGGCTGTTAGGCGCACGGCAGAGGCGACAGTTGCAATCTCTTGTGTTTCATCTTCCTCTGACGGAATGAAACCGCTGCCCATCCACCCAAGCACGGCCAAAATAAGAATGCCAGCGACCCATCTGGAACGGGCTGCGCCACGTTCTGTTGCAAAGCTTAGGGTCGTTTCAGCAGGTTGATTTGCCATGGGATACTCCGGACGTGGAAACCACGTGAATTTAAAACTGTACTATGTGCTATGCTACATAAGGGGAAATTGCCCTAAATCCAGTGTCAAATAGATTTGCGCGCGTTCAAAGCAGCCGTAATCGTGCCGTCATCCAAATAATCCAGCTCTCCACCAACAGGCACGCCTTGGGCAAGAGAGGTGACGGTGACGTCTGGAAGCTGATCGGCGATGTAATGAGCGGTCGTTTGACCGTCGATTGTGGCCCCTAACGCAAGGATCACTTCGGTCACGGATTCGGATCTAATCCGGTCTAAGAGTTTGGGAATACGTAGTTCTTCTGGTCCGACAGCATCCAATGCCGACAAAGTGCCACCCAAAACATGATAGCGGCCTTTGAACACGCCGGACCGTTCCATTGCCCAAAGGTCGGCCACGTCTTCGACAACGCAGATCAGGCCAATGTCGCGTTTGGGTGCGGTGCATATGTCGCAGACGTCTGTGGTCCCAATGTTCCCGCAATTGAGACATTCGCGCGCTGAGACGCCAACCTTGTGCATGGTTTCGGCCAAAGGGATCAACAAAAGGCTGCGTTTTTTGATCATCTGCAGCACCGCGCGGCGGGCAGAGCGCGGTCCAAGACCCGGCAGCTTCGCCATCAGAGCGATTAGATTGTCGAGATCTTGGGATGCCATGTCAGATCGCGGCCCCTAGAGGGGGCCACGTGCCTCTGGCAGAGGTATTTGCGGCCAGAAGAAGCAGGGCTTGCATCAAAACGGTAAGTTCATGCCCGCAGGCAGGCCCATTTCAGTGGCCATTTTCTGCATCTCTTCCGCGGCGCGGTCGGATGCTTTTTGTTGGGCGTCTTTGATCGCAGCAAGGATCAGGTCCTCTACCACTTCTTTGTCATCGCCGTTGAAGATGGACGGGTCGATGTCGAGTGCTTTCAGCTCGCCCTTGGCCGTTGCCGTGGCTTTCACAAGGCCTGCACCGGATTGCCCTTCGACCATGATGTTTTGCATGTCTTCTTGCATTTGGGCCATTTTGCCCTGCATGTCTTGCGCCTGTTTCATCATCTTGGCCATATCGCCAAGACCGCCTAATCCTTTGAGCATTGCACTCTCCTTAACTGTTGTTGCCCGCTAGATATGCGGCTGCGCACGGTTTCACAAGTTAGGCGTCGTCGAATGGATCCCATTCGTCGTCAACCTCTGGCAGGGCGTCGACCATGGCATCTTGGGTCTTGTCGGCTTCAGTCCGGATGTCGGTGATTTTCGCACGCGGAAATGCTGCGATGACCGCTTGGACCAGCGGGTGGTCCTCGGCCGATTTACGCAGTTCGTTCTCAGCCGCATCACGAACCTGCGCGATGGTCGGCGCGCCACCTTCGGCCACAACGGTGATTGCCCAGCGGTTCCCCGTCCATGCTTGCAGTCGAGAACCAAGCCGCCCGACAAGATCAGGGGCCGCATCATCGGTTGGGTTCACTTCGATCCGGCCGGGTTGATAGTTGACCAGTTGCAAGCCGGTTTCGACCTCGACCAAAAGTTTCACATCGCGGTGGTGGCGGATCAGGTTGATCACATCCTCAAACCGCGCGTAATGGGCAAGCCCGTCGGGAGCGATTGCCACCGCTGTTTGCGCACCAGCGGCGGAATGACCCGAAGGGCCGCTGTGCGTGGGAACCTGTGTTTGGGACTGCGCCTGCGTAGCCCCGCCGCTTGCCGCGGGGCCCCTTGCGGTTGGGCCGCCGGTGGGCGGTGGTGTCGCATCTTGCAGCTTTTTGACCAGTTCTTCGGGTGATGGCAGATCGGCCACATGGGTCAGCCGGATCACGGCCATTTCGGCAGCCATCATCGCGTTCGGGGCCATCGCGACCTCTTCGAGCGATTTGAGCAGCATTTGCCACATCCGGCTCATGACGCGCATGGGCAGGTCGGCGGCCATGGCTTGGCCACGGGTGCGCTCGTCGGGGCTGATGGTCGGATCTTCGGCGGCGTCGGGCGTGATTTTGATCACGGACACCCAATGGGTGATTTCGGCAAGATCGCGCAAGACGGCCATGGGGTCGGCCCCATCAGCATATTGGGCGGACAGCTCGGTCAGCGCGCCAGCTGCATCGCCGCGCAGGATCATGTCAAACAAATCAAGCACACGGCCACGGTCAGCTAGCCCCAGCATCGCCCGTACCTGATCGGCAGTTGTTTCGCCGGCACCATGGCTAATCGCTTGATCGAGCAGGGACGTTGCATCACGGGCGGACCCTTCGGCCGCACGGGTGATCAAGGCCAGCGCATCGTCGGAAATCTCGGCACCTTCGGCGGTCGCGATCTTGCGCATGAGGGCAATCATCACCTCAGGCTCGATCCGACGCAGATCAAAACGTTGGCAACGCGACAAGACCGTCACAGGCACCTTGCGGATTTCGGTGGTGGCAAAGATAAATTTAACGTGGGCGGGCGGTTCTTCGAGCGTCTTTAGCAGGGCGTTGAACGCACCTGTGGACAGCATGTGAACCTCATCGATGATGTAGATCTTATAGCGGGCAGAGGCCGCACGGTAATGCACACTATCAATGATTTCGCGAATATTGGCGACGCCCGTGTTCGATGCAGCATCCATTTCGATGACATCGACATGGCGGCCTTCCATGATGGCCACGCAATGTTCGCAAGTGCCACAAGGTTCAGTCGTGGGCTTACCGGTGCCGTCTGGGCCGACACAGTTCATGCCTTTCGCGATAATACGCGCGGTTGTGGTCTTACCCGTTCCGCGGATACCAGTCATCATGAACGCTTGGGCAATGCGATCTGCCTCGAACGCGTTGCGCAGGGTGCGGACCATCGCGTCTTGGCCAACCAGATCGACGAATGTCTCTGGGCGGTATTTGCGGGCGAGGACTTGATAGGCTGGGGCGTCGGTCATGGGCGCTTTCATTTGGATTCGGGGGCCATGTGTTAAGCTACGGTGCAGATGCACGCGCGTCCACCTTGATTGCGCAGCATGATGCGTCAATGTAAGGGCAAACCCGTAAGGAACTGATGATGCCCAAGTTCGAAATTTATCCCGTGACCGTTGACCAAGGTCAAATCGCCTTGTCGCCATTGCCAGGTCGCTTTGGGCCGCTGCGCGACGATGTCGGTGTGATCGCAGACTGGGCGCCAGCGCTGGTGCTGACACTGGTTGAGCAAGCAGAGCTAGATCACAATGGGGTGGCCGATCTTGGTGATCATTTGCAGCAGCGCGGCATCGCGTGGCGTCATGTGTCCGTGCTGGACTATCAAACGCCGGACGCTGATAGCGATCTGTTGATTGACGATGCAGTGCGAGAGGCGGCGTTGATCCTATCGCAGGGCGGTCGCGTGTTGGTGCATTGCTTTGGCGGCTGCGGGCGGTCTGGTATGGTTGCGTTGCGGATAATGATTGCGGTAGGCGAAGCGCCCGATCCCGCATTCAATCGCCTGCGATTGGCGCGCCCATGTGCCGTCGAAACTGCGGATCAACTGGTGTGGGCGCAATCAATATAGGTTGCCATTGTCCTAACGCTTCTTGCGGGCCTGAGCGGCTTTAACCGTTTTGCCGAACTTGCGCCCGCGTGCGTGGGCTTGGGCCACGGTTTCGGTGGCGATCGCATCTTCGCGCATCAGTTTTTGGTAGCGTTTCAACCGTTCTGGATCGATGTCGCCCGCCGCAATTGCGGATTGCACCGCGCAGCCGGGTTCATTGTCATGCTTGCAGTCGCGAAACTTGCAATCACCTTCGATGTCAGAAATTTCATGGAAGGTCGCGGCAATGCCAACCGCCACATCGGCCACGCCCAATCCGCGCATGCCGGGTGTATCGATCAACCACCCGCCCGTCGGCAGATAATGCAAAGATCGGCCTGTCGTGGTGTGTCTCCCACGGGCGTCGTCTTCGCGGATGCCCTGTGTCGCGGCGTCATTGCCGGTTAACGCATTGGCCAATGTGGTTTTGCCAACACCAGAAGACCCCGCAAGCGCGACTGTTTGGCCTTTCCCAACCCAGGGGCCCAAGCCTGCTGCGACATCGCCGTGCAAGGCATCCAAGACCACCACGCTCAGATCACGCCCCAACGCTTGCGCCTTGGTGGCGTAGCTGTCGGGGTCGTCGCTTTTGTCGGCCTTGGTCAATACGATAACTGGAGTGATGTCCGCGTCATGGGACAGCGCGAGATAGCGTTCCAAACGGGCGACATTGAAATCGGCGTTACAGGACGTCGTAATGAACAATGTATCAATGTTGCTGGCAATCAGCTGACGCTCTCCGAAATGATAATCTGACCCGCGCTGCAACGTGCTTTGACGGTCCAGCCGCCGTAAGACCCGCGCAGATTGCGGATCGCAGATCACCCAATCACCAACCGCAATTTCGCCCGCTGATGTGTCTGGGTCCAACGTCAAATCCAAGGGGCCGGCTTCTGTTAATGTGGCAATCTGTGTGCGATGCACCGCGCTGACTCGGGCAGGCGTGACCACGCCAATTTCGTCCATTTCCAATTGGGAATTGTAAAACGCCGACCAGCCAAGATCGGCAAGTGTCAGCTGCGCAGTCGTCAAAACGGGGTGCAACCGTTGGTGGGTGGTGTAATGAAAACTGTCATGAACACCCTAGCGGCCAAAAGGATTAGGTGAGAGGTTGGACATCGACCCAAGTGGGGCTCGTTGTGGCTGCTTCCTTCCGGACCTGACCAGGTTGGCGAGGCACTCGCCCGCGCCAACCTCTCGCCCTTGATATAGGCCGATGTGCCGCGCGGCGCAAGAGGACCAAAACGCGATTGCAGATTTGGCAAAACCTAAGGGTCTGCGCCGCGTTCGATCAAATGAATTCATCTTAAGCGGCAACCTTTGTGGAAACTGATCTGACCGTCATGACCCGATGGGCGAATGTTGAACTTGTTGTGCGAAGCTGGCATCCAATGCACATGAAGAATGCAGAAACAGTGACTTTCGGGGGCTCGGGGCTTGATCGCGCAGCTCATTTGCGACCGCTGGCCAATCAACTGGCAGCTGACCCCGCTGCGCGGGCCATCGTTTTATGGCGCGGTAAAGTGCTGTGCGACGACAATACCAATCTCGCGCGGCTTTCCTTATCGGACAACTGCTTGGTGGGTTCCGTGGTAGATCCAATCTTTCTGGGGCAAGACGGGGATGTGCCGCTGTTCGCTGTGGACATTTCGGAATGGCAGCCAGATGGGTTTGATCTGTCTGAACCGGTGCCGTTTCTAGACGATAGCCGTCAAAGCCACCCAGCGCACCCAGACCTGTCCTTCGCGGATATTCGAGCGACGATGACGCTGATGTCAGCCCGCGACGCCGAATTGGCAGCAACGGCCAAGGCAGTGATGGAATGGCACCGCAATCACGGATTTTGTGCGCGCTGCGGTCAACCAAGTGCAATAACGATGGGCGGTTGGCAGCGCGATTGTGCCGCGTGTGATACAAAACACTTTCCGCGCACGGACCCCGTTGTCATCATGCTGATCACTCATGGCAATAACGTCTTGGTTGGCCGTTCCCCTGGATGGCCAGAGGGGATGTATTCCTTGCTGGCGGGATTTATCGAGCCGGGTGAAACAATAGAAGCAGCCGTGCGCCGCGAAGTGTTCGAGGAATCTGGCGTGCAGGTCGGCGACGTGATCTATTTGGCCAGTCAGCCATGGCCGTTTCCCGCATCATTGATGTTGGGATGTGCAGGCGAGGCGTTGAGCGAGCAAATCACTATTGACCCAGACGAGATCGAGGACGCCCAGTGGATCAGTCGCGAAGACATGGCGCGTGTTTTTGTCGGGCAACACCCGACGATAAATCCCACCCGAAAAGGGGCGATTGCGCATTTTCTGCTGGAAAAATGGCTGGCAGATTGTTTGGTGTGACCTAATCAAACGCGATGGCCGCAGAAAAGCTGGCTGCAAGAGGTAGATCGACATGAAATTTAGCACCCGCGAAGACATTGAAGCACCAATCGATTTTGTTTTCGCACGGTTCACCGATTTCCAAGGCTTTGAAAAACAAGCATTGCGGCGTGGCACAGATGTGCAACGTACAGATTCTTCGCCGACCCCCCAAGAGGGCTCGACATGGGATGTCGCATTCAAATTCCGGGGCAAAGAACGTAAAATGACTGCCGCGATCGCGCGCCTCGAAGACCCGACAGAACTGCGTCTGGCAACAGTCGCTAACGGTTTGGACGGGGTCACGAAAGTCGAACTTGTCGCCCTCTCGCGCGCCCGCACGCGCATCAGTGTGTCGGTTGAGATGGAACCCAAAAGCCTGTCAGCGCGTCTGTTGCTTCAGTCATTGAAACTGGCGAAATCGAATCTGACACGCAAGTTCAAGCTGCGTGTCGCAGATTTTGCGGAAAGCGTTGAAGAAAGCTACCGCAGGGCAGGCTAAGCTTCAGAACCTATCTAGCTGCTGCAGGGTAGACGCCCATCAAATGCAGATGGTCGGTGAAATATCCAAGTTCTTCGAGCGCTAGCCTCACATTGCTGTCGTCTGGATGGCCTTCAATTTCCGCATAAAATTGGGTTGCTTGAAAGTTACCGCCGACCATATAGCTTTCCAGCTTGGTCATGTTGACACCATTGGTCGCAAAGCCTCCCATTGCCTTATAAAGCGCCGCTGGAATGTTGCGCACGCGAAAAACAAAGCTGGTTTTCATACCCCGTTTGCCGCGCGGTGTATAATCAGGTTCGCGGGCCATAACCAAAAACCGTGTGGTGTTGTTGTCGGCATCCTCGATATGACGGGCAATCACGTTCAGCCCGTAAATCTCAGCGGCCAATTCAGACGCGAGCGCGCCGGCGGACATGTCGTCGCCTTCGGCCACTTCACGGGCGGCGCGGGCATTGTCTGACATTGCGGAACCGGTGATGATGTTTTCGCGCAAGAACGTGGCACATTGCGGAAGGATAACAGGGTGGCCATAGGCGGTTTTGATTTGGTCCAATGTAGCGCCTGGTTTGACCAAAAGATTTACATGCACGCGCACGAAAACTTCGTCCACGATATGTAAACCACTCTCGGGTAGCAGTGAATGCACATCGGCCACGCGCCCATAGGTGGAGTTTTCGACAGCGATCATACCCAAACCGGCATCCCCTTTGCGGACAGATTCGATGGCATCATCGAATGTTTCACACGGCAATGGCGTGAATTTTGGCCGTGCTTCGGTGCAAGCTTGATGGCCATAGGCGCCTAATTCGCCTTGAAATGCGATTTTTGCGGTCATGGGATGTGTGCTTTCTTGAACTGAAACTAAAAAAGGGGCATTTGGTCGCGGGACTACACCTTGCATATAGATGTGTGAAGCGGATACATATCCGGAAAACTGCGAACGGAATGGAACGCGACATGTTCGACACAATGACTTTCACGAAGGCAATGGGCGGCGCTTGTGGCGCATTGTTGATTTATCTCTTGGGTGGCTGGGCCGCTGAAGTAATCTATCACGGTGGCGGCGGGCATAGTGATGACCACCATGCACAGGGCTACAAGATTGAAGTGCCTGAAACCGGTGCAGTCGCAGAAGTTGTCGAAGAGATTGATTTTTCTGTAGTAATGGCGTCAGCCAACGCTGCGGACGGCGAAGGCCTGTGGCGCAACTGCCGTTCTTGCCACGCACTGGAAGCTGGCGTGAACGGTGTTGGTCCTTCCCTTGCTGGTGTCGTTGACCGTCCTGTGGGTGCAGAGGCTGGCTTTGGTTATTCTGGTTCATTGGTCGCGGTTGCGGAAACATGGACCGTTGAAAACCTGAACGCTTTCTTGGAGAGCCCAAAGAAATTCGCACCTGGCACAGCGATGGGCTACAGCGGTATGCGCAAGGTTGAAGACCGCGCCAACCTAATCGCCTATTTGGCGACTATCGGCGGCTAACCTCCACCGACATCGAATTTATCAGGCCGCTTCAAGCAATTGAGGCGGCCTTTTTCGTGGTTTCGGGGCTGATCACGAGGTGATCACGCATTCTCAACTTGCGCGGTTATCGCATCGGCGGGTAGCCTTAGTGAATAGCAGAAGAAACAGTCAGACTTAAAAGGAAGACAGGATGAACACCAAAGCAATTGCATTCAGAACGGTTGCCACCGCGATGGCAATGTCGGCGGCACTTACTGGTCAAGCTATTGCGGATAGTCATCAACAAATCATCACGACCCACGGATGGAATGAATTCGGTTCGTTGAAATATGACGCGGATTTTCCACATCTTGATTACGTCAATCCGGATGCGCCGAATGGCGGCGAAATCAGCATTTCTACGATTGGCACCTTCGATAACATGAACCCATTCGCCACCCTAACGGGCAAGCCGGGTGCGATGGCCAGCGTGATGTACGAACGGCTGGTCACAGCGACGGAAGACGAAGTTGGATCAAGCTACTGCTTATTGTGCGAAACCATCGAATATCCCGAAGACCATTCTTGGGTGATCTTTAACCTTCGCAAGAATGTGACCTTCTCTGACGGCACACCTATGACAGCGGCAGATTTGATCTTCACACATGAACTTTTCCGCGAACAGGGTACGCCGTCATACCGCGATGGAATCACCAAGCTCGTCACAAAATACGAGGCCTTAGACGATCATAGTGTCAAATTCACTTTTGCAGATGACACGCCTGTGGGTGGCCGGATTTCTCAGATGGCGGCATCGATCGTTTTGCAAAAGAAGTGGTTTGAAGAAACAGGTGCACGGCTTGATGAGGCGCGCATGGAAACCGCACCCGGAACAGGCGAATACATGGTCGGCAGCATCGATCCTGGGCGACAGCTGATCTACAAGCGCAATCCCGACTATTGGGGCAATGACCTGCCAATCAATGTGGGCCGCGGCAATCTAGACAGCATCCGCATCGAATATTTCACCGACAGTTCAGCTGCATTCGAGGCATTTAAGGCCGGTGAATTCACATTCCGCCGCGAAAGCTCTTCAATCAATTGGGCCACGGCTTATGATTTCCCTGCGCTCGAAAACGGCTGGGTCAAGCGTGATACATTAGAAGACGGCACCTTGCCCGCCGCGACTGGTTTTGTGTTCAATATGCGCAAGCCGAAATTCCAAGACCGCAATCTGCGGCTCGCTTTGGGATTGGTCTATAACTTCACTTGGACCAACGAAAACTTGCAGTATGGCCTGTTCCAACAGCGCACCAGCTTTTGGGAAAATGACCGTCTGAAGGCGACGGATCTGCCAACTGGGCGCGAACTGGAAATGCTGGAAACGGTGCGTGATCTCGTGTCCGATGACATTTTCACCAAACCAGCGTTCATGCCGCATACAAGTGAAAATCGATCACTTGATCGTGGCAACCTGCGCAAGGCACTTGGTCTGATGGAACAAGCTGGTTTCACAATCGGTGACGATGGTTTGCTGCGCGATAATGATGGGAAAACGCTGGATGTCGAATTCCTTGAAACCCGCCAAAGCTTTGACCGCATTCTGACGCCCTACATTGAAAATCTGAAACGCTTGGGCGTGAATATCACCTATAATCGTGTCGATCCTTCGCAATATCAGGCCCGCACCCAATCCAACGACTTTGACTTGATTTTCGGCTATTGGATCAATGGTCTGCAAGAGGGGCGTGGGATCACGCAAAAATTCGGGTGTGAAGACAAAGATGACGTCTTCAACAGCGCCGGATATTGCAGCCCTGCCTTTGAAAAGCTGGCCGAGTTCGTGACAAATGCCGAAGACTACGAAGAGATGGCCGCAGGCGTCCGCGCAATCGACCGCGTCATGCGATATGACTATTTCATCGTGCCGATTTGGTATCTGGGTAAACACTGGTTGGCCTATTACGACATGTATGAACACCCAGAGAACCTGCCTGAATTTGGCTTGGGCTACTTGGACTACTGGTGGTTTAATCAGGAAAAAGCGGATGCTTTGACCGCTGCTGGCGCATTGTAGTCGCGAGGAATGGGCGCCTATATTTTAAGACGACTGCTGCTTGTGATCCCCACGTTGTTGGGGATCATGATCATCAACTTTGTCCTGACCCAATTTGTCCCAGGCGGGCCGATCGAGCAGATCATCGCCGAAATGGAAGGCGGCGGTGATGTTTTCGAGGGCATTTCCGGTGGCGGCAGTGAAATCATCGAGGGTGCCAGCGATGATTACATCGGTGCGCGTGGCTTGCCTGCAGAGTTTATCGCAGAGCTAGAACGAGAGTTCGGTTTCGACAAACCGCCGCTTGAACGGTTCCTGACCATGATGTGGAACTACGTCCGGTTCGATTTCGGTGAAAGCTATTTCCGTTCGATTTCCGTGGTCGATCTGATCTTGGAAAAGATGCCTGTGTCCATCACGCTTGGCCTGTGGTCGACCCTGATCGCCTATATGGTCTCGATCCCGCTGGGCATCAAAAAGGCGCTGCGTGACGGGTCGCGTTTTGATACATGGACGTCCGGCGCGATTATCGTGGGCTATGCGATCCCGGGGTTCCTGTTTGCGATCCTGCTAATCGTGCTGTTCGCGGGCGGGTCTTACTGGCGGTTCTTCCCTTTGCGCGGGCTGACGTCGGATAACTTCGCCGAATTGTCGATGATCGGCAAAGTGCTCGATTACTTCTGGCACATCACGTTGCCGGTTCTGGCATCCACAATTTCCGCATTCGCGACGCTGACATTGCTGACCAAAAACAGCTTTCTTGATGAAATCAAAAAGCAATATGTGATGACGGCGAAGGCCAAAGGCCTGACCGAAAACCGCGTGCTTTACGGTCATGTTTTCCGCAACGCGATGTTGATCGTGATCTCCGGTTTTCCGGCGCTGTTCATCGGCGTGTTCTTCGGTGGATCACTGATCATCGAGACATTGTTTAGCCTTGATGGGTTGGGACGATTGGGGTTCGAGGCCGCCGTAGCTCGCGACTATCCGGTCGTCTTCGGCACGCTTTTCGCCTTCTCACTCATGGGCTTGGTTATCGGCATCATCACAGATCTTACTTATGTTTTCATCGACCCCCGCATTGATTTCGAGGCCAGAGGCTGATGTTCAAACTGTCCCCGCTTAATCGCCGCCGCCTAAGCAACTTTAAGAAAAACCGCCGTGCCGTCTGGTCGTTTTGGATTTTCGCCGTGCTGTTCGGCCTGTCGCTGTTTGCTGAATTCATCGCCAACGACAAACCGATCCTCGTGTCCTATCGCGGCGAATTGCGCATGCCCGTCATGTCGTTTTATTCAGAGGTGGATTTCGGTGGCGATTTCCTGACAGAGGCCGGCTATTCCGATCCAGAGGTAAAGTGCCTGATTGCCACGGGCGGGTTGGTCGAGTGTTTCGATACGCCCGAAAGCCTGATCGAGGCCGTTGAAAATGACGTGGCTGTGGACATCGAAGGGTTCAGCGCTGGTTGGATGATCTGGCCCGTGATCCCCTATTCCTACAACACGATTGTCGATGTGCCGGGCGTGGCGCCCGCCGCCCCGTCGGAAACAAACTGGCTTGGCACCGATGACACAAAACGCGATGTCGTCGCGCGGGTCATCTACGGTTTCCGCCTGTCCATCGTATTCGCGCTGATCGTCACCGCAGGCTCGTCGCTGATCGGGATCATGGCGGGCGCAGTGCAGGGGTATTTCGGCGGCTGGGTTGATCTCGTGTTTCAACGCTTCATCGAAATCTGGACGGGGATGCCATCGCTCTATGTGATCATCATCGTCTTCGCGATTGTGGGGCGAAGTTTCTCGCTTCTTGTGTTCCTCACCATCCTATTCGGTTGGCCCGCGTTGGTTGGCGTGGTGCGCGCTGAATTCCTGCGCGCGCGCAACCTTGAATACGTCCGCGCGGCCAAGGCCTTGGGCGTGTCGGATCGCACAATCATGTTCCGCCACATGCTGCCCAACGCGATGGTCGCGACGGTCACGATGCTGCCGTTCCTGATCACGGGCGCAATCGGGGGCTTGGCCTCGCTCGACTTTCTCGGCTTTGGGCTGCCGTCATCGGCCCCATCTTTGGGCGAATTGACATTGCAAGCCAAACAGAACCTACAGGCCCCATGGCTTGGCTTCACGGCCTTCTTTACCTTTGCAATTATGCTGTCGCTTTTGGTGTTCATTTTCGAAGGCGTGCGCGATGCCTTTGACCCGCGAAAGACATTCTCATGACCGCATTGTTACGGGTCAACAACCTGACCGTGGGCTTTCGCCAAGACGGCGCGATCAGCGAGGCCGTGCGCGGCATTTCGTTTGATGTGCACAAGGGAGAAACCGTGGCCTTGGTCGGGGAATCCGGTTCTGGTAAATCGGTGACCGCTCTATCCACAGTGCAACTGCTCGATGACAACGCGCAAATCGGTGGATCGATCACCTATGATGGGGCCGAAATGGTGGGCGCGTCCGAGCGCGATTTGCGCGCGGTGCGTGGCAATGACATCAGCTTCATTTTCCAAGAACCGATGACGTCCCTGAACCCGCTACACACGATTGAACGGCAGTTGACCGAAAGCATCGAACTGCACCAAGGGCTACGTGGGTCGGACGTCAAAGCCAAGATTATCCAACTGCTTAATCAGGTCGGTATCCGCGACGCCGAAAGCCGTCTTGGTGCCTATCCGCATCAACTTTCCGGTGGCCAACGCCAGCGCGTGATGATCGCGATGGCCTTGTCGAACGGGCCGGAACTGTTGATTGCGGATGAACCCACGACGGCGCTGGATGTGACCATTCAGGCCCAAATCTTGGACCTGCTCGCTGATCTGAAACGCGACGTGGGCATGTCGATGCTGTTCATCACCCACGACCTGACGATCGTGCGCAAAATCGCCGATAGTGTCTGCGTGATGAAAGACGGAGAGATTGTCGAAACCGGCCCAACCGCCGAAATTTTCGCGAACCCGCAGCACCCCTATACGCAAATGCTGCTATCCGCCGAATCCGCTGGCGTGCCGGCACCCGTGCCTGCCGACGCGCCTGTGGTTGTCGAAACAGAACAGCTCAAAATCTGGTTTCCGATCCACGCAGGGTTGCTCAAACGCACTGTCGGCCATGTGAAGGCCGTCAATGACGCCACACTGACCGTCAGGGCAGGGGAGACTGTCGGGGTCGTTGGCGAGAGCGGTTCTGGCAAGACGACCTTGGCCATGGCGATCATGCGGCTGATCGGGTCCGAAGGCCGCATTGCGTTCCAAGGCACCGACATTCACGCCTTAAATGCCAAACAAATGCGCCCCCTGCGCGGTGACATGCAGATCGTGTTTCAAGACCCCTATGGCTCGTTATCCCCGCGCATGACCGTTGCCGAAATCATCGCCGAAGGGCTGACGATCCACGGCATCGCCCCCGGAAAGAACCGGCGCGACATGGTCGCTGAAATCATGGGTGAGGTGGGGTTGGTGCCATCGATGATGGACCGCTATCCCCATGAGTTTTCTGGCGGGCAACGGCAGCGCATTGCGATTGCGCGGGCGATGATCTTGCGCCCCAAGCTGCTCGTGCTGGATGAACCGACATCCGCGCTGGATATGACAGTGCAGGTGCAAATTGTTGAGTTGTTGCGTGACCTTCAGGTGAAATACGGATTGGCGTATTTGTTCATCAGCCACGACCTAAAGGTCGTGCGGGCATTGTCACATAAGGTGATGGTGATGAAGCAAGGCGATGTGGTCGAGGCAGGCGACGCCGCCGCAATTTTCGACGCGCCGCAACATCCCTATACGTTGGCCTTAATGGCTGCCGCGTTCGAAGGACGTTCCGTTTAACCTTCTGACCCGATCATAAAGCATGGTGTACCACGCGCGGTCAGGCGACGGCAGGCGAGGTCCGCAGTTTCGCGGTTCAGCCCCATGAAATTGGCGTCAAACCCGCCAGAGCGGCCAACGACCTTGCGCACGGACCCATCAAGCGTGCTCATTTCATTCAACGCGACCTTCAGTAGCACGCGTTCCGCTTCATACCGGGACCCGTAGCGCCCGATATTCACGCCCCAATGCCGCCCGCCGGATGTAGACACTCGGGTGACGATTTCGGGCACTGCCGGATCGGGGATCGTAGCGGATGCGACGACCAGATTGGTTGGGCGGGCTTTGGGTGAAACTTCTGCATCAGCGGCGGCCAGTGCCAGTGCGACGGCCTCTTGTGCCTCTGCGGCGCTGGCTTCCATGGCTTCGGCCAAGACTGAATTGATCTCGTCTGTGTTCACCGCCAAGACGACGTCAGGCACAGCGCGGGCCTGTGGGCGCAAGCTGCGGGTGACGGAACCCGATACGCGCACCGTTTTGCCCGCACCGCCTTGTGTCGCGGCTTGGCTGTTGCCTCGCACGGTTTCGGTTGGAACCGCTGCAGCAACCATATCTGGGCGGCGCAGCGTGGCGCGCGATGGTGCACGGTTGAACCCAAGGTTCATAAGTTCGGTGATTTTGGCATTGCGCGCGGCAGTCGACGATCCACCAAATACAGTCGCAATGATCCGTTCCTGCCCACGTTCAGCGGAGGCAACAAGGTTGAAACCAGCCGCACGCGTGTAACCGGTTTTGATCCCGTCTCCACCTTCGTAGCTATTAAGCCAGCGACGGTTGGTGTGGTTCACCTTTTTGATGCCAGCGTCCGCCGTGATGCGGGAAAACAGGTTATAATACTGGGGATAGTCGTAAATCACGTGACGCCCCAATACGGACATATCGCGTGCGGTGGACATATGCCCCTTTTGTGTAAGGCCGTGGGCATTCTTGAATGTCGTGTTTGTCATGCCCATCGCTGCAGCCGTACGGTTCATACGTACTGCAAAAGCTGCCTCTGATCCCGAAATAGCACCGGCGATTGCGGTGGCCGCGTCGTTGGCGGATTTAACAGCGGCAGCGCGCAACAAATAGCGTAGCTTGATCTTCTGACCCTTACGCAGGCCCAACCGCGATGGCGGTTCTGATGCAGCGAGTTCGGATACGGTAACTTCGGTATCCAATGTGATTTCGCCACGTTGGATTGCCTGAAACGCAATATAAAGCGTCATCATTTTGGTCAAAGAGGCGGGGTGCAACCGTGTATCGGCATTGCGTGAATGCAAAACCTCACCAGTGCGTGCATCCATCACCATGGCGGCATAAGGCGCCGCATGACTTTTGGAGCCCGCAAAGGACACGGCCAACATCATCAAACACAGAAATACCCAACGGAGGGGCAATTGCCTCATACGACTTATCATGTCGCTTGCCTCTTATCTTTACTGCCTCATGGCCCCAGATTAATTCCGAGTGCCTTTTGTCGTTGTTTCCATTTCTAGCACAAAGGCATTTTTGAGAAAATACCCTAATTTCAAAGACTTTTGGTGTGTCTTTCATGTCTAAATGTATAGATGTGGGGTGTCGGCCACAAACGACCCGCTATATGGGCGAATGTGTCAGGAATGTGGCGAAATGGTTAACCAGGTTGCGGCCTTGCTCATTGCCAACTTGGGGCTTCCATGTGGGGCGGGCTGTCCTATATGTTCGGAACAATCCAATTAGGGTCCTGCGAATGTGTGCTGACGTTTATATGATGGCTGAAAATGACGACGATGGTGGCGATGATGTCGGCATTGCGTTGGATACCAAGCCAAAGACAAAGCGCCCGCCGCTTTATAAGGTGCTGATCCTAAACGATGACTTTACGCCGATGGAATTCGTCGTGATGGTGCTTGAACGCTTCTTTGGCATGTCCCACGCTCAAGCAATGGATCTGATGATGGTCGTACACAAAAAAGGCGTGGCCGTTGTTGGCGTTTACAGTCACGAGATCGCAGAAACGAAAGTCGCGCAAGTGATGGATTTCGCCCAACGCAACCAGCATCCGCTGCAATGCACCATGGAGAAAGAATAGCGCGCTCGCGTTATTCGACACATAACATATGTCCCAATCCCGATTATCCGCCGCCATTGCAGATGGCGCATTGGTTCTGCCCGCTGGCAAAATCACCGTGATGCGTCCCGCTGCCGATTATGACATCAGCCCCTTGCCCCGCGACGATGTGATGATCGCGCAAGGGTTCTATCCCGATTTTGCCCGCTGGGAAGACGCCGGATATATGGTCACTGCAAAGGCCGAACCCGCCGAGGTCGCCATCGTTGTCGTGCCACGCGCAAAAAAGTTAGCCCGTGCCATGGTGGCCCAAGCCGCATCATGGGCGAAGCTGGTGATCGTGGATGGCTATAAAACCGACGGGATCGACAGTATTTTCAAAGAGTGCCGTAAGCGTCTGGGTAATCTGCCTTCGGTGCCCAAGGGGCATGGTCGCATTTTCTGGTTCGAAGGTGCCGATCAATTTGCCGATTGGATTCCACAACCTCCTGCAAAGGGCGAACATGGGTATTACACCACTGCTGGTGTGTTTTCCGATGGGGCCGTGGACAAGGGATCTGCGCTGCTGGCGGGGGCTTTGCCTGACAAATTGCCGGCACGTATGGCCGATCTTGGTGCTGGATGGGGCTATTTGGCGGAATCTGTTTTGTCCAAGGCGGGCGTGAAATCGCTCGATCTGATCGAGGCTGAAACCCTGTCGCTGGCATGCGCACGCTTGAACGTGTCCGACACCCGTGTCGATTTTCATTGGGCTGATGCGACCGCATTCCAACCGCAAACCGCCTATGATGGTATCGTGATGAATCCACCGTTTCACACAGGTCGCGCCGCAGAGCCGAACATCGGGCGTGCCTTTATCGCGTCAGCTGCGCGAATTTTGGCAGGGCATGGTAAACTTTGGATGGTGGCGAACCGGCATTTGCCTTATGAACAGGCACTGCGGGAAAGTTTCCGCAATGTTGACGAGATTGCCGGCAACGGCGCGTTTAAAGTGTTCCACGCAACCCGCCCAATCAAGTAGGACTTAAACATGTCGTTTTCGATTGCCGGAAAAACCGCGATTGTCACCGGGGCCGCCAATGGCGTGGGTCTCGCGATTGGTCGCCACTTTATCAGCCAAGGCGCCAATGTCGTGTTCGCGGACATGGACGAAGACCGCCTAACGGCGGAAATGGGCGATGAAGCAGCCAAAGAAGAAAATGTACGGATTTTTGCGGGCGATCTGCGGAAGAAACTCACAATTGCAAATCTGCTATCGGCAACGATTGATGCCTTTGACCGGGTGGACATTCTGGTGAATGCCGCGCGTCAGGTGCTGCCCACAGACAGTTTGTCGACAGACGACACATCTGTGGAAGAACTGTTGCAGCAGAACCTGCTGGCCGGACTGCGGTTAAGCCAGTCTGTCGCACGCAAAATGATCAAACAAGCGGGCGAGTTGACAGAGGATGATAACGAAGATCCGATTGGATCTATCGTCAACATCAGCTCTATCGCAGCGCGACGCACGCATCCTGATCTATTAGCCTATTCCGTCAGCTGTGCGGCGTTGGATCAGATGACACGGTCCTTGGCAGTGGCATGGGCGCCCAAGCGTATTCGCGTGAATGCCGTGGCTTTCGGTTCTGTAATGAGCGCGAGCCTGAAGGGATCATTGCAAGACGATGACGACATCCGTGAAACGATCATCGGCAGCACACCGCTACAACGCATCGGTGGCCCGGGTGAGGTATCAGATGCCGTGCAGTATTTGGCGTCAGATGCGGCCGGCTTTGTCACCGGCCAGATCATCACCGTGGATGGGGGTCGCACGTTGATTGATCCGGCCGCTGTTTCAGCCCACTAGTTAGCCAGCTGGCGTTGCCGCAAGACACTGGGCTTGATTGGCTTTTGCGGTATCGATCATATCGCGCAAACGCGTTTCCAGTGAATTCAACTTGGCTTGTTCTGCATCCAGATCAACCGCCACAGGCACGCGCACATCTTCGACTTTGACTTCGGTGCAGCGGGTGTTGGCGATTGTGCCATCGGGCAGTTCGGTCTCACATGTCGCGCGCACTTCGCGGACTTCTTGGCGGGTTTCCAAGGCAAAGCCGCGCGCGATATTGGCGCGGGTGTCACTGGCCAAGCGGGTCAGAACACGTTGTTCAGACGTTGCACGGATAGCGCAAGGGTCACGAGGTGAAACGCAGGCGGCCAAGAGTAGCACGAGGGCGAGGGCAATAAGACGCATGGGGCAGGTATCCTTTTTAGGTTGCTGACCCGAATAAAGTCATTTGGGCCGTGTTATTCAATATCAACGCAATTGGGGCGCTGCCCCCTTGGCGCGATGCGCCAATTCCCCCGAGGTATTTTGGGCCAGAAGAAAGGACTTAGTGCGGGATCGTTTTCCCGGGGTTCAAAATGTTGTCCGGGTCCAACGCGGTTTTGATGGCGCGCATGGCGGCAAGTGCGGTTGGGTCTTTGCGCCGCTGCATCGTTTCCAGTTTCGAAATGCCAACCCCGTGTTCTGCGCTGAAAGAACCGCGTAGTGTTTGGACCTCATCTTCGACAGCTTCCTTAATGGCGCGTTTCAAGGCGTCGTCGTCTTGGGGCGGATAGGCAGTGTAATGAATGTTCCCGTCCCCCAGATGCGCCACTACAAGTTCCGTCGCGTCGGGGTCGATTGTGGCAAGCCGCGCGGTCATACGGGTCAAAAACACCGGCACATCGGTCAACGCCACAGCAATATCCGTGTCGACCAAGGGCCGTTTTGAAAACGCGATTTCGGCAGCGGCTTCGCGGCGCGCCCACATCGTGGCACGCTGGGTTTCGTTCTGGGCAATCACCGCGTCGATCACTGTCTCGTTTTCAAACAATTGTCCCAATGTGGTTTCAAGCAATGTCGTCAGGGGGATGGACCCTTGTGCGGTTGGGTTTGCCAGTGCGGTGGAAGTTGTGCCAACTTCGATCAGAATGTTGACGTCGTGATGATCCTCAAATGGCGGCTTCGCATCGGGGTGGAGCGCAAGATGCCCATCGATATATGCCCGCGGCATATATTCAAACGCTTCTACCGCGCCGCCGGTCGCCTCTTGCACGGCATGCAAGACGTCGAGGGCTTCATGCAATGACGGTGTGGCGACCATCGCCGTGGCATAAGCCTTAGGTTTGGGGAACAGTTTTACGACGGCTTTTGTGATGATCCCCAACACGCCCTCTGCCCCGATCAACAAGTGTTTCAGATTTAGGCCAGAGTTATCTTTGTGTAGCGCGCCCATCAGGT
>CAXIAL010000017.1:0-48651 GCA_964022435.1 uncultured Roseobacteraceae bacterium | reverse complement strand
CACCCGACTTCACCAAAGGGTGCGCCCAAAAGTTTCAACAATCGCACTGCGCGCATTGCGGGCTGATGTGGAAAATCGGAGCTGCTTGCGCGTCACGCTGTTGCAAATGCTAAACTTGGCCGCGCCAACCCTGATGCGACCCAACACGAAGTCGAGCTACGCAACGCATTTCGCAATTAGATTTTACGTCAAAATTATCCCAACAAAAAAGCCGCCACGCATCATCTGCGCGGCGGCTTTCTCAATTTTCAGTCGCCGAGAAAAACTTAGCCAACCAGTTCAAGACCGGAGAAGAAGAATGCGATTTCTTCTGCTGCTGTTTCTGGTGCGTCGGACCCGTGAACGGAGTTTTCGCCGATGGACAGTGCGAATTCCTTACGGATTGTGCCCTCTGCCGCGTCTGCTGGGTTTGTGGCACCCATAACTTCGCGGTTTTTCGCGATTGCGTCTTCGCCTTCAAGAACCTGAACAACGATTGGCTCGGAGATCATGAATTCGCAAAGCTCGCCAAAGAATGGACGCTCAGAGTGAACACCGTAGAATGTCTGTGCTTGAGCCAAGGACAGCTGAATGCGCTTGGAAGCGACGATGCGCAGGCCAGCTTCTTCGAATTTCGCAGCGATTGCGCCAGTCAGGTTACGCTTTGTTGCGTCTGGCTTGATGATAGAAAATGTGCGTTGGATAGCCATGATATAAGGCCCTTTATGCAAGAGGTTGTCGTTGGCGCCCCACTAGCATGAACATCTTGACTTGGAAAGACCCGCAATGTGATGTGGGGGCGAAGGGCCGATCATGATCACAGACATCAACGACTATTTCACCAAGGGCTGCGACCGCTGCGCCAAATTCGCGACGCCCGCCTGTGCGACGCAAGTCTGGGCCGATGACTTGGCCGCCCTACGCAGCCTTTGTTTGGGCGCAGGCCTGACCGAGGTCGTGAAATGGGGCCACCCTTGTTACATGCATGGTGATCGCAACATCGCGATTTTCGGCGCATTGCAGGACAGTTTCCGTTTGTCGTTCATGAATGGCGCCCTGCTCAAAGACACCGCAGGCGTGTTGGAAAAGAACGGACCAAACACCGAAAACGCCACTGTGATGAAGTTTCAAAGTGCGGATGATGTGACCGCCCGCGCCGATATCATTCGCGCTTATCTGGATGAACTGAAGGGCTACGCCGACGCTGGCATCAAACCTACCCCCAAACATCACGCTGATCTGGTTTTGCCAGACGAATTGACCGAAGCCTTCGACGCAGACCCCGATTTTGCCGCTAGTTTTGACGCCCTCACCCCCGGCAGAAAACGTGGCTGGAACCTGCATTTCACATCCGCCAAACAATCCGCCACCCGCGCGCGCCGTATCACCAAAGCCCGCGATCAGATCATGGCAGGCAAAGGCTGGAACGAACGCTGATTGACGCGGCCCGTTTCATCAGGCAAAGCGACCCCATGCTTAAAATCTCAGACATCACATATTCCGTCGCTGGCCGCACTTTGGTTGAAAACGCATCCGTCACGATCCCAACGGGCCATAAGGTCGGCTTGGTCGGGCGCAACGGGTCGGGCAAGACCACGCTGTTCAAAATCATCCGCGGCGAAATGGTGCTTGATACCGGAACGGTGACCATCCCGCAGGGCTGGAAAATCGGCGGCGTGTCCCAAGAGGTGCCAGGCAACGAGGTGTCATTGATCGACACCGTGCTGCGCGCCGACACAGAGCGCGAGGCACTACTGGCAGAAGCCGAAACCGCGACCGACCCGAACCGCATCGCCGAAGTACAAACCCGCCTGACAGACATCGACGCGTGGTCCGCCGAAGCCCGCGCCGCGTCCATCCTGCGCGGCCTTGGGTTTACCCATGAAGAACAGCTGCAGCCCTGCTCTGCCTTCTCCGGCGGCTGGCGGATGCGCGTGGCCTTGGCCGCTGTTCTGTTCTCTGAACCTGAACTGCTGCTGCTTGACGAACCGACCAACTATCTCGACCTCGAAGGCGCTCTGTGGCTCGAGGCTTATCTCGTCAAATATCCTTACACGGTGTTGATCGTGTCCCACGACCGCGAACTGCTGAACCGCTCTGTTGGCGGCATTTTGCACCTCGAAGACAAGGGGTTGATCTACTACACCGGCACCTACGATATGTTCGCGACCCAGCGTGCGCAGAAACGCGCATTGATGGCGTCTGCGGCCAAAAAGCAGGACGCAAAACGCGAGCATTTACAAGCATTTGTGGACCGCTTTAAAGCCAAAGCATCCAAAGCCAAACAAGCCCAGTCACGGGTCAAGGCGCTGGAGAAAATGGAAACCATTCGCGCGCCCGAAGACGTGGCGCGCACGGTGTTTACCTTCCCCAAACCAGAAGAACTGTCGCCCCCCATCATCGCGACCGAAGGTGCCGCTGTTGGCTACGGCGAAACGATCATTCTGCGCGATCTGAACCTGCGTATCGACCAAGACGACCGCATCGCATTGCTGGGCCGCAACGGCGAAGGCAAATCGACATTGTCAAAAATGCTGTCGGACCGTTTGGCGATCGCCAAGGGTAAAATGGTCACGTCTAACAAGCTGCGCATCGGCTTCTTTGCCCAGCATCAGGTCGACGAACTTTACGTCGATGAAACGCCGCTGGATCACTTGATGCGCGAACGTGCGTCTGAAGGCCAAGCAAAACTACGCGCCCGTCTGGCCGGTTTCGGCCTGGGCGCGGATCAGGCCGATACCGAAGTGGGCCGCCTGTCAGGTGGGCAAAAGGCGCGTCTGTCGTTGCTGCTCGCGACACTCCCTGCCCCGCACCTGCTGATCCTCGACGAGCCAACCAACCACCTTGATATCGAATCCCGCGAAGCGCTCGTTGACGCGCTGACCGCGTATACCGGCGCTGTGATCCTCGTCAGCCACGACATGCACCTTCTGTCCATGGTCGCCGACCGTCTATGGCTCGTCAAAGACGGGCACGTGACGACCTATGACGACGACCTGCAAGCCTACCGCAAAATGCTGCTGACACCTGAAAAGCCCAAAGGCAAAGAAAAGCCTAAGCCGGTTGAGAAAAAGAAAACTGTCAGCAACGAGCAAATCAAAGCCATGCGCGCCGACGTCAAGAAATCCGAAGAGCGCGTGAAGAAAATCAACGACATGCGCGACAAGCTGGCCAAGAAACTCGCCGACCCCGTGCTGTATGAAGACGGCAAGGCGGGCGAACTTGCCACGTGGAACAAAAAATACGCCGAAGTCATGGACGCGCTGGAACGGTCTGAAGCAATCTGGATGCAATCACTCGAACGGCTTGAAAAGGCGCAGAAAACCTAGCACTGTTTGGTTTCCAAATAACCCCGCCGGAGGCCCAGCCACTGGCAGAAAGCGTGACCATGACAGAATTGCCCGCACTGATTGCAGCCTTCACCACGCTGTTCATCATCATCGACCCCATGGGGCTGGCCCCGCTATTCTTGGCGCTCACCAGCGGCATGACCAAGGCGGAACGCCGCGCGGTTGCCATCCGTGCGTGTTTGATTGGTGGCGCATTGATGCTCGGATTTCTGTTCTTGGGCGAGGCGCTTTTGGGCTTCATTGGCATTTCTATGCCCGCCTTCCGTATCGCGGGCGGCATCTTGCTGTTCTTAACGGCCCTCGAAATGCTTTTCCAAAAACGCCAAGAGCGCCGCGAAGATAACGCCGCCGAACCACAAGACTTGAACGATCCGTCAGTCTTCCCGCTTGCGATGCCACTCATCGTTGGCCCGGGTGCAATCACAACGATAATCTTGCTGGCTGGCCAAGCAGATGGCCCCGCGGGCCTTGCCGCTGTGGCCGCTGTGATGTTTGCTGTGCTGGCGACAGTGTTTATCGCCTTTCTCGTCGCACCCGTGCTGGAACGGATGTTAGGCAAAACGGGGATCAACATTCTTACACGTCTGCTGGGAATGCTTTTGGCCGCTTTGGCGATCCAATTCGTGCTTGATGGGGTATCACAGTCTTTTGGTTTGGGAATTTAACCCTATTTCATGGACATGAGCCCCGACGACACAGCCTCCGCCATCTACCTGTCCCTGCTTGGGGGCGCATTGCTGCTATCATATCTGCTGGCCAGCCGCATGCGGATCGGGCTGATGCTGCAACAGGCCGGCATATGGGTGTTGATTTTCATGGGCGCGATTGCGGTTATTGGAATGTGGCCCGAAATTCAGCGCACGATCACCCCGCGCCAAGCCGTGATGGAAGATCAATCCATTGTTCTGCCCCGTGGGCGCGACGGGCACTATAACATGACGCTCAACATCAACGGCGTGCCTGTTGATTTCGTCGTCGACACTGGCGCGACCCAAGTCGTGTTGACCAAAGATGACGCTATTCGCATCGGTCTTGACCTGAACGATTTGCGCTATCTCGGCACGGCCAATACGGCCAATGGAGTGGTGCGCACGGCGACGGTTCGTCTCGACAGTGTGCAGGTGGGTGCCATTGTGGACACAAATGTCCGCGCCGTGGTCAATGATGGGCAAATGGAACAGTCGCTTTTGGGCATGACATATCTGAACTATTTTGACAGTATCACGATCAGGGACGGCGAACTGATCCTATCAAGATAACGGGGTAAGCACATGAAATACATCGCTATTATTGCGCTTTGCGGACTAATATCCTGCGCCACCGCCCCAACAGAACTGCCCGAAGATTTCACAGCCGACTTTGCGTTTTAGGCGCCTTTGCTTTCGGTCTTTTTGGTCCACGATCCCATGTCCTGCGCCCAATATTGCGCCTCGCACCCCGCGTTTGTCAGGGCTTTCCACTGGGTCCGTGCATGGGCAACCGCATCTTCTTCATAGCCGTCGAACAGCACCATCGTCCGCGCCGATAACCCGACCTCTGCCGCCGTTACCTCGGCCCCGTCAACTGACACAAGGCAGTCAAACCCGTCCATCGGTGTATCGACGCCCAACAGTATCGGCTGACTATCGTCATGTGGTCCGCCAGCCAAGCCGTGGGGCATAAACGCCGCAGGCGCGCCGTTCCACATTTGTTTGTCCAGATGCTCCAACACCGCAGGCCTGCGCCCGCGCACCAGAACACGCCAGCCCGCGCCTTGGGCCTTACCTACCAATGTTGGCAAGGTCTGATCCAACGGACTTTCAGTCAGATGATAGAAATATACAGCGCCCACTTAAGCCTCGTAATTATCTGAAATAAAACGATTTAGCGACATCACACCCCAGCCCGTCGCCCCTGCAGGTGCCAGCATTGTGGCCCCTTTGACAGACGCCACGCCAGCAATATCCAGATGCGCCCAAGGCGTATCGTCTTTCACAAACCGCTTAAGGAATTGCGCCGCAGCAATTGATCCCGCAGGCCGCCCGCCTGTGTTTTTCATATCCGCGATCCGGCTGTTGATCAGCTTGTCATAGGCGGGCGACATCGGCATCGGCCATGCGCCTTCACCCTCTGCCCCTGCGGATTTCAGGAACGCGCTGCTGAACGTATCAGAGTTCGAAAACACGCCCGCGTTTTCATGGCCCAAACCGACGATGATTGCACCTGTCAGTGTGGCCAGATTGATCATGCCCACAGGCGCGAAGCGGTCCTGTGCATACCAAAGCACATCTGCCAGTACCAACCGCCCTTCGGCGTCGGTATTGATCACCTCGATCGTGTCGCCCTTCATTGACGTCACAACATCACCCGGACGCACGGCGCGGTCCGATGGCATGTTTTCGACAATGCCCACCAATCCGACGACATTCGCAGCTGCCTTACGCAGGGCCAGTGTTTTCATGACACCAGCCACAACGCCCGCGCCGCCCATGTCCATGGTCATATCTTCCATGCCACCCGCAGGTTTGATGCTGATGCCGCCTGTGTCGAACACAACACCCTTGCCCACAAGCGCGAACGGGGCCTCGCCGCCGCCGCCATTCCATTGCATCACGACCACCTTGGACGGGCTGGCCGAGCCTTGACCAACACACAACAGCGCGCCCATGCCTAATTTTTCTAGCTGTGCTTCGTCCAATACCTCTACTTTTAAGCCGATGGCTTGCAGCACCGCCAACTGATCCGCAAAGCTGCTGGTCGTCAGATCATTGGCGGGGGCATTGGTCAAATCGCGGGTGAAAAACACGCCTTCGGCAATGGCACGCAGGCCGTTCACATCCACATCGTCGGGCTTGGACACCATACAAGCGACCGCGCCACGCCGTTTTGGCTCTGCGGTCTTGTGATCAGTATAATCGTAGTCACGCAACATAACCCCAAGCGCCAGATCATTCACGCGGCCCAGATTTCCGGCCAGAACCAACATATCATGCGGTCCTTTTTCGCGGGCCATGGCTGCGCCAGCTTTACGCGCGTCATCTTGGGTGGGTTTTCGGTCAAGCTTAACCACGATGATCGCTTGCGCCTCCAACCCTGTTGGAAAGGCCAGCCGCACCGCGTCACCCTGCCCCAAACCTGCAAACGCATCAGATTCCACAAAACGTGCCACCGCTTTGCGGCTCAGCGTGTTGACCTTGCGCGCAGTCGCATCAAGTTTGCCATCCGCGCCCACGCAAATGGCAACGGTTCCATTCCAGCTGGAAATGGCATCCAAATCGGTGGCGAAAACGGTGAAATCGGTCAGTGCGGTCATTGGCAAAGCGTCCTTGTGAAATCGTGATAAGCAATACCTAGCCCGCCCCTGCCCAATTGACCAGATTACGGTTTTGTCCCCGCGCAGATTGAGCTAGCTTAACGGCAACGTAACAAGCGCCAATCAGGGGGATGGGCCACGTGGCACGGTTTGACCGTTATATGCTGTCTCAGCTGATGGTGCTGTTCGGCTTTTTCAGCTTTGTGCTGGTGATGGTCTATTGGATCAACCGCGCAGTGCGCTTGTTTGATCAACTGATCGCGGACGGCCAATCGGCTTCTGTATTTTTGGAATTTACTGCCCTGTCGTTGCCATCTGTTATTCAGCTTGCCCTGCCGCTCGCGGCATTTGCCGCTGCAATTTATGTGACCAAGCGCATGACGTCCGAATCCGAATTGGTGGTTGTGCAAGCCACAGGGTATTCCGCGTTCCGTTTGGCGCGGCCGGTTGTGTATTTCGGGCTGATCGTGATGATGTTGATGATGCTGTTGATGCATTTTCTTGTGCCGAAATCACTAGCGCGGCTCGACCTGCGCCAATCCGAAATCGCAGAAAACGTATCCTTTCGGTTCTTGACCGAAGGCCGGTTCATTGAACCAACTGACGGCATTACGCTTTATATCAGCGAAGTCACGGCCAGCGGTGAGTTGCGCAATATCTTTTTGTCCGACACCCGCGACGAGAATAGCCAAGTGACCTATACGGCCGATAGTGCGTTTTTGATTATGACCGATGGCACGGCTCAGTTGGTGATGATCAACGGGATGGCCCAAACATTGCGCACCCAAGGCCAAAGGTTATTCACCACCACTTTCGAAGATTTCGCATATAACATCGGATCGCTTGCGCCTGCGACAGCGAATGCAGCGCGCCCAGCATCCCGCTTGGGAACGCTAGAATTGCTGCGCGCATCACCTGCAATCCAGGCCGAAACCAATCAATCAGCGGCGCGATTGCGGGCCGTGGCCCATAACCGTTTTAGCCAAGTATTGCTGGGCATGGTCGCCGCCCTTTTGGGGTTTGCGGCGTTGTTGATCGGCGGGTTCAGCCGGTTTGGCGTTTGGCGGCAAATCGTTTTTGCCATTTTCCTCATCATCGTGATCAAGGGTGTCGAAACTTATGGGCTGAATGCCGCACGCGAAAATGCGTCATTATGGTTCATGACCTATCTCCCCAGCGCTCTTGGCTGCGTTTTTGTTATGGTGTTGTTATTCACTACAACCCGCCCCTATTTGTTCAAACGCCGTCCAAGCATGCAGGTATCACCATGATTTTGCACCGCTATTTCGCCAAGCGTTTTACAATCATGCTTTTGGGCGTTTTGGGCGTTTTTGTTATGACCATCATGTTTATCGAATTGGTCGAACAGCTGCGCCGATACTCTGGCGTGGATGCAGGTTTTCAAGACGTGCTGACGCTGACGCTGCTTAAATTGCCCCAATCGATCTACGGTATTTTGCCGCTGATTATGGTCATCTCTGCGGTGTCGCTGTTTCTTAGCCTTGCGCGATCGTCCGAAATGGTTGTCACGCGTGCGGCGGGACGATCAGCAATGCGCGCATTGGTGTCTCCTATTCTCGTCGCGTTGATCTTTGGCATGCTAGCGGTTGCAGTGCTGAACCCGATTGTGGCTGCAACATCGCGCCAATACGAGGCACGCGTTGATCGCTTGCTGGGTGAAAGTTCGATCCTGTCGCTCGGCGCATCCGGTCTGTGGCTGCGCCAAGGCACAGACGAAGGACAAACCGTGATCCGCGCCGGCAATGCCAATCTGAACGGGACATCACTGCGCAATGTGACCTTCTTGACCTTTGGAGATGGCACCAGCCCCACCCGCAGGATAGAGGCCGCGCGCGCACGGCTGGTAGACGGCGCTTGGATCGTATCTGATGCAAAGGTCTGGGATCTAGGCGCAGGCGGGAATGCGGAATCCGGCGCCACGCAACAGCCGCGCATGGAAATCCCATCAAGCCTGACGGCATCGCAAATCCGCGACAGCTTTGGCACCCCATCTTCCATTCCGATCTGGGACTTGCCCGCATTCATCGCCCGCCTTAAGGCCGCAGGATTTTCCGCGCAGCGTCATCAAGTCTGGTTTCAATTGGAACTGGCCACCCCGATCTGTCTTGTGGCGATGGTCATGATTGGCGCCACATTCACCCTGCGCCATCAACGCGGCGGGCGTACCGGATTGATGGTCCTATTTGCGATCTTGCTGTCGTTCGGCCTGTATTTCGTGCGCAACTTCACCCAAGTTCTTGGTGAAAACGGGGATCTTCCTGCGGTTCTGGCCGCTTGGGCACCGCCGCTGGCGGCAATTGGGCTTTCACTTGGCATGCTTTTGCATTTAGAGGACGGGTAATGCGCGCGCTTATTGTCTTCTTACTGTTTTTCCCGACTTTGGTTTTGTCTCAAGGTGCTGCAACGCTTGTGGCTGACGATGTGATTGTAACCGCCGACAACCGCCTTGTGGCCACAGGCAATATCGAGGTGTTCTATAACGGCACACGTATGTCAGCCGCGCAGATCATTTACGCCCAAAACGGCGACCAGCTAATCATCACAGGGCCGATTTTGATCCAAGGGCCCGATGGTACAATCCTAACAGCTGACCGCGCGTCACTGGATCCTAAATTGGAAAACGGGGTCTTGCGCGGTGCGCGACTGGTGCTGGATCAGCAATTGCAGTTGGCGGCCAATCAGATTGACCGCGTCGACGGACGATATTCCCAACTTTACAAGGTTGCGGCCACCTCTTGCCGCGTCTGCAGCACACGCGCACCGCTTTGGGAAATCCGCGCGAAACAAGTGATCCATGACCAAGATGAACAGCAGTTGTATTTCAACGATGCGCAATTCTTGATCCGTGGCATGCCCGTGTTCTGGCTGCCCCGTGTGCGGCTGCCTGATCCAGCCTTGGAACGCGCCACTGGCTTTTTGACGCCCGATCTTCCCACAAGTGACCTGCTTGGCACTGGGCTGCGGGTGCCCTATTTCATTCGCATTGGCGACGACCTCGACCTGACCCTAACGCCGTTTGTCTCGTCAAAGACAACGACGCTGGAATACATCTACCGCCAAGCGTTCATGCGCGGCGACATCACCGTCGAAGGTGCCATCAGCCAAGATACGCTGGTCCCCGACACAACACGGGCGTATATTTTTGTAGATGGTAACTTTGATCTGGGCGGGGATCATCAGCTTCAATTCGATGTCGAGGCCACATCCGATAAAGGCTATTTGTTGGACTACGGCTATTCTGAAAAGGACCGGTTGGACAGCAATGTCACCCTTTTGCGCGTTGGAGAGACCGATCTTTCCCAAGCAAGTCTGACCGTTTTTCAAACCCTGCGCGATGACGAAAGCAATGCCACCCTGCCCCCAATAGTTGGCAGCACGTCTTATGAAAATCGCGCGTCTTTTGCCGCGGGCGGCGTGTTGCGCTATGGCGTATCGGCGGACACGGTGTTTCGCTATGGCACACCGGATGGCGATGCGGCCCGCGATGTGTCGCGTGTTGGCGCGACCGCGGGACTGTCACGCGATTTGATTTCGCAATCCGGTCTGGTGATGCGGGCCACGGCGGATGTCCGCGCGGATTGGTATGGCGTCAATGATGATGCGCGTTATGGCAACGGCGTGCGTGTTGCGCCCACTGTCGGGCTAAAACTAAGCTATCCGCTGGCCACTACAACCGCATCTGGCGCGCAGCATCTTGTGACCCCGACCATTGCACTTGGCTGGGCGGATCAATTTGGCGTCACCCCCCCGAACGAAGACAGCACCCGCGCCGAATTTGATCAGGCCAACCTATTCAATCTTTCGCAGTTTCCTAGTGATGATGCCATTGCCACTGGCACCTCTGCTGCAGTGGGCGTGACATGGACACGGCTTGGTGCAGAAGGTGCCGCGTCGACCCTGACCTTTGGCCGCGTTTTCCTCGATACTGCGTCGGCAAACTTCTCACCCTCTTCCGGACTAGATGGTTTGTCATCTGACTGGCTGCTCGCAGGTCAATACGCAGCCCCGTCTGGCTGGCAAGCAGATGGGCGCACCTTGTTCGACGACGACGCTCATCTGACTCGTGCGGCAGCGCGGCTTGGTTGGCAAACGCAAACGTTGGACCTTGGCGCAGCCTATATCTGGCAAGCGGCTGACCCAACCGAAAGCAGGCCCGACGCGGTATCTGAATGGACTGTCGACACGCAGGTCCAGTTAACACCCACATGGGCCATGTCGTTTGATGCCCGTTATGATTTGGCCGCACAAAGCCCCGCACGCGCAGGGCTTGGCATTCAATATCAAAACGAATGCGTCAGCGTTGATTTTTCGGTATCGCGCCGCCACACGTCATCAGCTACTGTTGAACCATCCAACAGCTATGGGCTACAAGTTTCGCTAAATGGGTTCTCGACCTCTGGTGGGCAAGTGCCCGCAACGTCGTGCCGATAATGACCAAATCAAGAGGCAATCCAATGCGCTTTTTCATTCTAGCTTTGACATTGATCGCGGGCACATCCGTCGCGGCACAAGGGTCGCTTCAACCGGTGATCACGGTCAACAGCGGCGCTGTGACAGCCTTTGAATTGGACCAACGCAAGCGTATGCTTGAGGTGTTCCGCACACCTGGTAACCTGACAGAAGCCGCGCGTGTCGCATTGATTGAAGATCGGCTGAAACAGCAACTGCTCGCCAGCGCTGGCCTGAAATTGTCAGAAGAAAGCTTGCGCGCCGCGATGTCGGATTTCGCAGGGCGCGCAGATTTGGAATTGGACCAGTTTATTGACGTACTCGCGGCCAACGGCGTCGCCGAAGAAACCCTGCGCGATTTTGTTAGTATTGGCGTCAGCTGGCACGACTATATCCGCAACCGCTATGGGTCGCAGGTCAGAATTACCGATGCCGAAGTCAATCGTGCCATCGCGCAGACCCAGTCGGGCGGCGCCGTGATCGAGGTGCTTTTGTCCGAAATTATCATCGCGGCCCCACCACCCCGCGCGGCCCAAGCGATGGCAACCGCGCAGCGTATCAGCCAATTGCGGTCAACCTCAGCGTTCGAGGCACAGGCACGCCGCGTATCTGCTCTGCCAAGTCGCAGCAAAGGTGGCCGTCTGGGATGGTTGCCAATCACCAATTACCCGCCACAAATCCAAAACATCATCATGGGCCTGTCACCGGGCGAAGTGACCGAGCCGCTGCCAATCACCAATGGCGTTGCCTTGTTCCAGCTGCGCGCCATCCGCGAAGCCAAAGTGGCCTCAGTGCCTCCGACCGAAATCGACTATGCCGTTTTCTATATTAACGGTGGCAAAACGCCTGCGGGTATCGCCGCGGCCCAAGATCTCGTGGACCGGACCGATACGTGTAACGATCTATATGGCGCGGCAAAGGACCTGCCCGCCGATGTTCTCGATCGGCGCAGCTTGGCCCCCGCAGACATTCCACAAGATGTTGCACTGGAACTGGCGCGTTTGGACACCGATGAGATGTCTTACAACCTGACGCGCAATGACGGTCAGACATTGATGGTTCTGATGATGTGCGGCCGCACGAATGCCGAAAGCGAAGGCGTCGACGCAGAAGCCATTCGCAACCAATTGCGCAGCCAACGTCTGGCAAGCTTGGCCACGGCTCTGCTCGAAGATATGCGGACATCTGCGACGATCACCACACGATGACATTGCACAAACCCATTGCGATCAGCTGTGGAGAACCCGCCGGTATTGGACCTGAAATCGCCTATCGCGCATGGGAAACCCTACGGAACGAAATGAACCTCGTTTGGCTGGGTGATCCACGCCACTTGCCCGCTGGCGCGAACTACGTCGCAATCTCGAATGCAGCTGATGCGGCGCAGGTTTGCCCAGACGCGCTGCCGGTTTTAGCCAGCGACTTTGGATCGGATTCTGTGGCGGGCGCGCCGAACCCATCCCATGCGGCAAGTGTGATTGGTGCAATCGCACAAGGCGTTGCACTGGTTCAAGATGGGTCGGCCGCAGGCATTTGCACTGCGCCAATTCATAAGGCCGCGCTGATCGATGGCGCTGACTTCGCCTATCCGGGTCATACCGAATATCTGGCCGCATTGGCGGGCGTGGACCGCGTAGTGATGATGCTGGCATCCGACATGCTACGTGTCGTGCCAGCGACGATACATACTCCCTTGGCAGAGGTCCCTGCCCGACTGACAGCGGCTGTGTTGACCGATACAATCCTGATCACTCATGCCGCGATGCGCCGCGATTTTGGCATCGCCTCGCCCCGCATCGCCGTGGCCGGACTGAACCCGCACGCGGGCGAAGACGGCAAGATGGGCCAAGAAGAGATTGAAATGATCACGCCCGTCTTGGACGCCCTGCGCGCCGAAGGTTTGCAGATCGCAGGCCCCTTGTCCGCTGACACAATGTTTCATCCAGCCGCGCGCGCTCAATATGATGTGGCGGTTTGCATGTATCACGATCAAGCCTTGATTCCGATCAAGACCTTGGATTTTTCGGGCGGCGTGAACGTGACCTTGGGATTGCCATTCGTACGCACCTCCCCCGATCATGGTACAGCGTTTGATATTGCAGGGCGCGGCATTGCCGATGCCACGTCGATGATTGCCGCGTTGCGGATGGCGCGCACAATGGCCGAGGCCCGCGATGTTTGATCGTGGCGGTACCTTCGGCGGACATATATGGGCTCGGAAAAAGACATGAGTATCGACAACCTGCCACCGCTACGTGATGTGATCGCGACCTATGAACTGGCCGCGAAAAAGTCGCTGGGTCAGAATTTTCTGTTGGATTTGAACCTGACAGCCAAGATCGCGCGGCTGGCGGGGGATTTGACAGGCGCCGACGTGTTGGAGATTGGCCCCGGTCCGGGTGGCCTTACACGTGGGTTATTGGCCGAAGGTGCGCGGCGCGTTTTAGCGATTGAGAAAGATCCGCGCTGCATGCCGGTGATGGCCGAGATTTCTGCGGCCTATCCGGGGCAATTGCAAGCTATCAACGGCGATGCGCTGGATGTGAACCCGTTGGAACATTTGACGCCCCCAATTAAAGTGGCCGCGAACCTGCCCTATAATGTAGGGACGGAGTTGTTGGTGCGTTGGTTGACCCCGCCCGAATGGCCGCCGTTTTGGGACAGTCTGACGCTCATGTTTCAGCGTGAGGTCGCGCAGCGCATCGTGGCCGAACCGGGCACCAAGGCCTATGGACGATTGGCGCTATTGGCGCAGTGGCGGTCTGATCCGAAAATCGTGATGGACCTGCCGCCAGAGGCGTTTTCGCCTCCGCCCAAAGTCTCATCCGCAGTCGTGCATCTCCGCGCCCTGCCCGCCCCACGGTTCGAGGCCAATGCGGGCACGCTTAACCGTGTTGTGGCCGCTGCGTTCAACCAACGCCGCAAAATGCTGAGGTCCGCGTTGAAATCCGTATCCCCAGAGATCGAAGACTATTTGAATGCCGCAGGCATTAAGCCCACGGAACGGGCCGAGCAGGTCAGTTTAGAAGAATTCTGCGCCTTGGCCCGCGCGTTAGACGCATAAAAAAACCCGCCAGTCTTTGGCGGGTTTTTCGAAATTATTCAGCAGCTTCTGGGGCTTGCGGCGGACGCGGTTTGCGTTGGCGCGGTTTACGCTGTTTTGGCTTTGGCTCTTCGCTTGGGGCGTCGGCCTCTGGCGTATCAACCAGACCGCTATCGACATCGGGCTGGTCAAGCTGGGCCGGATCGTTTGACGCGGCCTCTTGGGCGGCCAAACGCTCTTGGCGTTCGCGATCACGTTCAGCTTGGCGCTGGCGGTTCTGTTCTTCTTGTTCTTCGCGCTTGGCGTCCACCTCGCGCTGCGCTTCTGCCAGCATACGTGTGTAATGCTCGGCGTGTTGGGCGAAGTTTTCAGCGTCCACACGATCACCAGACAATACCGCATCGCGGTGCAATTGGTTGTATTTTTCGATGATTTGCTGCGGTGTGCCGCGCACTTTCCCATTCGGGCCGGAGCTGTCAAAAACGCGATTGATGATATTGCCGCCGGACGGACGGTTGTTGTTGCGGTTTTTATTGCCGCGTGACCGTGACTTCGTTGATCTCATGAATTTGTTCCGTCAAGCCTTTGGCTTTTGCGTTGCGCTGGATGCGTGATGCGCCAACTTAGGCGATGCGGTGCAACCTTGCGATGTGATGGCGACTATCGGCGGAACATCGCAAAACTGCAGTTCCCCGTCCGATGCGATCTGAATACCAAGCGATGCCACTATAGGGCAAGTGGAAACTGCAGCTAAAACAATAAAATGGAGTTTAAACGCCTGTTTGGCGATCAAATTCGGTTAATTTCCCGCTGACAACACGGTCACGGCCGTCCAAATCGGGCACGATTGTCACATCATCCAGGCCAGCATCCCGCATCATCTGCGCAACGGCCTGCCCTTGGGTCGGGCCAATTTCCACGATTAACCGGCCCAATGGTAACAAAAGTGGCACGGACTGCGTGACGATTTGCGCGTAATGGGTCAACCCATCGGCATGATCTGTCAGGGCCATTTCGGGTTCCCATTCCAGAACCTCGGGCGACAACCCCGCCATTTCATCGGCCGCAATATAGGGCGGGTTAGAAACGATCAAATCAAACGCCCCCTTCACTTTGTCCAGCCAATCCCCACAAACGAAAGACGCGCGCGCCGCGACCTCATGGGTCTGTGCATTGCGCGCCGCGACATCCAGCGCTGCCAGACTTAGATCAACACCGATGCCCTGCCCCTTTGGCATTTCCGCAAGCAACGTAATAAGGATACAGCCTGACCCCGTGCCAAGATCCACCACCTTGGTAAAATCTGACCGCAAGGCGACCTCAATCAGGGTTTCGGTTTCAGGGCGCGGATCGAGCACCGCAGATGTGACGGCAAAGTCACGCCCGTAAAATGCCCGCGTGCCGATGATATGGGATACTGGTTCGCGCTTTAGGCGACGCGCAACAAGCGATTGGTAAACAGCAGCCGTTTCATCGTCGACGGGGTCGGGCAAAATCAACGTCAGGCGCGACGCCGCGATCCCTGTGGCAAATGAAAACAACCGCCGTGCATCGCGGGCCGCATCAGGCACCCCCGCCTGTTTCAGCTGTCGGGTTGCCGCAAGAACAAGGACCGATCCAGTTGGCTCTGTGGTCACGCGCCCATCTCTGCCAAAAGCGTGGCTTGCGCGTCCGCCTGTAGCGCATCAATGATCTCATCCAGATCACCCTGCATGACCTGCGCCAAGGCATAAAGCGTGAGGTTGATGCGATGGTCCGTCATACGCCCCTGTGGGAAGTTATAGGTGCGAATACGTTCCGACCGATCACCCGATCCAACTTGGCTTTTGCGGTTGGCGGACCGTTCATCATCCACCTTTTGTCGTTCCAGATCGAACAGACGCGTTTTCAGAACCTGCATCGCAATCTCGCGGTTCCTGTGCTGCGACTTCTCTGCACTGACAACGATCAGCCCAGTTGGGATGTGCAAAATTCGCACGGCCGAATCCGTGGTGTTCACGTGCTGGCCACCAGACCCAGACGCGCGCATTGTGTCGATCCGAATGTCGGTGGATGCGATTTGAATGTCGACATCTTCGGCCTCTGGCAGCACTGCCACCGTCGCAGCAGAGGTATGGATACGTCCGCCGCTTTCGGTTTCCGGCACGCGCTGCACACGGTGCACGCCAGATTCGTATTTCATTCGGGCAAACACGCCGTCGCCCGCAATCCGCGCCACGACCTCTTTGACACCGCCAAGTTCAGACAGGCTTTCTTCGAGGATTTCGAATTTCCAGCCCTGTTTTTCGGAATAGCGTTGGTACATGCGCAAAAGGTCAGCGGCAAATAGCCCCGCCTCGTCGCCCCCCGTGCCAGGACGAATCTCTAGCAACGCCGGACGCCCATCGGCGGCATCCTTGGGCAACAGCGCCAGCTGCACGTCATGTTCAGATGCCTCAACCGCGGCACGCAGGTCGGGCAATTCCATTTCTGCCAGCTCGCGCATTTCGGAGTCCGCCAGCATGGCTTCCGCCTCTGCGATCTGGTCGATCAAGCTTTGATAAGCGGTGACTGTTTCCACCACAGGGCGCAATTCCGCGTATTCGCGGCCAAGTGCAGCGATTTCAGACCCAGAGGCCCCTTCGGCCATCTTGGCTTCGATAAACTGGAAACGGTCGATAATCTGGGCGATTTTTTCTTGTGCAATCATGTCTTACGAAGTGGGCGAAAATTGCGTCATGGTCAAGTAATCAAAGCGGGCCAAGGCGATCTAACCAGTTCAGAACCCGCGCCTTATTCACACCCAAATCGCTTGCCCCAACGGTCAGATGCGCGTGAATGACCAAGTGTTCATCTCGCACAGCAATGGTTGTCACATCAGCAAAACCCATCAATCGGCTCCGCGTCACAAATCGCAGCGGATCGTCAGATAATTTGGTCGTGCGCGGTGTTTCCTGTGCAACCTTTTCAATGCGCGCGATCACGTCATTCGCTGCAGCAGTCAAAGGCCGAATAGCTGTAAAACCGCCCGCAGTGGTGATATCTTCAGCCACTGCGGGAATGTCATGTTTTTGGCCAATACGGACGTGTGACAGCCGTACAAACGCCAACACTGCCGCCGCAATCACGGCCAGAATGATCATAATTTTCATCAACACATCCTAGCGATACGGCACATTGGGCAAGATCGAAAGCAGCTCGAACATCAGGTTCGCCCCTGTCAGCGCGGTGTTCCCGCTTGGGTCGTAAGGTGGTGACACCTCTACCAAGTCACAGCCGACGATATTCAACCCGCGCAAGCCGCGGATTAGTTCCATTGCTTGCGGTGTGGTCAGACCACCGATTTCTGGCGTGCCTGTGCCTGGGGCAAAGCTGGGGTCGAGGCTGTCGATGTCATAGGTGATATAGGTCGGCGTATCGCCGATCTGGTCGCGAATTTGATGGGCCAGCGGGGTCAGCGATTTGTGCCACAGATCAGGGGCAAGATATTGGTTGAAGCCCCAACCAGCCGCCTCTGTGAAATCATCGGCCGTATAGCCCGTGCCGCGCAGACCAATCTGGTGCACTTTATCGACGACAATGATCCCCTCTTCATAAGCACGGCGGAACACGGTGCCATGGGTTTCACGCTCGCCGAACATTTCGTCGTTTACATCGGCATGGGCATCGACGTGCACAAGCGCCACTGGCCCGTGTTTTTTCGCAATCGACCGCAGGATCGGCAGGGTCATGCAGTGGTCACCGCCCAACCCCATCGGGATAAAGTCATGCTTGAGGTGCGCGTCGTAAGTCTCTGTAATAATACGAATAGTATCGCTTAGGCTAAACGTATTAATCGGCACATCACCAAGGTCGGCACAGTGCAGCGCGTCAAAGGGTGCTGCCCCCGTTTGGATGTTATAAGGCCGGATCATCGCCGATTGTTCGCGCAGCTGTTTCGGCCCCATCCGTGTGCCAGACCGCCAGCTGGTGCCAATATCCATCGGGATGCCGATAAACCCGACATCCAGCCCCTCGGCGCTCGCCGCATCTGGCAGGCGCATAAAGGTTTGCGGCCCTGAAAAACGGGCAAGGTCATTTCCACTAATCGGCATGGCTGGCATGATTTATTTCCTTTTATTCCATAGTGCTAAACAGCAAAGTTCCATTGCCACATGCGCCCCCGCAACTGCCGTGGCCCCCGTGGTGTCGTAGGGTGGCGAGACCTCGACAATATCGCCGCCAACCATGTTGATCCCCGCGAGATCACGCAGGATCGCGGCAGCTTGCCAACTGGCCAATCCGCCCCAAACCGGTGTGCCAGTTCCGGGCGCAAATGCGGGGTCGAGCGCGTCGATGTCAAACGTCACATAAGTGGGCGCATCGCCTACGATTTCCCTCACCTTTTCAGTGACATAGGCCGCACCTTTTTCATGCACCGTGCGCGCATCAATATAGGGCATGCCCAGATAATCGTCGCATTCCGTACGGATACCGATCTGAACCGATCGCGCTACATCAACCAGCCCCAACTTGACCGCCTTATACATAAACGTACCGTGGTCGATCCGTTTCATATCGTCATCGGCCCATAGGTCGGAATGTGCATCGAATTGGATCACAGACAACGGCCCAAATTTTTCCGCATAGGCGCGCAATATCGGCAGCGTGATAAAGTGATCTCCACCTAAGGTAACAGTCGCAGGCCCTTGGTATATAATGGTTTTTATGTGTTGCTGCACCAGATCAGGGACGCCCGCCACATCGGCATAATCAAATGCCATGTCGCCGTAATCGACGATCTCGAATTCTGACAGCGGGTCGAACCCGTCCCAACCATAAGGCGGATCATAGGGTTGCAGGCTTGATGCCTCTCGGATCGCACGCGGGCCGAAACGGGTGCCCGGTCGATGGGTCACGGCTTGATCAAATGGCACACCTGTGACGACTAGGTCGGCGCTTGCAATATCCTTTGAATAAGCGCGGCGCAGGAATGACGTTGCCCCGCCAAATGCGTTTTCATAGGCCAAACCGCGGCGGTCCTTACGCGTAAACGCCAAATCGATCTGGTTCTTTGCGTCCTCTAAGCTCATGTCTGCGCCCCTTCCAATGGGTTGGCCCGTTCGACAATCCGCGCGAAAAACGACGCGCCAGCGGCGGCGGCTTCATCGTCGAAATCGAATTCGGGGTGGTGCAACCCAGCTGTCTCGCCGTTCCCCACGAACAAATATGATCCCGGGCGCTTTTCCAACAGATAAGCGAAATCCTCTGCCCCCATTTCGGGGCCAGCATTCGCATTTACACCATCGTCACCCGCAATTTCACGCGCCACGTCGGCAGCGAATGCGGTTTTGGCGGCGTCATTGATCGTCGCAGGATAGCCGACCTCGTAATCCAGATAAGCCTCGACCCCAAAAGCTGCGGCTTGACCGGCGACAATCGCCTCTAGCCGCGCCATGGCCATGCCCTGAACCGCGCTGTCAAAGGTGCGCACTGTGCCATTGATATAGGCTTTTTCCGGAACAACGTTGTCGGTCGATCCGGTGTGAATTTGCGTGATGGAAATAACCAGATTGTCCTGAGAGTAATTGTTGCGGCTGACAATCGTCTGGATCGCATTGGCAATGCCAAGTGCGGCGACGATCGGATCGACGGTTTCATGTGGCATAGCGGCATGTCCGCCCTTGCCTGTGATATGAATATGAAACGTATCAGCTGCGGCCATGATCGGCCCCGGCGTAGTGTAGAAATGACCAACTGGCGTGCCAGGAGCGTTGTGCAATGCATAGACTTCAGCGATGTCAAATCTGTCCAAAATGCCCTCTTGCACCATGACATTGCCACCTGCGCCATTCTCTTCTGCCGGTTGGAAAATAAGCGCGACACGGCCCTTGAAATTGCGGGTTTCGGCCAAGTATCGCGCCGCACCAAGCAACATCGTCGTATGACCATCGTGACCGCAAGCATGCATTTTGCCATCAACGGTCGAGGCATAAGGCAGCCCCGTTTCCTCTTGCATCGGCAGTGCGTCCATATCGGCGCGCAGACCAATCGTGGGGCCGTCACCCTGCCCTTCGATAATCGCGACAACGCCGGACGTAGCGATGCCTGTGTGAATGTCTGTGATCCCAAACTCCTGCAACCGTTCCACAACGAATGCCGCGGTTTGGTGACACTCGAACATCAATTCCGGAATCGTATGCAGATGACGCCGCCAAGCGGTCATATCAGGGGTGTAATCGGCGATGCGATTGATGACGGGCATTGCTGGTGCTCCTGCGGGTTAGATCATAGTGTGAGTTGAAACCAAACCGGAGGCCCGCGCAATGGCAGATACGTTAATCCATGACCCAAATGGTGGGATGCCACGGCTTTTGGAAATCATGCGCCGCTTGCGCGACCCCGAAACCGGCTGTCCGTGGGATATCGAGCAGGATTTTGACAGCATTGCGCCCTATACGATCGAAGAAGCCTACGAGGTCGCCGACGCCATTGCGCGGCGCGATATGGGCGATCTAGAGGGCGAATTGGGCGATCTGCTGCTGCAAACCGTCTATCACACAGCCATGGGCGAAGAAGCGGGGCATTTCACGTTCGATTCTGTGGTGAAGGCGATCAGCGACAAGATGGTATCGCGCCACCCCCATGTGTTCGGCGACGAATCGCGGGAGAAATCTGCCGAACAACAGACGAAAGACTGGGAAGCGATTAAGGCCAAGGAACGCGGCGCACGTGCGCGGGTGCTGGACGGTGTGGCCGCTGGCCTGCCCGCGTTAACTCGTGCTGTTAAATTGCAAAACCGCGCAGCGCGTGTGGGGTTCGACTGGCCGGACACCGACAATGTGCTTGATAAAATCATCGAGGAATCGGGCGAATTGATCGAGGCCCGCGATACCTTGACCCAAGATGAAATCACCGAAGAGTTTGGCGATCTGATGTTTGTAATGGCCAACCTCGCACGGCATTTGGGGGTCGATCCAGAGGCAGCGGTGCGCGGCACCAACGCAAAATTTATACGCCGTTTTAATGCGGTAGAGGATTCATTGGCCACCAAGGGTAAGACACCTGCTGACAGCAATTTGGCTGAAATGGACGCCCTTTGGGATGCCGCAAAACTGGCCGAAAAATAAACCCGACTAAATCATTTGGGTATTGACCCGACTAAATTAGTCGGGTTATCAGGGCGTCATCAAATCGCTCATAAATGGATTGATCCTATGACACTTCGCACCTTCCTTTTCGCCACAACATGCGCCGCTATCGCGGGCCCTGCACTGGCGGACGTCAATGTTTACACAACACGTCAGCCAAGCCTGATCGAACCCGTCACAGACGCGTTCACCGCACAGACAGGCATCGCCGTGAACCTTGCATTTGTTGACGATGGTCTGGTTGAACGCCTGAAGGCAGAAGGTAAGCGTTCCCCTGCTGATCTGGTGATGACGGTCGATATCGCGAACCTCAAACAAATCGTGGACGCCGATGTGATCCAGCCTTTGGACAGCGAAGTCCTAACCGCATCCGTGCCAGAAACCCTACGCAGCGGTGACAACCTGTGGTTTGGCCTAACCCAACGTGCGCGGATCGTATACGCATCGAAGGATCGCGTGGCTGACGGCGAAGTCACCACCTACGAAGACCTCGCATCCGACAAATGGGAAGGCCGTATTTGCACACGCTCTGGCCTGCACAACTATAACCTCGCGCTAACATCCGCCGTGATCGAACACGCGGGCGTGGAAGGTGCAACAGCATGGGCCGAGGGCGTCAAATCCAACCTCGCACGCAAGCCAGAAGGAAATGACCGCGCGCAGGTCAAGGCGATCTGGGCCGGCGAATGCGACATCAGCCTTGGCAACACCTATTACATGGGCAAAATGCTAGCGGACGAGGAACAGACAGAATGGGCCAATTCCGTGCGCATCGTGTTCCCAACGTTTGAAGACGGCGGAACGCATGTGAACGTGTCCGGCGTCGCGATGACCAAAGCCGCGCCAAACCGCGATCAAGCCCTGCAATTGATGGAATTCTTGGTGTCGCCAGAGGCCCAAGGCATCTATGCCGAGCTGAACAGCGAATACCCAGTCTTACCGGGTGCGCCTGTGTCCGAACTAGTCGCAAGCTGGGGTGAATTTACCGCCGATGACGTGGCGCTGCCGGTTCTTGCGGACCACCGCCCAGAGGCGTTGCGCGTCATGGAAGTGGTCGATTTCGACGGCTAACGGGTTTGGGGGCGCTGCCCCCGCCCTGACGGGCTCTCCGAGGTATTTTAAGCCAGAAGAAGGTCGGGTCGTTTTTACGATCCGGCCTTTTCCTCTAACATCAGCCATTCTTCTTCGGCGTTTTGCAGGGTGTTTTGGCGGTCGACAAGCAGGTCCGTGGCCTTTTGGAATTTCACTGGGTTTTCTGTGAACAGCGCGGGATCGGACAGCAGGATTTCAAGCTTGCCGATTTCTGCGGTGAGTTTTTCCATGACCGTTGGCAGCTCTTCCAACCTATGTTTTTCTGTGAACGACAGCGTGGTTTTGCGGGCCACCGGCGCGGATTTGCCGCCTTTGGACAGCTGTTTGCCCACGGATTTGGGTGCTTGCGGTGTGTCTTCGCTGCGCTGCTGACGGTAGTCGGTCCAACCGCCCGCATAGGCCACGACTTGGCCGTTGCCTTCCATCGCGATTGTCGTTGTCGCCACGCGGTCAAGGAAATCACGGTCGTGGCTGACCAGCATGACGGTGCCGTCGTAATCGCCCAAGATGTCCTGCAACAGGTCGAGCGTTTCGATGTCCAGATCGTTGGTCGGTTCGTCCAAGACCAGCACGTTGCTTTCACGCGCCATCAAGCGGGCGAGCAGAAGGCGTGCTTTTTCACCACCAGACAATGACCGGACCGGCGCGCGGGCCTGCGCCTCGTCGAACAGGAATTCTTTAAGGTAGCCGACAACATGTTTGGGGGTGCCGCGCACCATGATTTGATCGGACTTGCCGGACACGCCGAGCACCGGATCGGACGCGAGGTTTTCCCAAAGCGTCATATTCGGGTCAAGCGCTGCGCGTGCTTGGTCGAACACCGCTATGTCGAGCTTCGTGCCGAGTTTGATCGTGCCCTCGTCTGGTTCAACCTTACCCAGCAACATATTGAGAACAGTTGTTTTTCCGACCCCATTGGGGCCAACAAATGCGATGCGATCGCCGCGTTGCACGGTGATATCAAACCCTTTGACGATCTGTTTGCCGTCATAGGCTTTGGTCAGGCCGGTCGCCTCGACCACCTTTTTGCCGGAGGTCGATCCACCGTCAAATGCCATCGCAGCGGTGCCCTGCCGCTTGATCTGGCTGGATTTCTCGGCGCGCAATTCGGCCAAGGCACGCACGCGCCCTTGGTTCCGCTTGCGCCGCGCGGAAATGCCTTCAACTGCCCAGCGGGCCTCTGCCTTGATCTTGCGGTTCAGTTTGTGGCGTTGCTGATCTTCTTCTTCCCAGAGCTTATCGCGCCATTCCTCGAACCCGTCAAAGCCTTGTTCGGCGCGGCGCACTTCGCCGCGGTCGATCCATAGGGTCGCGCGGGTCAGATTGCGCAGGAATGCGCGGTCGTGGCTGATCAGGACGAATGCGGCGCGGGTGGATTTGAGTTCTTCTTCGAGCCAAGCGATGGCTTCGATGTCCAAATGGTTGGTCGGTTCGTCGAGCAGCATCAATTCAGGCGCTTCGGCCATCAATTTAGCAAGCGCCGCGCGCCGGCGTTCCCCGCCAGATGCGGTTTTGGGGTCGCCCATGGGGTCGAATTTCAACCCTTCGGCCACCATATCGACGCGGTAGGCTTCATCTTCGGGCAAACCGCTGGCGGCATAGGCGCCAAGCGTATCGAACCCTTCCATCGTGGGGTCTTGTTCCATGTAGCCGACGCTGACGCCCGTGCCCGCGATGGCGGTGCCGCTGTCGGCCTCAACCAATCCGGCCATGACCTTCATCAAGGTGGATTTTCCCGATCCGTTGCGACCCACAAGGGCCACACGGTCGCTGGGTTGAACCACCAGAGACAGGTTTTCAAAAACAGGATCACCACCGAAAGTCAGGCCGATGTCCGAGAGTTGGAGTAAGGGTGCGCGTGCCATGGGGATCAGCTATTGTGCGCAGCCGCTATGTGCAAGCCCATCGTTTGCTGGGCCAAGCGGCGCAAAGACCGCGCGCGGGCCACTGGGATGTCGGCAATGCGCAATCCAGTGAACACATGCTGCGTGCCAAGGGTCCGATCAATGATCAAATGATCGCTGACATAGCCGCCCATCCCAAGGTAGGATCGCAGCAGTGGTGGCAGTTGATCCATCGCACGGCGGCGATCAAAACTTGCGTCACCAACATCGTTAAGTAATTTAATATCAATGGATTGCGGGGTGATACTCATGTCAGCCACATGCGCTGATTGTAGCAACCCAAAGGCATCGGCATAAGGCGCGGGATCGGTGCCGGTGAAGCTGGCGCAGCCGAACAGGTGTTGGATGTCATGCGCATCGACCCACGCCGTGATCGCCACCCAAGCCAAGCGCAGCACATCCGTAGAAAATGCGTTTTCAGCCACACAGAACCGGCCGACTTCTAACGTTGCACCGGTCATCGGGCCAAAACGATAGAAACTCCCGGTATAGGTGTCGGCCAAATCCGCCCCCTCGGGCAGCACGCGCATGCGCAATGTGCAAACCAGAACGCCGCCTTGTTCGATCATCACATGCTCTGATAGCGCGTCAAATCGATCCGCATCCAGTCCCGCACCGCCGATGAAACACGCGTGCCGCAATGTCTGACAGGCCGCGATGTCGCTAGCGGTGTCGGCCATGCGGCAAGTCAGTGTAATGGTAGGTTGCAAAACTGTGATCATCCTATCGCTTGGCGATTACCCGCCTGCGCCCTACATATGACCGACAACGCAGAAAAGGGAAATCAAACATGGACAAAGTGATCAAATCAGACGCCGAATGGCGCGACGCGCTGTCGCCAGAGGCATTTAATGTCTTGCGCAAGCATGGCACCGAACGTGCCGGCACCCATGACAACTTTCCCAAGGATGCAGGCACATTCATGTGCGCAGGCTGTGGTGCGCCGCTGTTTGAACAAGAGACCAAGTTTGAAAGCGGCACAGGCTGGCCGTCATTCTACGCCCCCATCGACGGCGAAATGGTCGGCGAAAGCGTGGACCGCAAATTTTTCATGAAACGCACAGAGGTGCATTGCAACCGCTGCGACGGGCATTTGGGTCACGTGTTCCCAGACGGCCCCGCACCAACGGGTCTGCGGTATTGCATCAATGGTGTGGCTTTGGCGTTCGAGCCTGAAGAGGCTTAGCTTTCGCCCAAGAAGTCACCAGCGCTGACTTGACCAAGGCTGCCAAGCAATTGGCGGATGAAGGTCGAGTCGCGCACGCCGCTGTCTGTGACACGGCGGGACAGCTCGACAACTTGACCGTCTTCAAGACCAAACCCTTGGATGTTGCGGACAACGCCGGTTTCATCAAATGAAATCACTAGAACTTCGCGGCTGATTTCAACCGGGGCCATCGCGCCAAAGTGGCGAAACTTGCTGGATACGTAGTAAAACGCGCTTTCTCCCAAAACGCCACTGGATGTGGGTGGCCCCGCAACGGCGGCCACAGTTTCGCGGGTATCTTGCCCCACAACAATTGCATCCAAATCTTCTGATGTTGGGGAATAACCGTGGTGGCGGATAATCGGCGTGCAGGCCACGGCCAATGCCAACCCCGCCACTGCGACGGCGCGACGTGCTGATGTAATTGCCTTGCTGCCCATGGGACTGCCCCTTGCCTTGGTGCTTGTTGCCTTTTATCCCGTCTACAACATGCAAGGCCCTCTATTCAAGAATGGAAGCACCATTGGCTGAATTGCCCACACACCCTATCCGCCTCAGCGAACTGTCCAACAAGCGTAATACCAGCTTTGTGCTGACACCAAACGCAGCCGAATGCACAGCGATTGCCGCCTATTTGGACATCCTCGGCCTGAAAAAACTGCAGTTTAGCGGTGAATTTACCCCATCTGGGCGCACCGACTGGGCTTTGACGGCCAAAATCGGCGCGACAGTGTCACAAGCCTGCGTTGTCACGCTGGAGCCTGTGACCACCCGTATCGACGAGGACGTGACACGGCGATATGTCGCCAATTTCGAAGAACCCGACGAAGACGACGTTGAAATGACAGCCGATGAAAACACCGAAATACTGCCTGCGTCCTTGGATGTGGCGACAGTGATGATCGAGGCGCTATCGCTCGCCCTACCCCCATATCCCCGCAAAGACGGGGCCGCATTGGGCAAAGCGGTCTATACCGACAAAGATTTGGTCCCCATGACAGATGATGATGCCAAGCCATTTGCGGGCCTTGGGGCGTTGCGGGATGCCTTGCAAAACAAGGCTGATGGTGAGGAATAACACTGCCGATCATTGGGGGTTGTGCTGCAAAATAATCGCAGTATGTTCGCCGCCTCTTTATATCTAGTCTCGACAGGGCTGTTCCAATCGCGTAGGACGCCCCAAAGACTGAATCACACGGGCCAATCGGCCCATTTATCATAGGGTTGAGACATGGCCGTCCAGCAGAACAAAGTATCCAAATCCCGTCGTAACAACCGTCGTGCGCACGACTCGCTTATTGCAGCGAACCCAAACGAATGTGACAACTGCGGTGAGCTGAAGCGCCCACACCACGTTTGCCCATCTTGCAACCACTACGCCACACGCGAAGTGATCGCAGCGGCTGACGTTGAACTGGACGACGACGCAGCATAAGCTGTAAGTTAAGATCATGACCCAAGCACAGACGGATCAGGCGGCCAAAACCGCACATATTATATCCGTCGACGCTATGGGCGGCGATAAAGGGCCCGCGACTGTTGTCGCGGGCCTTTCGATGTTTCTAAAGGGCGCGCCTGATGCCCGGGCCATTCTTCATGGTCCCCACGCTGAACTGGCCCCAATGCTGGCGAAACGCAAAATCGCAGACCGTGTTGAAATCTGGGATGCTACCGAAATCGTTGAAATGACTGACAAACCCAGTCACGTCCTGCGTAACGGTAAAAAAACATCCATGTGGTCCGCTGTCGAGGCGGTGCGCGATGGATCAGCCGCCGTCGCCGTATCTTGCGGTAATACCGGCGGTTTGATGGCGATTTCCATGTTGCGCCTTCGCAAGGCAGAAGGCGTGAACCGTCCCGCAATTGCCTGCCTTTGGCCATCGCGCAATCCATCTGGCTTTAACGTCATGCTCGACGCCGGTGCGGACATTCGCGCCGATCAGGATGACCTGCTTACCTATGCACTGATGGGCGCGTCTTATGCCCGCAACGGGCTGGACCTGCCTCGCCCGCGTATTGGCTTGCTGAATGTTGGTACAGAAGAACATAAAGGCCGCGCCGAACTTAAGGTCGCCCATGAAATGATCGCCCAAGCGGCGGATAAGGGCGAATATGAATATGTGGGATTCGTTGAAGGCGGCGATTTGCCCTCTGCCCGCGTTGATGTCATCGTCACGGATGGGTTCACAGGCAATGTCGCGCTAAAAACCGGCGAAGGCACTGCGAATCTGATTTCCGGCCTTTTGCGCGAATCGCTGATGAAAACGCCGCTGTCGATGTTCGCGACCCTGCTGGCACGCGGATCGCTGAACCGTCTGCGCAAGCGCATTGACCCGCGCCGTGTAAACGGTGGCGTGTTCTTGGGGCTGAACCAGACTGTTATAAAAAGCCACGGCGGTGCGGATGCGACTGGCGTCGCAGCTGCGATCAATCTGGCCTACCGGCTGGCCCAATCAGGTTTTTCTGACAAACTCGCCGCGCGGGTTGCATCGGCGGCAGCACTTGCCCAAGATGCGATCCAAGAAGGCACACCCAACAAATCGGAATCGTAAAATATGACACGTCGCGCAGTCGTAATTGGTGTTGGCCATTATCTTCCAAAACGTGTCGTCCCGAACGAAGAATTTGAAAAAACGCTGGATACGACCAGCGAATGGATCAAGTCCCGTTCCGGTATCGAACGTCGCCATTTCGCCGCCCCTGGACAGAACACATCCGACCTTGCCGCCAATGCAGCAAACGCCGCGCTGGACATGGCTGGGCTGACTGGCAATGACGTCGACGCGATCGTTGTGGCCACATCAACAGCTGATCTGACGTTCCCGTCTGCTGCCACGATGGTGCAAGCCAAAATCGGCAATACAAAAGGCTATGCCTTTGATATTCAAGCGGTTTGTGCGGGGTTTGCCTTTGCGCTGAGTAATGCGAATGCCTTGATCGTTTCTGGTCAAGCGGATCGCGTGCTGGTCATCGGCGCGGAAACATTCAGTCGGATCATGGATTGGACGGACCGGTCCACTTGCGTGCTATTCGGTGACGGCGCAGGCGCATTATTGTTAGAAGCACAAGACGGCGCAGGCACCAATGACGACCGAGGCATCTTGTCTACTGACCTCAATTCCGACGGCACCCACCGTGATCTGCTTTACGTCGATGGCGGCGTGTCCACGCAGTCCACGGGCGTGCTGAAAATGGAAGGCCAAGAGGTTTTCAAGCACGCGGTCGAAAAGCTGGCGCAAACGGCACACACAGCTTTGGACAAAATCGGTCTTGGTGCTGACGACGTCGATTGGGTTGTCCCCCATCAGGCCAATATCCGCATCATCAAATCCACCGCGCGCAAGCTGGGCGTGGGCATGGACCGCGTTGTTGTCACCGTACAAGACCACGGCAACACATCTGCCGCATCAATCCCATTGGCCCTGTCGGTGGGTGTCGCAAATGGCCAGATCAAACGTGGCGATCTGCTGGTAACCGAGGCCATCGGCGGTGGGCTGGCTTGGGGCGCAGTCGTTTTGCGCTGGTAATATTAAGGCAACACCTTAGGTCCCTCCCCCAAGCCCTTGTTATTGACTCTGAAAACCGGTTCAGCCAAAGTCCCTTGCAACAACCTCGGGGGAAAAAAATGGCCGATAAGACTTTGACACGCATGGATCTTGCCGATGCGGTGCATAGCCAAGTGGGACTATCACGCAGTGAAAGCGCGGATCTGGTCGAAAGTGTGCTGGGCCATGTGTCCGATGCGCTGGTGTCCGGCGAAACAGTAAAGATTTCATCATTCGGCACATTCTTCGTGCGCGAAAAGTCGGCCCGTGTTGGCCGGAACCCAAAAACGGGTGAAGAGGTGCCGATCCACCCTCGCCGCGTTCTGACGTTCCGTCCGTCTCATCTGATGAAAGACAAGGTCGCGTCAGGTAACAAGTAAGGACGGCAATTTATGGCCAAATCGCAAAGCGCCTTCCGCACAATCAGCGAAGTGGCGGCGACGCTTGATACACCCACGCATGTTTTGCGGTTCTGGGAAAGCAAGTTTACGCAAATCAAACCGGTTAAACGTGCCGGTGGTCGGCGGTATTATCGCCCCGAAGACATCGACTTGCTCGCAGGGATTAAAACCCTGCTTCACGAGCAAGGCATGACGATCAAGGGTGCGCAAAAATTGTTGCGTGAACAAGGCGTTAACCACGTTATCGCGCTCAGCGAAGCGGCGAAACAGAATGACGATGCGGCGCCTGAACCAGCCCCAGCGCCAGAGGTCGAACCAACCGCAATAGCGCCTGCCGATGACGCACCTGCCCCTGTTGCAGAGGTTATCCCCCTTGCGCCCGCTACGCCCACTGCCGCGCCTGAAATCGCGGAAAAACCTGCGATACGCCCACCGTTCGTGGCCACAATTTTGGACGCCAATCAGGTTGCGATTGCGCAAAATTCGCAACGAATCGCGCCCTTGATCGATAAGCTCTCAGAGATCAGAGACCGTATCCGTGCAAGCCTTTGAATTGGCACTTGCCTGCCCCCGCAAATCCAGTATGAACATCCGCAGTCGGGCTATAGCGCAGCCTGGTAGCGCGTCCGTCTGGGGGACGGAAGGTCGCAGGTTCGAGTCCTGCTAGCCCGACCAATCACAACCGCCCGCTTGCGTTATGACGCGGCGGGCGTTTTTGTATTCTCGGAGGAGAGAAAATGACAAATTCAGGTGTTCTTGCGGACCATCAGCTGCGCGATTTGATCGCAAATGGCGCGATTTCGGCCTCTGCCCCGATTGAAGACGGCCAAATCCAGCCTGCGTCGCTTGATCTGCGCCTCGGTGCCACAGCTTACCGTGTCCGCGCGTCGTTTTTAGCGGGCCGCAATCGCAGTGTGACCGAACGCCTGCAAGACTTTCAGATGCATGCGATTGACCTGACTGACGGTGCGGTGCTGGAAAAGGGCTGCGTTTATGTGGTCCCTCTGCTCGAATCCCTCGCCCTGCCCGCTAGCATGACCGCCGCCGCCTCTGCGAAATCATCCATTGGCCGTCTGGACTTGCTGACGCGGATCATCACCGACCGTGGCGTCGAATTTGACCGCGTGCCTGCGGGTTATACCGGCCCGCTGTTCGTCGAAATTTGTCCGCGCTCTTTTTCCGTCGTCGCCCGCCAAGGCCAAATGCTCAACCAGATCATTTTCCGCCAAGGTCAGACGTTTATGTCCGACGATGACCTGCGCGCCCTGCACGCCGACACGCCGATTGTATCTGGCGATCCTGTCATTTCCGACGGTCTGGGGTTTTCTGTCGATTTGAAACCCGACAGCGGCACATTGGTCGGTTATCGCGCCAAGCCACATACCGGTGTGATCGACCTGTCAAAACTCGCCCATTACGACCCAACAGAATACTGGGAAGAGGTCCATACAAAGGATGGCTGGATCATCCTTGACCCCGGTGCGTTTTACATCTTGGTCAGCCGCGAGAGCATTGTGATCCCACCAATGCAAGCCGCCGAAATGGCGCCCTATCTTGCGATGGTGGGTGAATTTCGTGTGCACTACGCGGGCTTTTTCGACCCCGGATTTGGCTATGCGGCCGCTGGCGGCACTGGATCGCGCGGCGTGCTAGAGGTCCGCTGTCACGAAGCCCCGTTTGTTTTGGAGCACGGTCAGGTCGTGGGCCGCTTGGTCTATGAACATATGAGCGAAATGCCAGAAGCACTCTATGGGATCGACATTAAGTCGAATTACCAGGGTCAGGGACTTAAACTTTCCAAACATTTCAAGTCGAAATAGCTACACTATTCGAACATTTCGACCTGATCTTCGTCATCATCGTCTTCTTCGGGGTCCGTGTCGGCCAATTGCGATGCACCCGGTGGTGGGCGATTTTCCAGCAAGCCAGCAGAGCGTAGCTCTTTCAGCCCTGGCAAGTCGCGCGCATTTTCAAGACCAAAGTGATCAAGGAATTCTTGCGTCACAACAAAGGTCACAGGCCGTCCAGGCGTCATGCGTCTGCGTCCCAACCGCACCCATTCCAATTCGATCAGCTGATCGACGGTGCCACGGCTGACAGACACACCGCGGATCTCTTCAATCTCGGCGCGTGTGACGGGTTGGTGGTAGGCAATGATCGCCAATGTCTCGATCGCGGCGCGTGACAGTTTGCGCGTCTCGACCGTTTCCTTTTGCATCAAAAACCCAAGATCGGCGGCCGTGCGAAACGCCCAAGCATCCCCGATTTTGATCAGATGCACGCCGCGCCCTTCGTACCGTTTGCGCAGATGCACCAATGCCTCTGCCGGATCGCAGCCGTGGGGCATGCGGCCCGTCAATTCGGTCACGCTGACGGGTGCGGCCGTCGCGAATAAGATCGCTTCGACCATGCGCTCTTGCTCGGCCATGGGCGGGGCCTCGAATAGGCTGTCGTTTTCAGAATGCGCCATCAAGCGGGTCCCTTTTGCGAATTTGAATGGGGGCGAATGTTTCGCCCTGTCGGATGTCGATCTTGCCTTCTTTGGCCAGCTCTAACGATGCAGCAAAGGTCGCCGCCGTGGCCGACCGCCGTTTGACGGGGTCCAGTTCCCAGCCTTCGGGCAAATAGCTAACGATATCTGTCCACTCCCCCGCGAAACCGATCAGCGTGCGCATCCGCGCCAGCGATTGTTCCATGGTCATCACGGCCTCGCGGTCCATGACAAAGGGCCGGAAATCATCTTTGGTGCGGATACGGGCGTAGCCCTGCATCAGATCGAGCAGCGTCGCAGTATAGGTGACACGGCGCACTCGGGTCACGTCTTCGGTAATGCCACGGGCGAAGAAATCACGCCCCAATTGGTCGCGTGCCATCAGTTGGGCGGCGGCCTTGCGCATCCCTTCAAGCCGTTCGAGCTGAAACGCCAAATGCGCGGCGAGCTCTTCGCCGGACGGCCCTTCTTCGGTCGGGTCAGGCGGTAAAAGCAGGCGGGATTTGAGGAATGCGAGCCATGCGGCCATGACCAAATAGTCAGCAGCAAGTTCCAGCCGTAGTTTCTTGGCCTCTTCCACGAATGCGAGATATTGTTCAGCAAGTGCGAGGATCGAAATTTGGCGCAAGTCGACCTTTTGCGTGCGCGACAGCGTCAAGAGTAGGTCCAACGGCCCCTCAAACGCGCCCACATCAACGATCAGCGCCTCTGCGGCGACCCTTTCGCTGACGCTTTGTGCGTCTTCTTCAAACAACCCTGCAGTCACGTCGCCCTCACCCTAACAGGGTGTTAAGTTCCGCGCTGAGGGCCGCAATGTCAACGGGTTCAGGCGTTTTGCGCCGACTAAGCGCCGTCGTTGCGCGGACCTGTGCCGCTGGGGTCATATCGCCCGCAGCATTGGCAACGGCCTGCATTTCGGCAGGTTCCCCATTACAGTGCAAAACAAGGTCGCAACCCGCCGCCATGGACGCCGTCGTGCGGATCGCCACATCGCCAGACAGCGCTTCCATCGATATGTCATCGGTCATCAATAACCCGTCAAACCCAATGTCGCGGCGGATCATATCGATCACGGCGGGGTTTTGGGTGGATGGGATCATGCCGTAAGCGGCGAAAATGATATGGGCCGTCATGCCCATCGGCATGTCGTTTAGGGCGCGAAACGGCGCGAAATCCGTCGCCTGCGCGATGTCTTTGGACACATCTGTCATTGGCACATCCAAATGGCTGTCCTTGGTGCCGCGCCCGTGGCCGGGCATGTGCTTCATCACCGGTAAGACCCCACCGTCAAGCAGCCCATCGGCTGTTGCGCGGGCGTTCGCAATCACGGTTTCAGGGGCAGTCCCAAGACAGCGGTTGCGCAGAAACGGGTGGGTCTGGTCGCCTGCAATGTCGCAGGTCGGGGCGCAATTGGCATCGATGCCAACGGCGCGCAGTTCTTCGGCCATGATGCGGGACCGTAGGTAAAACGATCGCGCAGGATCAGACGCTTGTTGGGCCTGATCCAAGGGCGGCAACCATTCGCGCCAATGGGGCGCGCGCATGCGTTGAACACGGCCGCCTTCTTGATCAATCAATATCGGGGCATCGTGACCCGCTGCATCGCGCAGATCACTCGTCAAACGACGCAGCTGGTCAGGTGTGTCGATATTGCGGGCAAAGACAATAAAACCAAACGGCTTCACATCACGGAAAAAGTCGCGTTCCCAATTGGTTATAACGCGACCTTCTGGTCCCAAAATGCTCGCATTGAACACCGGATTAGCGCACAACGACCGGAATACAATCTGTGCCTTCGGCCACCAAAGCCGCGCAGAAACGACGTGCATCGCCAAGCTCAGCAAAGCCCTGCGCGCGCAGGCGATAAAAGGTTTTGCCGCCCGATGTCGCAGATTGGATTACGCGGCCTTTGCCTTCCATTACTTCGCCAAAACGACCCTGAAGACGGGTCCATTCCGTTGCTGCCGTTTCGGCTTTTGGGAATGCACCGATCTGCACAAGGCTCGTGCCTGCGGCAAATGGTGTCGTGGTGACCAACGATCCGCTTGGAGCAGCCGCAGGTGCCACAGATACCTCAGCAGAGGCTTGGCGGAGCGCGCCGGGGCGTACATTAGGACGCAATGACACGGACACACCGGGCACGGATGCAGGCACGACCAAAGACGTCACCGTTTCGCCAGCCACGCTTAGCGTTGGGGCAACGGCCTGCCCCGCGGCCAATTCGGTCAACGGGGTTGCCGCTGCCGCGATCTGATCGGCAAGTGCAAGAATATCATCTGTGGACATTGGCGCATTGATCAACTGATCCGCATTCAATGCGGTTTGCACTGCGACCTCTGGTGCTGCAGCAGGTGCAACAGGATCGACGGCAACAACTTCATCTGCTTCTGCCATTGGCTGCGCTTCAAGATCCTCGACAGCCAAACCAGCTGTGCGAGGTGCCAATGCAACGCTGTCTTCAGGGGCAGCAGCTTCGCCAACCGCAGCGACTTCGTTAACCGACAGGCCGACATGTTCGGATACTTCACCACCAGGGTTCGCCGGTAAGGCGCGCATTTCGCCAGCCATCGCGCGGACAACAGGAATGCCGGAAACATCGCGAATGACCAGCTTATAGCCCCAGACGCCGACACCGACGATGAGCGCACATGAAACCGCTGCACCTGCATAATTTACCAAAGCACCGGCACGCACTGCGCCGGAAACGGGGGCATGCCCCTGATCGTAGTTTGCCATTTTTGCCTCACTGCCCGATCACTGCTAATCGGTGGGTTGCCTCAAAACGAACCCAGAGGCGGCACGCTTTAGCGCATCTCTTCCACTGGGATTACGCCAAGAATACCAAGTCCGGAGCCAATCACAACACAAACGGCACGAATCATCGCGATTTTGCTTTGTGTTGTGGCATTGTCACCGTCCTGCAAGAACCGCAAAGACAGGTCATCGTTGCCCTTGTTCCACAATCCGTGGAATTCGGACGCCAAATCATACAGGTAGAATGCGATGCGATGAGGCTCGTGCCCCTTCGCTGCAATCTCGACCAAGCGCGGCCATTCAGCCAGCTTCTTAATCACCGCCAGCTCTGCATCGCTGGACAGTTTCGCCAAATCAGCCGCTGCGAGTGTTGCATCATCGACAGCGATCCCCGCTTCGCGCGCCTTATTCAGTACGGAATTGATCCGCGCATTGGCATATTGCACGTAGAATACAGGGTTGTCTTTGGACTGTTCGGTCACCTTGTCGAAATCGAAATCAAGCGGCGCATCGTTTTTGCGGGTCAGCATGTGGAAACGCGTCACATCCTTACCCACGGCCTCGACCACATCGGCAAGGGTGACAAATGTCCCTGCCCGTTTGGACATTTTGAACGGCTCGCCATTCTTATAAAGCTTCACAAGCTGGGTCAGTTTCACATCCAGCGGCACCTTGCCATCAGACAGCGCAGAAACAGCCGCCTTCATCCGTTTGACGTATCCGCCATGATCAGCACCAAAGACGTCGATCAACTGGTCATAGCCACGCTGAACCTTGTCATAGTGATATGCGATGTCAGGCGCGAAATAGGTCCACGACCCATCAGATTTCTGCACAGGCCGGTCCACGTCGTCGCCATGTTCGGTGGATTTGAACAGCGTCTGTTCGCGGGGTTCCCAATCGTCGGGCATCTTGCCTTTGGGTGGCTCCAGTGTGCCACGATAGATCAGACCCTTATCGTCCAGTTCTTTGATCGCGGATTCGATCAGGCCTGTACCATAAAGGGATTTCTCAGAATAAAAGCTGTCCATCACCACGCCCAGTGATGCCAGATCAGTGCGGATTAAATCCATCATCGCTTCTGTCGCGTATTCGCGAATATCCAGCAGCCAGTCATCCTCTGACTTGTCCAGATAGGCATCGCCAACTTTCGCCTTGAGCGCTTCACCCACAGGGATCAAATAGTCGCCCGGATAGGTGCCATCAGGGAATGCGACCTCTTGGCCGTGGGCCTCTAGATACCGCAAATAGACGGACCGCGCCAAAACATCGACCTGCGCCCCACCGTCATTGACGTAATATTCCCGCGTCACGTCATAACCGGCATAGGCCAGCAGGCTTGCCAGCGCGTCACCAAACACGGCACCCCGCGTGTGGCCCACATGCAGCGGCCCTGTTGGGTTCGCGGACACATATTCGACCATCATTTTCTGGCCTGCCCCGAGCTTGGACTTGCCGAAACCATCATCGGACAGTGCAGATTTGATCACGCCCTGCCAAACATCAGCCACCAGCCGCAGGTTCAAGAACCCTGGCCCTGCGACCTCTGCCAATGCAATCCGGTCATCTGCCAACAGCCGTTCAGCCAATGCATCCGCAATCGCACGCGGGTTCATTTTCGCGGGTTTCGCCAGCACCATCGCCGCATTGGTCGCCATGTCGCCATGTGCCGCATCGCGCGGTGGCTCTACAGCAACAGCGCCCATGGCAAGGCCATCGGGCAATGTGCCATCTGCGACCATGCCGTCGAGGCAATCAATCACAAGACCACGGATATCAGCAAACAAGTTCATCAGGCGCGTCCTTACATAGGTGTTGGTGGCCGTTTATCACGCCCACCGTGGTCGTCAATGTTACGCATCCGCTGGCGGCTGTGCGATTCCTTCTGGCTGATCTTCGCCAGGCGGGCGCAAGGCGATGATCCGCACGTCTGGTGCAGGTTTCACATCCTCGTCGCGGCGAATAAATTTGATCACGCCAGCCGGTGAAATCCGCGCGACCAGCGCGCTTTCACCACGGGTTTCGCGCCATTCATCAAACGTGAATTCCGCGCTAAGCCGCGTGGTCCGGAAGGTCCAGCCAAGACGCACCAAACGGTCCAGCCCTGCATGGGTTTCCTCTGGTCCGAACTTCGCCCCACCCAAGGTGCGCGGCAATTGGTGGCGTGCGCTGTCCATCTTTTCGCGCATGACTTGGAACACGTTGTCGCGGCCAAATTCTGGTGCGAGGTCAGTGGCGACCAGCGTGTTATAGGCATCGTTCGACGTGGCCGCGATGATGGTGGCGTAGCTCACCAGCTCCAGCCGCATCTCTGCTGCCTCTGATAGGAGATCGCCCGAAAACGTCTCGATCCCCGCGTCCCGAGCCCTGCGCAAATTGCCATAGTTTGGATCGGTCATCAGCACGGGGACTTCGGCTTGCTTGAGCGCTTGGGCCAAGGCCGTAGTCCACGCCGAACCGCCCACGATCACAACACCCGGCGTATCCGCCCCTGTCAGCCCAAGGAACCGCGCGAATGGCGCCAATGTGAACCCGTGCAAGACAACCGTTACAGCCACAAGCGAGAATGCCAGCGGCCCGATCAAGGCCGCGTCTTCGAACCCAAGCGCCAGAAGACGCTCACCGAACAACCCCGCCACAGCGACCAATACCACGCCGCGCGGGCCCGTGAAGGCCACCAAAACCTGTTCGCGCCACGGCACGCCAGACCCCAAAAGCGAGATGAACACAGTGACCGGACGGGCCACCAAAATGACCAACAGGACGAAGGCAACAGCGCGCATGTCCAGCTTTGCCAAGGCCCCGAAATCTAGGCCCGCAGCCAGCAGGATGAACACGCCAGACACCAGCAGAACCGTCGCGTGTTCCTTGAACCGACGCAGCTCTTCATAGCTGGGCAAGTTCGCATTCGCGATCACGATACCCATGATTGTTACGGCCAAAAGCCCGCTTTCATGTAGCACCGCATCGGACACAGCGAAGATGGCCAGCAGCAGTGAAAACAACACCGGCACCTTCATATATTCTGGCACCCAGCCGCGTTTGAACGATTTGGCCAAGCCGTATCCGCCCGCCCAACCGATCACGGTGGCAAAGCCGATGCCAATCGCCAGTTCCATAAACGCGGCCTCGACAGTCAGGCTTGTGTGCCATGCGGAGACAACCGAAAACGCCAGCACGGCTGCCAATGCGCCGATGGGGTCGTTCACGATGGCTTCCCATTGCAGCAAGGCCGCAGGACGGCGCGACAGACGGGCCGTGCGCAGCAGTGGCGCGATAACTGTGGGGCCCGTGACGATCATGATACCGCCAAAGACTGTGGCGCTTTCCCACGACAACCCTGCCCCGTAGCGCAGCGCAAGCGTCGACGTCAGCCAGCCCAAGGGCGCGCCGATAAACACTAATCGCTTCACGCCTTTGACCGCGTCTTGCAGGCTGTGGAAGTTCAGCGTCAACCCGCCCTCGAACAGGATAATCGCCACCGCAATCGCGATAATCGGGCTCATCAACGGACCAATGTCACGGGCCGGATCGAACACGCCCAACACGGGGCCGATGATCACGCCAGCGGCCAGCATCAACACGATGGCAGGCATGCGCAAACGCCAAGCAAGCCATTGTGATCCCACGCCCAATGCGCCGACCAATGCAAAGGCCATAACGGGCTGCATCGCCCCTGCTGCTGTCTCAACTGCCATCGATTACACCTTTCGGAATGTCTTCGCCGCCAATCAGACGGGTATGCTCTTGAATTGCAAAACGGTCGGTCATGCCTGCGATATAATCCGCGACGATCCGCGCCAAAGCAACCTTATCAGGGGCATCAGCCACGTCCTTGCGCCATTGTTTGGGCAATTCGTCGGTGTTTTCCATGAAAAACGGGAATAGATCATCGACCATTTTGGTGACGACCACCCGCATTTCGACCACAGCAGGTGCGCGGTACATGCGTTCAAACAGGAAATTGCGGATGACCTTCAAATCAGTCCATAGATCAGGCGAAAACTGCACCATCATACGACCAGCGTGGCGCACGTCATGCACCGTTTGCGGGTTCAGGTCGGCCAGATTATGACGGCTGACGTTGATTACATCTTCGACCAAGACGCCAAAGAAGCGGCGCAGCGCCTCGTGCCGGCGACGGTAGTAATTCAGGTCAGGATATTTCGCATCCACGCGGGCAAAACATTCACCAAGGATCGGCAATTCGGCCAGCTCGTCGGTGCTAAACAGCTCTGCGCGCAGACCGTCATGCAGGTCGTGGTTGTTATAGGCAATGTCATCGGCCAAGGCAGCGGCTTGGGCCTCGGCGCTGGCATGGGTGTGTAGTTCCAGATTGTGTCGCGCGTCATATTCGGCCAGCGCCCAAGGGATATCGCCCGTCAAAGGGCCGTTGTGTTTGGCAATGCCTTCAAGACATTCCCACGTCAGGTTCAGCCCGTCCCATTCGGCGTAATGGCGTTCCAGATCGGTCACGATCCGCAGGGCTTGGGCGTTATGATCAAAGCCGCCGTATGGCTGCATCAAACGATCCAACGCCTCTTCGCCGGTATGACCGAAGGGCGTGTGGCCCAAATCATGGGCCAATGCGACGGCCTCCGTCAGCTCGACATTCAGGCCTAATGAAGCGGCCACGGTGCGGGCGACTTGCGCCACTTCGATGGAATGGGTCAAACGGGTGCGGAAATAATCGCCTTCATGTTCGATAAACACTTGGGTTTTATGTTTGAGCCTACGGAATGCGCTGGCATGAATGATCCGGTCGCGGTCGCGCTGAAATGGCGAACGGAAATTGCTTTCTTCTTCCGCATACAATCGCCCACGCGCATTGGCGGGGTCGGTCGCAAATGATGCTGTCATCTTGGGTGCCCTGTTTGCCTGTCTTGTCGTCTTTGCCTGACCTACCTATATTGCAATCAGATCAAACATGTAAGGCTGGCAAAATGCTAACGCTCCCCCCCACTGTGACACCCCGCGCGTTCGAACGACTGTCCGAAATTGGCGCAGCAGCCCAAGGCAAAGCCTTGCGCGTCGCGGTAGAGGGCGGCGGATGTTCGGGGTTTCAATATGAAATTGATCTCGACGAGCAGAAAGACGATGATCTTGTGCTCGAAGGCGCAGGGGAAAAGGTGCTGATTGACCCGATCTCCCTGCCCTTTTTGGCGTCTGCTGTGATCAATTTCTCTGAGGAACTGATCGGCGCGCGGTTTGTCATCGACAACCCTAATGCCAGCAGCTCTTGCGGCTGCGGCACGTCGTTTTCAATTTAAAGCGCTTTTGCCGCGCGGAATGAAATCAAGCGGCGGGATTTTTCGTCCCACAGATCAAGGCTCGCACATTTGAAGCTGTCCCACAGCGTCATGCGGCTTTGCTCGACTAACTCTTCGTGATCGCGCAGCACCTCTGGCAGACGGTAAAACGGGATGCGGGAATACAGATGATGCACGTGGTGAATACCGATATTGCCAGTGAACCAGTGCAGAACCTTCGGCAGATCGTAATGCGATGATCCGTGCAGGGCTGCATCATGCAGTTGCCAGTCCTCGTCTTTGTCCCATTCCGTCGCCTCGAACTGATGCTGGACGTAAAACAGCCAAACACCGACTGACGCAGCAACCAAAGTTGTCGGAAGAAACACAAGAAATACAGCCCCCAACCCCAAGAACCAATAGATCGTGAACAAGGCAGCAGCAGTCGCAAGGTTTGATCCCATCGAGCTGATCCAATATTTCGCCCCAGATTTCATCAAGCCAAGCGGAATGCGGTTTTGCAGTAGGAAAATATAAGACGGACCCAAAACGAACATCGTCAGCGGATGGCGATATGCGCGGTATTTCACGCGCCCCCAGAACCCACGTGCATTAAATTCTTCGACAGTCAGCGTCATCACATCGCCCATCCCGCGACGGTCAAGGTTGCCGTGATGGCCGTGATGTTCTGCATGGGTGCGTTTCCACACATCATAAGGTGTCAATGTCAGCACGCCCAAGGCGCGCCCGATCCAATCCGACAGCGTACGGTTCGCAAGGAACGACGCATGGCCGCAATCGTGCTGAATAATGAACAAACGCAGCAAAAACGCGCCGTTAAACGCGGAAATCGCGAATGCGCCGATATAGCTGAACTGCATCACATAGCAGGCCGCGATCCATAGCGCCAAAAAAGGGATCACCGTGACCGCCAATTCAAACGACGACCGCCAGTTGGACGGGTCGCGATATTTCGCCAAGGTTTTTACCCAATCACGGGCTGGCTTGGACAGTTGGTCTTTGGTGCTTTGCATGGAACTTCTCGTATTGATTTTATTGCTCACCTCGTTAGCGCATCAGGGTGCTGACGCAAGGTAAAAATTCAGTTTCGGCGGCTTGCAGCCATGAGTTTGTTCGGTCAAAACAGATTTAACCAAAGGGGCGTCCATGAAAATCGCAACATTCAACATCAACGGCGTGAAAGCGCGGATCGACACGCTGACCACATGGCTGAAAGAAAGCGGGCCAGATGTGGCCGTTTTGCAGGAAATCAAATCCGTCGATGAAGGCTTTCCGCGTCAAGCAATCGAAGACCTTGGCTATAACGTCGAAACCCATGGACAAAAGGGATTCAACGGCGTGGCGATCCTGTCCAAGCTACCACTGGAAGACGTCACGCGTGGCCTTCCTGGTGACGACACCGACGAACAAGCCCGCTGGATCGAAGCCACAGTTGTGGGTGAAAAAGCGGTGCGGATTTGCGGGCTGTATTTGCCAAATGGCAACCCAGCGCCGGGTCCGAAATATGATTATAAACTGGCGTGGATGGAACGGCTTTACGCCCGCGCGGTTGAACTGATGTCACTTGAAGAACACACGCTAATGTGCGGGGATTACAATATTATTCCGCAACCAGAGGATGCCGCACGCCCTACTGCATGGACCGATGATGCGCTGTTCCGCCCTGAAAGCCGTGCAGCGTTTCGCAAGATCGTGAACCTTGGATTTACCGAAGCCTTCCGCGCCCGCCACCACGGCCCCGACCATTATTCATTCTGGGATTATCAAGCCGGCGCATGGGATCGCAATGACGGCATCCGCATCGACCATTTCCTGCTGACACCGCAATGTGCCGACCTGCTGAATGACTGCTGGATTGAAAGCGCTATTCGCGGCCGCGAAAAACCGTCTGATCACGTCCCTGTCTGGGTTGATCTTACAATTTAATCAGTGGGTTACGTCGTGGTCATAAAGCCATGACAGCCGGTTTAGAAACGCATTTGGCGCGATAGCCCCAAGTGTTTTCAAACCTGCAAAAGCAACCCGCCGCTTGATCCCAGCCAAATGGTAATTTTTGGCGTTTGCATTGGCCGCCGAAATCGCCCGCACCACGCGGTCGCGGCGCAATTGTTGATAGCGTTTGCCCACAGCCTCCGCCGTATTATGTTCGGTCCAGCAGCGCGCCAAAACATAGGCGTCCTCAATCGCCAAATTGGCACCTTGGGCCAAAAACGGCAGGGTCGGATGAGCGGCATCCCCTAGCAAGATGACTTTGCCACGCGACCAGACCTTGGCTACGTCATGGCGGAACAATCCCCATAGATTACAATGCTCTACATGAGACAGTAAATGTCGCAAATTGGGCGCACAGTCGCGGAAAGCCGCCCGCAGATTGGCTGGATCATCCGCATGGTTCCAGCCTTCTTCGGCCCATGTATCGCGTTCTTGCACAGCCACGATATTCAACTGATTATCAGCCAATGGATATGTGACCACATGGCGGTTCGGGGCCATCCAGATGCGGGCCTCGGGCGGTACATTGCTGGCGGGGATGATCGCACGCCAAGCGACTTGGCCGGTAAATTTCGCTTCGGCGGCTCTTGGGTCCACAAATAGACGCATCACGGAATGAATGCCATCAGCGCCGATAATAAGGTCTGCCGACATCGGGCCATCGGTCGTTTGCAAAACACCGTCTTTGGACACGCTGGTCACCGCCACGCCCGAATGGACTTTCGCACCCGCCGCTTGCGCAGCACGGCCCAAAAGCCCTTGTAAACTTGCACGGTGGAAAAACCTGTAACGCGGCGATTGATTGCGCAGATCAAATCGCGTGACGGTCGTGCCGCACAGCCCATCGGTGGGCACAACGGCATTCGCCGCAATGCTGGCGGCGTCCATGTCGTCAGCCAGCCCAAGCTCATGCAAAACACGTGCAGCATTGGGTGTGATCTGGATGCCCGCGCCCGCCTCTTTCAGCGCGGCGGCCTTTTCCAAAACAAAAACCTCCGCCCCATTACGGGCGAAGGCCAGCGCAGCCGTGAGGCCACCAATCCCAGCGCCAACAATCGCAACTGTTTGGCGCGGCTTATCCATCAATCGTCGCGGTGCACTTTTTCGCGGCGCTCGTGACGCTCTTGCGCCTCAAGGCTCATGGTCGCGATTGGACGCGCATCCAAGCGTTTCAGCGAAATAGGTTCGCCAGTGATGGAGCAATAGCCAAATTCACCTTCGTCCAAACGACGCAGCGCACCGTCAATCTTTGCAACCAATTTACGCTGACGATCACGTGTGCGCAGTTCCAGCGAACGATCCGTTTCTTCGGATGCGCGGTCGGCAACGTCTGGAATGTTGCGGGTCTGGTCTTTCATACCGGCGACAGTGTCGCGGGTATCTTCCATCAATTCAGCCTTCCAATTCAAAAGCTTACGACGAAAATACTCTTCTTGACGCTCATTCATAAACGGCTCGTCCTCAGCAGGACGGTAGTCGTCTGGCAGGAAATTCTCTGCTTTCATCTTCGTTCCCTTGATGTTGGCGACATCTGTTCGCGTTGCAGTATCAGACATCTTTCCACCCCTTATTTTGCGAACGTTTACCGCCGATTGCGGGTCATGTCACCCCCCGAATTGTCCCAATCAGCAGCAGTTGATGACCCCGCGTTTCACGCGTAGATTGCGCCAAACATGAACGGGATGAACCAGATGCAGTTTCAAGGCACCGACAGCTATATCGCCACCGAAGATTTGACGATGGCGGTCAATGCGGCCGTCACATTGCAGCGCCCCCTGTTGGTCAAGGGCGAACCAGGTACTGGCAAAACCGAATTGGCCCGTCAGGTTAGCGCGGCCCTTGGTCTGCCCATGATCGAATGGCACATCAAATCCACGACCAAGGCCCAGCAAGGTCTGTATGAATATGATGCCGTCAGCCGGTTGCGCGACAGTCAGTTAGGCGATGATAAAGTCCACGACGTGGGCAATTACATCCGCAAGGGCAAGCTGTGGCAGGCGTTTGGTGCTGATGGCCGCGTGGTGCTGTTGATTGATGAAATCGACAAGGCGGATATCGAATTCCCAAACGATCTGCTGCAAGAGCTCGACCGGATGGAATTCCACGTCTATGAAACCGGCGAAACCGTGAAGGCCGTGCACCGCCCTGTGGTGATCATCACGTCGAACAATGAAAAAGAGCTGCCAGATGCGTTTCTGCGCCGCTGTTTTTTCCACTACATCAATTTCCCTGATCAAGACACGATGCGCAAGATCGTTGCCGTGCATCACCCTGATATCAAGGATCAGCTGCTGACCACGGCGCTGACGCAGTTCTATGAAATTCGTGACACGGCGGGGCTCAAGAAAAAGCCATCTACGTCAGAGGTGCTCGATTGGCTCAAGCTTCTGTTGGCAGAAGATCTAACGCCAGAGGATCTGAAACGTGACGGGGCAAATGCACTGCCAAAACTGCACGGAGCCTTGCTGAAAAGCGAACAAGACGTGCATCTGTTTGAACGGCTGGCGTTTATGGCGCGAAGCGGTCGGTAGAGTTTAACAACTGCATCCGTTTGGACCTTTTTGTTCAAAGATCTTTTCGGACGCAGCTAATGTCTGCAATGAGCCCGCTTTGTCCTGTGCTGCAAGCTGCACGAAAGTCGGCTAAACACAGTACCACTTGCCGACTTGGAGCTGTGTTCGCCTGCCCTAAAGATATAGCAGCTTCCAACCATAGATTACGGTGACTGCGAGCGTGTAAGCCGCAAGCAAGACAACGTTCACAGGGTTACCTGATAGCTTTGGCGTCTTTATCTGAGAGACGTTCAATGCCGCGAGACCAAGACCCGCAATTGCAAGAACAATGGAAAATACTGATTGGCTGAAAGCGCCTGCGAACATGAACACGAACACAAGTAATATGCTGTTATTGTCAATCGCCAGCCCTGTGTATTTCGCATCGCTCGACAAGCCAAATGTGCTGAAATAGCTCAACCGGACGGCACCAAACACCAACATGATGAATGCGACGGGCAGGAAACCCGGATGAAACCCACCATAGCTGAGGACCAAAAGCGCGGGGGTGACACCATAGCTGACAATATCAATAAGCAAATCAAGCGTCCCGCCAAACTGCCGATCAGCGCCTGTGCGCCCCTTCATTCTGCGGGCAATCAAACCATCTGCCCAATCAAACCCAACTGCCCAGATCATGCCGATCATCGCGGCTGCGTAAACTCCGGTGATCAAGAAATAAATTGCCAGCAAGGAGCACCCAAGACCCGCCAAAGAACACAAATTGGGGAGGTCTTTGATGTAGGACAGGATTGGTCTTGTCGGCACGTCCGCTTCGTTCTCGGTTGTCATGGCATGTCCTTTGCGTTAGGTGATCTGATGCTTCGTCGAAGTTCGACAAGCACTCTCTCACTTTCCATTCCGCGTGCTCTTGAAACATGTAGCTTTCAAATCGCCTACCCGCCCCAGCCTTGTGATGGCCTGGAGCGTTCTCAACTTAAATTTATGAAACTACTGAATAAATGTTGTGCGTTCGTGGATTTCAGTTCCTGTGCGCTAGCACCGTTTATGAATTGGCAACAGGATAAAATGAACCATGATCGTTTACACCGTCGGCACATTTGACCTTCTTCATGTTGGGCATCTTGCATTGTTGAACCATTGCAAGAGCTTGGGTGATGTTCTCGCAGTCGGCGTTGCGTCAGACGAGGTCGTGAACATGTACAAACCCAACGTTCCAGTTGTGCCATTGGATCAACGGATCGAAATGCTAGAAGCGCTAAGTTGTGTCGACATTGTTCGCCCTTATCATGAACTAGAATACGTTTCAGGCTGCAAAGCCGTGGACGTCGATATCTTTGTTGTTGGCGAGGACTGGGGGAGCAAACCTCACAATTTGGATGTGGATGCGTATCTGCGCGACATGGGCAAACAGATTTCTCAGGTGACCTACAACCCAAGAACATCGTCTACTCGGATAAAACAAATGGTCATGGCCCAATCGGCGGTGCGAAACACGGACCGTAAGCCGCTCGTCGCGCCCGCACCCCAAACGTCCAATCTATCAATTGTTTGAAAGGCGCGATGCAGTGATGCCCCTCCACTCCCATCCGAACGCCTTCAGCATTGCAGAGTGCGAACGGATCATTGCCAGTATTGCATCGACACCCAAGGACGACGCGCTTCTTGTCGGTAATAACCGCGATCACAACATGCGCCGCGCGGAACTGGTCTGGGTCGACAACGTCGACGGCTTGGGTTGGGTTGGGTCATGGACCGTCTTATTGACCTCGTGCGCAACGCCAACAACGACCAATTTGTTTTGATCTACGTGACTTTGCTGAAAGCCCGCAGGTGACGACCTACAAGGCAGCGTCAGTTGGTCATTTTGCGTGGCACTCTGACATTGGTGATGGTCTGCTGGCGCGACAGCGCAAACTTACGCTGGTCTTACAACTCAGTACGCCACAATCTTATGAGGGCGGCGATTTGCAAGTAATGCCAAGTGCAAATGTTTTAACCGCCAATCGAGACCAAGGTTGTGTCAGGATCTTTCCAAGCTTTTCCTTGCACCAAGTCACGCCGGTAACGAATGGTATACGCCATTCTCTAACCGTGTGGGCGCATGGCCCATCTTTCCGTTAAAACACATCCATGAGATTGCAGAGGCACTGTGAAATCAGGGACCATCGGAGCCATATGAGCAGTTGTCGTGCCAATTGCGGACAATGGAATACGGTTGCTGAACGGCAGCTAAGTCCGCAATGCAAACATTGACCTGACGCCTGTTACCTTTTAACACCCTCGTCAGGGTTCAAAGCACCCGCCGCTTGCAGGCGTCTCGCCATGGTGAAGCTTTAACAATCTATCACAACTGATCTCAGCGTTATGCGGTCTGTTGGCAATGCAAGCACCCGACGTGAAATCCGCATCTGACCTGAAAGATGTGAAAGATGACAAACCTACCTTCATTGGCGGCGCTCAAGGCGCAGGCCAAATCATTGCGAACTTCGCTCGCGGCCACCGGCCATACGATTAGCCATGCGCAATCACTGGAACTGTTGGCCAAACAGCTCGGCCACCGCGATTGGAACACATTGCATGCAGCGGCGGGCAATTCCCCTGCCCTTTTGGTGCAATTGGGCCAAAACATCAGCGGCCTCTACATGGGGCGCCCGTTTACCGGCAAGGTCATCCGCGCCAGTGACATCGGCAACGGGGCGCGGTCACAGTTTTCTGTGCGCTTTGATACGCCCGTCAACATCAACAAATTCGACAGCATGGTGATCGAGCGCCGCCAAGTCACAGCGACCATAAACCGCGATGGGCATAGTTCGGAAAAAACATCCGACGGAACGCCACATATGGCGGTCGATCTGACCTGACAGCTAGCCGCCACTAGATATGGTGGCGGCGACGCTTACACCCCCAAGTCGATTGAGTCTTTCGTGCAACGTATCGCGCTGAAGGCGACTGAATGCTGAATTCTTGCTGCGCTAACACCCCTATTTTTGCTTAATAAATCTTGCCCCCGTCCGATTGCGCGAAAATTGCCGCATTCGGGTCAAAGAGGGGTCGCAGTTCAATGGCAGGTTGAATTGACGATATTGAGGAGTAGTAGGTTTTGACCAAGGCAAAAATGCCGGTCGACATCCGTCCGTTGCAACCCGCTGATGAAGCGGCATGGCGCGGGCTTTGGGGCGACTATTTGGAATTTTACGGAACGGGTTTGCCTGACGCAGTTTATGCGTCGACATTTGCGCGCCTGCTAAACGACGACGACCGCGACTTTAACGCATTGGTCGCCGTTCAAGATGGCACCTTGGTTGGACTGACCCATTATTTGTTTCACCGCCATTGCTGGCGCGTTGAAAACGTATGCTATTTACAAGATCTGTTTGCCGCCCCTACCGTGCGCGGCACAGGTGTGGGTCGCAAACTCATCGAAGCCGTTTACGCCGCTGCAGATGCAGCTGGCGCGCCTTCCGTCTACTGGCTGACCCAAGACGACAATACAACAGGTCGGCAGCTTTATGACCGCGTCGGGTCTCTTACGAATTTCATTAAGTATCAAAGGCCCGCAGCATGAACCGCGTCGTTGCCTTTGCCCTTGGATTTATGGTGTCTTGTGCGCCAGTCCCCCAAGATGCCCCGCCAAGCCGTGCCTTGACCATGGCGGATTCCTTGCCGCCGATGCGCGTGTTCAACAACGATTACGTTGCCCCCGCCTTGCGCTCTAACACGGAAATCGCCCAAGATTTCCTCGACCTGTCGTTCCGTATGGAAAGTGGTCGCGCAGTGCCGCAGCTCACCCGCTTTGAAGGGCCGATCACAGTGCGCGCCACTGGCGACACGAACCCAACATTGCTGCGCGATTTGGATCAACTGCTGGCGCGCCTGCGCACCGAGGCCCGCATCGACATCACGATGGTCCCCGAAGACCAGCAAGCCGCGATCACGATCCAAGCCCTGCCCCGCGCAACCATGCATGCTGCCGTGCCACGCGCTGCTTGTTTCGTTGTCCCGCGCCTGACATCATGGGAAGAGTTCAAAATCGCCCGCCGCACGCCGCAAGTTGACTGGACCACATTGACCCGCCGCGACCGCGCCGCGATTTTTGTGCCCTCAGACGTGGCCCCACAAGAAAGCCGCGATTGTCTGCACGAAGAGCTGGCCCAAGCACTTGGGCCGCTGAACGATCTATATCGCCTGCCCGATAGCGTGTTTAACGACGACAACATCCATGCGGTTCTGACCAGC
>CAXIAL010000016.1:0-49114 GCA_964022435.1 uncultured Roseobacteraceae bacterium | reverse complement strand
AAAAGGTGCAGAACCTTGGCGCGTTCCCTCTGCCGCTCGAGGTGATCCCGTTTGGCTGGCAGACTACCAAGACGCTGATCGAAGAAGCACTGGTTGGGTTGGACGTAATGGGCCAAACTTCAAGCCTACGGATGAACGGCGATGCGGCGTTTGTAACGGACGAAGGGAACTTTGTTCTTGATTTGCACCTCAACCGGATTGGGAATGCACGCCAAGTCAGCCTTGTATTAAACCAAATTCCCGGGGTCGTGGAAAACGGGCTGTTTATGGATATTTGCGATACAGTGATCGTGGGCTACGGCGACGGCAAGGTCGAAGTACATGATATGAACGACGGCGTTGTGTCTGAAAACAAGTTCGATTTTCTGGATGCGGGCAATCTGTTCCTAGATATGGCCGACTAACCCATTTGCGGGGAAAACCGGTGCCGTTGTCCCGCTCACGCGTTTGTGAGCCTGTGCTAACCATTGGTTGAGTTGCCGAATGCTGGCGACAAATCAAAGGAATAAACACATGAATAAGTATATCGCAGAAGTCATCGGCACATTTGTGTTGGTATTTTTCGGCGTCGGGTCCGCGGTTCTGGCGGGTGGCGACATTGGGTTCACTGGCATCAGCTTTGCCTTTGGTTTGTCCGTTGTTGCAATGGCCTATTCCATCGGCAGCATCTCTGGCGCGCATCTGAACCCAGCTGTGTCCATGGGCGCATTCGTAGCGGGTCGCATTTCGATGTCCGACCTGATCGGCTATTCCGTCAGCCAAGTGATCGGCGCGATTATCGCGGCTGGCGTGATCTTTATGATTGCGACCAATTCCATCGGTGGTCACGACGTTGCAACGAGCGGCTTGGGCCATAATGGTTGGGGTGCTGGTTATGGCGGCGAATTCAACATGGTTGCGGCATTTACCTTCGAAGTTGTTGCCACTGCGATCTTCTTGGTCGTGATCTTGGGCGTGACATCTGAAAAGAACGGCACACCTGCAATGGCTGGTTTGGTGATCGGTCTGACATTGGTCATGATCCACCTGATCGGTATTCCTGTGACAGGCACATCCGTGAACCCTGCACGTTCCGTGGGTCCAGCGCTCTTCGTTGGTGGCACTGCATTATCCCAGCTTTGGGTGTTCATCGTGGTCCCATTGGTTGGCGGCGCGATCGGTGGTCTGCTGCACAAGGCACGCATCACAGCGGCCGCATAAGCCTGACGATAGTCTAAAAACGGGGGCGGGTGCATCGCGCAGCCGCCCCTTTTTCGTGCCAACTGATCACGACAGCGCGAATGCCGTTGTAGTTGCCCCCGCCCAGCAATAGATTGCGCTGTGAAACGAGATTGATATCGGGGATGCGCCATGAGCTTTGACTATGATCTATTTGTAATTGGTGGCGGCTCTGGCGGTGTGCGCGCGGCGCGTGTTGCAGCAGCGACCGGTGTAAAGGTCGCCTTGGCTGAAGAATTCCGCATGGGTGGCACCTGTGTGATCCGCGGCTGTGTGCCCAAAAAATTGATGGTCTTCGCATCCGGCTTTTCCGAGGCGTTTGAAGATGCCCGTGCATATGGTTGGGATGTGACCGACGGGCCGTTCGACTGGCTCAAATTCCGCACGAAATTGCATGCCGAACTTGATCGGCTTGAGGGAATTTACCGTAAGCTATTGGGCAATTCCGGTGTCGAGATTTTCGACGCCCGCGCCACATTAAAGGACGCGCATACCGTGACCCTGTCCACGGGGCAGGACGTTTCGGCGAAACATATCCTTGTCGCGACTGGTGGTCATCCGACGACGCCAGATGTGCCGGGCGCGGAATTGGCGATCACGTCAAATGAAATCTTCTTGCTTGATGAGTTCCCCAAGAAAGTGCTGATCGTCGGTGGTGGCTACATCGCGTCCGAATTCGCCTGCATTCTGAATGGGTTGAACGTGGATGTGACGCAATTCTATCGCGGCGATCAAATTCTGCGCGGCTTTGACGAAGAGGCCCGCCAAATGGTCGCCGCTGGCATGGTCGAAAAAGGCGTGAACCTGCAATTGGGCGTCAATGTCGCATCCATGACCCGTAAAGGAGCGGGGATCGAAGTGACTGACACAAATGGCGATGTGGCCCAATACGACCAAGTCATGTTCGCCACGGGCCGCGCACCGAATACAGGTGGCTTGGGGCTAGAGGCGCTGGGCGTTAAGCTGGGCCTTGCGGGGGCAGTCACAGTCGATGACTACAGCCAAACCGCCGTGCCATCCATCTTTGCCGTGGGAGATGTGACCAACCGCGTCAACCTGACCCCAGTCGCAATCCGCGAGGGCATGGCATTCGTAGAAACCGTGTTTAAAGGCAACCCGACCAAGGTCGATCACGAGCTGATCCCATCTGCGGTGTTCACCCAGCCGGAATTCGGCACCGTGGGCCTTTCCGAAGAGGACGCGGCCAAATTGGAACCCATCGAGGTTTACGCCACATCGTTCAAACCGATGAACCACGCATTCGCTGGACGCGAGGACAAGGTGTTGATGAAAATGATCGTCAGCAAGGCTAGCCGCAAGGTGCTTGGCTGTCATATCGTCGCAGATCACGCGGGCGAGCTGATCCAGATGGTGGGCATCGCCGTGAAAATGGGCGCGACCAAGGAACAATTCGACGCCACCGTCGCCGTGCATCCGACAATTTCGGAAGAGCTGGTGACGATGAAGGAACCTGTGCGCACGACTTGATTTTCGGGCGTAAACACACACATTATGAACAACGGCCCCGCATGGGGTGGATAAAGGGAAAGTTTTTGCACAATGGCAGGAAATAACGGTGGCCCATGGGGCGGCGGCGGTAACAAAGGCAACGGAGGCGGTGATGAGCCACCTCGGCCACCACGCAGGCCAGACAATGACCCACAAGGCATTCCGGAAATCGACGAGCTGGTAAACAAAGGTCGCGAACAATTGCGCGTGCTGATGGGCGGCGGTGGCGGCAATGGCACTGGTGGCGGGTCTGGCAATGGTGGCGGTGGCGGCCCTGCGCTGACACGCGGCACGATTGGGCTTGGTGTTCTTGGCGCAGTTGTTCTGTGGGGGATGGCCTCGTTTTATACCGTCAAACCCGAAGAACAATCTGTCGAACTGATGCTGGGTGAATATTCATCCACCGGCGGTCCGGGCCTGAACTTTGCCCCTTGGCCGATTGTCACACGTGAAGTTTTGGCTGTCACATCAGAGCGGAACATCGACATCGGCACCAGCCGGTCGGGTTTGGACGCTGGCCTGATGTTGACAGGTGACGAAAACATCGTGGACATTGATTTCCAAGTTGTTTGGAACATCACCGACCCGAAACAATACTTGTTCAACCTAGCTGATCCGCCACAAACCATTGGTGCTGTTGCTGAATCCGCCATGCGCGAGATTATCGCACAGTCCGAACTGGCGCCGATTTTGAACCGTGACCGTGGTGCGATTGCTGATCGTTTGCGCGACGAAATTCAAAACACGCTGAACAGCTATGAAAGCGGTGTGAACATCGTGCGTGTCAACTTTGACAAGGCCGATCCACCCGAGCCGGTCATCCAATCGTTCCGGATGGTGCAGGATGCCGAACAGGAACGTGACCGTCTGCAAAACGTGGCAGATGCCTATGCAAACCGTGTTCTGGCCGAAGCGCGTGGTGAATCCGCCCAGCTTTTGGAACAATCCGAAGCTTACCGCGCACAGGTCGTGAACGAAGCATTCGGTGAAGCCAGCCGTTTCTCTGCTGTTTTGGCAGAATACGAGAAGGCGCCAGAGGTGACGCGCAAGCGGATCTATCTGGAAACGATGGAGCAGGTGCTTGGCGGTATCGACATTATCTTGCTCGACGAGGGCCAGAACGGCGGCAGCGGTGTTGTCCCGTATCTTCCATTGAATGAAGTGCGCCGAAATACCACCAATGGGGGGACAAACTAATGAATAAATCCGCATTCCTTATCCCCGCCGTTGTTGTGGCCGTGGTCGCAGTTGTGTCGTCTGTGTTCATCGTTGATGAACGCGAAAAGGCGCTGGTTCTGCAGTTCGGTCAAATCGTCCGCGTGCAAGAAGATCCCGGTTTGGGCTTTAAACTGCCGCTGATCCAAGAGGTCGTGCGCTATGACGACCGTATTCTGAGCCGTGATCTAGAGCCGCTGGAAATCACGCCATCTGATGACCGTCGTTTGGTTGTTGATGCGTTTGCGCGTTACCGGATCGCCGATGTTGAACAGTTCCGTCAGGCTGTTGGTGGCGGTGGTGAAGAAACTGCTGCGCGTCGTCTGGACAGTATTTTGCGGGCCGAAACCCGTGAGGTGCTTGGTTCTGTGTCGTCCAACGACATTTTGTCCACTGACCGTGCCGCTTTGATGCTGCGCATCCGTAACGGTGCGATTGCAGAGGCCCTTGGCCTTGGTTTGCAGGTCATCGATGTGCGTTTGAAGCGGACTGATTTGCCGCCTGAAAACCTCAACGCGACTTACGAGCGGATGAAAGCTGAACGTGAACGTGAAGCGGCCGACGAAATCGCCCGTGGTAACGAAGCGGCGCTGCGTGTGCGCGCCCAAGCGGACCGGACGGTTGTGGAATTGGTGTCAGAAAGCCAACGTCAGGCCGAAATCACACGTGGTGAAGCCGACGCGGAACGCAACAACATCTTTGCTGAAAGCTTTGGCGCGGATCCGGAATTCTTTGAATTCTACCGCTCCATGACGGCCTATACCCGTGCGCTGACGTCGAATAATTCGCGCATGGTTATGTCGCCGGATAGTGAGTTCTTCAACTACCTGAAGTCTGATCAAGGCGCTGCGGCAAACTAAGCCAAGCTGCATAAGAAAGATCGAAAAGGGGGCCGTGGATTTTTCCGCGGCCCCCTTTTTCACGCCGCGTTGAAACGTTGTTGACCGTGATCACGCGGAGTTTGATTTTTGTGCCGATAATTCATGTTGGCATTTTGATTTTTAAAAATTACATATTTAAAATAAATACTTATGTCGTCCATTGGGGGGTTCCAATTGTTACAGCTTCCGCAAAATGCGTCACGCGCAGTTGAGAAATTGCGATTGGCCTTTGCGTTGCGCATGGCGCACCCTACATTAAGTGTAATCAAGTCCACGGGGCGTTTTCCCCGTCGCTATATGTCTGACTGAAGGAGTTATTCACGTGACATCGAAGGCCATTGCTCTGCAATCCACCCCAGCTGACCAGCAGCGTCCGTTCAAGATGCTTATGACTGGTGCGGCTGTCACCCTAGCGCTCCTTTTTGCACAAGCCACCTACTCAGAGGCGCAAGCCCGCCCAGCGACATTCGCAGAGCTGGCCGAAGAGGTCAGCCCCTCTGTCGTGAACATTACAACCTCGACCGTTGTTGCGAGCCGCGCGGGCCCACAAGGTGTCGTGCCCGAAGGTTCGCCATTCGAAGAATTCTTTAACAATCAGGACAATGGGGATGGTGCGCCACGCCGGTCGTCCGCACTTGGGTCCGGTTTTGTGATTTCCTCTGATGGTTATATCGTCACCAACAACCACGTGATCGAAGGCGCCGATGAAATCCTGATTGAATTTTATCCAGGTGGCGAGGACGGCGTGCCAGCCGAATTGGTCGGTACCGACCCGAAAACCGATATTGCTGTGCTGAAGGTTGATCTGAAAGGCCTGCCATTCGTTGAATTCGGCGATAGTGACGCCGTGGGCAGCCGCGTTGGCGATTGGGTCATGGCGATGGGTAATCCACTGGGGCAGGGGTTTTCTGTTTCGGCTGGGATCGTATCTGCGCGCAACCGTGCGCTATCGGGCACCTATGACGACTACATCCAAACCGATGCTGCCATTAACCGCGGCAACTCTGGCGGACCACTGTTCAACATGGATAGCGAAGTTATCGGCGTGAACACCGCGATCTTGTCCCCCAATGGTGGGTCAATCGGGATCGGCTTTGCCATGTCATCTGCCGTTGTCAAAAATGTGGTCGATCAGTTGATCGAGTTCGGCGAAACCCGCCGCGGATGGTTGGGCGTACGTATCCAAGACGTCACCCCTGACATGATTGATGCAATCGATGGTTTGGAAACCGCTGCCGGCGCCTTGGTCACATCTGTGCCCGCTGGCCCCGCAGAAGATGCAGGCATGTTGGCCGGTGATCTGATTACATCATTCGACGGTATTGAAATCGAAGACACGCGCGAATTGGTCCGCATTGTCGGCAACTCGCCTGTGGGCAAAGAGGTGCCAGTCATCGTGCTGCGCAATGGCGAAACCGAAGATCTGACCGTTGTGTTAGGTCGTCGCGAAACGTCCGAAGCCGCCGCATTCCCTGAAGCTGCCGCAGAACCAGAAGCGACTGTAGAACCGTCTGCTGTGCTCGGCATGACCCTATCCGCGATCACGCCAGAGCTGACAGAACAGTTTTCACTGTCTGATGACGCGGTTGGCATCGTGATTACGGCGATTGATCCAGACAGCGATGCTGCGACCAAAGGTTTGGTTGCTGGTGATCTAATCGTCGAAGCGGGCCGTCAGCCTATTGCGACAGTTGCAGAATTCAGCGAGCAAATTGCAGTTGCCAAGGACGCAGGACGCAAGTCGCTGCTGCTGTTATTGCGTCGTGGTGGTGATCCTCGTTTCGAGGCGCTGCTGTTAAAAGAGTAACACAGGTCGCAGTGTTATCTGAAAAGGGGCGCATCATATCGATGCACCCCTTTTTGCGTTAACCGCGGTCAAGTTGGGTTTGCGACAAAGCGACCAAACCCAATTTACGCGCCGCCGCAATGGACAAAAGCGCGGTATCAGGGCCGTCGTCGCGCTGGAATTGGCGAATTGCAGCCCCTGTCGCGCGGTCAAGCGTGCCTGTGATCGCCCCAGCATAAATTCCCCGCACCTTCAGGGCGCGCTGTAAGGTGGACACAAATTCCACCGTATAGGTCTGCGGGCAAAGCGTTTCGAACTGGATGTTCTGGCGTTCTTGCACAATCTGCTGCCGCGTGACCGTCCGAAATGACGCGGGTCGCGTGACATTGCCATCCGCATCACGCAATTCAGGTTCATCGATTTCTTGGATGGTGACCGTTTCAATGATTGCCGGACTGATATCATTGGCAATGCAGCGGCCATCGGCGCGGGTTTCGATTTTTCCCATATCGATCAACACGTTGTCCGGCGCAGCCCCATTAACGGGCGCGCAGCCGCTAAGCACCAAAAACGGAACGACATATTTTTTCAACTGATTGTGCCTGTCTGCTATTTTCTGGCCACAATAGATGCGGCGCACACCTATGGCAAAACCCTAGTTTACGAATTCACGCAATCGTTGTGAACAATGCACAGTTTGGGCTGGTAGCAGGACGGGCCGATGGTTAGAAATATCCCCAACACGATGGATACACGCAAAAGGAAAATGCGAAATGGCCAAGATTACTTATGTTGAACACGGCGGCAAAGAACATGTCGTAGAGGTCGCTAATGGCATGACCGTCATGGAAGGCGCGCGCGACAACGGCATTCCGGGCATCGAGGCGGACTGCGGCGGCGCATGTGCGTGTTCCACTTGCCACGTCTATGTCGACGGCGCATGGGTCGAGAAAATCCCGGCAAAGGATGGCATGGAAGAAGACATGCTCGACTTTGCATATGAGCCCAATGCAGAAACATCCCGTTTGACTTGCCAGATCAAGGTGACGGATGCACTGGACGGTCTGCGCGTGCAGATGCCAGAAAAGCAAATCTAATGCGGCTGGCGGCCATGATTTTGGCGCTTGGGGTTGGCACAGCCACCCATGCGCAAACCATTGTGGCCGCCAACTATACCGAACCCACGGACCGCTACGCCCATGGCATTTTGGGCGATGCGATTGAACATGCTGGCCTGCAAGTCACCCTGAGTGATGGGACGACACGCGGCATTGTTTGGCCTTCTCAAATTGTTTTCGAAGACACTGCGCCGCGCCTGATGGATGTCGATGGTGACGGCGCGCCAGAGGTGATCGTGGTCGAAAGCCATGAGGATTTCGGCGCGCGCCTGTCTGTGATCGGCTGGGACGGCGAAACGCTCGCGCATCGCGCATCAAATGATTTTATCGGGCGCACCCACCGTTGGCTGGCTGTCGCTGGTGCAGCGGATATGGACGGGGATGGCTTCGTAGAAATCGCCTATGTCGACCGACCGCATTTGGCCAAGACGTTGATGATCTGGCGCTATGTGCCGGTGAACGATACGACTGTGCGGTTGGAACCTGTTGCCGAATTGGCAGGGCTTACGAACCATCGCATTGGTGAACGGGATATTGGCGGCGGTATGCGCGTTTGCGGGGATGTGGTCGAGGTGATCACAGCCGATGCAAACTGGCCCCGTGTGATTGCGACAAGGCTAGAGAATGGCGCGTTGGTCTCGCGTGATGTTGGACCACATTCGGGGCGGGCGTCGCTGAATGCGGCCTTAGCTTGCTAGGGCTACCACACTTAACAATGCAAAGATTTCAGTCAGTTGCTGGGTTGCGCCCAAGACATCGCCTGTCTGCCCTTTGATTTTCACCCAAGCAAGCAGCCCGAAACAAAGTCCCGTCAGCATCGTTGTCAAGATCATCGGAATTGTCAGCGGCCCGACCAAAACTAAACAGCCGATTAATGCCAAAACCGTCGACACATAGGCGGTGTTTCGGCTTGGGCGGCCAACGGATTGGCTTAGCCCATTGTCCCGCGCATTGGGCATCATAGTCATCAGGCTGACCATTGCAGCGCGACTGACCATAGCGGCCGCGATGAGGATTGCGACGCCGCCTGACATGTCCAACACAGTCGAAATCGCGAGCCAACGCAGCAGCAAACCAAGGATAAGCGCGACAACACCATAAGCCCCGATATGGCTGTCTTTCATGATTTTTAGGCGATGTTCGGCGGTCCATCCGCCCCAGAAACCATCGGCACAATCTGCAAGCCCGTCTTCATGCATCGCGCCCGTCAATACAGTCTGCACAAGGATCACAAAAACCGCCGCGATGGCGGCAGGCAAGCCGATTGTCATGGCGATCACACCGGTAAACGCCGCCAAAGCGCCTATCACCAGCCCGACAAGTGGATAGACCCAAGCAGCTGCCGCACCGCGTGCCGTTGCCGCGTCAAAATCCACGCGGATTGGCAGACGTGTCAGCAGGCCAAAGGCCGCGGGCACATCACCAAATGCCAAAAGCGCCTTTGTGTCGGATTTTGTCATCAAGATGCCCTTTGCGGTCTTTTCATCTGCGGTGTCTGCGGTATTCAATGGCGAACCTAGCCGTAAAGAGAGCATGATGTCAGCGCCATTTAACACCCTTTCCGAATTTCGTGATGTTCTGGCCGCAGGGCCAGCCATGGATGCCGCCGCCCAAGCCGGAGCCACCGACCGCAATGGCCAGTTGACCAAGCCTCCCGGTGCCTTGGGTCGGCTCGAAGACATCGCAATTTGGTATGCGGGCTGGCGTGGTAATCCGCGTCCAGAAATCACTGCGCCGCAGGTTATCATCTTTGCGGGTAATCACGGTGTCTGCACCCAAGGTGTGTCTGCATTTCCACCAGAAGTGACCGAACAGATGGTCATGAACTTTCAGCACGGCGGGGCGGCGATCAACCAATTGTCCAAGACTTTCGGCGCGAAAATGGACGTGCACGCGCTTGATTTGGATCAGCCAACGGCTGATTTCACGACAGCCCCCGCGATGTCAGAGGAAGAGGTCATCGCGGCCCTGCAAACCGGCTGGAATGCTGTGGATGCAGATGCGGATTTGCTGGTCACCGGCGAAATGGGCATTGGCAACACAACGTCTGCGGCGGCTGTAGCGGCGGCTGTTCTGGGCGGTGCACCTGCCGATTGGACAGGGCGCGGGACGGGTGTTGATGATGCGGGCTTGGCCCGTAAAACCGATGTGGTAGCTGCCGGATTGGCGCTGCATGACACCACCGATCCGCTCGAGGCCTTGCGCTGCCTTGGTGGCCGTGAATTGGCGGCGATGGCCGGTGCGATTGCGGCGGCTCGCAGCCACCGTATCCCTGTGATCCTTGATGGCTTCATCTGCTCCGCAGCCGCAGCGACGCTTCACAAGGCCGTGGATGGTGCGTTGGATCACACTGTCGCGGGACACCTTAGCGCCGAAGGCGCGCACCGCAAATTGCTAGAGGGTATCGGCAAAGATCCATTGCTGTCACTGGGCCTACGTTTGGGCGAAGGGTCAGGCGCAGCCTTGGCAATCGGAATCGTCAAGGCAGCGGTAGCCTGTCATTCCGGCATGTCCACATTCGCCGAAGCAGGCGTCAGCGACGCCTAATCACCTTCCTTGGCCCGCGCTGCGAGAACGGTTTCCAAATCGTTGTTCAACTCTTTGGCGCGGGCGACATAGGCGGCATTTTCCGACAAGGGAATGGCCGGATCCCACAGTTCAGCCAGCGCACGCACCGCGGCACGGTCGTGATGGAAAAAAGTCTGTTGGGCCTCGGAGGCTTCAAATTCTGTCAGACCGAGGTTTTCAAGCGCATAGCGTCCAGCGCGCAAGGAACTGTCGTATAGCTCGCGGACAATGTCATTCGCGCCAGCCTGATACAGCTGATAGACATGCACACGGTCGCGGGCGCGGGCGATGATATGCAGGTCGGGACGGGCTTTGCGCGCATAGGTCACGAGTTTCACACATGATGCTGGATCGTCGATCGCCGCGACCAGAATGCTCGCGTCATCAAGACCAGCCGCAGACAGTAAATCAGGCCGTGTTGGATCGCCAAAGAACCCGCGATAGCCGAATTTCCGGATCATTTGCACAGTCTTCAAATCATGGTCGATCACCACGGTTTCGAACCCGGCAGAACGCACCAAACGGTTCACGATTTGCCCGAAACGCCCAATGCCTGCGATGATAATTGTGCCTTGGGCATCGACCTCATCTGCGTCAGGCCCATCAGGTGTTTTTAACCGGCGGCTCAGTGATCATAAAGGATGAACAACAGCGGCGTGACCAACATTGAAAGTGCGATAATCAGCAATAATGTGGATGACAGCGACGTGCCGAATACGCCTTGTTGCAGGGAAAACGACACCAAAACGAATCCAAATTCGCCTGCCTGCGCAAGGCTTAGCGTGAACAACCAGCGGTCTTTGCCCTTCATCTTGAATAAGAATGACAGGCCAAAAAAGACGAGACCCTTGATTAAGATTACGGCTGCGGTTGCGGACACAATAAACACCGGTTGGTTGGCCAGCAGTTCGAAATCAATGCCGGCGCCCACGGTGATAAAAAACAGCCCAAGCAAAAGACCCTTAAACGGCGCGAGGTCGCTTTCTAGCTCGTGGCGAAATTCAGAGTTGGCGAGTACAACACCTGCAAGGAATGTACCCAAGGCGGGCGACAGCCCAACCATGGTCATCAATACGGCGATGGACGCAACCATTAGTAGGGCCAAGGCCGTATACATTTCGCGCAGCCGCCCCTGATGAATATAGCGGAAAATGGGCCGTATCAGGAAAACTCCAACCAGCACAATCGCCGCAACCGCGCCCAATGTCACAAGGGTGACGCCCCAGCCGGGTAAACCTTCAACGAGGCTGAGTGTGGCATGGGTGTCGTGGGGTTCTGTCAGCCGCATCAGCGATCCATCAGGGGCCAATGTCAGCGGCATCGCAATCACAAGCAGCGGAAGCAGGGCCAAGATTGGGATCACCGCGATGTCTTGGGTCAATAAGACCGAAAACACCGACCGGCCTCCGCTGGTTTGCATTAGGCCCTTCTCGTCAAGGGTTTGCAGCACGATGGCCGTGGATGACAGCGCGAACACAAGACCAATCGCAAGGGCCGTGCGCAGGTCAAACCCAAGCGCAACGGCTGGTGCCATGATCAATGCCGTGGTGAGCACAACCTGCAATCCGCCAAGCCCGATCAAGCGCCTGCGCATGTCCCACAAGACACGGGGTTCCAGTTCTAGCCCGATCAGAAACAGCATCATCACAACGCCAAATTCTGCGAAATGCTGGATGTCTTTGGCTTCGGTGCCCACTAGCCCGAAAACGGGGCCGATCATGATGCCCGCAGCCAAATAGCCAAGCACAGATCCCAGCCCCAAGCGTGCGGCCAATGGTACAGCAATCACAGCCGCGCCAAGATAGATCATCGCTTGAAAGAGAAAGGTTTCCATAGCGACTTATCCCTCGTGCGTGGGCGGAAATCTAGCCCGAAGGAAGTTGCAACGAAATCGTTTGGCCGCGTTTGACGTATTTTAAAACGCTATCACCAATTGCGGTGACGCGTCCGCCGTCTAGACGGCTGCCGACCTCGACCTTCACGAAACGGCCATTGCCTAATCGCACCAGCGCACGGCGGCTGCTTGTCGTGCCGTAAACACCAATCAGGTTCACGTCGCGCAGGCGGATTGCGTTGTCATATGTTGCTGCACGGGCCACGCCGCCTGGCACGTTGCCCGATGGGGTGGCAGGGGCGTTGGACACGGCCGCGGCGGGTTGGGCTGCTGATGCGCGGGCATCTTGCTGGGCCTGCAAATCTTGGGCGCGGGCCACGACGCGGGCAAAGTTATTTGGCCGGGTGTCAGGGCGGCTCGATGCGGCAACGGCGCGGGGCGTCGGATTGACGAGTGGGCTGACCGGCGCGGCCTCTGCGATGGCGGCGACGACATCGGTAATATCGGGCGCGGGCGCTGCAACGGCTGTAGGTACAAGACCCGCAGGGCGCGTTTTCGGGCGAAGGCCCGCCAGCGCCGTGTCAACAACGGGCGCGGGGGCAGGGGCCAAACCGGCAGGGCGCGATTTCGGACGCAGACCAGCCAGCGCCAGATCAACCGCGGGTGCGGCTTCTTCTGGCGCTGGCAAGGCTGCGTCTGTTGGGCGAAGCGGTGGGACCACAGCAGGGCGACCTTGGACCACGACAACGCCGTTGTCCGCGGGCGCAGGCAGCGCTGCAAGTTCAACACCAGGTTCGGCGACCGCGCGAAGTGGCGGCTTGCGGGGCGGTGGCCCTGCGAAAACCAGAACGCCTTGCGGTGTCAGTGCTCCTTGGGGCGTGGCGCGGACCAATCCGTTTTCATTACGGTCAAAGTTGGTCCCTGGTGGCAGCGGATTAACGGGCGCAAGCAGCGCCAGGTCTGGGCCCATCAATCTGGCAAATGGCATCTGCGGCTGCGACTGCGAAAATTCTGCGCGCGCGATCTCTGGCATTGTTGCGGTCATGGTGTCTGTGCGCGGTTCCAGTGGAAGCCGCGGCGCGCGTTGCCAAACGCCTGTGGCCGCATAAATGCGATTGGCTTCGGCGGGGCTAAGGACGCGGCCGGTTTGCACATCGCGCACTTGCGGCAAAACCGCCTCTATTGGGGCGGTTTCGGGAGTGGTCGCATCTGCGACGTCAGGCTGTATGGGCTGGGCGGCGGCGACAATCTCTGGCGGGGGGGCATCGGCGGTTTCGACAATGCCGCCTGTGCCAAAGCCGAACCAACCCGCGACATCTTCTTCTGATAGGGTCGATGCCCAAAGTGCGACAAGCCCCATAAAGGCAATCAGCAGCACAGTCAGGATCAGACCAAGGAACCGAGGCTTGCCGCGCACAGGTTGGGCCTGCTTGGTGGCGAAAGCCGCGGCTTTCTTTTCCTTGCGGGTCTGTGTGGCCGCAGCAACTGGTGCTGCGGCGGCTTTTTTCTTGCGCCGCGAGGCAAAGAAACCTTCTTTGGTCAAATCGTCTGACACCTCAGCCGCTTCCGGCGCAGGGGGTGCGACAGGTTTTGGCGCGTCGATGATTGGCGCGCTGACGGCTGGTGCGGCCGGCGCGCTGACGACAGGTGCGGCTGTGCTCGGCGCCGGGGGCTTTGGCGTGACGACTGCCTTGCCAATAGTTGGGGCGGCCACAACAGGCGCATCCACAACGGGCGGTGCGTTGGATGTTTGCGCATCAATCGTCGGCGCGACAGGTGAAGCTGCCACTGGGTCGATAGCCGCATCCGCATCTTTTGACGTCTCGGAAGGCGATGCAGCAGCAGGTGGCGTATTCTCTGGTTTCGGTGTGACGTCTGGTGCGGTTTCGCGTGGTCGCGGTGTGAATAGCGGGGCGGCATCTGGGTCAGGTGGAATCACCGCAACGCCCGTTTGGATCACTGGCACTTCGTCGCGCTCTATCGTGTCGGATCCGGCGCCACTGGCTGGACCAAAAAACACCTCTGATTTGAACGTCAGCGCATCAGGCACGGCCGCAAAACACACTGGCGTGAACCCATGTTCGGTGGCAAATGCCTCTGCTTCGGCCAATGTTTCGCGCGCAACAGCCGCAATGAATGTGCGCCCGCCATTACGATCAAAATCAACGGCAAGCTCGTCAATCGGATAGGGGGTCGCCCCTTCCAGTGCATGCATGACATCTGCCAGCTCTGTTTGGGCAGTTTCTAATGTCACGAACTTGATCTGATCGTCGGGAATTAGAATTTTCGCGCGAATACCTGTGGGGTCGATCCGCAGCGCATCATCGCGTATTTCGGTCAAAATGGCGGCAAAGTCTTCAACCTCTAACCCCGTTTCGCCGACAAGATGCCACCCGTCGGTGACCCTGTGCAAAAGACGGATTCCATCGAAGGAAAGCGAGAGTGCAAAATTAGTCGTCATATCGTTTGTCTAAACCCTGAAGAGGCTGGTGGAAATCAGATCATCCACATGCCATTCACCTATAGCAAAAATCCGCCAAATCCAAGTATTTGCACGTGCGCCGCCCTGCAAACCGAGGCAAGCTGATCCCTAGCAAGGCCATTGACGAAAAGTATAGCGAACAATGCGACATAAATTAGCAATCTTAGCGATGATTTTAAGCATGACAGGCGCGGTTGCACAGGCGAAATCATCGACCGCCCAAATCAGCGTCACTGGCGAAGGTCGCGTTGCCGTGGCACCTGATATGGCCCATATCACCCTTGGTGTGATCCAAGAGGCGAAAACAGCTGCCGCCGCCATGGACGCGATGAGCATCGCGATGGAAGCCGTTATGGCGCAGGTCACGGATGCGGGCATCAATCCCAAGGATGTACAGACCGGATCGCTTCGGCTTGACCAGCGGTACGAAAATTATGGCAACGGCCAGCGCGAAATTATCGGCTATGCTGCCTATGCGGATATTCAGGTGCGGGTGTTCGATCTGGATACGCTTGGTGCGGTCTTGGATGCCGCTGTGCGTGACGGTGCCAACCAGATGAATGGGTTGCGTTTCGACGTTGCTAATCGTGCGCCATACCTAACCCAAGCACGTCAGGCCGCCGTGGCCGATGCCCGCGCAAAAGCCGATGTCTATGCAGCGGCTGCTGGCGTGGAACTGGGTGATTTGCAGCGCATCTCAGAAGGGGGCAGCAGCAACCGCCCGTCACCGATGATGGCTGAAGCGAGTTTCGATATGGCTGCAAGATCAGTGCCGATTGCGGCGGGCGAGCTGACAATCAGCGCGTCTGTTTCCATGGTCTGGGCTTTGGAAAATTAGATGGCGGAAAACTAAGCGGCCCACCGGTGAGGGCGGGCCGCTTTGGTTGTTTAGGACGCGGCCTTGGCCAAGGCCTGATCCAAATCGGTGATCAGGTCGTCCACGTCTTCGGTGCCGATGGACAAACGCACGATACCTGGACCCGCACCCGCTGCCTCTTGCTGTTCAACAGTCAGCTGGCGGTGGGTTGTGCTGGCGGAGTGAATGATCAAGCTGCGCGTGTCACCAAGGTTGGCAACGTGGCTGAAAATCTCAAGGTTATCAACGAGTTTGATACAAGCGTCATAGCCGCCTTTCACCGCGACGGTGAACAAGGCGCTGGCACCCTTAGGGCAAATCTTGGACACCAATTTGTAGTATGGTGAAGACGGCAGACCTGCATATGTGACATAGTCAATGCGCGGATCATTCTCGAGCCACGTCGCCACCTTAATCGCGTTCTCCACATGACGTTCCATGCGCAGCGACAGGGTTTCGATGCCCATCAACGTGTAATGCGCCGCTTGCGGGTTCATGGTCATGCCCAAATCGCGCAGACCAATGGCAATGCCGTGGAAGGTGAATGCCAACGGGCCGAAAGTTTCCGCGAACTTGAGGCCGTGGTAGGCTGGCTCTGGCTCGGACAGGGATGGGAATTTGTCATTGGCAGCCCAGTCGAACTTGCCCGAATCCACAACACAACCGCCGGTGACAGTGCCGTTGCCTGTCAGATATTTGGTAGTGGAATGCACGACCAGTGTGGCGCCATGTTCAATCGGGCGGCACAGGTATGGGGTCGCTGTGGTGTTATCCACGATCAGCGGGATGCCTGCAGCGTCGGACACGGCGGAAATTGCGTCCAGATCGGTGATGTGACCGCCCGGGTTGGCAATCGCTTCGCAGAATACGGCGCGTGTGTCGTCGTCGATTGCTGCTGCAACAGCGTCGGCATCGTCAAAATCGACAAACTTGGCCGACCAGCCAAAGCGTTTGATCGTCTGGCTAAACTGCGTGACCGTGCCACCATAAAGGCGGGTAGACACTACAATGTTCTTGCCCGGTGTCATCAGCGGGAACAGCGCCATCAATTGGGCCGCGTGACCGGATGAACAGCATATAGCGCCTGCGCCGCCTTCTAATGTGGCAATGCGTTCTTGCAACGCGGCAACCGTTGGGTTGGTCAAACGAGAGTAGATGTAGCCGACCTCTTGGAGGTTAAACAGTGCTGCAGCATGATCTGCGTCGCGAAACACATAGGCTGTGGTTTGATAAATTGGCACCTGACGTGCGCCTGTTGCCGGATCTGGGCGCGCGCCTGCGTGAATTTGCAGGGTGTCAAACCCGTAGGTTGCGTCGTTGGACATCTGTTGTCTCCCGTTGAATATCAGTTGGAGCACAGTAAGATGAAACCAGCACGCCCCGCAATGCTGCGGATCAAAAAGGACCAACCATGCCCGTTCCCTTCCATCTCGCGTTTCATGTTCTTGATCTCGATGAAGCCAGAGAATTCTATTCCGGCGCATTGGGCGCAACCGAAGGGCGTTCGACGGATACGTGGGTCGATTTCGACTTTTTCGGACACCAACTCAGCCTGCACCTCGGTGCGCCGTTCGCCAATGAGCCCACGGGCAAGGTCGGCGATCATTTGGTGCCGTTGCCACATTTCGGCATTGTCTTGCCGCTTGATGATTGGAACACCCTCGCAGGACGTCTCGAAGACAGGCAAACCGATTTCATTATCGCGCCGTCCGTGCGGTTTAAGGGCGAGCCGGGCGAGCAATGGACGATGTTCTTTCGTGATCCATCCGGCAATCCGATTGAGGTCAAAGGCTTTGCCGACACGGCGGGCATTTTCGCGCAGTAGTCTTTTTCCGAGTATAAATTTGGTGGGGAAGGCGGCAGGGCGTGGGCAAAGCCCCAGCGCCATTAGCGGATCCAGAAACCCGCCGATTTAATCCGATTGCGAATCTGCTTTTCACGCGGCGGCATGTCATTGCGATCAAACATTTCACGCACCTTTTGCCCACGACCTTGATAGATCATCCGCTTGAACGCGTCATATTGCTTGAGCCATTTCTTGATCTTATTGGGCGCGGCGACCTCTTCCATCACCTTAACGGCATGATCTGTCTCGCGCGCATAAAACAATGGCAATAGACGATAGTGACATGTCACATCGCCGTCCAAACCGTTAAGCCCTGCATCAGGGCGACCGCCGCCAAAACTGTGGATGACAAGCGGCAAAACCACTTGATCCAACCATGGATCGAGCGATTGAATGACCAATTCCGCGGGGCGGTCATCGCGAACCGCAAGCGCATATTCCAAAAACCGTTCGCCAAATGCCGCAGGGTCGGCCCCGAAAAACCAGCCTGCGTTGAAATACAAATAGCGTTCCCAATATTCATCCGGTTGCGACAGATCGAGAGAGCTTTCGAAATCCAGTCCGAACTTGTCGTATAGCGATTTCCAAATTGCCGAATAACCGGGCCAATACAGCTCTTCTTCGGGCCATGTGCCTTCGCGTTTCATCGACGCGGCGGGCTTTGCGAAATCGAAAGGGACATGTTCAAGGTCGCCAGTGATCAGGGTGTCCGTGTCGAAAAACACAAATGGTTCGCCGGCGGGCATTGCAGCCAAGCCTTCAATCTTATTGCCGTAAGGATAGGACTGACTGAAATGTTTGTTTTCAAACGGTGCGATCTCGGCGCCCATGCCGAGTAACACGTCGCGGATGTCGGGCGTGATGCGCGGATCGTTGTCCCACTTTGGACCAGGCTGTGGTTCGGCAATAATCACGCGGCCTTGGAAGTTGGGGCAGTTGGCGCGCAAGCTGGCAACAAAAAGCAGGGCTTCATACTAAAGCCTGCCTGCCTGCCTGTCCAACAATCATAATGTTGAACGGCTGATTTGCGTTCTTTTTGCCCATACACCTGCGGTTCCGCGTTGTTTCCAAAACACTATAACCCCTTGGGGCATAAAGCAAAGCCCTTGCCGCCATGGTTTCGTCAAATGCGCTAGAACATTTTGGAAGAGAGCAGTGCTTTGACAATGTCCGCCCGAAAAGCAATGCCTCTTGGCCGATTGCTCGGTCCGGAAACTTCGGGTGATATAGTATGTCGGGTTCCGATTTCGTCCGGCTGTTGAGGCGACGTGGTGAATTTTTAGGCAGGCAATAAATCTGTTTGACTTCACTATGACATCGGTGTCATGACATCGGTGTCATTTTGGTGTTGGGCGAATCTATCGCAACCAACACATTGGTTCGGGGGGCCTTACTTTGGCGACAATTTATGATGTTGCACGCGTTGCTGGTGTGTCTCCCAAAACCGTTAGTCGTGTTCTGAACGGGGATGCCCCGGTCAAACAGCACACCAAAGAAGCGGTTGATAAAGCCATCACAGAGCTTGGCTATGTCCCATCTACTGCAGCGCGCGCGATGCGGTCCAATAAATCCGGTTTGGTTGGGCTGATCACGGGCGCGATTTCGTTGTCCCCGACCCGTTCGGAGAATTCCGGTCTGCCTGACCTTTACATTGTTCAAGGCATCCAGCAGGCGATGGAATTAAGTGGCAAGACCCTGTTGATTGCTGACACTGGCGGTCAGATGGACCGGGTGCCGCAGCTCATTCGCACATTCGAAGAGCACCGCGTCGAAGGTCTGATTTATGCGGCGGATCACCACAGAGAAGTATCACTGCCGTCAGTGTCGGCGTCTACCAAAATGGTTTTAGCAAACTGCTTTGATGACAAGGGGACACCGTCGGTTTTGCCCAATGATTATCAGGGCCAGCTGAGCTTGGTGAACAGCCTGATTGCAAAGGGCCACCGCCGCATTGCGTATATTTCGTTGAGTATTCATCAGGTCGCTACCGGCCTGCGGGTCATGGGATATCAAGACGCGTTGAGCGCTGCTGGGATTGAATTTGATCCTGCACTTCTTTTGCCTGCAGAGGTCGACATTGCCAATGATGATGCTGGCCTGCAGCTTTTGTGGGATGCGATTGACCGTGTGCTTTCGCTGCCAGAGCCGCCGACTGCCATCTGCTTCGGCAATGACCGAATGGCGATGAGAGCCTATGGCGTGCTGCGGAGCCGCGGCTTGTCCTTGCCCGATGATCTGTCTGTCGCAGGTTACGACGGCCACCGGCTCATTACTGAAACACTTTACCCGACGTTGACCTCAGCCGAGCTGCCCTACGCCGCGATTGGAATTCGCGCGACAGAGCTGCTGCTTGGCATGATCGACGGGACAGCAAGCGTGCCCACACAGCCAATACTGGTTGGTGGCCCCGTGAACCCCGGCAATTCTGTGAAGGAATTGCCACAACCTATCACCAAACTTTCGTCAATAGGGAGGACGACACAATGAAACTTGGAATGACCTTTGGTGCAGCACTTGTTGCATCCGTTAGCTGGGCAAGCATTGCTTCAGCGCAAACTGAACTGAGCATGTGGTACCACGGTGCTGGTAACGAAGCTGAATCCGCTGCCCTGCAGTTGATCATCGACGACTTCAACGCAAGCCAGTCCGACTACTCTGTAGTTGTAGAAAGCTTTCCACAGGAATCTTACAACGATTCTGTTGTTGCTGCTGCACTTGCTGGTAACCTGCCAGACATCTTGGACGTTGACGGTCCGGTTATGCCGAACTGGGCATGGGCTGGTTACCTTCAGCCACTGAACATCGACGAAGCTGCAATCGCAAACTTCCTTGATGGTCCAAAAGGCTACTGGGACGGTCAGCTGTATTCCATCGGCTTCTGGGACGCGGCTGTTGCTTTGACATCCCGTCAGTCCACATTGGACGCTTTGGGCCTGCGCACACCAACAGTTGACGCACCATGGTCCGGCGAAGAATTCGCTGCTGCATTGGAAGCTGCTAAGTCTTCCGGCGACTTTGAATACGCTCTGGACCTTGGCATGCCATGGACTGGCGAATGGTATCCATATGCATTCAGCCCATTCCTGCAGTCTTTCGGTGGCGACATCGTAGACCGTTCCACATACACAACTGCTGAAGGCGCGCTGAACGGCGAAGCTGCATTGGCATTTGGTAACTGGTGGCAGTCCCTGTTCGCAGACGGCTATGCACCTGGCACATCCCAAGATCCAGCTGACCGTGACACTGGTTTCGTAGACGGCAAATATGCCTTCTCATGGAACGGTAACTGGGCTGCTTTGGGTGCTTTGGAAGCACACGAAGACACAGTGTTCCTGCCAGCCCCTGACTTTGGCAACGGCCCAAAAATCGGTGCTGCATCTTGGCAGTTCGGTGTGTCCAAGTCCTCTGAAAACGCTGAAGGCGCATCTGCATTCATCGAATTCGCTCTGCAGGACAAGTACCTTGCTAACTTCTCCAACGTTACTGGTCTGATCCCAGCAACATCCACTGCTGCTGCGATGACTGAAAAGTACGCTGACGGCGGTGCATTGGAAGTGTTCTTCGGTCTGTCCGAAGGTCAAGCAATGGTTCGCCCAGTCACACCTGGTTACGTTGTTTCCGCGAAAGTGTTTGAAAAAGCACTCGCAGACATCGCAAACGGTGCTGATGTAGCAGACACACTCGACGCAGCTGTTGATGAAATCAACGCTGACATCGAAAAGAACGGCGGCTACGGCCACTAATCGGTTCCTCCCGATGTTTGGGGGCGGCCTTCGTGGCCGCCCCCAAATTCTCTTGAAGAAAGCAAAGACAAATGGCGTCTAAACTCACCACATCAAACCGCGCGGGCTGGCTTTTTGCCTTGCCAGGTTTCGGGCTGATTTCACTCTTTATCGTGATCCCATTTTTCTTTGCGTTCCATCTTTCGCTAACAAACCAACGTTTGATTTCGCCAAACCCGACAGAGTTTGTTGGGCTGAGCAATTATGACAAATTGCTAAGCATTTCGGTGCTTTCAATCGAACCAGAGGTGGATGACGCAGGTGCCGTGATCCGCGACGAGGCCGGAGAGCCGCAATACCCGCGCGTGCGTTCTTTCACCCGCAACAACCTAGACTATCCGCAATACCAAGGCATGCGTGAATGGTTCCGTTGGCATTGGGGCGACGAGGCCAAGGTTGTTGTCGCCAAGGATGTCGTATTCTGGAAATCATTGCGCAACACGGTGATGTTTGTGCTGGTCGTGGCCCCTGTGCAGGGGGGGCTGGCGCTATGCCTTGCCTTGTTAATCAACCAGCGGCTGCGCGGGATTAATGTCTACCGGACCATTTTCTTTATGCCCGTTGTGGTGTCGATTGTGGTCGTGTCGCTGTTGTTCCGGTTCATTTATGACGGCGGGGACGGGTTGCTCAATAACGTGCTTGGTTTCTTGTCCTTTGGGCTTTTCGAAGGACGCGATTGGCTAGGCAGTGAGGATACCGCATTGGGCGCGATCATGGGCATGTCGATCTGGCAGGCCGTAGGGTTCCACATGGTGATCTGGCTTTCTGGTCTGCAAACTATTAGCCCGACACTCTACGAGGCATCGTCGATTGAGGGGGCCAGCAAATGGCAAACCTTCCGCTATGTGACGTGGCCGGGGCTGCGCAATACGGCGGTGTTGGTTCTTATCGTCATCACCATGCAGGCATTCGCGTTGTTCGCACAAATCGACGTCATGACCCGCGGCGGCCCATTGGACAGCACGACGACCATCGTGTTCCAAGCGGTTGAACGCGGTTACGGCAAACAAGACATTTCCGGCGGGTCCGCCATTTCGGTTGTGCTGTTCTTGCTGGTTCTCAGCATCAGCCTGATCCAACGCTACCTCACGAGGGAGAAATAAAATGGCGACCATTAACCCCAATAATCACGGGCTACGCCTGGCCGTTCGCTACCTTGTGCTGACTCTGATCGCGCTGATCTTTATGTTCCCGCTGGTCTTTATGATCATGTCGAGCCTGAAGCCTGACCTGCAGTTGCTGCGCGACACATCCAGCTTCCGCGCGTTCTTGCCAGTTGGCGACATCAGCTTTGATAACTACTTTAACGCATTCGACCGTGTGCCGATTGGCATGTTCATGTTCAACTCGCTGTTCGTGACGGCGACGACAGTGTTCTTTTCGCTGTTGCTGTGTTCATTGGCCGCGTTTTCATTCGTTTTCCTGAACTGGACGGGCAAAAACATCGCCTTGTCGATCATCATTGCGACCTTGATCATCCCGTTTGAAACCATCGCGATTCCTCTGCTGTTGTTTGTGTCCAAACTGCCTTGGATCGGCATGGAAGGTCTGACCATTGGCTGGCTTGATACCTACCGCGTGCAGATTATCCCGCTGATTGCTGACGGTCTGACGATCTTCCTGTTCGTGCAGTATTTCCGTGATTTGCCACGTGACCTAATCGAGGCGTGCCGCGTCGAAGGCGCAAGCTGGATGCAGATTTATCTGCGCGTGGTGATGCCATTGTCCGGCCCAATCGTCGCCACCGCCGCGATCCTGAAATTCCTTGCGATGTATAACCAATACCTGTGGCCGCTGATGGTCGTGCAACAGGAAACCTACCGCCCAGTTATGGTCGGTGTGCAGTACTTCTTCCAGCTGACCACAGCTTGGGGTGAAATCATGGCCTATCTGACGATCATTACGGTTCCAGTGCTGGCATTTTATCTTGTTTTGCAACGCGCATTCATCGCGTCGATTGCCTCTACTGGCGTGAAAGGCTGACCTATGGTTCTCGCACTCAAAGATCATTTCGTATGGGACAGCTGGTATGTCCACGATGGCGAAAAACATCACGCGTTCTACCTTAAGGCGCCCACCTCGATTGGTGACCCTGAGCAGCGCCATTTCAACGTCAGCTATGGCCATGCCACAAGCACTGACCTGATCAATTGGGATCACTTGGGCGAATGTTTTCGCCCGTCGCAGGATGGTTGGGACAACTACACAACATGGACAGGGTCCGTGGTGCGTGGCGATGATGATCTATGGCACCTTTACTACACAGGCACTGAAAAGAACGACCCGCAACTCAAGCAGCGCATCGGCCATGCGACATCGACCGATCTGCACAATTGGGAACGGGTTGGCGATGGTCTGATCCTTGATCTGGTCGGCGAAAATTCCGAGTTTTACGAAACCGATGTTGGCAATGGTGAATGGCACGACCGCGCCATGCGCGACCCATGGGTTATCCGTGATCCAGAAGGCGACGGCTGGTTGATGTATTTCACCGCCCGTGTGCCAGGTGTGGCCGAAGCCAATGATGCGGGTTGCATCGGGTTTGCCACTTCACCTGACGGCTATGACTGGACCTTGCAGCCCCCCGTTTTCGCGGGCGGTTTCGGCCAGTTAGAAGTGCCGCAAGTGTTCGAAAAGAACGGCAATTGGTATTGCCTGTTTTGCACTGCCAACATTCATTTTTCCAAAGAGCAGGCCACCTTGCGCCCTGTTGTCACCGGCAACCATTACTTGATCGGTGACGGCCCGCGCGGTCCGTGGCGCATCGCGCCAGGCTTTTTGGATGGCACACAACCTTGCACCCGCTACGCGGCCCGCATCGTCCACACAGAGGCCGGCATGGTTGTTCTTGGCTTTGCCGACCGCCCAGAAGGCGCAACAGAATTTGTTGGTCACATTTTGGACCCAGACCCAATCGAAATTTCGGCGGATGGGTTTTTGTCCGTTCCGTCAAAACTCAAGGCAGCAGAATAATGGCAACCGTCAAACTCCGCGATATTCGTAAAAGCTACGGCCCCGTAGAAGTAATCAAAGGCGTCGACATCGACGTGGCAGATGGCGAGTTCGTCGTCTTTGTCGGCCCGTCGGGCTGCGGTAAATCCACATTGCTGCGCATGATTGCGGGGCTAGAAGACATCACCTCGGGCACGTTGGAAATCGGCGGCACACGGGTGAATGATTTGGAACCGTCCAAACGCGGTATCGCGATGGTGTTCCAATCCTATGCGATTTTCCCGCATATGACCGTGCGCGAAAACGTGGCCTTTGGATTGACCATCAACAAGATGAAGAAGGCGGAAAAAGACGCCAAGGTCGATGATGCCGCACGCATCTTGCAGATGGAACATCTGATGCACCGCCGCCCGTCCGAACTGTCCGGTGGCCAGCGTCAGCGCGTCGCCATTGGCCGCGCGATTGTGCGCGACCCGAAGGTGTTCTTGTTCGACGAGCCACTGTCCAACCTCGACGCGGCGCTGCGCATGGATATGCGCATGGAGATCGGCAAACTTCACCAAGATCTCGGCGCGTCAATGATCTACGTGACTCATGACCAAGTCGAAGCGATGACGCTGGCCGACAAAATTGTCGTCCTCAAAGACGGGCAGGTCATGCAAGCTGGCGCCCCGATGGAACTTTACCACGAACCTGCCAACCTGTTCGTTGCAGGGTTCCTTGGTGCGCCGTCGATGAACTTTCTTAAAGTCACAGTCGAAGACTTTGGCGACGATTGGGTGCAAGTCTCCAGCGCCGCGCTGACCAGTGTAAAAGTCCCGCGCAAGGGACGCGAATTCACCAAAGGCCAAGAAGCGACACTTGGTGTGCGTCCGCAATACCTTATGGCCGCGCCAGACGGGCAGGGGATGCTGAATGGTAAAGTAATCCTGACTGAACGCTTGGGCAGCGAAACGGTGGTGAACCTTGCTGTGGCTGACGGAAGCAAGTTGATTGCGGCGATTGCCCAAGACACCGTTCTTATCCCTGGTGATGATATGGCATGGACCTTTGATCCGGCTCTTGCGCATGCGTTTCCAGAAGTAAGCGAAAGCTAAAACCGAACAATTGGCTCCGCCAGCCCGCGCAAAACTGCGCTGGCGGAGCCGCCAAAGATCATCCCCGCAGGGGCGGACAGGCCAGCCAATGCTGCGCGAAGTTCATTCTGGTCCAAGTATTGATCCTTCAGACCATCTGTCTTTTCAAAATCGAAGATTGTAGCCGCGCGCCTTTGGCGCGAAGGTGTGTATCTGCATGGGTGGAATACAGGAGGCGTAAGCCATGAATTGGGACGACTTTGCCGGATGGAGCAAGCATATCGCCGATTGGGGCGCGCAGTATCATAAGTCGTTGCGTGACCGGCCCGTGCGCGCCCAAACCAAACCCGGCGAGATTGCCGCCCAACTGCCCGATGCACCGCCCGCACAGCCTGAAGATATGGCCGCCATTCTGCGCGATTTCGAAAACATCGTGATGCCGGGCATGACCCATTGGCAGCACCCGCGCTTCTTTGCCTATTTTCCTGCGAATGCGGCGCCGCCGTCCATGTTGGCCGAACAGTTGGTCAACACTGTCGCCGCGCAATGCATGCTGTGGCAAACCTCGCCTGCGGCAACAGAGGTCGAAGGCCGGATGGTCGATTGGATGCGCCAAGCGCTTGGGCTCGCAGATGGGTTCACAGGCGTCTTTCAGGACAGCGCGTCGTCGGCGACATTGTCAGCTGTGTTGACCATGCGCGAACGGGCAACGGGCTATACCGGCAATCGCGATGGGCTGTCGGGTAAGGGTGCGTTGCGCATCTATTGTTCCGATCAGGTGCATTCGTCGATCGACCGCGCCTGCTGGGTTGCCGGTATCGGTCAAGAAAATCTGGTGAAAATCGCGGCGAGCGGGCCGCGCTTTGCGATGGATGCCGATGCGCTAGATGCCGCCATCCGGGCGGATATCGCGGCTGGTCATACGCCCGCTGGGGTGATCGCGATCACGGGCGGGACAGGTGTTGGCGGGTCCGATGATCTGGATGCGGTGGCACAGGTTGCCAAGGCCCATGATCTTTATACACATCTGGACGCGGCATGGGCTGGATCGGCGATTATTTGCCCTGAATATCACGATGCATTCTGGCAGGGCGTCGATGCCTATGACAGCATCGTCTTTAACCCGCACAAATGGCTTGGGGCGCAGTTTGATTGTTCTATCCAGTTTCTGCGCGATGCCACGCCGCAGCTGAACACGCTAAAGATCGAACCCGAATATCTGAAAACCAGTGGTGACGCCGTGACGAATTATTCGGAATGGACAATCCCCCTTGGCCGCAGGTTTCGGGCGCTGAAACTGTGGTTTTTGATCCGGTCTTATGGTCTGGAAGGGTTGCAAACCCGTATTCGTAATCACGTGACATGGGCCGAAGAGCTGTGCGAGGCGATCCGCGCCTTAGAGGGATTCGAAATTACGACGAACCCGATCCTAAGTCTGTTTTCCTTTCGCTGTCCCGGCGATGACGCGATGCAGCAGCGGCTGGTTGATGCCATCAATGACGACGGCCGGATCTATCTAACACAAGGGGCCTTTGCAGGTCGCAAGATCATACGGGTTCAAGTGGGGCAGTTTGATACGACACGCGACGACGTCATGGCCGTGGCTACCGTGGTGCAAGACATCTGGCGAACCATAGCCTGACCCAAGCTGGCCCAACGCTGCCAATGCCAAGGAATCAATCGTGTTGTGGGAGTGGTGGGCGACCCTGGAATCGAACCAGGCGTGCGTCTCCGCGAGAGAGTTACAGTCTCCTGCCACACCTTGCGGCCTGTCGCCCACTAAGGGGCTGATTAAACGTGACCTATGACGCGGTCAACTGCAAAATGCAGGTTTTTGTGTGTGGGTTCACAGTGGCCTTAAACTAGGCTATCGCAGGGCGAAATTCATGTGGCCGCGCGCCGCGCAGTAAGGACAGCAAGATGGAAAAGCCAAAGTGGGTGATCGCCAAAGAGCAAGCCAAGCGGCAAGCGGCCAATGAAACGGTTTGGCTATTTGGTCTGCACGCTGTGCGCGATGCATTGATGAACCCCAAGCGCGTGCGTTTGCGGCTTGTGGTCACGCGTAATGCGCTGGACCGGTTGGGCGATGCGGTTGGCATCAGCGGGATGGAACCTGAAATTTCTGATCCGCGCAAATTTGCAGCACCACTTGATCCCAATTCCGTGCACCAAGGGGCAGCCTTGGAGGTGAAAGCGCTCGATTGGGGCACAGTTGAGGACATCGCAGTTGGTAGCGGTGATGATTCCAAGCCACCGCGCATTGTTTTGCTCGACCGTGTGACAGATCCACATAACGTCGGCGCGATTTTGCGGTCTGCCGAGGTGTTTGGTGCTCGTGCCGTGATTGCGATGCAACGCCACGCCGCCCCAGAAACTGGCGCCTTGGCCAAAACCGCCAGTGGTGCGTTGGAACGCCAGCCATATCTGCGCGTGCGCAATCTGGCCGACACGATGGAAGCCTTGAAGAGCATGGGTTATTTCGTCATCGGCATGGACGGCGAGGCGGATCAGACGATCGAGCAAGCCATTGAAGGCAAACGCGACCGTGCGATTGCGCTTGTTATGGGGGCCGAAGGGCCGGGGTTACGTGAAAAGACCAAAGAAACCTGTGATGCGCTTGTCAAAATCGATTTTGCCGGTGGGTTTGGGTCGCTGAACGTCTCAAATGCCGCGGCTGTCGCCCTATATGCGACCAAAGGTTAACGCATAGGGGGCATCATGCCAGCGATCAAAATTGCGACATGTTGTTATTGCGGGGCTAGGGAAGCCTTGGTTCTGGCTAGCGAAACGCGCCATGAATTAGCCTGTGGCAATTGCGGCGCGCCGCTGCGCCAGTTGAAAATGTTACGAAAAGCCGCTGTGCCGGTGACTGCGCCTGCGGCGACACCCACCCGCCCAGAACCCAAAAAACATGCGCAAAAGCGCGACAAATTCACGCGTAATCGCCCCAAGAAGAAAAGCAAATTCAGTAAGTTACGCAGCGAGTTGATTGAGGAAGTCTGGGACTTTATCGAAGATATTTTCGACTGAAACATTTGTGCGGGGCCGGTCACAGCTTGGCGAGGGGGCTTTGATTTTGGCGGAAGGCGGCGCATCTTAGGATCAAGTTTTGATCTTTCAGGAGTTTTCCTCATGTTGAATCGCCGTACCTTGCTTGGCCTATTGGCCGCGTCCCCATTGCTTGCGCGTCCTGCCTTCGCTGCCGCACCCGCAATTTATGCCGAGAATGGCATTGCGATAGACGGGTCTGATGCCGTGGCATATTTCGATGGGAACGGTCCAGTCGCTGGTGACGCTGCATTTGCATTGACGTGGCAGGGGGCTGAATGGCGGTTTAGCTCGGCAGAGAATCTGGCCAAATTTGAAGCCGACCCCGAAAGCTACGCCCCGCAGTATGGTGGGTATTGCGCCTATGCCGTGTCCAAAGGTTATACTGCCTCCACAGATCCAAATGCGTGGAGCTTGCATGAGGGAAAGCTGTATCTAAATTACTCGCGCCCCGTGCGGCTGATCTGGTCACGCGATATTCCGGGCAATATTGCTTTGGCTGACGGAAATTGGCCGGATGTTTTGGCGGCTTAATTCGCATCTGAATGTTCGTTTGTGCGCTGTTTTTGCCCACAGATGGCGATATGATTGCGCCATGACCTATTCAGATGACTTCCTGCGCGGAATTTTGCGCCGCACCAAATCGGTCGCCATTGTTGGCGTCTCTGCCAACCCGGTGCGCCCAAGCTATTTTGTGGCGCGATATTTGCGGCTGAAAGGGATGCGGGTTTTTGGCGTGAACCCGGGATTGGCCGGACAAAACCTGTTTGGTGAAACCGTTTGTGCGGATTTGGCGAGCGTGCCAATCGAGGTCGATATGGTTGACATATTTCGCAGGTCAGAGGCTGTGCCTGCGATTGTGGATGATGCATTGGCGCGGTGGGAAAACCTGCCCACAATTTGGATGCAGATTGGCGTGATGCATGATGAGGCGGCGCAGCAGGCGCAGGCGCGCGGCGTGGATGTTGTGCAGAATCGCTGCCCGAAGATTGAATATCAACGGTTGTTTGGGGAGTTGCGCATGGGTGGGTTTAACACCGGCGTAATTTCTTCCAAGTTATAGCCGGGGCCAGCCCCGGACCCCGAGGTATTTGTCGGCCAGAAGAAGCTAGCGGGATGCTTTTTCGGCAATGCCAGACGTGCCTTGACGGCGGGCGAGTTCGGCCATGACATCATCAAGCGACACGTCGCAGGCGGCGAGCATCACAAGCAGGTGATAAAGCACATCGGCTGCTTCTGAGGTCAGGCCCGCTTTGTCGCCTTTGACAGCTTCGATGATGGCTTCGATCGATTCTTCACCGAATTTTTCCGCGCATTTTTCTGGGCCTTTGGCCAAAAGCTTTGCTGTCCAGCTGCGGTCTGGATCGGCTGATTTGCGGGCTGCGATGGTTGCTGCGAGATCGTTTAGGGTCATGACATCCTCATCGGTATACCGGCTGCGGCCATGTGCTGTTTGGCCTCGTTTATTGTGTAAGTGCCAAAGTGGAAGATAGAGGCGGCGAGCACGGCAGAGGCGCCGCCCTCGGTTACGCCTTCGACCAAGTGATCAAGGGTGCCGACGCCGCCGGATGCGATGACAGGCACGTTGACCGCGTCACTGATCGCGCGGGTCAAGGGCAGGTTGAAGCCCGCCTTTGTCCCGTCGCGGTCCATGGAGGTGAGCAGGATTTCACCCGCGCCCTTGGCGACCACGGTTTTGGCAAATTCCACGGCGTCGATGCCGGTTGCCTTACGCCCACCGTGGGTGAAGATTTCCCATTTGCCAGGGGCCACTGTTTTGGCGTCGATCGCGCAGACAATGCATTGACTGCCAAACCGCATCGCGGCCTCTGCCAGCACATTTGGATCAGCTACGGCAGCGGAGTTAAAGCTGACTTTATCCGCGCCCGCGAGCAGCAAGTCACGCACGTCGTGATGCGTGCGCACGCCGCCGCCGATTGTCAGCGGCATGAAGCACTGTTCAGCTGTGCGCGTGGCCAGATCGAACATTGTGCCGCGATTTTCGTGGGTTGCTTTGATGTCGAGGAAGACGAGTTCATCTGCACCCGCCTGATTATAAGCGATGGCTTGCTCGACGGGGTCGCCCGCGTCGATCAGATCAACGAAGTTCACGCCTTTGACGGTGCGCCCTTCGGCGACGTCGAGGCAGGGGATGATGCGTGTTTTTAGCATGATTACTTCTTAAGTCTCTCGTTGCGGGCGTGCAAGCGTAGCCAGAGTTTCGGGGACGTTGATGCAAAGATCGCAACTATAATCGAAAACGGAATGATCGTTATGACCCCAAGTATTGCCATAAAAACCACGGGACCGAACCAGTTCGCACAAGTGTAGCCTGCCCATGGATTGAGTTCGCAAGAGACGACATAACTCGCGGCTATAACCGCTACAAACGCAATGGATGGGACGCCAAGAGCAACCAGGAGCAATGCTTGTAAGATGCGCCCCCACCCCATCTTATTTTAGTAGGCTTAACGCGCTGCTCAAATCAATGGCCCCGTCATAAAGCGCACGGCCAGAAATCGCGCCAGAAATCACGCCTGTGTCTTTCAACGCGGTGAGATCGGCCATGGAGGACACGCCGCCGGATGCGATGACGGGGATGTTGACCGCACGCGCAAGTGCTGCGGTGGCGTCGATGTTTGGCCCCTTCATTGCGCCGTCGCGCAGGATGTCGGTGTAGATGATCGCGGAAATGCCTGCGTCTTCGAATTCTTTTGCCAGATCAACGACTTGGATGTCGGTTTCTTCAGCCCAGCCGCGTGTCGCGACGAACCCGTTGCGCGCATCCAGACCCACGGCGACTTTTTCGGGGAATTCGCGGGCGGCTTCGCGCACCAGATCAGGATTTTCCACGGCCACGGTGCCGAGGATCACGCGCGCAAGGCCACGGTCGATCCAGCGCTCAATTGTCTTCATATCGCGGATGCCGCCGCCAAGTTGGGCGGGGACGGGGCATGCCTTGAGGATTGCCTCGACGGGGGCCGCGTTCACGGGTTCGCCTGCGAAGGCACCATTTAGGTCCACGAGATGCAGCCATTCGCATCCAGCGGCGACGAACTCTTTGGCTTGGGCCGCGGGATCGTCGTTGAACACAGTCGTCTGGTCCATATCCCCATGCACGAGGCGTACGGCGTTGCCGTCTTTTAAATCAATTGCGGGGTAAAGGATCATGGGAGCGGCCTATGTTTACGAGGTTTGGCGCGTTTTTGCACAGCTAGGCGCGGATTGCAAAGGACCCAACGTCAGTCTTGCGTGGAATCGGGCGTCTCGCGCAGGGTGAGCCCAGAAAACGGGAGAGAGACCACTATGAAACGTATTTTGACAACAGTTGCGGCGATGATCGCACTTGCCACACCAGCTTTGGCTGATCCGGCAGAAGGTATTTGGCAGACAGAAGTTGACGACGGCAAATTTGCGTTCGTCACGGTTGCCCCATGTGGCGCCGCATATTGCGGGACGATTTCGCGGACGTTTGAAAATGGCGGGACCGAGTATAACTCTCCAAACAAGGGCAAAAAGATCGTGATCGATATGGTTGCCAATGGTGACGGATCTTATGAAGGCAAGGTCTGGCGTCCGTCCAATAACAAAACATACATCGGGAAAATGTCCGTATTGGGCAATGCCTTGACGCTGAAAGGCTGTGTTGCGGGCGGTTTGCTTTGCGCCGCGCAATCTTGGGCACGCGTTCAGTAAATTGACGCGCTTTTGAATTGGCCCTGTCCCATTTTCTTGGGGCGGGGCTTTTTTTATATGAAATGTGTCGCATGGGCGCGTTGGCAGTTTGTGGGTTTGGGTGATAAGACAGCCAAACATGCAGACGGGCACAGATATGAACATCCATTTTGATACAGGGCCACTGGGCACGGGCAGCGCATTTTCCGCGCCGCGCGATGTGCTGATTGCCCGCGATGCGTCTGACGTGCCTGATGTGCTGGCCGCCATGCAAGCCGCGCGGGATGCGGGGCATTGGCTGGCGGGCATGGCGAGCTATGAGCTAGGCTATTCATTTTCCAACAAGCTGCGCGACCTCATGCCAGAGAGGCGGCGCTTGCCGTTGTTGCAATTTGGCGTGTTCGATGCACCAGTGGCCAGCGATGGGCCAGCGCCAGAGGGCACAACACCGACAATTTCCGCACCACAGCCGATGTGGAATTTTGAACGGTATGCGGCGGCGATGGCAACGCTAAAAGATTATATCGCGGCGGGTGACATTTATCAGGCCAATTTCACATTTCCGATGACGGCAAAGGTGGCTGGGGCGACTGCGGATCTATATCATGCACTTAAGCAACGTCAGCCTGTCGGTCATGGCGCGTATGTTGATCTTGGCGACGATGTCTTGCTGTCTCGATCACCAGAGTTGTTTTTCGAAATTGACAATTCCGGCATGATCCGCACGCGTCCGATGAAGGGAACAATGCCGCGCGGTGCGTCCCCGCAGATGGACCACGCCAATAAAAACTGGCTGATGTCATCTCCCAAAAACCGTGCAGAAAATCTGATGATCGTGGATTTACTGCGCAATGATGTGGGGCGTCTGGCGGAAATCGGTTCTGTGAAAGTCCCAAAGCTGTTTTCCATCGAAACCTATGAAACCGTTCACCAAATGACATCAGAGGTGCAGGCACAACTGCGCGATGATGTGGATTTGCCAGAATTGTTCGCGGCATTATTCCCGTGTGGGTCAATCACAGGTGCGCCAAAAATCAGGGCGATGCAGATCATTGCCGAGCTCGAAGAGGCCCCGCGCGAAGCTTATTGCGGCGGGATCGGGTGGATGGCGCCAGATGGGGCGATGGGCTTTAATGTGGCAATCCGCACGTTGTTGGTGGGCAAAAATGGCGATGTTCGGCTAAATGTTGGTGGCGGGATTGTGCATGACAGCACGGCAGAGGCCGAATATGAGGAAGCGCTATGGAAAGCACGTTTCGCGACACTTGTCCCAGCGACCTAAAGGTCATTGAAACTTTTGCTTCTGGTCCTGATGGCGCTGCCGGATGGGCGGCGCATCATGGGCGATTGCGCGGAACATGCGAAAGACTTGGCATCGCGGTAGATCATGATCAGGTCGCAAAGGTCGTGGCCAATCTCCGGTTTGATGCACCACAACGCGTGCGATTGACTGTCGATTTGGATGGGCAAATCGATGTGACACATACACCAATGGCCGCCACGCCAGAGCAATGGACGATCGGTTTGGCTGCCGCACCCGTTGATGCACAAAACCCGTGGTTCGGGGTCAAAACGACGCAGCGCGCGATCTATGATGATGCGCGCGCGCACCTGCCCGTAGGCGTGGATGAGCTGATTTTCGTGAACTCGCGGGGCCACGTCACCGAAGGCACGATCACAAATATATTCGTGCAGAAAGGTGGGGTTTTGCTAACGCCGCCACTCAATGACGGTGTCTTGCCAGGCATTTTGCGTGCGAAAATGATTGCCGATGGCCGCACTGAAGTCGCGCATTTGACATGGGACGATGTGACCGCGTCGCCCTGCGTTTACGTGGGCAACGCGCTGCGTGGTTTAATCAAGGCCGCAGTGCGAGTGTAAGCCACTCGCGGGCGTTAAGGCGCCCAGTTCAAAAAGTTGCCAATCATCCGCAGGCCTGTCTCTTGGCTTTTCTCGGGGTGGAACTGCATCCCGATTATATTTTCGCGGCCCACGATTGCAGTAATGTCACCCGCGTAGTCCAAATGGGCCAAGCGGTGCGCAGGGTCGGTGACCTGCATCGCGTAGGAATGCACGAAATAGGCGTGATCACCTGATGTCACCCCGTCCAGAACCGGATGTGGCGTGTCGATCACCAGATCATTCCAGCCCATATGCGGGATCTTCATGCCGGGCGCATCGATGGGGCGAATGTCCCCGTCGATCCAGCCAAAACCAGCCGTGGGGGCATATTCATGGCCCGTTGTGGCCAACATTTGCATGCCTACGCAGATGCCCATGAAGGGCACGGCGCGGTTGGTCACAGCGTCAATGATCGCTTCGGCAAGTTCCGTGCGGCCAAACAATTCCTCGCGGCAATGGGGGAATGCACCGTCACCGGGCAGCACGATGCGGGTGGCTTTTGCCACCACGTCAGCGTCGGACGACACGAATACAGGGCCGGCGTCCGTTTCCAAGGCCATGCGTTCAAACGCTTTTTGCGCGGAATGCAGGTTGCCGCTGTCGTAATCGACAAGAACGGTGGTCATAGCATGCCTTTGGTTGACGGGATCGCATCGGCCTTGCGCGGATCGGTTTCAAGCGCGTCGCGCAGGGCGCGGGCCACGGATTTGAACGCGGCCTCGACCACGTGGTGCGCGTTGAACCCGTGCAATTTGTCGATGTGCAGCGTGATACCGCCGTGTGTGGACAAGGCTTGGAAAAACTCGCGCACCAATTCGGTATCGAACGTGCCGATTTTGCCAAATGGCAGATCAAGATTGCAGATCAGATAGGGACGGGCGGACAGGTCGAGCGCAGTACGCACCTGCGCGTCATCCATTGCAAGCAGGCAGGATCCGTAACGCACGATGCCCTTTTTGTCGCCCATGGCTTCGGTCAGCGCTTGGCCAATCGCGATGCCCACATCCTCGACAGTGTGGTGGTCGTCGATGTGCAGATCACCTTTGGCACGCACGGTCATGTCGATCAGCGCGTGACGCGACAGCTGGTCAAGCATGTGGTCAAAAAAACCAACGCCCGTCTGGTTGTCGTAAACGCCTGTCCCATCAAGGTTCAGGGTCACTGTGATCGCTGTTTCCGCAGTTTCGCGGGTGATTGTGGCTGTGCGCATCTGGCTCGCTCCGGCTGAATAATGCCTGTCTTATAGGCGGCAGGACCGCAACAGCCAAGCCCGCGGCACGCGAATTGAATATCAAATCAAAAGAGCGGGTTAATCGCCACAGGCCGCCGCAGTGTCACGGGCAATCATATCATGTCACCATGTTTGTCAAAGCCGCTTTCATCGATGTCGCGCAGGGCTTTGAATCTTTTGGACATGACGCAAATTTCGCGGCTCTGACCATCGGACAATCAAATGTGCTTGGCGGTCCAGTCTTGGATATAGGCGTGGTGTGGGGCCCAGTCATCCCAAGTTGCCCGTGCCCATTCCAGCGACTTTTCCGCGTGCTGGTCCGTGCCCGCAAAAGGGGCCACATCGGCGGCGGTGATGGTGAAACTGTCAGGCGGTGTCAGATAAACTAGCGTATGTTTATGCGGGGTCAGCCCCAGCATCACATCATTGGTTTCCTTGGGGGCAGATCGCTACCTAATTGCAGACCTAGTCGCGCCAAATGCAGTCCAACCGATTGAATTTGCTGACGGGTTTTGTCGTGCCCTGGGTGCTTGACCGCATAGGTGTCGACGCTGAACCGATGGACGGGAAGCAACAACGGGTCGCTGTATTCTGCCGCAAGGATCGTGTTGAAATGGGCATAGCAGGCAGGCGTCGACGTCATGTATTTATGGGTCGGACCGTCGATATTGGGGAGCAAAGCACCGCAACCAGTACAGCGGGTATGGGAGGTGGTGTTGGACATAGTCGAAAGTTAAATGCGAATTTTGGGTTGGGCAATGCGCCTTGCGACCTCATTGCAAGTTTGCTGCTTTGTCGCCAATGTTGGATGTTCTTAAAAGCCGAATGGGTGCAAACATGAAAATAGATTGGCAAAGGGCAGCTGCTTACGTCATTGCGTTTGACGCGAACCGGCGGGTTTTGCTCACTCAATTTGAGAAGTGTGGTCACCCCAAATCTGGGGCTTGGACGCTGCCGGGGGGCGGTATGGAATGGGCAGAGCAAGCCCATGAAACAGCCCTACGTGAGCTTGAGGAGGAAACTGGTCTAATTGCGGAGATAGGTTCATTGTTAGGAGCGCAGGCCGAGTGGTTCGATGAGCTAACCTCGGATTTCGGACAGCGTGGTCTCGCACTTCGTTTGATTTTTGAGGCTAAGAATTGCGTTGGTGAACTCAAAACAGATTTTAGCGACGATGATACGACTGCTGGTGCTGCGTGGTTCTCAATCGAAGAAGTTCAGAAACTGAATAGAGTTGAGGTTGTTGATTTTGGTCTCGGTCTGGCCTGTCCCGACTATGCTTGAATTTGTCAGTCAGAAAAATATTTTGAAACAGACGTTTAGAAAACAAAAAAGGCCACCCGAAGGTGACCTTTGTTTGACCAAATGGAGCGGGCGATGAGATTCGAACTCACGACCTAAACCTTGGCAAGGTTTCGCTCTACCCCTGAGCTACGCCCGCATCCGTTTGGTAGGCCGTATTTAGAAAGAGTTGCCCGTGGCCGCAAGGACAAAATCGCAGGTTTCGTAAATTTTATGCATCTTTTTAAGCAGAGTGCCCGTCGCGCAGAATTTCGCCCTTAAAACCAACGTCTTGGCTGTGGATCACGGTGCTGCCGTTTGACAAAAGGGCGACGCCATAGCTGGCAGGTTCATCCACCGACAGCGAAGAGTCGGGGTTAATCAGGTCGAGAACCCCCTGATGACAGGTGCTTTTGAGCATCGACCAACCGACACCCTGCGTTGTGCCGGAAATGGTGCGGTGGATATGGCCGCAAACCAAATGCGCATTTGGATAGGGCGCGATTGTGGCTAGCAGGGCCGCGCCGTCTTGCAGCTTAATCGCGTCCATCCCGACGATGCCTGTGTCAAACGGTGGATGATGCGCGATGATCAACGGGGTGCGGTCACCAAGGTCTGCCAAGGCATCAGACAGCCACTGCATCCGTTGCGGACAAAGCCGCCCCGCGTGATGCCCCGTGGGGTAGGGCGGCCCGTCAAGCGTGTCCAAGGTGATCACGCGGTGGGTGGGTAAATCGAGGATGTGCTGCACAAACCCATTGCCGTCCGTGGGCCCGCCAAATTGATCAACGAAGGCATCGCGCCTGTCATGATTGCCGAGCATCGGGATCACGGGGATCGGCACATCGGCCAAAATGCCTGCGAGTTGCGCGTATTGGTCGGGCAACCCGTAGTGGGTCAGGTCGCCCATCAGCACAATCGCATCGGCGTCACTGTGATGGGTCAGCGCATGATCCAGCACGGTTCGTAAACGCACCTCTGGATCAAGCCCAATGATCGGTTCGCCTGCGCTCGTGATATGCAGGTCCGTAATCAGGATCAGTTTTGCTGCCAAAATAGGGTCTGCAAGATCAAGGTGATCGACAGCGCGGTCAGCGACATGAACATGCTGACCATACCCACGGTGCGCATCTTCAAACCAATTGGCTGGCGCATATTGTCCAGCCCGTAGACATGGCACAAACGCCCGCCCAAGATCGCAATACCAAGCAAGATCAGCCACAGTTTCGGCGCGCCCTGGAATTCAGCAATCGCCATCAGCGTCACAGCCAACGGCACATATTCCCCGAAATTCCCGTGCTGGCGGATGCGGGTTTCCAAGGTCGCATCAGACGCATTGCCCAGCGATACCTTATTCGTGCGCCGGAACCGGATCACACCAAATGCGAGCTTGATGTAAAAGAAGACGGCCAGCGCCGCGAAGATGGATGTGACTGGAAGCACAATATGCCTTTCATAGCGTGAGGCACAAAAAAGCCCCGCATCACAAGGCGCGATGCGGGGCTACTTGTCAAGAAATGGAACGGGTTATTCCAGTTCGATCAGCAGGTCCTTGGCGTCGATCTGACCACCCGCCGTTACATGCACGGCCTTGATCACCGCGTCGCGTTCGGCGTGGATGCCGGTTTCCATTTTCATGGCCTCGATGGTCAGCAACAGGTCGCCTTCTTTGACCTCTTTGCCAACGGTCGCAGCAACAGTCGCCACGACACCGGGCATTGGCGCGCCGATATGGTCGGCATTGCCTGCTTCGGCCTTGGGGCGGCTGATCTTGGTTGCGGTGGCAAGGTGGTTCATCACGCGGATCGTGCGCGGTTGGCCGTTGAGTTCAAAGAACACTTTGACCTCGCCGTCCTCGGATACCTCGGACACAGCCTGCATGCGGATTTCAAGCGTTTTACCCGGATCAATCTCTGCGCTGATTTCCTGACCTGGTTGCATGCCGTAAAAGAATGTCTGCGTCGGCAAGGTGCGCACAGGGCCATAGGTCCGGTGACGGCCCATGTAATCCAAGAATACCTTGGGATACATCAAATAGCCGTTCAGATCCTCGTTATCGACATCGTGACCTTCCAACTGCTTGGACAGATCAGCGCGTGTCGCTTCTAAATCAATAGGTTTCAGATGCGCACCGGGGCGGTCGGTGGACGCTTTTCCACCCTTCAAAATCTTCTTTTGAATGGCGGCAGGCCAGCCACCTGGGGGTTGCCCAAGCGAGCCTTTCATCATGTCGATCACACTGTCGGGGAACACCACATCGGTGGCTTTATCCTCGACCTGTGCGCGGGTCAGATTTTGGCTGACCATCATCAGGGCCATGTCGCCCACAACTTTGGACGACGGGGTCACTTTGACGATATCACCGAACATTTGGTTCACATCAGCATAGGTCTGCGCGACCTCGTGCCAGCGATCTTCCAGCCCCAAGGACCGCGCTTGCGCCTTGAGGTTGGTGAACTGCCCGCCGGGCATTTCGTGCAGGTAAACTTCGGATGCAGGGGCTTGAAGGCCGCTCTCGAACGCTTTGTAATGTTCGCGGACCTGCTCGAAATAGTTGCTGATCTCGCGGATGGCAGTCATGTCCAAACCAGTGTCGCGGTCGGTGCCTTTGAGCGATTCAACAATGGACCCCAGCGTCGGCTGCGATGTGTTGCCAGAGAAGCTGTCCATCGCAGCATCAACTACATCAACGCCTGCCTCAGACACGGCCAGAACGGTCGCGATTGCAGCACCCGATGTGTCGTGCGTGTGGAAGTGGATAGGCAGGCCGGTTTCTTCTTTCAACGCCTTAACCAGCGCACGGCCAGCGGCGGGTTTCAACAGGCCAGCCATGTCTTTGAGACCCAGCACATGCGCGCCGGCTGCCTCGAGTTCCTTGGCCATGCCGACATAGTATTTCAGGTCGTATTTGCTGCGGTTCGCGTCGAGCAGATCGCCGGTATAGCAGATCGTGCCTTCGATCACTTTGCCGGATTTGCCTACGGCGTCCATCGCGACGCGCATGTTTTCAACCCAGTTGAGGCTGTCGAACACGCGGAACACGTCAACGCCGGATTCGGCGGCCTGGGCCACGAATGACTGCACCACATTGTCAGGGTAGTTGGTGTAACCCACGCCATTGGACGCACGCAGCAACATCTGTGTCATGATGTTCGGCATGACTGCACGAATGTCGCGCAGGCGCTGCCAAGGGCATTCCTGCAAGAACCGATAGGCCACATCAAACGTCGCACCGCCCCAGCATTCCACAGAGAACAGGTTGTTCATCTTGGTGGCATAGGCAGGGGCCACATTGATCATGTCGATGGACCGCATGCGGGTCGCGAGCAGGGATTGGTGCCCGTCGCGCATGGTGGTGTCAGTGATCAACAGCTGGGACTGATCGCGCATCCAGTCGGCAATGCCTTCGGGCCCTTTGGCGTCCAGAATGGTGCGGGTGCCTGTTGGCACGTCTGTTGTCGGTTTTACCGGCGGCTTGGGCGGTTTGACGTCTGCGGCAGGTTTTGCACGACCAGCCGTTTCAGGATGCCCGTTCACGGTAATATCCGCGATATAGGTCAGGATTTTCGTCGCACGGTCGCGGCGCTTTTTGAAATCAAACAGGCTTGGCGTCTCGTCGATGAATTTCGTGTGGTATTCATTGGACAGGAAAACTTCGTGCTTCAGCAGGTTTTCCACAAAGGCGATGTTGGTGGACACGCCGCGAATACGGAATTCGCGCAGCGCACGGTCCATGCGGGCAATGGCCATTTCGGGCGTGGGTGCGCGGGCAGTGACCTTGGTCAGCAAGCTGTCGTAGAACCGCGTGATTACGGCACCAGAATAGGCCGTGCCGCCGTCCAAACGGATACCCGGACCTGTCGCACTACGATACATCTGGATGCGGCCATAGTCGGGGATGAAGTTGTTTTGCGGGTCTTCGGTCGTCACGCGGCATTGCAACGCGTGGCCGTCCAACTGCACGTCATATTGGGATGCACAGCCCGTAGCCTCGACCAGTGATTTGCCTTCGGCGATCAAAATCTGGGCACGCACGATGTCGATGCCTGTGACCTCTTCGGTCACCGTGTGCTCCACCTGCACGCGTGGGTTCACTTCGATAAAGAAGAACTGGCCTGTGTCCATATCCATTAGGAATTCGACGGTGCCCGCACATTCGTAATTCACGTGCTTACAAATCTTTTTGCCAAGCTGGCAGATCTGCTCGCGCTGTGCTTCGGACAGATAAGGGGCAGGGGCGCGTTCCACGACCTTTTGGTTGCGGCGCTGCACGGAACAATCGCGTTCCCACAGGTGGTAAATTTCGCCATGGCTGTCGCCCAGAATCTGGACTTCGACGTGGCGGGCCTTGATGATCATCTTTTCCAGATAACCTTCGCCGTTGCCAAACGCGGCCTCTGCCTCGCGGCGGCCTTCCAGCACTTTTTCTTCAAGCTCGTCTTCGGACATGATCGGGCGCATACCGCGACCACCGCCGCCCCATGACGCCTTAAGCATCAGGGGATAGCCGACCTCTGCCGCTTGTTTTTTGACCAGCGCCATATCGTCGCCCAAAACGTCTGTCGCCGGAATGACTGGCACGCCAGCCGCGATTGCAACGTCACGCGCAGATGCCTTATCGCCCAATTCGCGCATTGTTTGCGCCTTGGGGCCGATGAATTTGATACCGTTCTCGTGGCAGGCGTCGACGAAATCGGGGTTTTCCGACAGCAAGCCGTAACCCGGGTGAATCGCATCAGCGCCCGCCATTTTGGCGACGCGGATGATTTCTTCGATCGACAAATAGGCGGCAACAGGGCCCATGCCCTCGCCAATGCGGTAGGCCTCATCTGCTTTGAAACGGTGCAGGCCCAGCTTGTCCTCTTCCGCGTAAACCCCAACGGTTTTTTTGCCCATCTCGTTACAGGCCCGCATGATGCGGATCGCGATTTCGCCACGGTTGGCAATCAGGATTTTTTGGAAGTCGGCCATAAGATTGGTCCCTCATTTTGCAGTTGCGGCATTTCTGCACAATATTTGTCAGAAGGTAAAGGATCGGGGTGGAGAATTGTTACCGCTAACGGCGACGATTTTGCTGTTCTGCTATGCATCAAAGGCGGAATCACTTCTGCACATTACGCCAGTGGCCAATTGACCTGCCGACGTCAGCGAAGACGCGATTTTAGATCCGATAGCTGGCGCGTGCCAAGCTGGCCCATATTGGCGATCATGTCTTGGCGCAGGATGTCGAGCACATGTGCTGCACCGCGTTCGCCCAAGGCGCCAAGCCCGTAATGGAATGCGCGTCCCATCATCACGAAATCAGCCCCAAGCGCCAATGCGCGGATGATGTCCAGGCCGCCCTCGATCCCGCTGTCCATGATGAGTGGTAAACTGGTCGCCGCCCGCACAAGCGGCAGCTGCTCGATCGTCGCAGGGCCGCCATCAAACTGGCGACCAGCGTGGTTCGAAATCCACAGCGCATCAACGCCCATCAGTTCAAGTCGTGCCGCGTCATCAGGCAGACTGACCCCTTTGACGATCAGCGGGCCATCCCATTCATCGCGCAGTTTTTCGACGTAGGACCAATCGGGCGATGTTCTTAGCAAGTAACCGACATGTTGGTTCGACGGCAGGGCGGTGGTTTGTTCAGCATAGCTGTCCATCAGCTTCATGCGTGGCATGCCGGTTTTGCGGATGCCCATCAGCCACGCGGGGCATTGGGCGGCTTGGAGTGCCAAGCGCGGGGTCAGCCGTGGCGGCTGTTGCAATCCGCCACGTGTCTGGCGCTCGCGGCGCGACGCGACAGGCACATCGACGGTCATCACAAGCGTATGGAACCCCGCATCCTTGGCGCGTTGGAGCATATTGGTGCGAATGTCTGTGTCGCGGGGCGGGTAGATTTGGAACCAGCCTTGGTCGCCAATGTCATCCGCCACATCCTCTGGCGTTTGGGTGGCGACGGTGGAGATGGTATAAGGAATGCCCTCGGCGGCGGCGGTGCGGGCCAGCATTTGTTCGGCGCCAGGCCAGATCAGGCCAGACATGCCAACAGGGGCAATGCCCACGGGCATCGGGTAGTCGCGGCCAAGGAAAGTCGTCGACAGATCAGGGGTAAACTCGCCATGCAGGATCGAGGGGCTAAGCAGCACATCGTCAAATTTGGATCGGTTGCGGGCCTGCGTGATTTCATCGCCTGTCGCACTGTCGAGGTATTCCCAGACAAAATGCGGAATGCGCTGACGCGCGCGGGATTTCAGATCGCTGATAGCGGGGTATCTGTTGTGCAAGCTCATACGCCGGACGTTAGGGGGTTTGCCTGATGATAGGAAGGGCCTCCGGCGGACATATTTTGGCTTGGAAAAAGCATATAGAACGAAGTGTGAACAAGGCTTTTACTGGTTTTGCAAATGTGGTTAGAGTGGCCGCATGAATGATTATGACGAAAATGATGCCTTCGAGGCCGCGGTGCCATTGTCCCAACGTGCGATGGCGGGGCGTGCGGCGCCCTATTTGGACGGGCTGAACCCAGCACAGCGTGAGGCGGTTGAGGCCATTGATGGCCCTGTTTTGATGTTGGCGGGCGCTGGTACCGGCAAGACAAAGGCGCTGACAACACGGATCGGGCATTTGCTGATGACCGGATCGGCCCAGACCCATCAGATTTTGGCAGTGACCTTCACCAATAAGGCCGCACGCGAGATGAAAAACCGCGTGGGCGCGATGATGGGCCAAGCTGTCGAGGGAATGCCGTGGCTCGGCACGTTCCATTCGGTTTGTGCCAAGCTGTTGCGCCGCCATGCCGAATTGGTCGGGCTGAAGTCGAATTTTACGATTTTGGATACGGATGATCAGATCCGACTGCTCAAGCAGTTGATCCGCGCCACAGGCACGTCGGAGACCGGCGCAGAGATTGACGAAAAACGCTGGCCGCCGCGCATGTTGGCAGGGATCATCGATGATTGGAAAAACCGTGCACTGGTGCCGGGGGCTGTGCCTGTGGCCGATAGTGGCGCGTTCGATCATCGCGGGATCGAATTATACACCGCTTATCAAGCTCGCCTGCGCGATCTGAATGCTGTCGATTTTGGCGATATCCTTCTGCATATGGTCACGATTTTTCAGACCCATGCCGATGTGCTCGAACAATATCAGCGCTGGTTTAAGTATATTTTGGTCGACGAATATCAAGATACCAACGTCGCGCAATATTTATGGCTGCGCCTTTTGGCACAAGGGCACAAGAACATCTGCTGTGTCGGCGACGATGACCAGTCGATCTATGGCTGGCGCGGGGCCGAGGTCGGCAACATCCTACGGTTTGAAAAGGATTTTCCCGGCGCTGTCGTTGTCCGGTTGGAACAGAATTACCGGTCTACGCCGCATATTTTGGCTGCGGCCTCTGGTGTGATCGAAGGCAATAAAGGCCGTTTGGGCAAAACCTTGTTCACTGCCGAAGAAGATGGCGAAAAGGTCCGTTTGATTGGCCATTGGGATGGCGAGGAAGAGGCCCGCTGGATCGGCGAGGAGATCGAGGCTTTGCAGCGCGGAACGCGCGGGCTGGCGCAGGTTGGTCTTGATAGTATGGCCATTCTTGTACGGGCATCTCATCAGATGCGCGCCTTCGAGGACCGATTTTTGACCATTGGCCTGCCGTATCGGGTCATTGGTGGGCCACGGTTTTATGAGCGTTTAGAAATCCGCGATGCCATGGCCTATTTCCGGCTGGCCGTGTCCCAAGATGATGATCTGGCGTTTGAACGCATTGTGAATACCCCTAAGCGCGGCCTTGGTGAAAAGGCTGTGCAGACCATTCAGCGCACGGCGCGTGAAAATGGTGTGAACCTGATCGAAGGTGCGCGGATTTGCGTTGAAGGCGGCGCGATCAAGGGCAAGGGCGGCGCAGCGCTGCGCGAGCTGGTGCAGGGCTTGGATCGCTGGCACGGGCAGGTCATGGCCGAGGCCGATACCCATATGGAATTGGCCGAGATGATCCTCGACGAGAGTGGCTATACTGGGTTTTGGCAGAACGACAAAACGCCAGAGGCACCGGGCCGCTTGGAGAACTTGAAGGAATTGGTCAAGGCGCTGGAGAATTTCGAGAACCTGCAAGGTTTCCTCGAGCATGTCAGCCTGATCATGGATAACGAGACCGAAGAGCAGGGCGAGAAGGTGTCGATTATGACGCTGCACGCCGCCAAGGGCTTGGAATTTCCGGCGGTGTTCTTGCCCGGTTGGGAAGACGGGTTGTTCCCGTCCCAGCGGTCAATGGATGAAAGCGGTGTGAAGGGCTTAGAGGAAGAGCGCCGCTTGGCCTATGTCGGTATCACGCGGGCCGAAGAGCTGTGCACGATTTCATTTGCCGCCAATCGCCGTGTTTATGGCCAGTGGCAGTCGTCCATGCCGTCGCGGTTCATTGATGAATTGCCTGAGCAGCATGTAGAGGTGCTGACGCCGCCGGGGCTGTATGGTGGTGGATATGGTGCGGCGGGTATGTCGGCCAGTGCCAATTCTGCCGTGCGCGATGGCTATGGATCGAACCTGCACGAGAAAGCGTCAGAGGCGGATGTGTATAATTCGCCCGGCTGGCGCCGCTTGCAAAGTCGTAGTCAGCAGCGCGGCATGGCCCAGCCCAAAGAGGCCCGTAATATGACCATTGATATGAGCGCGGTCAGTGCCTTCACCGAAGGCGACCGCGTGTTTCATCAGAAATTTGGTTATGGCGAGGTCATGGGGATCGAGGGCGATAAGCTTGTGATCGAGTTTGATAAGGCGGGGTCCAAACATGTGGTGGCGCGCTTTATTGTGAGTGCGGATCAAGCGGATGATGTGCCGTTTTAGGATATTTGATAACCAAAGAGGACAGCCATGCATACGACCGGATATCTGAACAAGTTGATCGCACCGTCAGAGGATTGCGCGGCCGTGGCCAAGCTGACTGCGAAGGTAGGGTCAGTCGCCGCGTTGCAATATGAAATGTTGTCAGATGCATATGCCATGACGGGGGATGAACTGTTGTTGGCCGTCACGGGGGTGCGCCGCGATGTGCCCCGCGACGAATGGGACGCGCTGCATATCGAGCTGTTCAGCAAAGGTCAGCCGTGTTTACGCGCCTCGCCATTGGTCAAAACCCATGGATGGGCCGTGCATTATGACGCGCAGGGGCGCATTGCGATGGTCGATCCGTCATCCCAAAGATTCGCAGAACTATCGACGGATGCTGGCATCACGCAGCTGCGCGGGATGCGATCAAAGCGGGCTTAATGCATCAGCATTGGGTAAAGTGACGCGACGAGCAGCAGTGCCATGGCGATGTTGAATGCGCGTAACCGGCCAGCGGTGCCGAGGAACCGGCGGACCTGTACACCCATCCATGCCCAAACTGTCACGCAGGGGAGGTTCACGGATGCAAAAACAATGGCCACGATCAACGCGCCTGTGGTCACACCAAGGTTTTGCGGCGCGTAGCCGCTGATTGCGGTGATGGCCATGATCCATGCCTTGGGGTTGACCCATTGAAAGGCGGCAGCTTGGAGAAAGGTAAACGGTTTGCCTTTTACGGCCTTGGCCTCTGGCGGGACCGCATTGGCAATTTTCCATGCGAGCCAGAGCATATAGGCGGTGCTTGTCACCTTGAGAATTGTGTTCAGGATTGGGTAGGCTGTGAAAAATTGCAGTAAGATAACCCCAATCATCAAAACCATAAATGCATGGCCGAGACTGATCCCCAACATATGCGGCACGGTGCGGCGCAGCCCATAGTTTGCACCAGACGCCATTAGCATCACGTTGTTGGGGCCGGGCGTGATCGAGGATGCAATCGCAAAACCGATCAATGAAATGAGGATTGTGTATGTCATGGCGCAACTCTACGCGGGAAATGGCGCAATTGAATTGCCAAGTTGCGTGGTTTTGCGATATTTGCGCAATCTATGGCGAAGATTGATCATATCACCGATAAAATATTGCGCGAACTCTCCCGTGATGGGCGGATCAGCAATCTGATGCTGGCCGAGGTGGTGGGGCTGTCGCCCTCTGCCTGTCTGCGCCGTGTGCAAGAATTGGAACGCACCGGCGTGATCAAAGGGTATCGCGCGCGCCTTGATCCCGATCAGACTGGACGGGCCTATGTCGTTTATGTGGCCGTTGGCTTGGCCGAGCATACCAAGGCCGCCCAGCTTGAATTTGAACGCGCCATGCAGACGGCACCCGAAGTCGCCGAATGCCACAATGTGGCGGGCGCGTTTGAATATATGCTGCGCGTCGAGGTCGCGGATTTACCTGCCTATAAGGCATTTCACACGGATGTTTTGGGCACCGTGCCCCATGTGCGTGCGATCACCAGCTATATGGTGATGGGATCGCCCAAGGATACGCGGGCCTAAATCAGCACGCCCAGCGTTTGAGATGTCAGAAAGCTGGCAAGCGAAAGCCCACCGATGAGTGAAAGGAAAATATAGGGAATGCAGTTCATTATCACGGTCCTGTTCTGGGATGGTGATAATTAAACGTGATCCCCGCCAATTTCCGTCGCATCAAGACATAAAAAACGGCCATGCACGGGAGGAGGTGGGCATGACCGTTCTCTATTTTCAGTGCCACATACGTCTCGGGAGGAGAAAGACGTGGCACTTCCTCGCAGCGGTCCCCCGGGAGGAGGTGGGTTCAAAGCTGCGGTGTAATCGGACCCACCGGGAGGAGGTGGCAGGGCCGAAACTGGTGTTTGGTGGTGGCGACACCCGGGAGGAGGTGGGTGTCGCCGCCTTTCCAATGATCTGACCTTCTTTCAGGGAGGAGGTTGGGTCAGACCGAACTTGATGCACTTAAACAGGGAGGAGTGTGCATCAAATTAGTGAATTACTTGCCGTATGCGGCTTCGATTGCGATGCTTTTGATCATGGAGCGGCTGATGCCCAGATCGTTCAGTTCGCGGTTTGTCAGCACTTCAAGTTCCGCAACAGTTGTGCGGTATACTTTGCGCTGCTCGAGGCCAGTCACGATTGTCGCGCGCAGTGCAGTCAGGCGTTGGCCCAAGGAATTGCCGAAAGTGCGTGTGTCAGTGATAAATGCCATTGTCTCGTTCTCTTTCATCTAAGGTGCGGCGTATTCCGCGTCTTGTGTGATCCTTATCTATGACAATGCTGCAGACGCACAATCCCAAGTCTGGTCAATGCCGCTATGCAGAAATTGCATAGGTAGCATTGATGTGGGGGCATAGGGTCCTGATCCCTTGCGATTTTGCGAAAACATGCGACATGTAGCTTAAGAATGATGCACCGTATGGATAAGGGGCGATCGAAAATGGCGATCACAAAAGATGATGTAATGGGCGCACTGTCAAAATTGGCGTTGCCTGATGGTGGGGATTTGGTGTCACGCGACATGATCCGTGCTTTGGGGGTCGACGCTGGTGTCGTCAGATTCGTGATCGAAGCCCCCGATGCTGGGCTTGCCGCTAAAATGGAACCGCAACGCCAAGCCGCCGAAGCCGCGATTAAGGCGCTTGATGGTGTCACATCTGTGTCTGTCGTTTTGACCGCCCATGGTCCTGCGGCCAAAACACCCGAAGCGCCCGCGCTGAAAGTGGGGCGTCACCCCACACCACAAGCAGGTCCGGCCAAGGTCACAGGCGTTGATCGCATTTTGGCCATTGGGTCAGGGAAGGGCGGCGTGGGCAAATCCACTGTGTCTTCCAACCTTGCCGTCGCATTGGCGCGTGAAGGCCGCCGCGTCGGTCTACTAGACGCCGATATTTATGGTCCCAGCCAGCCGCGCATGATGGGTGTGTCCAAACGCCCTGCGTCGCCGGATGGCAAAACGATCATTCCATTGCAGGCGCACGGCGTCACCATGATGTCGATCGGCCTGATGGTTGATCCCGAAAAGGCCGTTGTTTGGCGTGGCCCGATGTTGATGGGCGCGTTGCAGCAAATGCTGGGGCAGGTTGAATGGGGCGAACTGGATGTGCTGATCGTCGATCTGCCGCCTGGCACGGGTGATGTGCAGCTGACGCTTTGCCAAAAAACCGAACTGACCGGCGCTGTTGTCGTATCCACGCCGCAGGATGTGGCGCTGCTTGATGCGCGCAAGGCGCTTGATATGTTCAACAGCCTGCGCACACCGGTTTTGGGCATGATCGAAAACATGGCGACATATACATGCCCCGAATGCGGGCACGAAGCGCATATCTTTGGACATGGCGGTGTGGCGGCGGATGCGGAAAAACACGGCATTCCATTCCTTGGGTCTTTGCCGATTGATCTGGACACGCGGCTTGCCGGTGACGCGGGCACGCCAATTGCAGCGGGCGAGGGTCCGATGGCGGATGCGTATCGTGCATTGGCGCGGCGGTTCATTGATGGTGGAATGGCCTAAATGCAAATCCGGCTGGCAACAGACGGAGATCGGGATGCGATCTGGGCATTGTTGGAACCTGTGTTCCGTGCGGGCGACACTTATGCCATCGACCCTGACATCACCCGTGACGCGGCCCTTGCGTTTTGGATGGGGCAGGCGGCCTGTTATGTGGCCGATGACGGCGACATCATCGGCACCTACTATATAAAGACCAATCAGCAGGGCGGTGGCGCGCATGTTTGCAACTGCGGCTATGTCGCCGGTGTGCAGGGGCGTGGGGTCGCGACTGCCATGTGTGAAGCATCCCAAACCCAAGCCCGCGCAATGGGCTATCGCGCGATGCAGTATAACCTTGTGTTGGATAGCAACGCGGGCGCTGTGCGTCTGTGGCACAAACTAGGGTTCAAGACCGTAGGTCTGATCCCGCAAGCTTTCGATCACCCGACCCAAGGCATGGTTGATGCACATGTCATGTACAAATGGCTCGCTGACTAGTTTCGGGAATTTATGGAATCAAT
>CAXIAL010000015.1:0-51251 GCA_964022435.1 uncultured Roseobacteraceae bacterium | reverse complement strand
AACGGTACTTTGTATCAGAATCCATTGTCTATCGCGTGCTCAAGGCGACGCGACGCTCGCGACACAGGCAACGCCCCGCATAATCAAACCAATCAGTTGATATTAGAAGGTAAAGTGGTGAGCCGTGATGGGTTCGAACCATCGACCTACTGATTAAAAGTCAGTTGCTCTACCAACTGAGCTAACGGCCCACTGCGGCGGTATCTAGAAAAGGCGCGGCGCGGGGTCAACCCTGAAATGCGCCTTGTGCTGGATTCATTTCAGACAAGCGTCTATATGCCCGTTTATGATTGAAAAAAACCCGACATATCTGCCATTTATGAAGATGCATGGCCTTGGAAACGACTTTGTCGTCGTCGACGAACGCGGAATCGCCCCGATTGTGGATGCTGATTTCGCGATCGCCATCGCGGATAGGAATCGCGGCGTTGGGTTTGACCAACTGACGACCCTGACGAATCGCGAGGGTTTTGACGTGCATCTTACATTTTGGAATGCCGACGGGTCCATCGCGGGCGCATGTGGCAACGCGACCCGTTGCGTGGCGCGGTTTCTGATGGACGAGACAGGCAAAACTGACCTAACGATCAGCACAGACCGCGGCACACTGCGGGCGCTCGATGCAGGCGATGGGTTGGTATCAGTGAACATGGGCCAACCGCAGCTTGATTGGTCAGAGGTGCCGCTAGCATCTGAAATGGACACACTACACCTGCCAATTGACGGCGACCCCGTTGCCACCAGCATGGGTAATCCGCATTGCACGTTCTTTGTCGATGATGCAGAGGCTGTTGATCTTGCGGCGTGCGGCGCGACATTGGAGCATCACCCTATCTACCCTGAACGCACCAATGTGCAGTTCGCGTCGCTCACCGGCCCCGACCATCTACGTATGCGCGTTTGGGAACGTGGCGTCGGCGTGACGCTTGCATCCGGCTCCTCGTCCTGCGCCACAGCCGTCGCAGCTGCCCGTCGCGGCATCACGGGGCGCAAGGTTCAAATCGACCTCGACGGCGGCACGCTTTGGATCGACTGGCGTGACGATGGCGTTTGGATGACCGGCGGCACGGCCCATGTATTCGACGGAATGTGGCGTCTATGAAGCCCCCTGTCTTTTCCAACCATGGCTGCCGCCTGAACGCCTATGAAACCGAGGCAATGAAAGACCTCGCCACACAAGCGGGCGTCGAGAATGCGATCATCGTGAACACCTGCGCGGTAACGGCAGAGGCTGTGCGCAAAGCCAAACAAGACATCCGCAAACAACGCCGTGACAACCCCGACGCGCAAATCATCGTGACAGGCTGCGCTGCCCAAATCGAACCCGCAACATTTTCCACCATGGACGAGGTCAACGTCGTCCTCGGCAACACTGAAAAGATGGACCCAAACACTTGGGCAGGTCTCGCGCCTGATCTGATCGGCAAGACCGAGGCTGTGCAGGTCAACGATATCATGTCCGTCACTGACACAGCGGGCCACCTGATCGACGGCTTCGGCACCCGCAGCCGCGCCTATGTTCAGGTGCAAAACGGCTGCGATCACCGCTGCACATTCTGCATCATCCCCTACGGTCGCGGAAACTCCCGCTCTGTTCCTGCAGGCGTGGTGATCGACCAGATTAAACGGCTCGTGGATCGTGGCTATAATGAGGTCGTACTGACTGGCGTCGACCTGACCAGCTGGGGTGCTGATCTGCCCGCTACGCCAAAGCTTGGCGATTTGGTGATACGTATACTCAAATTGATCCCCGACCTGCCCCGCCTGCGGATTAGTTCAATCGACAGCATCGAAGTCGACGAAAACCTGATGCAAGCCATTGCGACAGAACCGCGCCTGATGCCGCATCTGCACCTGTCGCTCCAACATGGCGACGATATGATCCTGAAACGGATGAAGCGTCGTCACCTCCGTGACGATGCGATTGCGTTTTGTGAAGAGGCCAGCAAATTACGTCCCGATATGACGTATGGGGCCGATATCATCGCGGGCTTTCCAACAGAAACCGACGCGATGTTTGCGAACTCGCTGAAACTGATCGACGACTGCAATCTGACGTGGCTGCACGTCTTCCCCTACTCCGCGCGCATCGGCACACCAGCCGCAAAAATGCCAGCTGTGAACGGGAAGATCATCAAAACCCGCGCCGCCCAACTGCGCGCCGCAGGCGAAGCACAAGTCCAATCACACCTGAGCGCACAAATCGGCAAGACCCATCACGTTTTGATGGAAAATGCGCATATGGGTCGCACCGAACAATTCACCGAAGTCCACTTCGACGAGCCGCAACCCGAAAGCCAGATCATCACGACGCAGATCACTGGCACGCGCGAAAACCAGCTCCTCGCATTTTCCTAAATACTCCCGCCGGAGGCCCAACAGATGCCACAACTCCCCATCCTTTGGTCATTTCGGCGCTGCCCCTACGCCATGCGCGCGCGCCTCGCGATTGCGGCCAGCGGACAACAGGTCGAACTGCGCGAAATCCTTTTGCGCGACAAACCCGTCCCTTTCCTCGCAACGTCCACCAAGGGCACGGTGCCCGTGCTTGATCTTCACGGTGAAGTCATTGCCGAAAGCATCGACGTGATGAAATGGGCACTGTCCCAATCCGACCCCAATGGCTGGCTGAACATGCCCAGCAACGGTCACGACCTGATCGCGCGGGCCGACGGCCCATTCAAGACCGCACTCGATCACTATAAATACCACGTTCGCCATCCCGATGGCACGCGGGCCACGGCGCAAGGCGACGGCGCTGCATTCCTGATGACACTCAACGACATGCTTGCAAATAAAACATGGCTTTATGGCACGCAGTCATTGACCGATATGGCGATCCTGCCATTTGTGCGCCAATTCGCGAACACCGACCGCGCGTGGTTCGACGCACAGGACTGGCCGCATCTGTTGCGGTGGCTCAATGATTTCACCGACAGCGCCGCCTTTGCAAACGCCATGACGAAATACCCACCTTGGCAACCGGACCAAGATCGCGTTCTATTTGGGTCATCAGCGTAAAGGATGCCTGCCATGAAATTGCTTATGTCCGAAACCTCGCCCTTTGTTCGCAAAGTCCGTGTGATGCTACGCGAAACAAATTTGCTGGACGCTGTCGTGGAAACCCCTGTCGCAACAACGCCGCTGGATACAGATCCAACCGTCGCAGCGGCCAATCCAATCGGCAAGATTCCTGCATTGTTGCGGAGCGAAGGGCCCGCAATTTACGACAGTCGCGTCATCACGCGGTTCTTGGACGATCATGCCAATTCTGGCCTCTATCGTGATGCCCGTATTTGGGATGTGCTGACCTTAGAAGCATCTGCCGATGCGATCATGGAAGCCGCGGTCGCCATCACCTACGAAGCCCGCCTGCGCCCAGCCGACAAACAGTTTCCGGCGATGATGGATGCGCAATGGGGTAAGGTTGAACGTGCCGTCGCCGCGATCAACGCCCGCTGGATGAGCCACCTCTCTGGTCCGCTTGATATGTCCCAAATCGCTGTGGGTTGCGCGCTGGCCTACCTTGATTTCCGTCACGATGACCGTGGCTGGCGTCACGGGAACCCCGCGCTTGCGGCTTGGTATTCAGAATTTGCTAAGCGCGACAGCATGATGGCCACAACACCGTAGGATGGGTTTCAACCCATCATCCATAAAGAATTGCGCATTTCTTCACCTTCGGTTGGTCCTTTTGGGTCATGGCATGGGGTTATAACGCCCCTGCGCCCTATTGTCCGCTGGACGGATGTGGTTTTCGGGGCTAAACAGCGCCAGAATAGGTGTTGGGAAACCATCGCCAGTCTATTTCGTGCGGGTCATTTGGCCCCAAACATCGGAGATGCACCCGTGTCACATGCAGACGACCACCAGGGCACACGCCGCGACTTTATCTACTATGCAACCGCAGGAGCGGGTGCCGTAGTTACAGGCGCGGCCGTTTGGCCCCTTGTTAACCAAATGAACCCTTCAGCAGACGTTCTGGCGTTGGCATCGATTCGCGTTGATGTTGCTGCGGTTGATCCTGGCACACAGATCACTGTTCTGTGGCAAGGTAAGCCCGTCTTCATCCGCAACCGGACAGAAGAAGAAATCGCAGAAGCCCGCGCGGTAAACGTGGACGAACTGCCTGATCCAGGTGCGAACAATAACAACCTGCCAGCCGGCACTCCAGCGACGGATGAAAACCGCAGCTTGGACGCAGACGGCAAATGGTTGGTTCAGATGGGCGTTTGCACGCACCTTGGCTGTGTGCCTTTGGGTGACGAAGGTGAATTCGGTGGCTGGTTCTGCCCGTGTCACGGGTCCCACTACGACACCTCTGGCCGGATCCGCAAAGGTCCAGCACCACGCAACTTGCCTGTTCCCGTCGCCGCATTCGTCGACGAAACAACAATTCAACTCGGTTAAGGAGAGAGATCCATGTCTGGTATTCCCCACGACCATTACGAGCCAAAGTCGAAATTCACCAAAGGTGTCGAATCTCGCCTCCCAATCATTGGCCTGCTGCACACAACGCTGACAGCTCCGACGCCAAAAAACCTGAACTGGATGTGGATCTGGGGCATTGTCCTGACATTCACACTGGCGCTGCAAATCGTGACTGGCATCGTGCTTGTTATGCACTACACGCCGCACGTCGACCTTGCGTTCAAATCCGTTGAACACATCATGCGTGACGTCAACGGCGGCCACATGATCCGCTATTTCCACATGAACGGCGCTTCGCTGTTCTTCTTCGCTGTCTACATCCACATGTTCCGTGGCCTGTATTACGGTTCCTATAAGGCACCACGCGAAATCACATGGATCATCGGCATGCTGATCTACATCCTAATGATGGGTGCAGGTTTCATGGGTTACGTTCTGCCATGGGGCCAAATGTCGTTCCACGGTACGGCCGTAATCACCGGCCTGTTCGGCGCGATCCCATTCGTGGGTGACAGCCTTCAGACGCTTCTTTTGGGCGCAGGTGCCGTTGGCCAACCAGCGCTGAACCGCTTCTTCTCGCTGCACTATCTGCTGCCATTCATCATCGCTGGCCTTGTGATCGTTCACATCTGGGCATTCCACAACACAGGCAACAACAACCCAACCGGTGTTGAAGTGCGTCGTGGTAGCGTTGACGAAGCCAAGAAAGATACTCTGCCATTCTGGCCGTACTTCGTGATCAAAGACCTGTTCGCACTGGCGATCATTCTGACGATCTTCATGGCGGTTGTTGGCTTCATGCCGAACTACCTTGGCCACCCAGACAACTACATCCCAGCCAACGCGTTGGCGACGCCTGCACACATCGTTCCTGAATGGTACTACTTGCCGTTCTACGCGATCCTGCGTGCGTTCACTGCAGATGTTTGGGCCGTTCAGCTTGTGAACTTCCTCAGCTTCGGCATCATCGACGCCAAATTCTTTGGTGTGCTGGCGATGTTCGGCGCGATCTTTGTGATGGCGCTGGCGCCGTGGCTGGACACATCCTCTGTCCGCTCTGGTCGCTTCCGTCCAATGTTCAAATGGTGGTTCGCTCTGCTGGTCATCGACTTCATCGTTCTGATGTGGGCCGGTGCGCGCCCTGCGACATTCCCATACGACTGGATCTCGCTGATTGGTGCAACTTACTGGTTCGCTTACTTCCTGATCATCCTGCCAATCTTGGGTGTGATCGAGAAGCCGCTGCCAACACCAGCAACAATCGAAGATGACTTTAACGCGCACTACGGCCCTAAAGATGGTGGCTCTGCTACCACTCCGGCTGAGTGAGAAAGGACAAACAGTGATGTTCCGTAAACTCACCCTTGCTGCCGTAATGGCTGTCACAGCTTCCACCGCTTTCGCGGCATCCGAAGCCCATGTCGAAGACTTCGACTTTTCTTTCGAAGGTCCATTTGGCGCCTACGATCAAAACCAGCTGCAGCGCGGCCTGAAAATCTACACCGAGATCTGCTCTGCATGTCACGGTTTGGAATTGGTGGCGTTCCGCAATCTTCACGATGAAGGCGGCCCGCACTTCCCAGAAGACCAGATGCGCGCATATGCTGAAAACTTCGAAGTTTTCGATGCTGCACTGCTCGATGGCGAAGGCGACTTCCGCCCAGCGACACCAGCGGACAAGTTCCCTGGTTCGGCACTGTCGGCTGCACCTGACCTGTCCTTGATGGCAAAGGCGCGCGCTGGCTTCCACGGCCCATACGGCACTGGTCTCAACCAGTTGTTCAAAGGCATGGGCGGCCCAGAGTATATCGCGTCCTTGATGGTCGGATATGTCGAAGCACCGTCTTGTGCGCCAGAGGATTTCGATGGCCACTATAACGAGGCATTCGCATCTGGTGGCTACCCTGACGAGTGTAAATACGAAGACGGGTCCCACAAGTATCCAGGATCATGGATTGCGATGGCGCCACCACTTTATGGTGACGATGTTGAATTCGATGATGGCCACAGCAACGATCTGCACCACGCTGCAGAAGATATTGCTGCCTTCCTGATGTGGACAGCTGAACCAAAAATGATGGCCCGCAAACAGGCGGGTCTGGCTGGCGTGATCTTCTTGATCGTGTTGTCTGGTCTGCTCTATCTGACCAACAAGCGTCTTTGGGCACCTCATAAGAAAAAGCACTAATCACGCAACACGTGTTTGATGCACAAGGCCCGCCAAATTGGTGGGCCTTTTTCGTAGGATGGGTTTTAACCCATCTCGCCCAGATAGTTTCGCAACCCATCCGGCGGGTCCGCGAATAACTCGGCTGTAGCCCGTGGCGGATGCGCCACGCCCGCATCGACCCAAACGACTTCATCCGCTGTGCGACGCGCATCAATGGGATCGTGGGTCACCATCAGAACCGTCGCACTGTCCTTTGCCAAAACGACGGTTCGCATGAGATCAAGCATTTCGTTTTTCAGCGCGGGACCTAATGCAGAGAACGGCTCATCCAATAGGGCAATCGGCAGTTCCGATATCAATAACCGCGCCAATGCAACGCGGCTTTGCTGCCCACCTGACAACTGCGCAGGCTTACGCTCCGCAAGATCGGCACCGATGCCCGTTCGCGCCAAGACTTCCGTGACACTTTGCTGTTCCACGTCGGTCAGTTTTCTATTCTGCCGCAAACCCAATCCGACGTTTTCGCGAACAGTTAAGTGAGGGAATAGATTGTTGTCTTGAAACAATACGCTCATCGGCCGTTTGCCAGGCGGCAAATTGGTCAGATCCGTGCCATTGTGCGAAACCCCACCCGATGACGGCGTCACAAAACCTGCAACCGCTGATAACAACGTTGATTTGCCAGCACCTGATGGTCCCATTACTGCTGTCACTTTAGAAGGCTGGAAACGCAGATCAGCCTCAAGCCGGAATGTGCCCTGCTTCAATACCAGTTGATCACATGTCAGCATCGACGCGCCCCCCGCGGTCAAAAATCCAGAAAATGGCAAAGCTCAATACCAGTAGTACCAGCGCTGCCCCCGTAGCCGCATCCATACGGTAAGCACCCATCAAGCGATACATCGCAAGCGGTAATGTTTCCTGCGCGTCGCCTGCAAACAAGGCGATCACACCCAAGTCCCCCATCGACAATGCCGCAGCCAATCCAGCCGCGAACCCCAACGGGCGCCACAAACGCGGTAGAACAATGCGGATCATCCAAACCCGTTTCGAAATGTCTAGTGTCGCAGCCAGTCGCGCATATTCTATCGTGATCTTTTCAACCGCAGGCGCAATAGACCTCAATGCAAACGGAAGTGCCAGGACAGCATTCACCAGCGCCGTGATTGGCAGTGCAAGGGTTGCCGGATTGGCAAATGGAAATACCACCAAGAACAAACCTGTCCCCACCACCAGTGCCGAGGCTGCGAGTGGTAGCACCCCGACAAGGCTAACGACCCATCCCCCCCGCAGCGCCAAGGAGAGTGTCATCGTGATACAAATCCCCGCTGAAATCATGGCAACATAAATGGAACGCAATGCTGCACGCCATATATCCACTGGCAGATCAAATACCCCAGACGCACCGCGCACGGCGATCATCGCCATCGGTGTCAAAAGGAAAGCCGCTGCAAACCCAATTGAAAAGACATCAATCCAGCGATTGCCGTCCCAGCGTTCAATGCTCCGGTCTAGCCCCCCGCCCATGGTATCGACGACAGCAAACCGCCATGCGAGCGCGGCTGCCATGCCACAGAGCAAAAATTGAACCAACGCGAGCATCGCAGCGCGCCCTAAATCAAAATCAAATCGCAACGCTTGATAAATTGCGAGTTCAAGAGTGGTCGCTCTTGGTCCGCCCCCAAGCGTCAACGCCACTGCAAAACTGGTCAGGCAAATCAGGAACACGACCAGAAACGCTGGCGGCAAGACACTGCGCAGCATCGGTCGTTCCAGCAACCGGTCCACAGGCGCGTTCAAGCTTGCCGCCAAACGAAACCGTTCCGCCGGAATAGCAAGCCATCCTTGCAAGATTAGTCGCGTGACCAAGGGCAGGTTGAAAAACACATGGGCCAACACAACGCCGTGGAACCCATAGATAGAGACCTCGGGCAGGCCTATGGCGGCCAAGCCGTTGTTCAACACGCCATTGCGGCCGAAGACCGCCAATAGACCCAGCACGGCGACAATAACAGGTAACAGGAATGGCGCGCCCAAAAGGGTCACCAGAACCGACCGCCCCCAAAACCTGCGCCGGGCCAATGCGCGGGCGACAGGAATGGCGAGCAGGCTGCTTAGCGTCGCAGATACGAGCGCTTGTGACACTGTGAATTTGATCGCGGCCCAGTCAGCCCCGTTCAGTCCGCGCGCAAAATCAGCGCGCCACGCCACCGCCGCGAGCGTACCAAGCGACAGCGCCAAAACCAGCCCGACGGCAATACCGCCGGGCCAGCGTGGGTTTATTGTGACAGCGCGTTGCGCCATTCGTCCAACGCATCTTGCCGTGTGGACAATGCATCCTGAGGCGACATCAACAATGATTTTGCCGGTGTGATCAGCGTATCGAACCCTTCGGGCAGACCTTCCGACGTGGTGGTCGCCGGATACATCCAGTTTGTTGTCGGGATGATGTTCTGGAACGTGTCAGACACCATGAACGCGAGAAACTGATCCGCCAATTCTGGTACATCTGTTGAAGCAACTTTGCCCGCAACTTCAACCTGCATGTAGTGGCCTTCGTCGAAAGCCCAAGCCACTTTGCTCGCGTCTTCTTCTGCGATCAGGTGATAGGCAGGAGAGGTGGTATAGGATAGCGCCGCATCTGCTTCACCTTCAAGGAACAGGCCATAAGCTTCGGACCAACCCGGTGTGACCGTGACAATGTTGTCGGCCAAATCAGCCCAAAGGCTGGCAGCCTCAATGCCATATGCCGCCTTCACCCACATCAGCAGACCGAGGCCCGGTGTGGACGACCGCGGATCTTGGATCACGACCTTGATGTCGCTATCGGCCAATGCGCGCAGGGACGTTGGTGCATCTGCGCCAGCGTTGCCGACAAATGCGAAATAGCCCCAGTCGAATGGCAAGAATTCGGTGTCCGTCCATTCAATCGGCAAGGCCAGATCAGCGGCCACGCCATGCGGCGCGAACAATTCTGTGGCGCGGGCAGCGGCGGTCAGGTTTGTGTCCAAACCCATGACCACATCTGCGTCCGTGCGTGGCCCTTCGAGCTGCAAACGCGCGAGCAAAGCTGCACCATCGCCAGCACCCACAAACTGCAAATCGCAGCCGCAAGTTTCTTCGAACGCTGCTTCCACCGCTGGGCCAGGGCCCCAATCGGATGTAAAGCTATCGTATGTCATAACTGTCAAAACAGGGGTCTCTGCGGTGGCCATAGTGGCCATGCAAAGTCCCGCGACAGTCGTCAGAATGATTGGTTTTTGCATCATATCCTCCAAATGCGACGGGCGGATTGGGGGACAGCATTGTTGCTAGACCTTCCCTCCGCCGGTCTTAACCGGTTCAGGTTCAACGGGTCCGCTTTCGCATCTCAGCCCTTGTCAGGCCCCCCGAGGTAGGGCTTAGGTAGCGCGACGCATATCAAAAGGCAAGGCAATGACAGATCAACTCAAAGGTATCTTGATCACGACCTTCGGCATTCTGCTTGTCACGCCTGACACGATCTTTGTGCGGGTTATCATGGCGGACCCTTTGGTCATCAGTTTCTGGCGTGGACTTTTGTCTGGCTTGGTGGTGCTGACACTGGTCAGCGTGATCCAAGGGCGCGCCGGATTCCGCGCGATGTTTGCCACAGGTTGGCTCGGGATGCTTTACATAGCGCTCATCGCCTCGACGACATTTGGGGTCGTGCTAGCGGTTGAACACACAAGCGTCGCGAATGTGGTTTTCATCTTTGCCGCAATGCCAATTTTCGCGCTGGTCTTTAGCCGCGTCTTTTTAGGTGAACTGATCAAGCGTCGCATGGTCCTAACCATGGTCGCCGTGATCGCGGGATTGGGCGTCATCGCTTATGGATCGCAATCCTCGCAAATCGCATCGCTCAAGGGCGATCTTTGGGCGTTATATGTGGCGGCATCTTACGGGCTGGCGCTGACAGTTTTGCGGATGCTGAAGGGCACGTCCATGGTTCCCGCCATCCCCATCGCCTATATCGGCGCGGCGATCCTGATCAGCCCGTTTATCGACCCTATTCCAGCGTTTTCCGTGCAATGGCCGCTATTCGTTACCCATGGTTTGTTCATCGGTTTCGCCACTTGTCTGCTAACCATTGGCCCCCGCTATATCAGCGCGGCAGAGGTCGCATTACTCGTCTTACTCGAATCCGTGCTTGCCCCACTTTTGATCTGGGCCATCGCAGATGAGCACCCCGGTAAATGGGCGATCATCGGCGGCATGATCGTTATTGGGGCCTTATTAGTGTCTAATCTGGTGGCCCTACGCCGTGCCAAGTAGGTCGCGGGCGATCTGGTGAAAGATGCCAACACCCACAGGGATCAGATCATCGGGGAAGTCATAATCTGGGTTGTGCAAAGACGCAAAATCTTCGCCCGGTCCAAGACAAAGCATCGCGGCCTTCGCCCCCCAACCGAAAACGCCAAAATCCTCCGACGCGCGCATCGGCAGACCCACGTCACTATGCGGCACACCAAGCCGATCCATCGCGGTTTGCGCAACCTGCGTGGCGGCGGCATTATTGATCGAGGCATTGAAAACATCGTGGTCTTCGAACGCCACATCCAGCCCATGGTTTTGCGCCAGCTGCACCGCAATCCCCCGCGCCGCATCCATCATGCCATCCATCGCGCTATCATCCGCCGCACGCAGTGTTGCGAAAATCTGACCCTCTGATGGGGCGATGCCGAATGTCGGTTCCCCAATATGCACATGGGTGACGGTGACGAGTTTGAACGCCTCGGTCAGCTCCCCACCCGCACCAAGAGCCCCCAGCGCAGGGATCAATGCCGCAATCGCAAGGGCAGGTGACACACCCATTTCGGGTTCAGCCGCATGCGCGGTTTTGCCAATCAGCTTAATCGCCAGTCCCTGCGACGCGCAGTTGATCAATCCGACACGGGTGGACACATGCCCAAACGGCCGCCCCGGTTCATTGTGAATGGCAAAGGCCCAGTCAGGTACAATTTGTGCAAACGCAGGGTCGGCGACAACGGCACGCGCGCCGCTTCCGTCCTCTTCAGCAGGTTGGAACATCAGAACCACACGCCCCTTGGCCACGGGGTTCCGCGCGATCAATCGCCCCAGCCCCAAAAGCATCACCATATGCCCGTCATGCCCGCAAAGATGGCCTCTACCGTCGATCTGCGACACCCAGCGGTTGTCGGAAATCTCTTGTATAGGTAGTGCGTCTAGTTCGGCACGAAACAGGACCGTCGGCCCCGCGACACCGCTATCAAAAACAGCGGCGACGCCGTGCCCGCCCAGACCCGTAATAATCTCAGTCGGGTTTAGGTCTCGCAACAGGCCCACAATCGTCGCGGCGGTCTGCGCCTCTTCACCAGAAATCTCGGGCTGCTGGTGCAGGGCGCGGCGGGTGGCGGTTAACGCCATGATATCGGAATTAGTCAACATATATGCACTTCGGTCACATCTATCGGCTCTGTCAAGCACGCAGGGCTTTCCCCGCCGCCCCGTTTGCAATATCTGGGGGCCAAGCAACGGAGAGCCCCCATGTCGATCAACAGCTTTGGCCATCTTTTTAAGTTCACCACATGGGGCGAAAGCCACGGGCCTGCCTTGGGCGCAACCGTCGATGGTTGTCCGCCGAATGTCCCGCTCGAGGCGTCGATGATCCAGCAATGGCTCGACCTGCGCCGTCCTGGTTTGAACAAGAACACGACCCAGCGCCAAGAGGCGGATGCGGTCAAGATTTTGTCTGGCGTATTCGAAGGGCGCACCACTGGCACCCCCATTCAGTTGATGATCGAAAACACCGATCAGCGGTCCAAGGACTACGGCGATATCGCCAATACGTTCCGCCCGGGTCATGCCGATATCACCTACCACCAGAAATACGGCCTACGCGATTATCGCGGTGGTGGCCGGTCCTCTGCGCGTGAAACTGCATCCCGCGTCGCGGCGGGTGGAGTCGCGCGTGAAGCGATTGCCGCAATAGCGCCGAACGTTCAGATTAAGGGTTACATGACCCAAATGGGCGCCAAGAAAATCGACCCGGCAAAAGTCGATTGGGATCAAATCGACAAAAACGATTTCTTCTGCCCAGACGCGGATGCCGCCGCAGAATGGAACGACTATCTGGCGTGGCTGCGCAAGGACGACCACAACAGCGTTGGTGCGATCATCGAGGTCGTCGCGCGCGGCGTCCCCGCTGGTATCGGCGCACCGGTTTACGCCAAGTTAGACACTGATTTATCTGCTGCCATGATGTCGATCAACGCTGTGAAAGGTGTCGAAATCGGCGAAGGCATGGCCGCCGCTGCCCTGACTGGGCGCGAGAATGCGGATGAAATTTTCATGGGCAACGACGGGCAACCAGTTTATTCGTCCAACCATGCGGGCGGTATCCTTGGCGGGATCAGCACGGGCCAAGATATCGTTGTGCGTTTTGCTGTGAAACCAACATCGTCTATCCTGTCACCGCGCCAGTCGATCCGCATGGATGGCACCCCGACAGAGGTCGTTACAAAGGGCCGTCATGATCCTTGCGTCGGCATTCGCGCTGTGCCCGTGGGGGAGGCCATGATGGCTTGTGTGATCCTTGATCACCTGTTGCTGGACCGTGGTCAAACGGGTGGTATCCGCGGCCAAATCGGATGAGCCTGCGCGACGACCTGCGCGCCCATCTAACCGCAGAAATTACCGGCGATGCGGCGCATGATGTCGCCCATACAGACCGTGTCTGGGCGAACGCGCAGTTAATCGCAGCAGGCGAAGACCCATGCGATATGACCGTTCTGTTAGCGGCTTGCTATTTCCACGATCTGGTCACCTTGCCCAAAAACAGCCCCGATCGTGCGCGTGCGTCGAGAATGTCTGCGGATGCAGCGGCGCCAGTTCTGGCAGAAATGGGCCTGACCACTGCGCAAATTACAAACACCTGTCACGCGATCACTGCCCATAGCTTCTCCGCGAACATCACCCCCGAAACGCCAGAGGCAAAAATTCTGCAAGACGCGGACCGGATCGAAGCATTGGGCGCCATCGGCATCGCGCGCTGTTTCGCAACCACGGGCGTATTGGGTGGCGCGTTGTTTCACGGGCTGGACCCGTTTGGCATGGATCGGGAATTGAACGACAAGGCCTTTGCCGTCGATCATTTCAAACTCAAGCTGTTAAAACTGCCGGGCACGATGCAAACCACGTCAGGCCGCGCATTGGCCGAAAAACGCGCCGCTGTCTTGCGCGATTTCCTCGACCAACTTGCCATCGAATTGGATACAGACCCTAGCGGCTGGTAGTTTGTTTCGACAGTTGTACGGCCAGAATGCCGCCTGCAATAATAACAACGCCGATCACGTCCAATGGACCAAGCTTTTCACCAAGAAGCAACGCGGCAACGGCGACCCCGAAAAACGGGTTAAGGAAGTGGAACGTCGACGCCTTTACCGCGCCAATCCGCCCGACCAGTTTGAACCAAACCCATGTCGCCAACAGGCCCGGCACAAGCGTGGTATAGATAAATGCCACGATTAATTGCCAATTCCAAGTGACGTCAAATGTCTCGAACGCTAGCGCGGGCACCCAGAGGATCACGCTGCCGACAAGCATCTGCAATCCTACGATCATCAACACATTCCCGCCAGAGCTAGCATCCAAAACGGCCAATGTAGCGATGGTCAGCGACACAACGCCAATCACGCAAAGCACGATGCCATAGACATCGACGCCGCCTTGCAATCTTGCGCCCATAATTAGCGCAACACCGATCACGCCTGCGATTAATCCCACCACGCCAAGAGCGCGCAACTTTTGCCCCATGAACAGCCAGCCAGCCACCGCGACCAACAAGGGCATTGTGGACGCAATGATCGCAGCCAATGAGGCCTCGATCGTTTGCATGGCAACAAAATTCACCCCCAGATAAAATGCGTTTTGACATAGCCCAAAGATGAGCACGCCCGTCCACTGACGAAGGTTCAGTCGCATCGATTGGTCCATCATCCATGCGATCCCAACCCCAATGCAACCCGACACCAAAAAACGCACCGCAAGCGCAGTCAGCGGCGGAGCGTATTCAACGATAATCCGTGCAGAGGTAAAGGCCGATGACCACATCGCGGCAAAGGCAACGCCCATCAAGATTGCTTTGATATCCATGGCCCGACAGTTGCCCATCAGCGCGGGTCGCGCAATGCAAAAAGGGCTGCCCGCAATGGGCAGCCCTTTTCAAATCGATGTGTAGAACGACTTAGTCGTTTACAGAATCTTTCAGCGCTTTCGCGATTGTCATTTTGACAACCTTGTCAGCGTCTTTCTTGATCTGCTCACCCGTTGCTGGGTTGCGAACCATACGCTCTGGGCGTTCGCGGCAATAGATTTTGCCAACGCCTGGAAGTGTCACAGCGCCGCCGCCGGAAACTTCGCGTGTGATCAAAGCACATACAGCTTCAAGAGCTGCGCCTGCAGCTTTTTTGTCTTGGCCCATTTCGTCTGCAAGTGCTGCGACAAGCTGTGCTTTTGTCATTGGTTTTGCCATTTTCTGGTCTCCCTTGTTCGCCCAACTGATGGGGCCTCATATGCGCACAGTTAACTGTATCTTGTGCGCTACCACAACGATTACTGCGCGATTTTCTTAAAAAAGGCGGGTTTTTTCGCGTTCAGAGGGACTAAAGAAAGGCAGTTTCTTCAAAACTGCGCAATTTCCGGCTGTGAATTCGCTCCAAAGGCATCTCTCGGAGGATTTCCATTGCCTTGATCCCGATCTGCAAATGGCTGGCAACTTGGGTTTTGTAGAAGTCAGACGCCATGCCCGGTAGCTTCAACTCCCCATGCAGTGGTTTGTCACTGACGCAAAGCAGCGTGCCGTATGGCACCCGAAACCGGAACCCGTTGGCGGCGATTGTCGCACTTTCCATATCCAACCCAATAGCGCGTGATTGCGACAACCGTTGCACGGGGCCGGAGTGGTCACGCAATTCCCAATTGCGGTTATCAATCGTGGCGACTGTGCCGGTGCGCATGATCCGCTTCAGCTCGTAGCCCTTCAACTTGGTCACATCCGCCACGGCAGTTTCCAAGGCAATCTGGATTTCCGCCAGTGCTGGGATCGGCACCCAAACCGGCAGATCATCGTCCAAAACGTGATCTTCACGCAGGTAGGCATGGGCCAAAACAAAGTCACCCAAACGCTGCGAATTCCGCAAACCCGCGCAGTGCCCGACCATCAACCACGCATGTGGTCGCAGCACCGCAATATGGTCTGTCGCGGTTTTCGCATTCGACGGACCGACGCCGATGTTGACCAATGTGATCCCGCCGCCGCCTTCGCGTTTCAGGTGATAGGTCGGCATCTGCGGCAGCTTTGGTGGGATCGGCATCGGCTCGTCCGCGTCCGTGATTTCGATATTCCCAGTCCCGACAAAGCTGGTGTAGCCACTATCAGGATCGGCAAGCATTTGGCGCGCATAGGCTTCGAATTCTTCGACGTAGAATTGGTAGTTCGTGAACAGAATATGGTTCTGAAAATGCTCTGCCGCAGTGGCCGTGTAATGGGACAAACGGGCCAACGAATAGTCAACGCGCTGCGCGGTGAATGGCGCCAATGGCAGCGCACCATCAGGATAGGTGAACCCCGATCCGTTCACGATATTGTCGTGCGTGGTCGATAGGTCCGGCACGTCGAAAACATCGCGCAGCGTGAAATCCAATGTGCCGTCTTGCGGGACGGATACGTTCACATCATTTGCGACTGCGAAATGCACGGGCATCTCTGTTGTGGACACGCCAATCTGCACAGTCACGCCGTGGCTTTCCATCAACAACGCGATCTGTTGTTCCAGATAATCCGCGAAAAGGTCGGGCCGTGTGACAGTCGTCGCATAAGTCCCCGGTTCGGCCACATGGCCAAATGACAGGCGGCTGTCGGTCTTGGCATAGCTTGTCGTGATCATCCGAATTTCGGGGTAAAACGCGCGCATCCGCCCTTTTGGTTTTACGCCAGAAAGCGCGTCATTGAACGCATCACATAGGAATTTCGACGCGGTGGTATAAAGCTCTTGCAGGCGGACAATGGCGGCGGCTGGATCATCAAAGCTTTGTGCGGCTGGCACGTCGGGTGTTATAATCTCAATCGTCATTTAAATATCCTCGAATAAGTCTGTAATCTCGAATTTGGTCACATCGACCAAGCCCAGATCAGAAATGCGTAACGCAGGGATGACAACAAGCGCGAGCAGCGAATGTTGCATATAGGCGTTGTTCAATGTGCACCCGCAGGCGGCCATGGCGGCGACCATTTGGTCCGCGTTTGCCGCGACTTCGGCGGCGGGTTGATCCGACATCAGACCCGCAATTGGTAGCTTCACCAGTGCGATTTCCTTGCCGTCTTTCCAAACGCTGACACCGCCACCAACCTCGCCCAGCCGGTTCGCAGCCGCAGCCATCATGTCCCGATCCGTGCCCACAACAATCATGTGGTGACTGTCATGCGCAACGGTCGACGCCATCGCCATTTTGCCGGTATAGCCAAAGCCGGACACGAACCCGTTGACCACATCACCCGTCGCGCGGTGTCGTTCGACAAGCGCGATTTGGCAGACATCACCTTGGCCTTGCACGACGCCATTGGTCACTGGAAGCGCGGCGGTTAGCGCCTCTGTAGGGGCTTGATTTTCGACGACACCGATGACCTTGGCTGTCACAGTTTCACGCCCTTCGGGAACGGCGATTTCAAAGTCCGCAGCGCCCAGCGCCTTGCCCAAATGCACAGTCTGTCGTGCCGCATCCGGCCAATCGTAATGCGGACAATCGACCGTGATTTTACCGTCCATGGCCACGGTTTGCCCGCGTGCAATCACATGTTCAATTGGCAAGGATTTCAGGTCAGATGTTAGGATCAAATCGGCCCGACGACCGGGGGAAATAGACCCTAACTCACGCTCAAGTCCAAAATGTGTGGCCGTATTGATCGTCGCCATTTGCAAGGCCACAACCGGATCACACCCACAATCAATCGCATGACGCACGACGCGGTTCATATGCCCGTCATTGACCAAAGTCCCCGCCATGCAATCGTCGGTGCATAGGATAAAGTTGCGCGGGTCCAGCCCCTTTTGGGTCACCGCCGTGATCTGGCTTTCGACATCATACCATGCGGACCCAAGGCGCATCATCGACTTCATACCCAGACGCACGCGCACGATCGCATCGGCCTCTGCCGTACCTTCGTGATCATCAGCTGGACCACCAGCGACATAGGCGGCAAATGGGATGCCTTTGTCGGGGCTGGCGTAATGCCCGCCCACGGTTTTACCCGCGTTCATGGTCGCGGCGATCTCTGCCAGCATTTGCGGATCGCCATTGATCACGCCGGGGAAATTCATCATTTCGCCAAGACCAATAATACCGGGCCACGCCATCGCCTCTGCCACGTCAGCGGCGGAAATTTCGAACCCCGTCGTTTCCAAACCAGGGGCGGACGGCGCACAAGACGGCATCTGCGTGTAGATGTTCACCGGCTGCATCAGCGCCTCGTCATGCATCATGCGCACGCCATCTAGGCCAAGCACATTCGCGATCTCATGCGGGTCGGTGAACATTGTGGTCGTGCCGTGCGGGATCACAGCGGCGGCAAACTCGGCGGGGGTTAGCATGCCGCTTTCGATATGCATATGTCCGTCGCACAGGCCGGGGATCAGGTATCGGCCATCGGCCTCGACCACGGTCGTATCTGGCCCAATGCAATGGGACGCATCGACGCCAACATAGGCGAACCGCCCATGGGCAATCGCGACCTGCCAGCCATCCAGAATTTCGCGGGTATGCACGTTGACCAACTTGCCCCCGCGCACAACGGTGTCAGCAGGGGTGCGGCCAGCGGCCACAGCAACAAGATGCGGGGCCTCTTCAGCCCAAGATGTGATGTGATGTTCCATCCCCAATGGTTTCACCGAAATCGGGGACGTTCAAGGGGGCTGTTTTATTCGCCGAATGTCACCAAATAAGCAAAAATATCAGCTGCCTCGGCGTCGGACCGCATTTTATACCCCATCTTGGATCGCGCACGCCGGTCATCCAGCGTATTACGCAACCAATCTGTCGGATTACGAACATAAGCAACAAAGCTCTCTTCGTTCCAAGTCGCCCCGGCCTGACCGGCCTCTATGATGCTATCACCATAGCGGTATCCTTCAACGGACCCCACAACACTTCCTGCCAAGCCATAAAGATTTGGACCGGCACGCGCCCCGCGCCCCGCCAAAACATCCCCATTTTCGTCTCGCACAACATGGCAGGCAACGCATTGACGATTGAATTGTGCTTCGCCGTTTTCGACATCACCTTCTGCAAGGACAGGAGATGCAAAACACACCGCAACTGCAAGTATTTGAAGTTTTTTCATTTTAGATCCTTCGATCATTTTTTAATGAATAGTAATTAGGCGTGCTTGGACTGATTTCCAGTCTAGTAATTTTGGATATCCTCAAGGGTACGTACTTCTAGCATCACCTCGATTTCGCCTGCCTTTTCAAACACCAGCGTCGCGGAGATGTCTTCGCCCTCTTCAAACGGGTCACCATTCAGTCCCATGAACATGACGTGCTTGCCGCCGGGCGCCAACATGACCGTTTCGCCTGCTGGAATTGGCAGGTTTTCCAAATGCACCATGGTGGCCACATCATCAACGACCTCTGTGTCGTGGATCATCACGCGTGGAAAATCAGCACGGACCTCGATCAAAACATCGTCCGTTTCGCCATTGTTGATCACCATGAAATACCCAGCACCCGCCATCGCAGAAGCCGTTGTTTCACGTGCCATCGGGTGGTCAATCACCAGATCGGCGATTTTATAGTCATGCGCCGATCCAAGTGTCGGCAGCGTCATTAAAGCCAATGCCAGAAGCGTTTTCATGATCTCGTGTCCTTCATTTGTAAGTTACCGAACAGTTAATCCTCTGCTCCGATGGTTGCCACCCCTAACTGGACGGCAAACTGACGCACTGCGAATCTCCGCCCAATGTCGCATTTGACCTGTTGCATGTCCAAACTCCTACTGACTTTCCCGCGCAAGACGCCCATCGTGGTCCTAACAAAGGTGAGACCCCATGCGCTATTCCGGCTTTCAAGTGATCAAAGAAGCATTGACCGGCCACAAAGGCTGGAAACCTGCATGGCGTGATCCAGAGCCAAAGGCACATTACGACATCATCATCATTGGTGGTGGCGGGCATGGATTGGCGACCGCCTACTACCTCGCCAAAGAGTTCAAGGAAAAGAAGATCGCGGTTCTGGAAAAGGGCTGGATCGGCGGCGGCAATGTCGGGCGTAACACGACGATCATCCGCTCGAATTACCTGCTTGATGGCAATGAACCATTCTACGAAATGTCGCTCAAGCTGTGGGAAGGGTTAGAGCAAGATTTCAACTACAACGCCATGGTCAGCCAGCGTGGCATCCTCAACCTGATCCATTCCGACGCCCAGCGCGACGCATTCACACGGCGCGGCAATGCGATGATTCTGAACGGTGCGGACGCAGAAATGCTCACGACCGAACAGATCCTCGCGCGTTACCCTTTCCTGAATGTCGACAACGCCCGCTTCCCGATCAAGGGCGGGCTCGCCCAACATCGCGGCGGCACGGTGCGCCACGACGCGGTCGCATGGGGCTATGCACGCGGCGCAGACAGCCGCGGCGTCGATATCATCCAAAACTGCGAAGTCACGGGGTTTCGCATTAAAAACGGCAAATGCCTCGGTGTCGAAACATCGCGCGGCTTCATCGGCGCGGCCAAGGTCGGCTGCGCCGTCGCAGGATCCTCCTCGCAGCTAATGTCCAAGGCAAACATGCGCCTGCCAATGGAAAGCCACGTGCTCCAAGCCTTCGTATCCGAAGGTCTCAAACCCGTGCTGCCCGGCGTCATTACCTTTGGCGCGGGTCACTTCTATTGCAGTCAATCTGACAAGGGCGGGCTTGTGTTCGGCGGCGATATCGACGGCTACAACTCCTACGCCCAACGCGGCAATATGCCCGTGGTCGAAGACGTCTGCGAAAGCGGCATGGCCCTGATGCCTATGCTTGGCCGCGCACGCCTGCTCCGGATGTGGGGAGGCATCATGGACATGTCGATGGACGGCTCGCCCATCATCGACAAAACCCATATCGACGGGCTCTATTTCAACGGCGGCTGGTGCTACGGCGGGTTCAAGGCCACCCCCGCCTCCGGCTTCTGCTTCGCGCACTTGCTTTCGCGCGACGCACCACACCCGCACGCCCGCGCCTTCCGCTTTGACCGCTTTTCCCGTGGCCTCATGATCGACGAAAAAGGGATGGGCAATCAGCCCAATTTGCACTGACGCCATGCCTCGCATTTTCCCAAATACTCAAAAACCGCTCACCACAAAGGGCAGCAAATGATCATCAATCATCCCCTCCTCGGCCCCCGCGACGCGGCAGAGTTTACCTACCTAGGTGACGCCAAAATGATCAACCGCCCCAACTGGCAATCCGATACTGCGGCGCAGGATTTCTACGAATATGCCTACCTGCGCGACAACCCCGCAGGGCTACACCGTGAACTGTGGTTCCACGAGGCAGGCGACCGGTCATGGCTCGTTGTGACCCGCAACACCGTGACCCACGACATCACAAACGTCGAACTCGCCCGCGATGTGGCACGTGCGGAGGGGCGCAGCAAATGACCCAGATCAATCGCCTGACTGGCGGTCAAATCGACCGTGACCAGCCGCGCAACTTCACCTTCGATGGCAAGTCCTACCAAGGTTTCGCAGGCGACACCCTCGCCTCCGCCCTGCTCGCCAACAACGTGCGGCTCATGGGGCGGTCGTTCAAATACCACCGCCCGCGTGGACTGCTCACCGCGGGCAGCGAAGAACCCAATGCGCTTGTCGAATTGCGCACCGGTGGCCGCCAAGAACCCAACACCCGCGCCACGACCGCTGAACTTTACGATGGGCTCACAGCGCGCAGCCAAAACAAGCTCGGTTCCCTGAAATTCGACCTTTTGGCGATCAACGACCGCTTGTCCAATTTCTTGACCGCTGGCTTCTACTATAAGACTTTCATGTGGCCCGCTGCATTCTGGGAAAAGCTTTACGAACCCATCATCCGCCACGCGGCAGGCCTTGGATCACTGTCAAAAATCGAAGATCCCGATCTCTATGACAAAGGGTTCCTGCACTGCGATCTGCTGATCATCGGCGCGGGTCCCGCTGGCCTATCCGCCGCCCTGACCGCAGGCCGCTCAGGCGCGCAAATCATCCTCGCCGACGAAGATTTCCGCATGGGCGGTCGCCTGAATTCGGAAACCTTCAGCATCGGCGACCAATCAGGCAGCGACTGGGCCAACCAAACCGTGGCCGAATTGGCATCCATGCCCAACGTCCACCTGATGCCCCGCACCACAGTGATCGGGTCTTTCGACCACGGCATCTTCCCCGCCGTAGAGCGCAACGCCGACCATCTCGCTACACCCGCTACGGGCAAACCACGCCAAACGCTCTGGCGGATTTACGCCAAATCGTCGCTGCTTTGCGCGGGTGCCACGGAACGCCCCATTGGGTTTGAAAACAACGACCGCCCGGGCATCATGCTGGCCTCTGCGATGCGGTCCTACGCCAACCGCTGGGCCGCGACCCCTGCCCAGCGCATCGCAATTTTCACCAACAACGACGACGGCCACCGCACCGCCATAGACCTGCACGCCAAAGGTATCAAAACCACTGTCATCGACATCCGCCCCGACGCGCCAAAATCGCTGGATTACGAGGTTCTTGCAGGTGCGCAAGTCACCGATACCAAGGGCCGGCTTGGCCTGACCTTCGCTGACGTGCAACTGGCCGACGGCTCCACCCGCACGATCGAAGTTGGCGCGCTGGGCATGTCCGGCGGCTGGAACCCGAACGTGCACATGACCTGCCACCAACGCGGCCGCCCAACATGGATGCCCGACATCGCGGCCTTCGGTCCCGGCAAAGTTTTACCCGACGGCATGGCCATCGCGGGCGCTGCAACAGGTGCGTTTTCCACCGCAGCCGCCTTGTCGAGCGGGGCAAAGGCAGCAGCGGCGCAACTGCGTAACCTTGGGTTTCAACCCAAGGCCCCCCGCCAGCCAAAGACCGAAGATGCCCCCACAAACATCACCCCGTTCTGGTATGTCGAAGGCTGCAGTCGTGCTTGGCTCGACCAACAAAACGACGTCACCGTCAAAGACGTCAAACTCGCCCATCAGGAAGGGTTCCGTTCCGTCGAACACCTCAAACGCTACACCACTTTGGGCATGGCTACGGACCAAGGCAAAACCTCCAACATGGGCGGCCTTGCGATCATGGCGGAACTGGCGGGCAAATCGATCCCAGAGGTCGGCACAACGATCTTCCGCCCCCCTTACACCCCCACCTCCATGGGCGTTCTTGCAGGGCGATCCGTTGGCCGCGACTTCCACCCCACACGCCTCACCCCGTCCCACGCATGGGCCGAAGAACGGGGCGCTGTCTTTGTCGAGGTCGGCAATTGGATGCGCGCGCAATGGTTCCCGCAAGCAGGCGAAACACACTGGCGGGAAAGCGTCGACCGCGAGGTGCTTGCCACCCGCAATTCCGTCGGCGTCTGCGACGTGACCACATTGGGCAAGGTCGACGTGCAAGGCACGGATGCCGCGGATTTCCTCAACAAGATATACTGCAACGGCTTTGCAAAACTGGCCGTCGGCAAGGTGCGGTATGGCCTGATGCTGCGCGAGGATGGCATCGCGATGGATGACGGCACTGCGGCGCGCATGGCCGAAGACCACTTCGTCGTCACAACCACAACCGCCAACGCCTTGCCCGTCTACCGGCACATGGAATTCGTGCGGCAATGCCTGTTCCCCGACATGGACGTGCAGCTGATTTCCACGACAGAAGCCTGGGCGCAATATGCCGTCGCTGGACCAAACAGCCGCAAGGTTTTGGAAAAAATCGTCGATCAGGACATCTCCAACGACGCATTCCCATTCATGGCTTGCGCTGACATCACCGTCTGTGGGGGCCTGCGCGCGCGGTTGTTCCGCATCTCTTTCAGCGGCGAGCTGGCCTATGAAATTGCGGTCCCTTCCGCCTATGGCGACGCCCTCATGCGCCGTATCATGGACGCTGGTGCCGCGTTCGACATCACCCCTTACGGCACAGAAGCGCTCGGCGTGATGCGCATCGAAAAAGGGCACGCCGCGGGCAACGAGCTGAATGGAACAACCACTGCGCAGAACCTTGGCATGGGGCGCATGGTGTCCAAGAAAAAAGACAGCATCGGGTCGATCCTTTCCGAACGCGAAGGGCTCAACCGCCCCAACGATCTGCGCCAAGTGGGGATCAAGCCAGTGAACCCCGCTGACCCTGTCCCAGCAGGTGCACATTTGATGAACGCCACTGGGCCAATCGACGCCGCCCACGACCAAGGTTACGCCACATCCGCCGCCTATTCACCGAACCTCGGGCACATGATCGCGCTTGGGTTTCTCAAGGACGGCGCGAACCGCATGGGTGAACGGATGCGGCTTGTTTCACCGCTGACTGGCGTTGAAGCTGCTGTGGAAATCACCAGTGCGCATTTCATTGACCCAGAGGGGGACCGGCTTCGTGCATGACCTGACCACAACCACCGCATTGGGCGGCACGACGCCGCGTGTTGATGCATTCGATCACATCACGATCACCGAAAACGACGGCGTCGCATTTGCGTCCGTCGCTGCGCGTTTGGGGCAAGAAGCTGCCTGCGCCAAGGCCATGACATCGCTTCTCGGAGCAGTCCCAGACATCGGCCGCGCAATCCTGCGCGACCCCGAGGCAGGGTTCGGCATGGGACCAGACCAATGGCTACTTGGCGCACCGCGCGCCACACACGAAGACCTCGCCGATCAGCTAAAAACCCGCTTCGGAACGTCGGCATCTGTGACCGAACAAACAGGCGCATGGGTGGTATTCGACGTCACCGGCCCCGCCATGCCGGACCTGTGCGAACGCATTTGCAGCGTGCCAATCCGCACCATGACCGCGGGTGACGCGCGGCGCACAATCATCCACCATTTGGGCTGTTTCGTCATCCGACGTGAAGCTGACGACCACATCCGCATCCTCGGTCCCCGCGCCTCTGCCGGATCGCTACACCACGCCTTGCTCGCCGCAGCACATTCAACGGCCTAGGCGTTGCGCCCGTAAAACCCCAACTGCTCGGTCGGTGCAAACATTGCGCCGGGCTGTTCATAGTAGGTCAGCACCGCGATCATCCGCGCAACATCACCCACAACAGGCGTGACCCGGTGCGGCGTATTCACGCCGCGAAACACATTCAGCGTGCCTGCAACAACATTCATCTGCTGCATCTTCGGGTCTTTGCCCTCCAGCAAATCCGCAACACCATCATAATTCGGATCATCCGCCGTGCGCAGGTCAGTGCGATACTCAAACACACCGCCCTCGTCAGGCGACTGCAACAACAATGTCACCGTGAACTCCGACCGATCGAAATGCCAATTGAGCGCTTGGCCCTCTTGATACCGCATCACATTAAATGCGGCCAACGGGTCCGCCATCGGATAAAGCGCTGGCTTGCCCATGACCTCTGCCAAAAACGCCTGAAGCGGTAGCCAATCGTAAATTTGATGAACAATGCTGCCCTGCAACTGGTCAGAACATAGGGTATTGTTGGAAGTCTGAAACCGTTTCAATGCAGGATGGTCATCATCCAATCCCGGCACGTTTTTCAGGAAATAGACATTGTGTTCCCGCGCATGGTTAAAACTCTCAGTATCCATTTTCGGCGTATGGGCCACCGCCTCCGCCGCCGCATGATCGGAACGTAAGAAACCGTCGAGATTGAACATGCCGCCACTGGCCATTTCGCCCTGACAACGGGCAACCAAGTCGCGGTAAGCGGCACTTTCAGGCCGATCGATTGGAAAGCTCTCTAAATCCAAAAACTCACGCATCACTCTGCCTCGCATTTTTCAAAACACTCTGGGGTCTGGGGCAACGCCCCAGCTAAAATCCCCTTAAATTACTTCACGGTCTGCCAAGCGTAATGCTCGCAAATTGCGAAGAAACAACCAGACACGTTCAACGTATCCCCCACGACTTCCATCTTGGAACTAAACGTTCGATCTCGGATCGGGTCCCAGATTTTGCCGCCGGACCAGCTATTCGCCTCATCAGGCATCATGTCCCAAATCATGCGTCGTCCGATATAGGGGTGTGCTGGGTCGCTTTCGCCATTCAGGTTCACAGCCTTCACAATCGTCCCGCACAGCGCAGCACCACAGGGTGCTATGCGCACATGCACAATCCCCTCATCATTGGGATGCGATTGCCAAGTGCCAACGGCGCTTTGCGCGGACAACAGTGATGGCAATAGACTTAAGACGACTGCAAGCGCCTTCATGCGTAGGCCGCGTCGACGATGAATTCGACCTTCAGCTCGGCACGGGCCAGCTTTGCTTCGCCGCATGCGCGGGCGGGGGCGTGACCTTCTGGAACCCAAGCATTCCAGACCTCATTCAGACCGGCAAAATCAGACATATCCGCCAGCCAGATTGTGACGCGCAACATCTGTTCGCGCGATGATCCCGCCTGAATCAAAAGCGCGTCGATCTTGTCCAAACAAATCTGCACCTGTTCTTGGATCGTGTCGCCCTCGGCCACTTGGCCAGTGATATAGGCTACGCCATTGTGCTTCACGATTTTAGAGGACCGCACCCCTGCATCAATACGTTCAATCATGCGTCATTTCCTTTTGCGCCGCTTCCAGCCAACACTAGCCGGACAAGCAGACACAGAGCCAGAAAATTCGCACGATCACCATTGACCCTGCATGCAATTCCACCCCTAATCCTGATGATTAAACAATGGACAAATACATGCCTGAAATTGTCAAAGACACGACCGATATGATTGCTGGCATGACACCGGAACTACGCGATGGCTCATATGTGTTCGCCATGTCGGACGATCCAGCACTGGTCACTCAATCGATCTGCACGTTCCGAGAGACTGAAGGCCTGTCGCTGATCCTCCCACTGAACACGGCGCAAGATGCCGGCTTTGATTGCAGCGCACCAATGCGGTGCATCACGTTGAACGTTTATTCATCGCTCGAAGGTGTGGGGCTCACCGCTGCCGTCGCCACCGCCCTTTCAAATGCGGGCATTGCCTGCAATATGGTCGCCGCGTTTCATCACGATCATGCCTTTGTGCCAGCGAATAAGGCCGAGGCCGCCGTGAACATTTTGCTCTCCCTACAGAACGGACAAACATGACCAATCACCAGATCAATTTTATCGGCTGGATCCTATTTGTGATCTCTGCAATCGGGTTCTGCATCGCAAGCATCGGGTCGTTTTGGGCCATGTTTGGGTCTGTTTTCTTTTTGATCGCCTGCCTAGTTTTCATGATCCCATTCTTTCGGTCGGATAAATGAGCGCACTGACCCTTGGCATGATTGCCGCCGTAGCGTGGGGGTTTCATGATGTCTGCGTGCGAATGCTCAGCCAACGTACACCGCTTATGTCGTCGCTGCTAACAGTGCTGGTTGTCGGGCTGCTGTTCCACCTCGGCGTCATGGTCGTTGAAGACGGGTTCACACCTCTGACCACCCGAGACATGTGGCTGGCCGTTCTGTCTGGCGTTTTCTTTTTGATGGCAAGTTTGGGGTTATATGCCGCCTTCCAGCGCGGCCCGGTTAAGCTCGTGGCACCCATCATCGCAAGCTATCCCGTCCTGTCAGTCGGTTGGGCATTGATGCGCGGGGCAGAGGTGTCGCTGGGGCAATGGAGCGCCGTGATCGCCATCATCATTGGCGTGTCCTTGGTCGCTGCATTGGCGCAGACGGACGAAGCCGAAACACCCCGCACCGGTCCAACCATCGGTTTCGCATTGCTCGCCGCCGTGGGGTTCGCGGGGACCTTTGCCATCGGGCAGTTTGCGGCGGAAACATCAGGGCATTTGCCAGTCACGCTGGCCACGCGCCTGACCGCCATCGCGCTGTTGATCGGGGGCATGGGTGCGCTGCGCCTACCGTTCTGGGCAGGCAAACGCGCTATGCCAGTGCTGATCCTAATGGGGATTGCCGATGGAATCGCGCTCTTGTGTCTGATCTCTGCTGGGGGGTTGCCAGAACCGCAATATGCGGCTGTATCATCGTCCTGTTTCGGCCTTCTAACGATCGTGATGGCTTGGGCGTTCCTGCGTGAAACAATGACCCTGCCACAATGGGTGGGCTGCGTCATCGCGTTCGCAGGCATCGGCTTTCTTGCGCTTTAGATCCAGCCAGCGGCAATTTGACGTTGATGGGCAACCATCGCGTTACGCATCAAGATCGCAACCGTCACAGGGCCGACGCCACCCGGAACCGGTGTAATCCATCCGGCAATCTCTTTGACTGCATCTGTGTCGACATCGCCCACGATTTTGAAACCATCATCAGTTTCAATCTGATTGATCCCAATATCAATCACCGCAGCACCTGGTTTGATCATATCAGGGCCAATCAAATGCGCCTTGCCGACGGCCACAACAACAACATCCGCACGGCGCGAATGCATCGCAACGGATCGCGTCATATGGTGACATACTGTGACCGTCGCACCCTCTGCCATCAGCATCATCGCGGCAGGTTTGCCAACAATTTCCGAATGGCCGATCATCACGACCTCTAGCCCTTCGAGAGGCAGACCAGTGCGCTTGATTAGCTCCACACTTGCAGCCGCGGTACAAGGTGCAAGCGCAACATCCGAATAAACGATATTGCCAATAGATGCGGGGTTCATCCCCTCGACATCCTTAAGTGGATGGATCGCAGATTGCAGCGAACGCACGTTGATATGGTCCGGCACGGGGCGTTGTAAAATGATGCCTAAAACCGCAGGATCATCGTTCATCGCGATGATCCGCGTCTTGCATTCCTTTTGAGTAACATCCGCAGGCCAGACCTGTTCTTCAAGCGGCAAACCCGCCTGTTCAGCACCACGTACTTGGTTGCGCACATAAACCGCAGCTTCCGCCTGATCCCCAATCAAAATAGACACTAACTTGGGCATATGTGCCTGCGCATCCGTATAGGCACGCACATCCGCGATAATCTCTTTCTTGACCGGAAGTCCAAGGACGAGGCGATTGTCTTCCATCATTCAGCCGCGACTTGGCCTTCAAATTTCTCGACCTTTACAGCAGAAAATTTGAATTCAGGGATCTTGCCGAACGGATCGACCGCAGGGTTGGTCAAAATATTCGCCGCCGCTTCGACATAGGCAAATGGCAAGAACACCATGTCAGGCGACACCGCGCGGTCCATCCGCGCCATGATCACGATCGAGCCGCGGCGCGTGGACAGGCGGATCATGCCGCCCGCCTCAACGCCCAATTTGCGCAATGTGCTTGGGTGCAGTGAACAGTTCGCCTCTGGCTCGAGACCATCCAAAACCTTGGACCGGCGGGTCATCGACCCCGTATGCCAATGCTCCAACTGACGACCTGTGGTCAGGATCATTGGATAGTCCGCATCGGGTGCTTCATCTGGCGCAATCACATCCGCAGGCGTGAATTTCGCGCGATTATCTGCACGGGGGAACCCATCGGCAAACACAATCGGCTGGCCCGGATCGGTTGGCGTCAACGACGGGTATGTCACCGCGTTTTCATTTTCCAAACGGTCCCACGTGATGTTGTCGAACGACTTCATCAACTGGCCCATTTCGGCGAATACCTCGGACGGATGGGTATATGTCCAGCCAAGCCCAAGCCGTTTCGCCAGCTCAACCTCGATCCACCAATCCTGTTTCGCGTCACCCGGTGGGGGCACCGCAGGGCGGCCCATTTGCACCTGACGGTTGGTGTTCGTCACTGTGCCAGACTTCTCCGCAAAGGCAGAGGCAGGCAAAATCACATCAGCGTAGTTCGCGGTTTCAGTGATGAAAATATCCTGCACAATCAGGTGGGACAGTTTCGCCAATGCATCGCGCGCATGTTCCACATCAGGATCGGACATCGCAGGGTTTTCGCCCAAGATATACATACCGTGAATGTCACCATCATGCACCGCATCCATGATTTCAGTGACCGTAAGCCCCTTATTAGGGTCTAATCCTTCGTTCACGCCGCCATGCTGCGCCCAAACTTCGGCAAACGCATTGCGCACGCCTTCGTCGGTGACGGTCTGCATATCTGGCAAGAACATCGGGATCAGGCCCGCATCAGATGCGCCCTGCACATTGTTCTGTCCACGCAGCGGGTGAAGCCCCGTGCCAGAGCGCCCAACATTGCCCGTCATCAACGCAAGGCTGATCAAGCAACGGGAATTATCGGTGCCGTGAATGTGCTGTGACACGCCCATGCCCCAGAAAATCATGCCCGCTTTCGCACCCGCAAATGTGCGGGCCACGTCGCGAATCATGTCGGGTTCAATGCCGCAAATCTTTGACATCGCCTCTGGCGTGAAATCGGCCAAATGCGCCTTTTCCGCTTCCCAGTTTTCGGTGAATTTGGAAATATAGGTGTCGTCATACAACTCTTCTTCGACGATCACATGACAGATCGCATTAAGCAGCGACACATCCGCACCCGGACGGAATTGCAGCATATGGGACGAGTGGCGTTTGAGCGCCTGACCACGTGGATCCATGACGATCAACTTGCCGCCGCGTTTGGCGAACTGTTTGAAATAGGTCGCGGCAACAGGGTGGTTTTCAATCGGGTTCGCCCCGATCACAATCGCCACATCAGCGTTTTCAATCTCGTTGAATGTCGCAGTCACAGCGCCCGATCCAACGTTTTCCATCAAGGCCGCAACGGACGATGCATGGCACAAACGCGTGCAGTGATCGACGTTATTATGCCCGAACCCTTGGCGGATCATTTTCTGGAACAGATACGCTTCTTCGTTGGTGCATTTGGCCGAGCCAAAGCCAGCAACAGACGCGCCGCCCTTGTCGGCCTTGAGGTCCAACAACCCTTTGGCCGCGAAGTCGAGTGCCTCGTCCCACGATGCCTCGCGGAAGAATTCAGTGTAGTTTGATGGATCCACGTTCAGCCCCTTGGCCGGCGCATCGTCGCGGCGGATCAAGGGTTTTGTCAGGCGGTGATCGTGGTGGATATAGTCAAAGCCAAAGCGCCCTTTGACGCACAAGCGTCCCTCGTTCGCGGGGCCGTTGATGCCTTCGACAAACTTCACTTTGTTGTCTTTGACCTTCAGCGAAATCTGGCAACCGACACCGCAGAATGGGCAGACGGATTTGACCTCTTCATCATAATCCGCGCTGTCGCCGATTTGATTTTCATCGGTCACTGTTGCGGGCATCAAGGCACCTGTCGGGCAGGCCTGCACGCATTCGCCACACGCCACGCATGAGCTGTCGCCCATTGGGTCGTCCATGTCGAAAACAGGATAGGCGTTGTGGCCACGCCCCGCCATGCCGATCACGTCATTGACCTGCACTTCACGACAGGCGCGCACGCACAACCCGCATTGAATGCAGGCATCAAGGTTGACCGACATCGCGACGTGTGATGAGTCGAGCAAAGGCACGAAATCAGTGTCTAACTTGGGAAAACGGCTCTCTGATACGTCCTGCTTCGCAGCCATGTCCCACAGGTGCGAAGACTTATCATGGGCCACATCTTGTTCGGGCTGATCGGCCACAAGCATTTCCATGACCATCTTGCGCGCTTGCACTTCACGGGGTTGATCGGTGGTGACAACCATGCCCTCTGACGGTTCGCGGATACAGGACGCGGCGAGGTTTCGTTCGCCCTCAATCGACACCATACAGGCGCGGCAGTTGCCGTCAGACCGATAGCCCGGTTCAGGTTTGTGGCACAGATGCGGGATGATCAGACCGCGGCCATTCGCGGCCTCCCAGATCGTCATGCCAGCGTCGACTTGGACCTGTTCCCCATCAAGGGTGAATGTAATTTTATCGGACATCAGATTTCATCCTTGAAGTGGGTCATCACCATTTTGATCGGGTTCGGCGCGGCTTGGCCAAGGCCACAGATCGACGCATCGACCATGGCGGTGGACAGATCGGTCAGCAGCGATTGATCCCAAGTGTCGGCCTGCATCAGTTTGACCGCTTTTTCACACCCAACGCGGCAGGGCGTGCATTGGCCACAGCTTTCATCCTCGAAGAATTTGAGCATGTTGATCGCCGCATCGCGGGCGCTGTCATCTTCGGACAAGACCACAACAGCGGCCGATCCGATGAAGGTGCCATGGGGCTGCAGCGTATCGAAATCGAGCGGGATGTCGTTCATGCTTGCGGGCAAAAGACCCGAAGACGGACCACCCGGTTGATAGGCTTTGAACACATGCCCGTCCACCATGCCGCCAGCCGCCGCGATCACATCGGTGATGGTGGACCCAGCGGGCAACAAGTAGACGCCGCCGTTTTTGACGCGACCCGACACGGAATAACTGCGCAGACCTTTGCGACCGTTCAATTCGGTCGTGTTCAACACCTCTGGCCCTTCGCGGCAAACCCGCGCGATCCAAAGAAGCGTCTCGACGTTATGCACCAATGTCGGGCGGCCAAAGATGCCGACTTGGGCTACATAAGGCGGACGGTGGCGCGGGATGCCGCGCTTGCCTTCGATGGATTCAATCATCGCGGATTCTTCGCCACAGATGTAGGCGCCTGCACCACGACGCAGGTCGATATAGCCTTTTTCGACGATACCCGCTTCTTCCAGCTTGGCGATTTCAACGGCCAAAATGTGCAGCACGGCGGGGTATTCATCGCGCATATAAATGAACGCTTTTTCCGCCTCGACGGCCCAAGCTGCGATCAACATACCCTCAAGAAACAGATGCGGGGTGCGTTCGAGATAATAGCGATCCTTGAACGTGCCCGGCTCGCCCTCGTCACCGTTCACGGCCAGATAGCGGGTGCCTTCGTTGCCACGGACAAAACCCCATTTGGTGCCAGACGGGAAACCAGCGCCACCAAGACCGCGCAGACCGCTTTGCTTGATCTGCGCTTGCACGTCTTCCCAGTTGCCACTGTCGCGCAGTTGCGCAAGCTCGGCGTAACCGCCGTCGGCACGATAGGCTTCAAATGTTTCATAGTCAGGGATCACAGCATGGGTGTGACCTCCGGCAATCGCGGCCTCGACCTTTTCCACTGTCGCGTTGTCGATATGGGCATGGCCCAGTTCCAGAACAGGCGCAGTGTCGCAGCGGCCCATGCAAGGGGCGCGAAGCACGCGGACCTGAGATGCGTCTAACCCGTCTTCAAGCGCTTTTTGCAAAGCGGCTGATCCTGCGAGCTCACACGACAAGCTATCGCAAACGCGGATCGTCAAGGCAGGCGGCACCGCCTCGCCTTCTTTGACCACATCGAAATGGGCGTAGAATGTCGCGACCTCATAGACCTCTGCCTGCGACATGCGCATTTCTTCGGCCAAGGCGCGGAGATGGGCGGCGGACAGGCAACGATATTCGTCTTGGATCAGATGCAGGAATTCAATCAGCAGATCGGCACGGCGCGGCTGATCGCCAAGAAGCGCCAAAACTTCGGCATGCGCCGTATCATCAAGCTGCCGACCTTTGGTGGTGTGGCGGCCTTTGCCCTTACCGGATTTCCAAACGCCCTTGCGGTCATCGAGTGCCATATTCCTGCGTCCCTTCGCATTTCGTCAGGGACCAGTTTTAACGGACAGCCGCGTTATCAACAGCGCAAATACGACACTCACGCGCCGAGTTGCGTTCAGATCGCGTCTAAGAAAGGGCAAAAGTTTCGTATCCGCTAAGAATTTTCGCCCATTAGGGTTTCCGTCGAGGCAAAGAACATCGCCTGACTGATCGCAGAGGTAACTTGTTCTTCTTTATAGGGTTTCGAAATCAGGAACGCGGGTTCAGGACGGTCGCCAGTCAACAAACGCTCTGGGAATGCGGTGATGAAAATCACAGGAAGGTCACCCAATTTCGCGAGCAGATCGTTGACCGCATCAATGCCAGACGAATTATCCGCAAGTTGGATATCGGCCAAAATCAAGTTTGGACGATCAGACAAACCCAACGCCACGGCTTCGGTCCGCGTGCGCGCGACGCCTGTGACGGTATGGCCCAACCCGCTCGATATCTCATGTAGGTCGGCCGCGATAATCGCCTCATCTTCGATGATCATGATCTTACCGAGAATGCTCTTTTCCATGTCCTTACGGGCAACACTGATCAGATGGCGCACTTCATCGCGGTCGATATCCATGATCACGGCGATATCGGAAATGCCAAATTCTTCCAATGTGGACAGCAACAATGCCTCGCGGGTGTTGGCGGTCAATTTGGACAGATGCGCTTGGGCTTTGCCCAACACACCTGTGTTGTCCTCGACCTCTGCAGCGCCTGCACTGGTCCAGATCGCGTGGAAACATTTGAACAATGAAACCCGCACAGAATCTCCGCCAAACATGGATCGGTCACTAAGAATCGCCTCGAGCGTCGCAATCGCATAATTGTCGCCACTGGTCTGCGATCCGGTCAGCGCGCGGGCATATCTGCGCAGATATGGCAATTCTGCTGCAATTTTGTCGGACAGATCAGCCGCACTGGGAGTATCGGACATTATTTTTCGCCTTTATTCGTTTATTTATGGAACCCAACGCGGAACTAGCAGTTAAGTTCCTGAAAAGTTGCACGTCCAAGGCAGGCAAGTGCGCTCAAAGAGAGATTAGATGGATCATAGCGACAAAGATCAAGACCCTCGTGTCGAGGCTTTGATTAACCAAAACCTAAAACTCTGTTACCCTGATCTAGGGCAAGACGAATTGCCGGATCGGTTCAAAGATCTGTTGGCCGTGCTGAAAGCCCAAGACAAGACCGCGAAATCTGACGAATGAGCGTCGAGTCCCTTCAGGATGAACTTGTCAGCCACCTGCCTGCGCTACGATCCTTCGCTCTGAGTTTAACACGCAACCGGTCCACCGCTGACGATATGGTCCAAGACACTGTGGTAAAGGCTTGGACCAATCTTGAGAAATTTAAAGAAGGCACCAATATGCGGGCTTGGTTGTTCACTATTCTGCGCAACAATTTTTATTCCAGCCGCCGCAAACTGAACCGCGAAGTTGCCGATGTGGATGGCGTGTTTGCGGGCACGTTGTCAGTCAAACCTGATCACGATGGCAGGATGCAATTGGCAGAATTCCAAGCCGCATTTGAACAACTTCCCGACGAACAGCGCGAGGCACTGATCCTAGTCGGTGCATCTGGGTTCTCTTACGAAGAGGCTGCAGAAATGACGGGTGCTGCGATTGGCACTGTCAAAAGTCGCGCGAACCGTGCGCGTAAGCGTCTTGTTGAAATGCTGAACCTGAATAGTGACGGCCCTCTCGAAATGACCGATTCTGCCACTATGGCTGTTGTTGGTGGGGGCTCGGGGCGCACAACGTGATTAGCGACGGATTTCAAAAAGACCGGTTCTACAACAGTCTGCGCTTGCGCATGATCGTGATGATGACCTTGGCGCTTCTGCCTATTGGAATGATCGCCGTGATTATGACGAATGGCGTGACGAACGCCGCCCAAAAATCGGCACAGCTTTCCCTCAAACTGATGACCGAACAAGCCGCATTCGAAGAGCGTCTTCAAATTGAACGCGCGATGGCAACGGTCGAGGTCCTGGCAAATCAAGCCAACACATTATTGTCCGATCCTCAAACCTGCGCATTGGTTCTGGGCAAGGTGGTCAACAGACATCAACGATTTAGCAACGCGTCCATCGTTCCGCTGTCAGGCTTGATCACCTGCTCGTCGACTGGGGAACCATTTGACCTGAGCGCCACGCCAACCTTTCGCGAAATCATCGAATCCGCCGCACCGGCGATTACGATCAACAGTGATGGACCGCTCAGCAATACATCGGTGCTCATCGTCAGCACGCCGTATTTCACGGACGGTGCTATCGCGGGGTTTGCGTCCGTGTCGATCCCGCACGCGTCCTTCAAAATGAACCGCGACGACATTTCGGACGAAGGTCTGATAAACTTGATAACAATGCGGGCCGACGGCACGATCTTAACTGCCAGCAGTGGGCTACAAGACGCGCGCGACTTCTTACCAACTGCCACTGCAACCCAAGATTATTTGCACGGATCGCGTCATACTTTTTACGCCAAAAATCGCAGTGGCAAAGAACTGCTCTACTCCATCGTTCCAGTGCCAAATAGCGCGATTTTCGTCATGGGAATTTGGTCGCCAGACGCCGACATCAACGCCCAACTGGTCACCGGTTTTCCGGCTGGATTTTTTCCGGCGTTGATGTGGCTCATCAGCCTCGCGGTTTCGCTGTTCGCGGTGAACCGTCTGGTCACGCGCCACATCAGCGGGCTCAGCCGTCAAATGACCCATTTCGCCAAAAACCGCCGCGCGGTCAAAGCGATTTCCACAGCAGAAATGCCGACCGAACTGCGCGACATTCAAGATAGTTTTTTGGAAATGGCGGATTCGATCCTGAAAGACGAAGCCAGCCTCGAAGATTCCGTGCGCGAGAAAAACGTGTTGCTGAAGGAAATTCACCACCGCGTGAAAAACAACCTACAGCTCATTTCATCCATCGTGAATATGCAGGTGCGCAGCACACCAGATCCAAACACCAAGGCGATCCTGCGCCGTATCCAAGACCGCGTGCTTAGCTTGGCGACCATCCACCGTGACCTGTATCAAGGGTCCGACAACGGCCGTGTGAATGTCGGTGCTTTGGTCAAAGAAGTTGTTGAAAAATCCGTCGATATCGGCGTTGACTCTGGCACCGATATTGATTTTCAAATCGATATCACCGACGTGCATTTGTTCCCCGATCAAGCGGTTCCGCTGTCTCTTTTAACAGCAGAAGCAGCGACGAATGCGTTGAAGTATATGGGCGCGCACGATGGAAAGCCTGCGTATTTGACGGCCAGCCTGTCACATGACGACAATGGTCAATGCACCTTCTTGATCGAAAATTCTATTGGGAAAGCAACGGGTGCCGAAAGCTCTGGGCTTGGTGCACAGTTGATTAAGGCCTTTGCGATCCAGCTAGGTGCGACACTTGATGTTGAGCAAACAGATGAAGTGTACCGCATGCGCGTGTCGTTCAAAGCAGTCGAATTCGCGCATGAAGCAATCAACTACTGATCAGGTGGCCCAGCGCATCGCGATCCCGAACACCACGTAAATCGCAACCAACATGGCTGCCGTTGCGGCCAAAAACACGCCAGCCGATGCCGCCAGTCCTGCGATGCCGAACAACGGCATGCCCATGACAACCTGCGCCCCGATCGTCGCCGCAAACAGCCCAGCAATGCCAACTGCACCTAGCCCCGCGGCGACGCCAACCAAACGCGACCGTCCCAACCGTGATAACGCACGTTTGGCTGCTTTGGTCTGCTTGGCCACATCCGACTGCATTGCCATCAATGCAGGCACCATCATCAACACAAGCACCATGCCGAACCCAAGCCCATAGACCAATGTAATCACCGTCGGCTTCAAAAATTGGGCTTGGCTCGACCCTTCATACAGAAGCGGTGTAAGACCCAGAACCGTGGTCAATGTCGTCAACATCACGGGCCGCAATCGGTCCGCCGTGCCATCGATAATCGCGGGGATCAGCCCGCGCTCTTCGGCGTATTCGTCAATCGTTGTGACAAGCACAATGGAATCGTTAATCACAATCCCGACCATCCCGATGACCCCCACGACGGTGAAGATGCTCATCGGAACATCCCAGATATAATGTCCATAAATCGTGCCAACCAACCCAAACGGAATGATCGCCATCACAACCAATGGCCGCGTCCAGCTAGAGAAAATCCAAGCAAGCGTCAGGAAGATCCCGATCAGGCAAAGGATCAGCGCATCACGCGCGTCGTTCAAGAAATTTGAAGACTGTTCCGATAGGCCGGACAGGTTTGTTTTCACGCCATAGGTTGCCTGAATATTCGGCAAAATCTCGTTTTCGATCTGCTCCATCACAGCGACAGCACGGGCCGGATCATCCTCTGATACGGACCCAGTGACCGAAATTAACTGCACCCCGTTTTCGCGCCGGATGGTCGAGAAACCAGTGCGCTGATCAACAGACACAATGTCAGCCAAAGGCACATAAACACCCGACGGCGCGCGCATTTGACTGCGGTCCAAAAAGTCTGCGGTCAACTCTCCTGTCGGCAATTCCACGCGGATCGCAGCGGAACGCGGTCCATCTGGATATGTCGCGGCCTCGATCCCACCCAGCCGGTTGCGCAATGTGCGCCCAAGCGCGTCAATCGTGAAACCCAATGCTTGGCCCTGCGGCGTTAACTGCAAGATCAGCTCTTCTTTATCGTAGGCCAGATTGTCCTCGACCGCGGACACTTCTGGAAAGACGCTGACCTGATCCTTAAGGTCCTCAGCCGCCGCCTTTAGCACCTCTGAAGACGCGCCACTGATTTGCACATCAAGCGCATCGCCACCCGGTCCGCTGCCCCAACGCCGGAAGCTGACGGTTTCAACAAGCGGTTGCGACGATACCCGTTCCTGTAACTCACCCACAAAGGCAAAGCTGGAATAGGGCCGCAAATCTGCGTCGATCAATTCGATTGAAATCGCGCCAAGCTGATAGGATTCCTTGGTATCGGACCCCGCGATCCCACGCCCAGCGTTGCCACCAATTTCGGCCATCACAAATGAGATCGGGTTGGCGCCGTGGCGGTCCTCATATTCCTTGCCCAATGCCTCGGTCACGCGCTGCATTTCGCGCATCATTTCCAAGCTGTCTTCGCGGTCCGCAGTGGACACCATCGCAAAGTTGCCGGTGATGGACCCCTGCTCTGGCGAGCTAAAGAACCGCCAATTCACGTCGCCATTGATGAACAAAACCGCTTGGGTGGACAGCACGACGAACATGCCTGCAATCACTGGATAACGCGCCCAAACGATAAAGGCAGTAAAGGGGCGGAACAACCTATCGCGAACCCATTCAAACCCACGGTTCACGACACGGCTAGGGGCGTCATACCAGTGATCTTTGGCTGAATGCGCAATCGCATGGGCCATGTGGCGCGGCAAAATTAGGAAACATTCAACAAGGCTCGCCGCCAGCACGACGATCACCGTGAACGGAATATCAGATATCAAACTGCCGAAACGGCCCCCAATCGCGACAAGCCCAAAGAAGGCGATGATCGTCGTCAACGTCGCGGAAAACACGGGGCTGAACATGCGCCGCGCTGCATTCTCGGCCGCCGTCACGGGATCTTCGCCCAGTATACGGGCGCGGTAATCGGCGTGTTCGCCAACAACAATCGCATCATCCACCACGATCCCGAGTGTGATGATCAGCGCGAAAAGCGAGATCATATTGATCGTCAGCCCCGCCATATACATCAGCGCAATCGCGGCCAACATCGCCACAGGAATCCCCGCCGCGACCCAAATCGCGGTGCGCGCGTTCAGGAACAAGAACAGCAAGGTCACAACAAGCCCAAGGCCCATCAATCCGTTTTCTAAAAGGATGTTCAGACGCCCCGTGATCAGCTCTGCGCGCGTGCGGATCAGATCGACAACCACGCCATCTGGCAATGTTGCCTCTAATGCGTCGGCCACCTCTTGCACGCGGTTTTGCAGGTCAATGGCATCGCCCTTATCAGACCGGTCAACACGGATCGAAATTGCGGAATTATCGCCGACGAAATAGGCGCGGTCACGGTCGACCCCACCTTCGGAAATTTGTGCAATATCGCCGATGGTTAGAACGGAATTATCCGCATTCGAGCGCAGGGCAATGCCGGAAATTTCTTCCGCGCTACGCTTCGGTGTTCCCGTGCGGACACGCGACGCACCCGCCACATCGCCCGCGGGATCGGCGTCTGCCTCCGCTGCAATCGCTTCAGCAATCTGCGCCAGCGACACGTCATATTTGATCAGTGATAGCGACGGCACTTCGACCAAGGTTTCGCCCGCCGCGATGCCGCGCACGGTGGTCTGGGTCACGCCTGCTGCAAACAACCGCACGACCAAATCATCGGCAAACCGTGCCAGTTGATCGACACCCACAGGGCCAGTGATGACCACATCGGTCACGCGGTCGGACCAGCGTCCGCGCCGAACCACAGGATCATCGGCTCCCGCCGGCAGGTTGCGGACCCCGTCAATGGCCTGTTGCACGTCGTCCGTCGCACGCGCCATGTCCCAGCCCGCGTCAAATTCCAACCGGATGGATGCGCGCCCTTCGGTTGAGGTCGCCGTCGTGTCCGTGACCCCCGACACTGCAAGCAGCGTGGGTTCAATCACTTGAACGATGGCGCGGTCGACGTCTTCAGCGCCTGCGCCAGACCACGCGACGGATACCGTCACATTGTCGATGATCACGTCAGGGAAAAACTGCGCCCGCATACGCGGGAACGCCGCGATCCCTGCGCAGATCAGGACCACCAGCAATAGGTTTGCCGCCGTGTTGTGGCGGGCGAAATAGGATAGGATTCCTGTGGCTCCGGCGATCTGGCGCATCTGGCTTATCCCCCGCGATTTTCAAGGCGGGCGAGCAAGGCGGCTGGCACTTGGTCTTGTTTCAACTGTCCCAAAATGCGGTCCTTGGCAGCAGCCGGAATACGGGCATTGCCTTCAATCCGCGCAATCAGCTCTGCGCGTTTTTCAGGGGTGAGCGTCACCATCTCGGGTGCCTCTTGCACAACGTCACCATCGGCCGAACGGCGCAGTGGCTTTACCCGAATACCAGCTCCAAGGATCGGGGATCGCTGCGCGACAATATCTGCCCCGTTTAGGCCCCGCGCGCGAATGATCACATCATCGCCTTGACGCCGCAGCACATTCACGCTGGCCAATTCCAACCGGTCACCTTCTCCGATCACAAGCACGGTATCATCGGCGGCCACAGCTGTTGATGGCACCAATGCCACGCGCTGCAATTCTGGCTCTATCACGGTCAATGTCGTGAAATCGCCAGGGCGGAATCCCCGTGCGGCGTCCAATGTTGCAAAAATCAAGCGACCCGATTGTCCCTCTGCCACCGATGCGCTTTCACGGCTGATTGTTGCCTTGGCGGATAGGTCCACACCTTGTACATCCAAGGATACGTCCACAGCGGCCAATATCAATTGACCAGCGTCATCCAGCAGCCGCGCGTATTGGGCAGTGGACACGCGAAACGCGACCTCTAGCTCTGTCGGATCGATCAATTGAGCAAGCAATTCGTTGGGTGACACGCGTCCTCCTTCGACAAGGGTCACGTCGGACAATGTGCCGGCAAACCCAGCGGTGATCGTGGTGTCGGCCAAGGTGCGCTCTGCCTCTGCGAGGTTGATCTGCATACGGGTCTGGCGGGTCGTGGCTTGATCGACGCGGGCCTCTGCATTGGCGATGGATTGCCGGCGGGATAAAACCGCTTGGTCCGCTGATGACACGGCGAGTTCGGCTGTTTCCACCGCTGCCGATGTGCCCACACCACGGGTCTGTAGGTCCATTTGACGTGCAAGCGCCGTCTGGCGCAGTGCCGCTTGTTCTGTCGCGGCCATCAATTCGTCATTGGCCAATACCAAGGCCCGCTGCGCATCGCGCAATTCAGCCGCCGCGTCTTGGACATCAACGGCAATCCGATCTAGCGCAGCTTGGGCATCGGTGGGATCGATGCGTAGTAGGATATCGCCCGCCGCGACCGTGCCGCCATCGCGGAAGTTCGACGCGACTTCGACCACACGCCCACCAGCCGAGGGCCGAATGTCCAGCGTGCGGGTCGCCCGGACTTCACCAAACACTTGCATCTGCGGGGTGACCGATCCCATTTCAACAGGGATCGCATTGACGATCTGCACCGTTTCACGCTGCGGCCTGCTGCGCGGTTCTTCGTTCATCTGGGCTTGGACAGCGTTATAAACCGACACCCCTGCCACGCCGAATAGCGCGAGGGTCGCCGCAAACAAAAACAATCCAACCAAGCTGCGCCTTAAAAACCGCATAACCGTCTCCTATTTTCCCGAGAGATGCCTGTTAACCTAGGACAACTTTAAGGATTGCCCATGTTTAAACGTGGGAGCAACAGGTTTCCGTCGCAGAAATGTTAGCTTCTGACTAATTTGTGGTCGGGGTCGTACGGCCCATCATCAATAATGGTCGCAGGTACCAACTGACCCAACACATCAACGCCAATCGGTCCGTCCAGATCAGGTTGGACAAAAGCATATGCAATGTTCTTGCCGATACGGTGTCCCCAATCTCCGGATGTCACCGTGCCGACAACGTGCCCGTCTTGCATCACCGACGCGCCACCTCGTGCGGGGGCATCGGTGCTGTCCAAAATCATCGAAACCCGTTTCATGCGCGGCCCGTTTTCGATGTTCTTGGTCAGTGCTGCCTTTCCGACAAAATCATCCTTATCCATATTCACAAACCGACCAACGCCTGTTTCAAACGGATCGAATTCTGTGATCAGGTCAGATTTCCAATGCAGATAGCCTTTTTCCATCCGCATGGATTCGATAGCCAACGCGCCGAACAAATGGTCGACACCAGCATCACGCAACGCGAGGTAGGCGGCATAAAGCGAGGCGTTGGGCACATGTATTTCGTAAGCAAGCTCACCAGAAAAACTGACAGACATGACAGTTGCTGGCGCAAACCCAATGAAACATTCGCGCACCGACAGCCACGGAAATGCCTCTTTGGACCAATCGGCGCGGCTGACCTTGGTCATAATTTCGCGCGATTTTGGACCAGCCAGAACAAGGATCGTTTGATCATTGGTCAGTGATTTTATCTGCACATCCGCGTCACCAATATGGGATGTTAACCAATCCATATCGTGCAATTCCGCTGCCGCCGCTGACCCATACCAGATCCGGTCAGGCCCGCGATCAGATGCGGGAATATTTGCGATGGTCGCTTCTGCTTTCACTTTCCCATGGTGGTTCAATAAATAGGCAAGACCAACGCGGCCGGGGCGCTTTTGCAAACGACCACAGATCATTTTGTTAAGAAAGTCCTGCGCATCTGCACCAGTAATCTCAAAACGGTTGAATCCGTTCACTTCCGCCAAGGCGACGCCTGTTTGCACTTCCTTAACGTCTTCGGCAACACGCTGAAAACTCTCATCAAATCCGAATCCATGGGTCACGTGGAAATCAGAATTTGGCGCAATATATTCCATTCGTTCCCAACCGTTCACAACTGTGAACTTTCCGCCCTCAGCGGCCAAAACGGGGGTCAGTGCGGTAGTCTTGGCATTGCGCCCAGCAGGGCGATGTTCATTGGGGAAATGGAAGCGGAATTCGTTCTGGTAATCCTCGATCGCTTTTAGCGCCGTCAGCTCCACATTCGTATGTCCGGCAAAGCGGCGCGGATCGATGCACCATGTGTCGTAACACGCCTCGCCATGCACAACCTGCTGCGCCAGCAACCACCCATGGCCACCGCCTTCACCAAGACCCGCACGCAGGCCGATGATGCAGAACGCGTTACGCTTGCCCGGGATCGGGCCAACCAGCGGCGCGCCGTCAATGGTATAAGTAATCGGGCCGTTCACGATGTTTTTGATACCAACTTCCATCAGCGCCGGCATCCGCTCGAACGCGCCTTCAAGCACGTCGGTCACACGGTCAAGATCATCGGGGCACAGGTCATTCGAGAAGTCAGGCGAAATGCCATCCATGCCCCACGTCTTACAATCCTGTTCATAGAACCCAAGCAGCAGGCCGTTCTTTTCCTGACGGCAATAATAGTCGCTGATCGGGCAACGCAGCAGTGGCATGCGGTGGCCTGCCTCGGTAATCGCGGGGATTTCATCGGTGACGAAATACTGGTGCTCCATCGACATGACGGGGTGGTGCACACCCATCATCGCGCCGACCTCGTTCACGCGGTAACCACAGGCGTTGATCACGACCTCGCAATCGATGTCACCCTTATTGGTGTGCACGGTCCATGTGTCGTCTTTATGCTGGGTCAGGCCGGTCACATTGGTGTTGCGGTACACTTCGGCACCCGCCTTGCGGGCACGACGCGCCAGCGCTTGGCAAAGCGACGCGGGATCAATGTCGCCATCATTGCCGTCCCACAAACCACCCACCAGATTATCGGTAGAGATCAGTGGATGACGGCGCGCACATTCAGCGGCGTCGATGACTTCAAACTCAACGCCCATGCCGCGCGCTATGGATGCGAAATGACGATAGCCGTCCATCTGCGCCTGAGTATTGGCCAGCCGGATGCCGCCGTCGCCGTGGTTGTATTGCACGGGATAATCGGGATCATCCCGCAGCTCTTGATACAGATTGATCGAGTGGGTTTTCAGACCAACCATTGTCTGGTTCATCCCGAAATTCGTGACCTGCGCGGCAGAATGCCAAGTGGTGCCAGACGTCAGCTCGTCCCGTTCCACAAGCACGACATCTGTCCAACCTTCTTGGGTCAGGTGATACAGAGTCGAACATCCGGCGATACCGCCGCCAATGACAACGGCACGTGTTTGGGTTTTCATGACAGCGCTCCACTTTGGTTTGGCGTACTGCAGCAGAACCACGGGCGTCTGGCAAGAAATTCGACGCAGCCACCTTGTCTTGAAATGATTATTTTAGGTTTTCTGAATGATCTGCATGTCATCGCCAAGAAAGGCCAAGCGGGTAGTCGCTTCTGGCAAAATGCGATCCGCGATGCAGGCCCGCAAATCACCCGCAATAATCGTCGGTAGATCGCCCAATGCGTCGGCACGTGCGTGTAGTTCCAACTGTCGCGAAAACCTTGGGGTATGCAGGGGTTGTGGCGTTACGAGTTCATGCGCCAAGGGGGTGCCAAGATAGGCCAGCGCCGTCGTCACCGCCCAGCCGCGCAGCTCTGCCGTCATCGCAAACATCGCTTGGTTGGTCGAAAACGCAAAGCCACGGGTGGGCGCAGGGCCAGCGCGGCGCAAATGGGCCTCTATCTGCCGGCCGATTTGCAGGTTTTGTTCATAGCGGATGAATGGCGCAGTGGTCAGGTCGGGCGACGCATCCTTGGCCGTGACCAAGATGAACGGATCGCGCAGGATCGGATGGCGTTCGACCCAATCGACCTTTGCCACCGTATCTACGGCAAGGGTCATATCAACCGCTCGTGTGCTCAGCGCGTCGTGGTTTTCGTGGCTGGCACCGCTCGTCAGGGAGAGAGCCGCCTTGGGAAACCTGTTGGCGAGCCGCAACAACCAGGGGGCGGTAACCGTCGCGTCGAGCTCTTCTAGAGAAGCGATGCGCAGGGACAGCGGCGGGGTCTGGTCGGCAAGCGCAAGCCGGACTTTGGCCGCGCCAACATCGTCCAAGATCGCCTTTGCCGGTTCCAAAAACAGCTCCCCGGCGCGGGTCAGTCGGAATTGCCGCGCGGTCCGTTCAATCAGCCGCGCGCCTAGCGATGTCTCCAACGCGGTCAGTTGCTGGGACACAGACGACGGACTGGTGCCAAGCAGATGTGCCGCGCGGGTGACGGATTGCGCCTCGACCGCTGCGACGAAATTTTGCACAGCGCGAAACGTGAAAGGGGGTTCATTCTGGTCCATATCGAAATCTATCATTCAGTTTTGGTGTATGTCAGCACATTTTCTTGCCAGACAGTGATGGGCAATAGACGATGTGCCCATGACAGATGCACCCAAACGATCCGGCGGCCGCCGCGCACGCGTTGCCATGCGCGCCGCACCCCTTGTGACGAACCCAGCGCCAGCAGGTCAAATCGGCGGGCAATATCGCCCCTTATCCGATACCGATTTGCAGGGGATTTATGACACCGCGCTGCGGCTTTTGGCGGAGCTTGGCATGGGCGAAGTGCCTGACCGGTTGTGGAATGACCTGATCGCGGGCGGTGCGGTTGATCTGGGTAAGGGGCGCATTGGCCTGCCGAAATCACTTGTCGAAGACACGATAAATGTGGCGGCCAAGACGTTCCCATTGCACGGGCGCGATCCAGCAAGAACTATCGATGTGGGCGGGAATAGGGTCTATTTTGGCACTGGTGGGGCGGCAGTGAATACGCTTGATCTCGACACTGCACGATATCGCCCATCAACCCTGCAAGACCTGCATGATTTTACGCGGTTACAAGACACACTCGACAATGTGGCGTGGTTCACGCGCTGCTGTATTGCGACAGATGTGCCAGAGATTATCGATCTGGACGTGAACACCGCCTATGCGCTTATCAAGAACACGACAAAGCCTGTCGCGACCGCGTTTACCGTCGCTGACACCGTCGATCCGATTGTGCATATGTTGGATATTGCCGCGGGTGGTGAGGGCAAATTTGCCGAACGTCCGTTCATCAAAACCCACATTTCCCCTGTGATTTCACCGATGCGGTTTGGCGAGGATGCGGTGGAGGTGGTGTATAAATGTATCGAACACAACATCCCGATGTCTTGCATCACGGCGGCGCAAGCGGGGGCGACGGCACCTGCGACCTTGGCAGGGTTCCTTGCGCAATCATTGGCCGAAACCCTGGCCAGTCTTGTAATGGTCAACGTCATTGCCCCCGGATTTCCGATGGTGTTTTCCAACTGGCCGCTGGTGATTGATTTGCGTAGCGGTGCCTTTGCAGGTGGCGGCGGCGAGACGACATTGATGAATGCCGCATCGGCGCAATTGTCGAATTGGCTTGGCCTGCCATCCGGTGTCGCGGCGTCCATGACCGACGCCAAGGCAATTGACGCGCAATATGGCGTGGAAAAGGGGATGACGTCGCTGGCAGCTGCATTGGCGGGGGGCAATTTGATTTACGAAAGTTCCGGCATGACCGCCGCGTTGCTGGGCGCGAGTTTCGAGGCGTTTATTCTGGACAATGACATGCACGCGATGACCTATCGCACGTTGCGCGGGGTGGAAGTGACGGAAGAGAACCTTGGGTTCGACACCATCGTCGCGTCTGTGTTGGGCGAGGGGCATTTCCTTGGCGCTGATCAGACGTTGGCCGCGATGGAGCGGGATTACCACTATCCCGATATGGCCGACCGCGAACAGCCGCGCACATGGGAAGAGGCGGGGTCGCAAACCGCGTGGGATAGGGCGAATGCAAAGGTGAGGGAGGTTTTGGCCAGCCATAACCCCGACTATCTAAGCACGGTTCAGGACAGGCAAATCAGGGATGCGTTCAACATCCTGTAAGGTGTCGGGCGGCGCATGACACGCCGCCCGTTTTGATTATTTCAGATCAAAGCGATCGAGTTCCATGACCTTGGTCCAAGCGGCCACGAAGTCGGCCACGAATTTGCCTTTGGCATCGTCGGCTGCGTAAACTTCGGCAAGGCCGCGCAGGACGGAGTTAGAGCCAAAGATCAGGTCGACTTCGGTCGCTGTCCATTTCACGTTGCCGTCTGCATCGCGGCCTTCAAATGTGTCGCCAGATTTGGACCACTGCGTGCCCATATCCAAAAGGTTCACGAAGAAGTCCGTCGTCAATGCGCCGACGTTTTTGGTGAACTGGCCGTGGGTGTCAGCACCCGCGCCAAGAACACGCATGCCGCCGACGAGCACAGTCATTTCCGGCGCTGTGAGCGTCAGAAGCTGGGCGCGATCCACGAGCAATTCGGACGCAGCACGCGCCATACCCGGTTTCAGGTAGTTGCGGAAACCGTCGGCTTTCAGCTCGAGCGCAGCGACAGATGTGACATCCGTCTGCTCTTGTGTCGCGTCCATACGACCTGCGTTGAACGGCACAGTGACTGCATGGCCCGCATCAGCCGCAGCTTTTTCCACGGCAGCGAAACCGCCCAAAACAATCGCATCAGCGAGCGAGATTTTCGCACCGCCTGCTGCGTTGAATGCTGTTTGCACGGCTTCGATTTTGCCCAATGCATCGGCCAAGGCTGCAGGCTGGTTCACGCCCCAATCCTTTTGCGGGGCCAAACGAACGCGCGCGCCATTGGCACCGCCGCGCTTGTCGGACCCACGGAATGTGGACGCGGATGCCCATGCTGTGGACACCAAATCAGACACGGACAAACCGCAATCGAGCAATTTTGCCTTAAGGTCGGCCACGTCTGCGTCAGAAACCAGATCGTGGTCTACCGCTGGAATTGGGTCCTGCCACACCTGTGGCTCTGCTGGGACCAGTTTGCCCAAGCCCAATTCATACGGACCCATGTCGCGGTGTGTCAGCTTGTGCCAAGCACGTGCGAATGCATCTGCGAATTGGTCTGGGTTCTTGTGGAAACGCTCTGCGATTTCGCGGTAGATCGGGTCTTCTTTCAGCGCGATGTCGGCGGTGAACATTGTCGGCAGGTGCTTTTTGCCCGCGACATGTGCGTCTGGAACGGCTGGGTCGACGTTCTTTGGATACCACTGCTTTGCGCCGCCGGAACCTTCGCCAAGTTCCCAATCGTAGCCCAAGAGGTTATCGAAATACCCCATGTCCCATTTGATCGGGTTGTTGGTCCATGCGCCTTCAAGGCCGGAGGTGATTGTGTGTTCGCCGTGGCCAGAACCATAGCTGTTTTTCCAGCCAAAGCCTTGCTCTTCGATAGATGCGCCTTCTGGTTCAGCACCGACATAATCGTCTGCGGATGCAGCGCCGTGGCCCTTGCCGAATGTGTGACCACCTGCGGCGAGTGCGACTGTTTCTTCGTCGTTCATCGCCATGCGCGCGAATGTTTCGCGGATGTCACGTGCGGATGCGAGCGGGTCAGGGTTGCCGTTCGGCCCCTCTGGGTTCACGTAGATCAGGCCCATTTGCACAGCGCCAAGATCGCCTTCCAGCTCGCGGTCACCGGAGTAGCGTTCGTCGTCCAACCATTCGGTTTCTGGACCCCAATAGATGTCTTCTTCGGGCTCGAAGATATCCGCACGGCCACCGGCGAAACCGAAGGTTTCAAAGCCCATGGATTCGAGTGCCACGTTGCCTGTCAGGATCATCAGATCGGCCCAAGACAAGGCAGAACCGTATTTCGCTTTAATCGGCCAAAGTAAGCGGCGAGCCTTATCAAGGTTGCCGTTATCAGGCCAAGAGTTCAGCGGAGCAAAGCGCAGGTTGCCAGCGCCCGCTCCACCACGGCCATCGCCCACGCGGTAGGTGCCAGCAGAGTGCCATGCCATGCGGATGAAGAACGGGCCATAGTGGCCGTAATCCGCTGGCCACCAGTCTTGGCTATCGGTCATCAGCGCGTGCAGATCGGCGATCACTGCATCAAGGTCGAGCGTTTTGAACGCTTCGGCATAATCGAAATCATCGCCCATCGGGGAGGTGTCTGCCGTGTTGGTCGACAGCATTTTCAGGCTAAGCTGATTTGGCCACCAATGTTGGTTGGCTGTCGTGCCTTTGGCACTGTGCTGATGTGCGCCGCCCAGGACGGGACATTTACCTGCTTTATCGGTCATTTGATTACTCCGGTGGTGTTAGAATTTGGAATCATTCTAACAAACCCACGCGAAGCGTATAGGTCAAATCATCGCGATCAGCGTGATAAATTGCGCGGCCCGTTTTCAAGCCGCGCAATTGATCTAGTCAGCGGTGTCGACGACCTCTGCCTCGACGATATCAACAGCATTTGTGTTAGCTGGACCAACCAAAAGCGGCAACATTTCAGTGCCCGCTGGCATGGCGACATCTGACGCCGGTGGTGTGGTCCATGACAAAGTGTCGAACGATCCGCAGTTGTCGCAGGTCGGCGACCAAGCAGGGTGAATGTGCTGGCAGCTTTCGCAAATCCATTGCGGGCCGCGTGGCGCAGTCAGCGCGCGGGTCAACCAGCCACGCACAACGCTATCGTCAGCGCCTTGGCCACGTTCAATTGCAGCCATCAATGTCAGGCTACGCGCCGTTGGATCCGTTTCGACCAAATCGCCAAGCGCACGTTTTGCGGTAGGGAAATCTTCTGCCGCGATGTTCAGTTCGGCCAGAAGCATCTTAGTTTCAGGATGCTTTGGTGCTTGCTTGGTCAAGGTTTTGAACCGTTTCAAACGTGCAGCTGGTGTTTCGTCAGGTGCAATCGCTGCGAATGCGGCGGCCAGATCAGGGTGCGGCTTGCTGGCCCAGGTCGCGGACAAAACACGGGCCGCATAGCGGGCGTTGTCTTGGGCTACGTAACCTTGGGAAGCCATGACAGCCGCTGGGATCAGGTCGGGGGACAGGCGGTTTGCCTCAATCGCGGCTTCGCGGGCTTCGATTGTTTTGCCTTCTTCCATGATGTCGCGGGCTTCGGACAATGCGAGCACCGCGTCACGACGTTTGTGCACGTCGCGCGGCAGGTTGCCGGTTTTTAGTTTGGCTCCCAATGTCGCGCGGGCGCCGGACCAGTCTTCTTTATCGGCTTGCAGTTTCAACAGTACGTCTTGGGTTTCGACATGCTTGGGTTTCAGCGCGAACGCCTTTTCTGCCAACTTCAACGCAGTATCCGTATCACCGGATTCCAGCTTCTGTTTCATGATGCCGCGCACGCCGACAAATTTGGTTTTATCGTCTTCGAGCAGCTTTTTGTAAGTCGCCTCTGCAGTGCGCTTGTCACCAGTCATTTCTGCGGCTTGGGCGGTCAGGAGGTTCGTCAGTTGCGGCTGCTTTAGTAGCTTTTCCGCACGCTGCGCTTTGGTCATCGCCAAGTGGCCTTCGCCAGATGCGAGTGCCATCATCCCTTCGGACAGGGCTTCGAACCCTTTGCGTTCGCGGTTGCGGTCAAAGTAACGCGAAATCGCGGTTTCGTCGCCGTTCAGGAATTTGAAGGACGCGACCAAGAATTTGATCAGCTTCAGGCCCAGCCAGACCAAGACGACCAATGCAACCAACGCAAATACCAGTTGAAGCGGGGAGAAGGACAACTCAATGCCCGCAATAGCGATCGTCGCGCCACCGTCGACTTCCATCAACATGGTCCCGCCGAAGGTCAGCGCCATCACAATGGCGACAAACAAAATAATTTTGATCAATGACATCAACATGAAGAGTCGCCTTTAATTTTCGTTCAAGGAAGTAGAGAGGGTCGAAGCAGCCGCCAGCGCATCCGCGCGGGTTTCGGCCAAGGCGATCCAGCCGGACAGTTCAGCGCGGGCCACTTCTGGCAATGCGCCGACTTCGGCAAGTGTGTCGGTCAGACGGCCATTGCGCAGGTTCGCTTCGGCACGTGACAAAATCGCGTCAACGCCGTCGCCATCTTTTGGCGCGACAGAGCGCACGTCGAATTGATTGCGCAAGAAGCTGGCAAAGCCACCTTCGGGTTCGCCGGACACACCTTCGCTGCGCGCAGTGCTTAGTGCGGCACGGGCGAGGTCTGGGAAGCTGTCCTGTAAGGACGCCAAGGTCGGCGTGCCATCACGTACAGCCGCCAAACCGGCAGGCACATCAGATTGCAAGGCATCTGCCAGATCGTCCAAGGCTTCACCAAGTGGCGCACCGGTTTCCATACCCGTCTGCACACGCGCAAGAGCGGCGCGACCAGCGGCAGCACGTGCGGCTGCCTCGGCATTTGCCTCGATAGATGCGGCTTGTTCGCGGGCCGATGACAATTCCGCCACCGCTGTTCCGCGCAGGTTTTCCATTTCAGCACGTAGTGCGTCTAACTCTGCCTCGTATGCCGCGGCGGACACTGATCCGCTTTCACCAGCACGGCTGCTAAGATCATCAAGACGCGATTCCAACGCCGTGATTCGCCCATCAAGCATTTCTGTTGCTTCAACTTGCGCCGCTTCAATCGCGGAAAAATCGGGCGCGGGGATCGC
>CAXIAL010000014.1:0-51432 GCA_964022435.1 uncultured Roseobacteraceae bacterium | reverse complement strand
ATCAGGTCATATGCGTCGCTGGCATCATGGAGTGCGGATAGGATCACGCCTGCGCCAACAGTGGCTGTGCGCCCTTGGGTGTCGATTTCGCCTATAGTGTTGAGCCTATCGACGGACAGCAGCAAACTGCCCTGTGACTGGGCCCCACCGTTCAATCCGGTGTTGCCTGACACTGGCACAATTGGTGTTTTGGAGGCGGCGGCGATCTTTATAATCGCACTGACCTCGTTGGTATCTTTGGGCCGTAAGACAGCCATGGGCGCGGAAGAGTAAGCACCTGTCCAGTCACTGACCCACTTGGCCGTGTCATCGCCTGTCAGAACGTAAGGATCGCCAATCGCAGCGCGCATTTGATCAAGTAGATTCATGATCGAATGCTAGTCTTGCTGCACTAGATTTGGAAGGGGGCATGCGACTGCTGCGCGGCTCACAATCGTCTATCAAAAAGGAAGAAGGTGGTGGCGTGGGGGAGACTTGAACTCCCGACCTATCGATTATGAGTCGATCGCTCTAACCAACTGAGCTACCGCGCCAACGAGGCCTCAATTAGGCAATGGCGGCAGGGGTGTCAAACCGTTTCTTGGTTTCCTCTTGGGTTTTGCGCAGATAGGCTTCGCGATAAGCAGTAGAGGGCGGAATATGGGCCAAAAAGCGTGGGAATTTTGGATTGATCGCGGTGGTACATTCACCGATATCGTGGGTTTGACCCCATCGGGTGATATTCGGACCCATAAATTGTTGTCCGAAAACCCCGAACGCTATGCTGATGCGGCTGTGCAGGGCATTTATGACCTGATGGGCACCTCAAACCCAGCGCCCGGATCGATTCGCGCGGTAAAAATGGGCACGACCGTGGCCACCAACGCGCTGCTGGAACGCAAAGGCGAACCAGTGCTGCTGCTTATCACCCAAGGGTTCCGCGATTTGCTGCGTATTGGCTATCAGAACAGGCCGCGCTTGTTTGATCTCAACATCCAACGGCCAGAGCTGCTTTATGCCAATGCCGCTGAGGTGGTCGAACGTTTGGATGCCGATGGCGCTGTGGTCGAGGCATTGGATCATGCCGCTGCGCGGGCTGATTTGCGGGCGGCCTATGACAGCGGTGTCCGCGCCGTCGCGATCGCGTTTTTACATGCCTATCTGAACCCTGCCCATGAATTGGCTGTCGCCGAGATTGCCCGCGAGATTGGCTTCACACAGATTTCCGTATCCCACCAAGTGTCCCGTCTGGCCAAGCTGGTGGGGCGTGGTGATACGACTGTCGTCGATGCCTATCTGTCGCCGATCTTGCGCCGATATGTGGACCAAGTCGCCACGGCTTTGGACGTGGGCACGGTTTGTGAAAAGCTGTTGTTCATGCAGTCCAATGGCGGGCTAACCGACGCGCAATTGTTCCAAGGCAAGGATGCGATCCTATCGGGGCCTGCGGGCGGTATTGTCGGCATGGTGAAGACAGGCGCACAGGCTGGTTTTGATCGCTTGATCGGCTTTGATATGGGTGGCACCAGCACCGATGTTAGCCATTACGCGGGCGTGTTTGAGCGGTCGTTTGAAACCGAAGTTGCGGGCGTGCGCATGCGTGCCCCGATGATGGACATTCATACTGTTGCTGCGGGCGGCGGGTCGATTTGCACGTTCCGTGATGGGCGCTTTCAGGTCGGGCCGGAAAGCGCGGGCGCCGATCCAGGGCCAGCCTGTTACCGTCGAGGTGGTCCGCTGACCGTGACTGATTGCAATGTTATGCTGGGCAAGCTGTCACCTGCACATTTCCCTGCCGTGTTTGGCCCGAATGGCGATCTGCCGCTTGATGCAGATGTGGTCGCCGAAAAGTTCGCGGACCTTGCGACACAGATCGCCGATGCAACGGGTGAAGCCCCGCGCGATCCTGCCGATCTGGCCCAAGGGTTCCTGCGCATTGCCGTCGACAATATGGCCAATGCGATCCGCAAAATCTCGGTCCAGCGCGGGCATGATGTGACGGGTTATACCCTGCAATGTTTTGGCGGGGCGGGTGGGCAGCATGCTTGTTTGGTGGCCGATGCGCTGGGCATGCGCCGCGTGTTCGTGCACCCGCATGCGGGCGTTTTGTCGGCCTATGGCATGGGCTTGGCAGAGGTGCGGGCGCTTCGCGAAGTGCAGGTTGATGCGCCGTTGTCCGACCTTGGCGTGGCGCAAACGGCGCTGGACGCAATCAAGGACGAGGCCGCGCAAGAGGTCCGCGATCAAGGCTTTGCTGATGTCACAATCGCGGCCATGGCGCATCTGCGTTATGACGGATCGCACCAACCGTTAGAGGTGCCATTTGGCGATGCCGCGTCGATGCAAGCAGCGTTCGAGGCGGCGCATCAACAGCGGTTTGGCTTCACCTCGCCAGAACGTGGGATCGTTTTTGAGATGGTCAGCGCAGAGGCGCTGGGCACCAGCCCCGAACAACCGCCCACCGATGTGGTCGCAAGCAATGGCGATCCTGTGCCGCTGGCGCAAACCGCCGTTTGTGGCGAAGACGTCCCAGTGTTTAATCGCACCACCCTCGGCGTCGGCAGCACAGTGACAGGCCCCGCGATCATCTTGGAGCCCACAGGCACGAATATGGTCGAGGACGGCTGGCGCGCCGTTGTGGACGCCCATGGCAATCTGATCATTGACCGGATAGGGGCAGCGGCCCGTCCGCCTGCCGCAGGGACCAAGGCCGACCCCGTGGTGTTAGAGGTTATGAGCAACCTGTTCATGTCAGTGGCCGATGAAATGGGCGCGACATTGGCTAATACGAGCTGGTCCGTGAACATCAAAGAACGCTTGGATTTCTCTTGTGCGATCTTTGATTCTCAGGGTGATCTCGTCGCCAACGCGCCCCATGTACCCGTGCATCTTGGGTCCATGTCCGACAGTATCAAAACAATCATGCGCCTGCGTCCGGACGCGGTGGATGGCGACGCGTTCATGCTCAATTCACCCTATAACGGCGGCACGCATTTGCCGGATGTGACAGTGGTGACGCCTGTGTTTGTGGACGGGAAACCCGCGTTTTGGTTGGGCAGTCGTGGGCATCACGCCGACATCGGTGGGCGCACGCCGGGGTCTGGGCCACCGGACAGCAAACACATCGAAGAAGAAGGCGTGTTGATCGACAACATGCAGCTTGTGTCAGCTGGGCGTTTGCAAGAAGACGCGGCGCGGACGCTACTTGCATTGGGCAAATACCCCTGCCGGAATATCGACCAGAACATGGCCGATCTAAAGGCCCAAGTCGCCGCCAATGAAACCGGCAGGCAGGCACTATTGAAGGTCTGCGCGGCCTACGGCGCCGACGTCGTGACGGCCTATATGGGTCATGTGCAGGACAACGCGGCGGAAAGCGTCGCGCGGGCGATCACCACCCTGCAGGACGGGCGGTTCACCTATAAAATGGACGAAGGCCAGACCATTCGGGTTGCCGTGAAAATTGATCATGCGGCCCGTCGAGCCGTGGTGGATTTCACGGGCACATCGGCGCAACACAGCGGCAATTACAACGCGCCGCTGGCAGTTTGCCACGCGGTCGTGCTTTATGTATTCCGCACGTTAGTGGGCACTGACATTCCGCTGAACGAGGGCTGCCTTGCCCCCATCGACATTATTGCGCCTGCGGGCACAATGTTGAACCCCGCCTATCCAGCCGCCGTGATCGCGGGCAATACCGAAGTGTCGCAGGCCGCGTGCAACGCGTTGTTCGGGGCCTTGGGTGTTGTCGCATCTTCGCAAGCCACCATGAACAATTTCATCTGGGGCAATGCGGATTTCCAAAACTATGAAACCATTGCGGGTGGCACTGGCGCGGGTGATGGGTTCGCGGGCTGTGACGCAGTGCAAAGCCATATGACCAACACGCGCATGACCGATCCTGAAATTTTGGAAAAGCGGTTCCCTGTGCGGTTAGAAGCGTTTTCAATCGCGGACGGATCAGGTGGAGCAGGACAGAGGCGTGGTGGCCATGGCGCGTGGCGCAAGATGCGATTTTTGGTGCCTGTGACCGTGACGACCCTATGTTCGCACCGCGTTGTTGCACCATTTGGCGCTGCCGGTGGTGCTGACGGTCTTGTCGGCGAAAATGCGGTGGTGATGCCTGATGGGGAACGCCGCGTTTTGCGTGGCAACGACGAGGTAGACCTGCCCGCAGGGGCAGCGTTTGAAATGCGCACGCCCGGTGGCGGTGGATGGGGGGAGATGGGTTAAAACCCATCCTACGAAATTGAGAAAACACGAAAGGGGAACGACATGCCGACAGGATATTTGACGACACATGTGTTGGATACTGCGATTGGGCGGCCGGCGGTTGGGATGAAGGTCGAGCTTTACCGGATTGATCGCGGGCATTGGCAGCATATCGTCACGGCCACGACCAATGGTGACGGGCGTACGGACGGGCCGATTCTACCGTCAGAGGCGTTTCTGACTGGGCAATATGAGCTGCTATTTTACGCGGGAGATTATTTGCACCAGTTCCGCCCGCCTGCGGATGGCCCTCGATTCTTGGATCAAATCCCCATTCGGTTTGGCGTGACGGACCGCGACCAGCACTATCACGTGCCGCTGTTGCTGACGCCGTTCAGCTATTCGACCTATCGCGGTAGCTAGCGTTCAAATCGCCATGATGTGGTTTGGTGATAGGTGTCACCGGCTGCTAATTTGATGGATGGGAATTTGCGGTTGTTGGGCGCGTCCGGCCAGCACTGTGCCTCGATCGCCAACCCTTGATATGGGGTTGGCGTGCCCCGTCCGTCATAGATTTGCAGACCGGGTTCGGTTGTTGCCATGATCATACGCAATCCATTCTGTCCGGTCAGCTCTAGCACATCGCGTAGCTCTGTTCGCATGTCTGACAGGCAAAAATTGTGATCGAAGACATCGGTGCCTGAGTGTACAGCCCGTCCACTGCGAAGGTCCATTTGTGTGCCAGTCACATCGGCAATGTCACCGGTTGGGGTTGCATCATCCGTAATGGGTAAATAGCGATCCGCGTTGATTTTTAAGTGATGGCCTGACCACTCGTTGGATCCGTCGAGGTTCCAATAACTGTGGTTGGCAAAGTTCATCATCGTGTCCGTATCCGACGTGCCCGTGATGTCGAGCGTCAGGCACGCGGGCGCGCTAACCTGATAAGTCGCACGGATCACCCGATGCCCAGGCAAGCCGCACATGCCGTCTGGCAGGGCTAGCTCTAACGTGACGGCATCATCTGATTGGGTGACAATGGTCCAGTCCTGCAAATGCGTGCCATCCTTGCCCGAATGCAGGTGGATGCGGCCATCTTGATTGCGTTCCAACTCGTGCATCATGCTTTCAATCTTGACCCGCGCATTGCTGATCCTATTGGCGATTGGCCCGATCAAAGCCCCGTGAAGCCGACAAGCCCCTTGGTATTCGGTTAATGAACTGCACCCGCAGGTTAACGAAAAATCCACTCCGCGCAGGCGCACATCTTGCACAATCGCGCCTAAAGTCAGGATATGAACGGACAGATCACCCGCACTTAGAATGACCGGTGTCATAGGTTTTCCCAATGCACGCCAGCCGCAGGAATGATCGTGTCGCCCCATTTCTGTGCAACGGGCGCGTAGTTGAAAACAAAGCGCTGCTTGTCGGTATCTCTAATCCGCAGCCCATCTGGCAGGGCGAATGTTTCGAGGTCTAAAGCATCGCAAAGCCCGCCAATGATTTTGTCAAACGTCGCGTCGTCAGGCCAACCTGCGAGATACCGCAGATGATCGCCACCCATGATCGCGGGTTGCCCATCTTTCGTGGTCAGATGCACGTCAGCGGTCCCATCAAGATGTTCGAACCAATGGCGAAACTTGCCGCCGCCTTGCAGCTTGATTTTGTCGTTGGGTGGGATGCTTTCCGTCAAAATCGCCGTCACATCTGTGTGTGGCAGGTTCGGCCCCATCACATCAGGGATCGCCAGCTCAGCTGTTTTGGTGTCAGTGCGTGGACCGATCAGTGCGATGCCTTTGAATGCTTCTAGCGCTTTGCGCAGCGGTTCGGACAGGGTCATGATACCGGGCGCGAGCACCAGCTTATAGCCCGATAAGTCCGCCGTATCGGGGGGCAGAATATCAATGTTCAACCCCGCGCGGCGCAGCCCGCGATAGGCAGCAAAGGCCAGACGGAACATTTCGAAATCCGCGCCTTGCGGCTGCACATCCCACGCCCACGCGCTTTCATAATCAAACACCAATGCGGCGTCGGCTTTGGCGGTGCTGACATCTGGCATGCTTGCAAATTCATCGGCGACTTGGCGTGCTTCGGCCAAGGCCGGCGCGGGTGCGCGGTCAGGGCGCAGCAGTCCGGCGTGCATCTGTTCTTGGGCAAACGGCGCCTGCCGCCAACGGAAATAGCAGACGGTTTCGGCCCCATGGGCAAAGGCTTCCCATGCCCAAAGCCGCGCCATGCCGGGCAGTGGTGCGGGGTTGTAGGGCGCCCAGTTCACTGGACCGGGTTGCTGTTCCATCACCCACATACGCCCGCGCCCAACAGCGCGATAAAGATCGTGGTGGAACGCTTGGTTGTCGGGGTGGCCTTGGCGCAGGAATTTGAGCTTTTCCTTCGGCGTGCCTTCGATCCGATCTGAAAAGAACCCAATGGGGTAGCTGTCCCATGATGCGATGTCCAAATCTGCGCCGACCTTCCAATGGTCAAAGGTTGTGATGCGGCCCATGTAGTTGTGGATCAATGGCGCGTCAGAATGGGCGCGGATCGCGTCGGCTTGGACCTTGTTGAAGGCTACGACTCGGTCGGAGGAATATTGACGGAACGCCAGCTGGTGCGGATGGTTGGGTTCGGTCACGGTTAGGTTTGGCAGTTCAATCTGATCAAACGTGTCGTAATCCATCGACCAGAACACATTGCCCCACGCGCGGTTCAGCGCGTCTGTGGATTGGTATTTCTGGGACAACCAGTCTTGGAACCCGCGTTTGGCAGCGTCTGAATAGGAGAGGGTCGTGTCGTGGCAATCATATTCATTGTCGATTTGCCATGCGGCCACATGCGGGTTGCTGCCATAGCGTTCGGCCATCAATGTGGCGATGCGTTTGCATTCGTCGCGGTAGGGTAGGTGGCTGAAATCATAGTGCTTGCGTGACCCGAATTTGCGCGTGTTGTTATCCGCATCCACGGCCAACATGTCGGGGTATTTGTCGATCATCCAACGCGGCGGGGTGGCTGTCGGCGTGCCAAGTACGACCTTCAGGCCCGCGTTGCCCAGAACCGCGATCGCATCGTCCAGCCAATCCCATGTGAGCACGCCCGGCTCTGCCTCCATCCGCGCCCAAGCGAATTCGCCGATCCGCACCCATGTGATGCCTGCCGCGACCATTTCGGCGGCGTCGGTTTCCCACTCAGCGCGGGGCCAGTGTTCGGGGTAATAACAGACGCCGAGTGTGCGTTTCATGGTGGTCCTTTGAGTATTTTCAAAAATGCGAGACAGGGGTTAGGGCAAGATCACTTGGTGTTCGGCTTGGCCGGTGTAGTTGGTTTTGATGGCGAATGTTTTACCGTCGTCGTCCCCGTCGCGCCCTACGGCGGCGGAGGTGCAGTAGAGTGTGCCGAGGTCTTCGCCGCCAAAAGCAGGGCAAGATGATTGGATCGCTGGGACATCGAAGGCTTCGATGAAGTCACCCGACGGGTCATAAGCGGCGATGCGCCCGACGCCCCATTGGGCTGAGAAAAGGTTTCCTGCTGTGTCGACAACGGCCCCATCGGGGCGGAAGTCGGTGTCGCGCAGATCAATGTGAACGCGCGGCGATCCAGTGGGCCAGCCATCGGCGTTTAGCGTGACTGCAAAGATGGTTTGCTTGTTCGTATCGGTGAAATAGGCGGTGTCGCCGGAGGGTGCAAAACAGATAGCGTTGCTGATTTGGATGTTCCCATAGAGCAGTCGCAGCTCGCCCTTGTAATAGCGATAAATCGCGCCTGCGCGTTCTTCTGCGTTGATGCCCATCGTGCCGATCCAGAACCCACCCTGTGGGTCTGCGCGCCCGTCGTTGGACCGCGTGATCGGGTTGTCCGCCTCGAGATCACAGAGCAGAGACTGTTCGCCCGTCGTGCTGTTGAACCGGTGCAGTCCAACAGCAGAGGCGATGATCAGCGTATCGTGATCAACCCAACCCGCGGCCGAAACATAGTGGTCGAAATCCCAGTGCTGCCCTTTGGTGTGCAGGCGTTTGCCAAGGATGTCGAACCAGAACAGCTGTTTGCGCAGCGGGTGCCACAGCGGGCCTTCGCCCAGTTCGCATTTCGTGTCGTCGAAAATCATGCGCTTGCCGCGTGATAGGCCGCGACCATGTCGACGGCGCGGGCTTTGACGTCGGCCACGGACAGGCCTGGTTTATAAAGCGCGGACCCAATGCCGAACCCATCGGCGCTGGCGTCCATCCAGACGCGGAAATTATCAGCGCCTGCGCCGCCAACTGCATAGACTTTGGTGCCTTTGGGCAGCACCGCGCGGATCGCTTTGATCCCGTCGGGGCCGATCAATGAAGCGGGAAAGATTTTCAGCCCGTCCGCGCCAGCCTTCAACGCCGCAAAGCATTCGGTGGGCGTCATCACACCGGGCCAGCTGGCCATGCCTGCGGTTTTCGTGGCCACGATTACGCGCTGGTCGACGTTGGGGGATACGACGAGTTTGCCGCCTGCTTGGGCCACGCGGCCCACGTCGTCGACAGACAGGACTGTGCCCGCGCCGATCAGGGCGTCATGCCCGTGCGCGTCGGCCATGGATTTGATGCTGTCGAACGGGTCGGGCGAGTTCAGCGGCACTTCGATCTGGGTGATGCCTGCGTCGATCAAGGCTGCGGCCATTGGCGCGGCTTCGGAAGGGGTGACGCCGCGCAGGATGGCGATCAGGGGGAGGTGGTCCATGGGGTTATCCTTTCAGGCGGCGGTAGGCAGCGGCGAGACCGGCGAGCGTGATGGCGTCAGCCTTGACTTGGGTCGCGGGGGCGGATTGCAGGGCAAGCGCGCGGATGTAAAGCGCGGACAGATTGCCCGCGCCGATGACCGCAATTTGCTGACCCATCCAGTAAGGTTTGGCACCTGCGAGTTCAGCACCGATCAGAAGGCCCGATAGGCGGGCGCGGGCAGCGTCGTTTTGCATGCCATTCAGCAACCCTTCGGCGCGGAGCGAAAACAGTCGCGCGGCGAGCCGTTCAGGGCGGGCCATGGCGTCGGACACGCCTCTATCAAAGGCGTCGAAATCCCAATCGTCTGAGATCACAGAATGTTTTAGCACTGTATGTTCGCCAATAGCCGCGAACAGTTCGCCCGTCATGTAGGTCTGGAAACTGATCACTTCATCGGCGCTGATATGCGCCCATTTGGTGTGCGAACCAGGCAGGCAAATCACGCCGTCCCAGTTTTTGTTCACGGCCAGAAAACCCGCGATCTGGGTTTCTTCGCCGCGCATTACATCTGCGGGATCGGCCTGCATGATGCCCGGAATGATATGCACATCAAGAGCGGATTTGGGTTGTGTGAAACCGGTTGGCGTGGCCGGACACGGGGTCGCGGCATAGGGGGCTTCGATCCAGCCTTGGCGCGCACCGACCATGCCACAGGCGATAATCGGTTGCGTGTCGACGGGCCATTCGGCGAGGGCTTCGCGCAGGGCGGGTTCAAACTGGTTAGGGGTCAGATCGCCCATGCCCTTGTTCGTGCGCACCGTGTCCAACACCGTGCCAGAAGCCGACATGGCCCAAGCACGCATGTTGCTTGTGCCCCAGTCGACGGCGATCCAATCAGGTTTTTGCATGCGGCTACCCTTTCAGAGCTTATGACCTTCGACAACCCACATACGATCGGGGAAGGACCACGGCAAGGTGACACCGCGGTGCATCAGATAGGCGCCCGAAAGCTCCATCGGTTTGGATTTTAGCGCAGGGGTGCCACGCGACAAGCCGGGGGCAGAGGTCCGGTTGATCAGTTCGATCCGGTACATTGCGGCGGGGTCCAGATCGGTCAGGCGCAGGGGACGTGGCGCGATTTGGTCGCTGACGGCAGCCTTGCCTGCGAACATGACAAAGCGTGATTTGTCACGTGCCATTTGCTGTTCGGCAATCACGGCGTCATCCGCGCTATCAAGGCGCAGGATGTCGGCGGTTTGCATCCAGTCGCGGTTGGCTTTCCACCATGCGGTGACCTCGGTCAGTACAGCGGTTTCATGCTCGTCCAGCTCGCGCGGGTCCATTTCGAAGCCCATGTGCCGTTGGGCAGCGACCCAAGCGCGGAAACTGATATCGAGCACGCGGCCAGAGGTGTGGCAAGTGCGCGGCCCGACGTGGCTGCCGGTAACGGACAGGGGCAGGAAAAGCGCCGCGTCATGCTGAATGCGCAACCGTTCCAGCGCGTCGTTGCTGTCGGACAGCCAGACCCGTTGCGTGCGTTCCATAATGCCGAAATCAATGCGGCCACCACCCGATGCGCAGCTTTCGATTTCTACCATCGGGAAGTCGGCACGTAGCCGGTCGATCAGCGCATAAGACCCGCGTGTTTGTGCTGCATCGGGCATTGGGAGCACACGGTTATGATCCCATTTGATATAGTCGATATCATTGTCGCGCAGGATCGCAGACATGCGATCATATAGAAAATCGCGAACCTCTGGCAGGGCTATGTTCAGCGCCTTTTGCTGACGGCCAAGTGTTTGATCTTCGGACCCCAAGGCCCAATGCGGATTGGCGCGGTGGATGTCGCTGTCGGGGTTGATCATTTCGGGTTCGAACCACAGGCCAAAGGTCATTCCCAAGCCGTGCACATGATCGATAAGCGGCGTCAGCCCATCGGGGTATTTGCGCGGATCGATGGTCCAATCGGACAGGCTGCGTGTGTCGTCGTCGCGTTGTCCGAACCAGCCGTCATCTAAAACGAAGCGCTCCGCGCCCAGCTTTGCTGCGCGCTGCGCGATGTCCTTCAAGACGGGAAGCTTGTGGTCGAAATAGACGGCCTCCCAGCAGTTGTAATGCACGGGGCGTGGGGCGTTTGGTTTGGGCCAAGTCACGATACGGTCACGCAGGTGGCGTTGGAATGCGACGGCGCTTCCATTCAGGCCGGTATTCGAATAGGTAATGTAAAGCGGGGCGGTTTTGAACTGCAACTGCGGGTCAGTTTCCATACGGGCAGCATGGCCGAACTGGATTTGGCGGCGTCCGTCTTGCAGCTCTTCTGCAACCATCCGGTGCCCGCCGGACCAACCGTAATGGAATGCGTAAGCCTCGCCCATTGTGTTCGTGGCCCCGCGGCACGGCACGATCAGCGCAGGGAAATGTTCGTGCCCCGTGCGCCCGGTGCGGTTTTCGCGGTAGCGCATGCCAGCCGACCACGCGGTGCGCGCCAGTTGGAATTCACCACACCAGCGTCCTGACACATCAATCATTTCATCCGACAATTGCGGGGCTGGTAGCACAGGGGCAGCAAGCCAATGCAGATGCACAGGACGATCCGCGTCGAGCGTTGTTTGGCAGGTAATGATGTGGGTTTCTGGGTCGGTCGCGAAGGTGACTGTTAGGGTCAAGCCGTTGTCCGCATCCACGTAAGACAGCGCCAAGCCGTCAGAGTGATCTTCTGATGCGAAACAGAATTTCGGCAGCAAGGGCGTCCCATCCGTGTCGCGCACGATCAATCCAGGTTGGCCTGGAAAACTACGGGTCGCTTCGGGACAAATAGACAGGTCGGGATTTTCATCAAGCATCCCACCGGTCACATCAATGATCGCGGCCTCGTGCAAATCACGCGGCACATCCGTGTCGGGCAGGGTCGGCCCCCAATAGGTGACAACGGGCAAACGGTCAGCATGGGCGGCCAGCACAAGCGTCTGGCGGCCATCATCAAGGCGATAGGATCTGTTCATAGTCTCTTACTTTACGGCCCCAAGCGTCAGACCTGCAATGAAATGCTTTTGCATCAAAAAGAACATGGCCACAGGGGGGAGGGCGGCAACAATCGAACCGGCGCTCATCAAGTGATACGCGGCGCGGAACTGCGCGTTAAAGCTGGTGATGCCAGCGGTCACAGGCTGCGTATCGGACCCTTGGGTCAGCACGATCGCCCAGAAATAATCGTTCCAGATAAAGGTAAAGATCAACACGGCCATGGCGGCCAGCGCGGGCTTCATCAGGGGCAGGACGACATACCAGAAAATGCGCCATTCTGCGATGCCTTCGACGCGGGCCGCTTCGATCAATTCGAACGGCAGGGCGCGAATGAAATTACGCATGAACAGCGTGCAGAACCCTGTTTGGAATGCCACATGAAACAGCACCAAGCCGCGCACAGTGTTATACATATCAAGGTCAACGGTCAGGTCGCGTACTGGCACCATCAGGATCTGGAATGGCACGAAATTGCCCGCCACAAACATGAAAAAGATCCAAAGGTTCGAGCGGAATTTATACACGCCCAGCGCAAAACCCGTCATGGACGATAATATCATGCAGCCGATGACTGTTGGCACCGTGATACGGATCGAATTCCACAGGTATTTGGGCATGTCGGATTCAAAGAACACTTTGTAATAGTTGTTCAATCCGTCCAGATTTGCGGGCAAGGACCAGTAGTTGCCGGACACAAAATCAGCTTCTGGCTTGATCGAAAACAGCATCACAGCCAGCAACGGCAAGAGCCACGCGATCAGCGCCAAGGGCAGCAAGGATTGGTAGCCGATCTGCCAGCTGCGCGAACGCTTTTCAATTGGGGTCGGGAACATCAGCGGGCTCCTTTTTCTTCTTGGTACATGGACCAAAGGAAGTAGGCGATGAACACCAACATGATCATGAACAAGACAACCGCGATGGCGGCGCCGTAACCCATACGGAACCCGTATTCGGACAGTGCTTTTTCGAACATGTAATAAGACAACACACGGCTTTGGCCGAACGGTCCACCGCGGGTCATGATCGAGATCAGATCGAATGACCGCAACGCGCCGACGATTGTCACAACGAATGCAATGAAGGTCGCGGGTTTTAGCTGTGGGATGATCACATACCAGAGCATTTTCCAGCCCTTTGCGCCGTCAAGGCGTGCGGCCTCTACCTGCTCTGGATCGACCGAGTTCAAGCCTGTCAGATACAAGATCATGCAATATGCGGTTTGCGGCCAAAGGCCAGCGGCGATGATGCCATAAGTCACGGCTGTCGGGTTGCCCAAAACGCCGCCTTTGATTTCCAAACCCACAAACGCAAGGATGCGGGTGAAGATGCCGAAAGTTGGATCGTAGAACCATGAAAACACGAGACCGACGACGATTTGTGAAATCACAAACGGGAAGAAGAACAGCGATTTATACAGCCGTATGCCGACGACTTTTTGGTTCAGGAAAAGCGAGATCATCAAACCCGCAGGGATAGCCAAAAGATAGAGCACCAACCATTTGAGGTTGTTCCAAAGCGAGACTTCGAACGCGCGGTCGTCGAGCAGTTTTTGATAGTTGGTCAGGCCGACAAATTCCGCCTCGCCCAAACCGTCCCATTTATACAGCGAGATGTTGAACGACTGGAATACGGGAAAAATCACGTAGACAGCGAACATTAGAACGCCGGGGGCCAAGAATAGGAATGGCGTGATCGCAATTTCATTGCGCTTGTACCAACCCCGTTTTGGGGCGTTGAAATTTTCGGCTGTTGTCATGGTTATTCCCTGACTGTCGTGGACCCCTAAAGGGCGGGGCGCATGTGGAAACACCGCGTGATGTTTGCAGATGGGCCGTTGGGTGGGGTGGGCATTGCTGCCCACCCGCTTGATCTTATTTGGCGTAGATGTCGACTGCGGCTGCGTCCAAACGTGCAAGGATATCATCCAAGTTGTCTGGGAAGAGCATAAACTCCTGGAAACCTTCCATGGCAACGGATGCCATTTCAGCAGGTGCGTCACGGTCAAAGAACTGCGCGATGCCGCCAGGTGCGTCGTTGGACAACATGGCAAAGCCTTCGTTCAGGAACTTGTCGTCATCAACAGATGACAGCGCGTTCACAGGCAACTGACCAAGGTTTTCACCGTTGTTGATCAGTGTCTGGTTGTCAGCCGATGCAACGAACTGCAGGAATGCACGTGCGTTGTCTTTGTTCTTGGCACCCGATGGGATGTGGAACGTATCGGTTGGCGCATCTTCGCCTTTGGCGATGCCTGGTGTGATCTCTGGGAACTGGTAGAAGTCCAGCTTGCTATCGTCCAGACCGCCTTCGCGGAATGCCGCAACAGAGAAGTTACCCATGAGGTAGGACGCTGCTTCGCCGTTGACCATGAATGGCATGGCTTCCTGCCAGCTGTATGTCTGGTGGTTGTCGATGAACGCACCCATGTCGATCAGCTCACGCCAGTTTGCGAATGTCGCGCGTGTCGCTTCGCTGTCCCACTTCTCGTTACCTGCAGTCAAAGCGGCGTGGTAGTCATAGCCGTTTGTGCGCATGTTGAGGTAATCGAACCAGCCGCCAGCAGTCCAAAGGAACTTGGTGCCGATGGTGTAGCACTTAATGCCGTTGTCGAGGTAAACCTGACAGTTGGCTTTTTCTTCTTCCCAAGTTGTTGGCTCGGACAGACCATACTGTTCCATCAGGTCTTTACGATAGTAAACGCCCCACTGGTAGTATGTGTAAGGCACGCCATACTGCTTGCCGTCGATTGTCATCGCACCTTTGGTGGATGCCAATTCGGTGCCCATTTCGTCAGCCCAAAGGTCAGACACGTCTTCGAACAGACCAGCCTCGACATATGGCAGCATACGGTTGGCCGCATACCAGTTGGCAACATCAGGCGCGTCAGCGGTCAAGAAGTTACGGATCTGTGTTTTATAAGCTTCGCGGTCGATGACTGTCAGCTCGATGTTCAGATCAGGATGTTCAGCGCCAAAACGCTCTACCATGCCTTCCATCACTGCGCGTGGCGCAGGGTTGGACATGTCAGAGAAAATGACAAGATCGCCAGACAGCGCGTGTGCGTCTGCATGGGCTACGGATGCTGTAAAGCCAGCTGCTACAATCGCCGCGAACGACGTCTTAAGAATGGTATGCATGGTTTCCTCCCTAGTGCTCCCTTACAAAACTCTAGTCTCATTATTTGAAACTTGGTTTTGGATATTGATACTAAACCGCGACTCAGCTAGCCTTGTCAACACTCTGGTGCGTTTAGTGATGGATTTTGACCCACGCGGAAACGGTGGCAGAAAGGGAGGATCAAATGGGCTATGAAACCAGCGATGGGACAGTGGGCAAGGCGCTAGGCGTTTTGGACCAAGTGGCGTCGTTCGGGCGGCCTGTGAGGTTTTCCGAAGTGCTTGCGCAATCGGATCTCCCCAAGCCAACATTATACCGGTTTATCCAAAGTCTGACGAACCAGAACATGCTGTCGTATGATGCGGATCGCCAGACCTATGCGCCGGGTTTACGCCTGTTGCGCTTGGCCCATTCGGCATGGGAGCAATCATCGCTCGCCCCTGTGGCTCGCCCGTTTATGGATGCTTTAGCCCAAGAGGTCGGCGAGGCCGTGCACCTCGCGCAGATCGACAACGGTCAGGTGTTGTTTATCGATAAACGCAAGGCGCAGGCTGGGTTCGATACATTGGCCCAAGCAGGCCAAATCGCACCGGCCTATTGCACAGGCGTGGGCAAGGTGATCCTTGCATTTATGGGCGAAGAACGGCGCGCGCGGGCGATGCAACAGCAGGCCTTTATGACCTATACCGCCGCGACCCACAGCAACGCGGCTACTTTGGGCGTGGAGCTGACCGACATTCGCAAAAACGGCGTGGCCTTTGACAGAGAAGAGCACGAGGCGGGCATCATTAGTATCGCGGCCCCAATTCTAACTTCGGAAAACCGCGTGATCGGTGCGGTGTCGATCGCCACGACAACGCAGCGGCATAGCGTCGAAGGCCTAGACGCATTCCGCGCAACATTATTGAACACGGCTACCAAGATCGGGTACGAGGCTCGGTCTTGGCAAACCCCTACAACTGAATAAGGAGCCTTCATCATGGCTAGCGTAGAGCTTCAGAGCGTGATCAAGAAATACGGCGATGTGCAGGTGGTCCACGGGATTGATCTTCAGATCGAAGATGAAGAGTTTTGCGTTTTTGTCGGTCCGTCGGGCTGCGGGAAATCAACGCTGTTGCGCATGGTTGCTGGGTTAGAGGAAACCACCGGAGGCGCGATGCAAATCGGGGACCGCGATGTGACGCGGCTTGACCCATCGGACCGCGGCGTGGCGATGGTGTTCCAGACCTACGCGCTTTATCCGCATATGACAGTGCGCGAAAATATGGGCTTTGGCCTGAAAATGAACGGCTTTGCCAAGGATGTGATCGCAGAGAAGGTCGCAGAGGCCACGCGCATTCTGAAGCTCGAAGACTACCTCGACCGCAAACCCGCTGCATTGTCCGGTGGACAGCGCCAACGCGTTTCCATCGGACGCGCGATTGTGCGCGGGCCAGAAGTGTTTTTGTTCGATGAACCACTGTCGAATTTGGACGCGGAATTGCGCGTAGAAATGCGTGTGGAAATCGCCCGCCTACACAAGGAAATCGGCGCAACGATGATCTACGTGACCCACGATCAGGTCGAGGCGATGACGCTGGCCGATAAAATCGTTGTGCTGCGTGCTGGGCTCGTGGAACAGGTCGGCGCGCCAATGGATCTGTATCGTGACCCAGACAATAAATTCGTCGCGGGCTTTATCGGATCCCCCGCGATGAACTTCCTTGATGGCGTGGCAAATGGCGGCACTGTGTCCGTGCCCGGTATGAAGGCCAGCTTTGAAGGGGTGATCGCAGAGGCCTATTCCGGCAAAGCCATCACCGCCGGGATGCGCGCTGAACACTTGATGGTCGATCCGAAGGGCGACACCCATACCGTTGAAATGACAGAAAGCCTTGGCGGTGTGTCTTTCGTCTATCTGACTGGTGAAACCGGCGAGCGGATCGTGATCGAAGAACGCGGCGACGAGCGGTCATCCACCGGCGACCGTGTCGGTGTCACAATCGACAAATCACGTATCTATCTGTTTGACGAAAACGAACAGCGCATTCGTGGATAAGAAAAAGGGCGGGCCATATCGGACCCGCCCTTACTGTTTTTAGCGTTGGCCGTAATACAGGCCGACCACATGTTCGGCCTGTGCAAAGAACAACCAGCGCAGCGCGATCACGCCTGCAATGTGGCTTAGCACCGCAACCGCAGCCAGCACATGTCCAACACCTGTTAGCAACAACAGCACAGGGATCACAAAGCCTAGAACAAGCGCGATGATGCGGATGTTCATGGCGTGTTTGCGGCCGACCACGTGGATGAATTCCTTCATCAGATAGTTGGTGCCAGTGTGCGGTGGTTCAAACGCGCGCACAGTGCCGATGTCGCCAAGGCCCGTGGCCGACGCCATGGTGGTGCCCGATGCGTTAAACCGCCCGTCACCGTGGAACCATGCGAAGGCTTGCAGTGCGCCAGCGATGATCAAGAGCGGGATCGCGATGGAAACGCGGCCCGACAGCAACGCGCCGCCGCCAATGGACAGCACGAGAAACAGGGCTGGAGTGGTCCAGTGTTTCCAGCGCGGCACGGTGTTAAGCTGTGCGTAAATCATGGATGTTGTGAACACGGTTAGCAGCGCGCCCAATGCGCCCAGCCAGCCGAGGACCGACCACTGCGCGCCCATAAACACAAGGCCCGCGCCATAAAGTGCCATGATCAGCAGGGTCGCGACGGCGCAAATGCCTTCACGCGACAGCCAGCTTGTGCGCCATTGGCTGAACGCCTTGATTGCCCGTTCGGGGTGACCGAGGTGGAATGTGGACGCGAGCAGGCCGCCAACCGCCATGATGTAGGCGATGGCGAAGAACACGAATGCGACCCAGCCCGTAGGGGCAGTCGCATCAATGCCGAGCCAGAACAACAGGCCAAAGCCCAAGCCAGAAAAGGTTGTGAAGATGATAACTGATGGTGCGGGATGCATTATTTCGCTCCTCCGGGTAGTGCGGACAGGGCCTTATCAAGCCAGCTGACGAAACCCTTGCCGTCTTCGGCGATGGGTTCAAGGTAGGGGGCCAGAATGTCGAATTCCGGTTCCACGTCCTTAGGCCGTGGCGGCAGGTATTTGTTGGTCGGCTTGGTGCCTTGTTCCGGCATCAAATCGAACCCGCCGCGTTCGGCCACAAGGATCGACACGTCAGAGGTTTCATCGCCCAGATCGCCAAAGTGACGCGCACCCGCAGGGCAGGTCCGCACGCAGGCGGGTTGGCGGTCTTCTTCGGGCAGGTTTTCGTTATAGATGCGGTCGACGCAAAGGGTACATTTCTTCATGACCCCTTCTTTGGCGTCGAGTTCACGTGCGCCATATGGGCAGGCCCACGCGCAAAGCCCGCATCCGATGCAGTCCTTTTCATTGACCAAAACGATGCCATCTTCGGCGCGTTTATAGCTGGCCCCTGTCGGGCAAACTGTGACGCAGGGCGCGTCTTCGCAATGCAGGCAGGATTTGGGGAAGTGGATCAGCTGCGCGGGTGCGGCTGGTTTGTCCTTGAGGATCGGCGGTTGCACCTCGTAGGAATGCACGCGGTTCAGGAATGTGCCGGATGCAGCGCCCGAATATGCGTTTTGATCCGAGAGTGGTGCGCCGTAGTTTTCGGTATTCCAGCCTTTGCAGGAAATCACACAGGCGTGGCAGCCGACGCAGGTATCAAGGTCGATGACCAGGCCCAGTTTTTTGGCGGATGGTGGGGGTAGCGTTGTCATAGTGATGCCTCCGGCAGGAGTATTTCGGAAAATGCGAGAGCGGCGACGGGTTCTTCGGCCTCGGCGTTCCATGTGGCGATGAACCAGATGAAAGAGCCGACAGTCAGAACCAGAAAGGCCGCGATGATCATAAGGACTTGGGCGTTGGTCATTTGCCCACCTTCCAAGCCTGATCTTTTGGACCTTTGCCAACCGGTGATTTGATCGGCGGCAGGGCGGGTTGGGATTCCGCAGGGGCTGCCGATTTTTCGATTTTGACGCGCAGGTCGAACCAAGCGGCTTGACCAGTGATCGGGTCGGAATTGGCCCAGCGCATCCCGTCGCCTTTGGGTGGCAACAATTCGTGGATCAGGTGGTTGAGCAGGAACCCTTTGGTCGCTTCTGAGGCGTCATTGTCCAGCGCCCAAGCGCCCTTGCGTTTGCCGATCGCGTTCCAAGTCCAAACGGTGTCTTTGTTCAGCGACGCCTGATGCGCGACAGGGACAGTGATGGACCCGTGAGTGGAAGATACTCGCGCCCAATCGCCGTCTTCAAACCCGTTGGCTTCCCAGATCGCGGTGGGCACATAAAGCGGATTGTGCCCGTGGATTTGGCGCAGCCACGCGTTTTGGGTGCCCCACGAATGATACATCGCCATCGGGCGTTGGGTCAGCGCGTGCACGGGGTATTCGACAGGATCAACATGGCCGTCCTCGAACGGTGGATACCAGATCGGCAGCGGGTCCATGGTTTCCTTGACCTGCTGGCGCAGATGTTCCGGCGGTTGGCGCGTGCCGATGCCTTCGGCGGCGGCTTGGAATTTGCGCATGGGTTCGACGTAAAGCTGGAAAATGTAGGGCTGCACCACATCATAGAAGCCCATTTTCACGGCCCAGTTTTGGTAGTCCATCGAGAACGGTTTATAATAGGCCGCGTTTTCGGGAACATGTTCGATCCAGAAGCCGCCATTTTCGATGTAGTTATCGATCTGGCTTTCGTTCACGTCGCCGCGCCCACCTTGCAGCCCGTTTTCACCTGTCCGGAAGCCTGCAAGAGGACCGATACCGGGACGGCGGATGTGGTTGGTGATATAGTCGGCGTAATCGGCGTATTTCTGGCCGCCGTCTTCGTTCAAGAAACCGGGTAGGCCAAGGCGTGCGCCGAGATCACACAGCACCGATTGGAAGCCACGCACATCGCGGTCAGGTTCGACGACGGGCCAGCGGATTGCGTCGGCCACGCCGTCCGCTTCGCAGATTGGGCGGTCCAGCAGCGAGATACAGTCGTGCCGTTCCAAATAGGTCGTATCGGGGAACACCAGATCGGCATAGGCCACCATTTCGGACGAATAAGCGTCGGAATAGATTATGTTCGGGATCACATAGGACCCGTCTTCGTTGGTGTCGGTCAGCATCTTCATGACGCCGCCCGTGTTCATCGAAGAGTTCCACGACATATTCGCCATATACATGAACAGCGTGTCAATTTCATACGGATCGCCCGCGTGGGCGTTGGAGATGACCATATGCATCAGGCCATGGGCCGACATCGGGTTTTCCCATGTGTAGGCTTTGTCGATGCGGGTCGGGGTGCCGTCCTCTGCCAAGAGCAGGTCTTCTGGCCCTTGCACATATCCGAGGTGTGGGCCGTCGAGAGCTGCACCCGGTGTGACCTTGCCGTGTGGTTTGGGGTGCGCCGTTGCTGGTTTCGGGTAAGGCGGTTTGAAACGCATGCCGCCGGGGGTCTCGACGGAGCCGAGCAGGATTTGCAGCACGTGCAATGCACGGCATGTTTGGAACCCGTTGGAATGCGCAGAAATCCCGCGCATTGCGTGGAACGACACGGGGCGGCCGACCATTTTGGCGTGTTTCTTACCACGGAAATCGGTCCATTCGCGATCAAGCGCGATTTCCTCGTCGAATGCCACGCGGGCCAGATCGGCAGCGATGGCGCGGATGCGCTGGGCAGGGATGCCGCAGCGATCCTCGACGGCTTCTGGCGAATAGCTGTCGGCCATGTAGCGGTCGGCCATTTGGTGAAACACAGGGCGGTGGGTCACACCCTTATGACGGTAGGTCGCGGACAGATCAGGCTCGACCCCTTTGCCGTTCCATGGGGCCAGCTCGCCCGTGTTGCGGTCGATGACTTGGGGCTGACCATCTGCGTCGCGCAGGAACAGGCCGAATTGTTCGGATTTCGGGTCTTCGTCTACAAGCACGGAGGCATTGGTGAAACGCGCCAGATAATCCAGATCGATTTTGCCCGCCTTCATCAAGCAGTGCACCATCGCAAGGATGAACAGGCCGTCGGTGCCCGGCGTGATGCCAACCCAATCGTCAGCCACGGCGTTATATCCGGTGCGGATCGGGTTCACGCCAATCATGCGCGCGCCGCGTTCCTTGATCTTGCCGATGCCCATTTTGATCGGGTTGCTATCGTGGTCCTCAGCGACGCCGAACAGCATGAACAGCTTGGTGTGGTCCCAATCAGGTTGCCCAAATTCCCAGAACGCCCCGCCCATCGTGTAGATGCCAGCGGCGGCCATGTTCACAGAACAGAAACCGCCATGGGCCGCGTAGTTCGGCGTGCCGAACCCTTGGGCCCAGAAGGATGTAAACGACTGTGACTGATCGCGGCCTGTAAAGAATGCCAGCTTTTCTGGCGCTTTTTCACGCAGCGGCGCAAGGGTTTTGGTCGCGATTGTTAGCGCCTCTTCCCAAGAAATTACTTCGAACTCACCTGATCCGCGCGGTCCAACACGTTTCAACGGCGCACGCAAACGCGAAGGCGCATTGTGCTGCATGATCCCTGCGGAACCCTTGGCGCAAAGCACGCCTTTGTTCACGGGGTGGTCTTTGTTGCCCTCGATATAGGCGACTTTGCCCTCTTTCATATGCACGTTAATCCCGCAGCGGCAGGCGCACATATAGCAGGTCGTTTTGCGAATTTCGTCCGACACCTTTGGGGACAGGTCAAGATCAGGTTGGTCGAGGGACATAAGCGTTCCTTTCAGGTGATAGCAGTGCGGATCAGACCTGCCACGGCAAGTCCGGTCAAGAGAGTCAGGCAAAATGGCCTGTAATAGGGTTCAAAACGCTGCGTAAACATGCGCTGGCCAAGGATGACGCCTGCGAATGTTGGTAGGGCAAAGACGGCGGCGCGTTTGACGGCCGTCATCGTCATCACCTCGAAATAGATCAGATAGAAGAATGACGTCAGCAAAGTCACGCAAAGGAACAACACCAGCGATCCGCGCATTTGCCGCGCGGCTGAGGCTTGGGAGAGCACGTAAAGCGCCACGACCATGCCTGCCACAGCGGCCAATCCACCCACGATGCCAGAGGCGATGCCTGACAGATAAAGGCCCGGTTTAGTGGCCAGAAACGCAAGCCGCACCTTGGCCAACAACAAGATGGCAAGCACGATAACCAGCACAAGCACAATCATTTTGGATGTCGCGACCGGCAGGCTGGTGGTTAGCGCAAGGCCGATGGGCGTGCCGACAATGGACCCAATTACGAGGCCGGTGACGACTCGGCGGTCCGCGTCTTGCCAGCCGCCACGGATCATTAGGATGCTTGCGCAGAATTCCAACCAGAAGCAAATCGGGATCAATTGCACAGGCGGGATGAACGTTGCTGCCGATGCCATGACAATAGCGGACAACGCGAAGCCCGAGAAGCCGCGCACGAGCCCCGCTGTCGTGGTGATAGCGAGCAAGAGCCAGAATTGGTTGGCCGTCAGCTCTGTCCAGATCAGAAGCTCGGTCATGCGGCCCCCATCACTGATAACGCGTCACGGGCGATCTGCTTTTCTTCGTCGGCGGCGATGATATGCACGGGCACATCGCCAAAGCAGGCAAGGTGGGTCATGATCCGGTCGCGAATTGCTGGTGCGTTTTCGCCGATACCGCCGGTGAAGGCGACAGCATCGACGCCGCCCATCGCGACCACGGCAGACCCTGCGTGACGCGCGGCCCAATAGCAGAAATGGTCAACGGCAAATGCCGCCTCTGGGTCGTCGCGGTTCAATAGGTCGCGCATGTCATTGTCGCCACCCAAGGCGCGCAGGCCAGAATTCTTGTTTAACATGCGGTCGGCTTCATCTTCGCCCAAGGCGGCGGAAATGCGCAGCACAGCGGCTCCGTCGATATCACCGGACCGCGTGCCCATTGTCAGGCCCGACAACGGGGAATACCCCATAGACGTTGCGATAGATTTACCGTCTTTGATCGCGCACAGCGATGCGCCGTTCCCAAGATGTAAGGCTAACAAGCGGTGTGGAATATCTGCGCCAAAACCAGCGACCATGCCCGCATATGACAACCCGTGAAATCCGTAGCGGCGGATGCCTGCATCGTGTTGGGTTTGCGGAATGGCGTAGCGCGTGGCGACATCGGGGTTGGTCGCGTGGAATGCCGTACCAAAGCTTGCATATTGCGGCAACTCGGGCGCCGCCTTGGCCAGCGCGATCATCGCGGCAAGGTTGTTCGGGTTGTGTAGGGGCGCAAGCGGGATGCAAGCCTCAATCGCGGCGATGACTGCTGGTGTGACCTTTGCTGGCTGCGTCAGGATCGTGCCGCCATGCACCACGCGATGGGCTGCGGCGGTCAGCCGGTCGAGCGTGATTCCGGCATCGGCCAATGCCGCCAGCATCTGCGCCAAGGCGTCGGCATGGTCGGCAGTTTTCGTGGCTTGGTTCAGATCACCCAACTTGATCGTGCCATTCGTGCCGATAGAGGTCATGGATCCGCTTAACACAGACGTCAGGTTCAAGGTAAATACCTCGACCTTCAAAGACGATGAACCTGCGTTGAGTACGAGTATCATTTTGGCAGACCACAGCTGATAGAAGCGAGCGCGGCGGATGCCATGCGTGCTGCGGCGGGGTCCGCGCGCGAGGTCAGCAAGATCGGCACTTTGGCACCCGTCACAACGCCCGCGGCACAGCCGCCTTTGAGATAAACAAATGCTTTGAACAGCGCGTTGCCTGACACGATGTCGGGCACGATGATTGCATCGGCTTGGCCTGCGACAGGATCGGCGGTCAGTTTCTTGGTTGCTACTGCGTCGGGCGACATGATCAGGTCAAATGCCAATGGACCAGACACATCGGCGTCTTTGACATTGTCTTTGGCCCAAGCGGCGAGTTCAGCACCATCCATTGAAGAAGGGACCGAAGGAATCGCGCTTTCTGTTGCCGATAGAATCGCGACCGTGGGGCGTGTGTTGCCCAAGCGGTTCAGCAATGCCACGCATTCGGTGATACAGTCTTGGCGGGTTTCCAAGCTGGGGGCGACGTTTACGGCAGCGTCGGAGATAAGGATCGGCTTGCCGCCATCAGGGTGACTGATGTGAAAGATATGCACAAACCGTTTGCCAGTGCGCAAGCCAGCATCGCGCGCCACGGCGGATTTCATGAACACATCGGTGTGCAGGTTACCCTTCATCAGAACGTCAGCTTCGCCGGCACCACAAAGTTCAGCGGCGACCTTGCCGGCCTCTTCTTCACCTGTCGTGTCGTGAATCGCATAACCAGAGATATCCCAATCCAGCTTCGCGGCCTCCGCGCGGATCGCGTCGGCCTCGCCCACGAATACGGGGATCATGATGCCCGCTTTGGTCGCGTCTTCGGCGGCTTCCATGGGCAGGGCGGCACCGGCGCGGGCAATGGCGACGCGCGGGGCGGCAAACCCTTTGGCCATGGCGATTAGATCGGCAGGGGCTTGCGGTTCACGGGTGGCGAGAAAAGGGGATGTCATAGGGACCTCATCGAATTGCGCGGATCAGTCCGAGGGCGGACAGTATCAATAGTATAGCAATTGTAAATTTACGAAACCCTTGAGGGCTGGCTTTGCCAAATTTTTGACTACCAAGCCAAAGACCAAGGCCCAAAAACGGGAAGGCGTAGACGACACCCAAAGCGGTGTCAGTGGTAATCATGCCGCCATGCCACAGCCAAGGCAGCGTGATCAGATCAAGCCCTGTAAGATAAACGATCATCGTGGCGCGGAATGTGGCGGCGGCCATGGGCTGGGCCGTCATGAATGCAGCCACAGGCAAGCCGCCGATGCCGGCGGCATTGCAAAGCCCCGATGCCATGCCGACGCCCGCGTGGCCAGCGGCACCGATTGTGCGGGTCAGGGTCCAGCCGGACAGCAGAATTAGCGACATGATCAGCACGATGGCGGAAATCACAAGGCGTGCAGTATCTTCGCCAAGGGCTAAAAGTGCCGTGACAGAGAATGGCAAAACGATTGCCGCCCCAAGCAGCAACGCGCCAACGCGGCGCCAGTCGATATGGGGACGGATGCCGCGCGCCTGAAAGGCGGTCATCAGAATTTCGCAGGCGAAAACCACGGGGACTAGCGGCAATGGATTGGTGATCAGGCTGGCACTGGCGATGATGATCGCCGAGAACCCGAACCCAGAATAGCCCCGCACGTAAGCGGCCCCCACCAACGCAATGGTGAGGGCCGCGATCTGTGCAAGGCTTAGGTCAAAGAGCAAGTCTTAGACAGTTTGCTGACGCATGTCGTCTTTGCTGATGCCAGCAACTTGGACAGGCTTCTTCATCGCGTCGCGGCGGAATGGCTCACCCAGCTCTTGGTTGATCATCGCTTCGATCAATGTGGTGATACCGTTTTCCATCTGGTCCTTGATCGCTTGATCAAGCGCTGCTGTCAGCTCTTCTTGGGTACGTGCAACAACGCCCTTCAGGCCACATGCGTTTGCGATGCCAGCGTAGGACACTTCTTCGTCCAGCTCCGTGCCGACAAAATTATCGTCGAACCACAATGTAGAGTTACGTTTTTCCGCGCCCCACTGGTAGTTGCGGAACACGATCTGCGTGATCGCAGGCCAGTCGCCACGGCCAATCGCTGTCAGCTCGTTCACAGAGATGCCGAATGCGCCGTCGCCAGCAAAGCCCACAACAGGCGTATCACGCTGGCCGATTTTCGCGCCAACGATGGATGGCAGGCCGTAGCCACATGGGCCAAACAAACCCGGCGCCAGATATTTGCGGCTGTCGTTGAACGATGGGTATGCGTTACCAATCGCACAGTTGTTGCCGATGTCGGAGGAAATGATCGCCTCGACTGGTAACGCCTGCTGGATCGCGCGCCATGCCATGCGTGGGGACATCCAATCTGGCTTGTCCGCACGTGCACGCTGGTTCCATGTTGTGCCCGGATCATCCTGCTCTTCGTTCATGGATGTCAGCTCTTGCGCCCAAGACGACTTGGTCTGTGCGATGGTCGCTTTGCGTGCGTCACGATCTGTGTCGCCCGCATTGTCGGCCAGTTGGCCGGTGATGCCGGAAGCAACTTTCGCTGCGTCACCCACGATGCCGACGCTGACCTTTTTGGTCAGACCGATGCGGTCAGGGTTGATGTCGACCTGAATGATTTTCGCATCTGTTGGCCAGTAATCCATGCCGTAACCCGGCAGGGTGGAGAACGGGTTCAAGCGTGTGCCAAGGCACAAAACAACGTCGGCCTGTTGGATCAACTGCATGCCAGCCTTGGACCCGTTGTAGCCCAATGGACCTGCGAACAGCGGGTGGTTGCCCGGGAAGGCATCATTGTGCTGGTAGCCAACGCAAACAGGCGCGTCGAGCTTTTCAGCCAACACACGGGATGCTTCGATGCCGCCCTTGGACAGGATCGCGCCAGCACCGTTCAGGATGACGGGGAATTTGGCTGTAGACAGCAATGCGGCGGCTTCGGCCACGGCAGCGTCGCCGCCCTGTGGCAATTCGAAATCAACGATTGTTGGCAGCTCGATGTCGATAACCTGTGTCCAGAAGTCACGTGGCACGTTGATCTGTGCCGGTGCGGATGCGCGCTTGGCTTGCATGATCACGCGGTTGAGCGTTTCAGCGATGCGGGACGGGTCGCGGACTTCTTCTTGGTAGGCAACGCAATCAGCGAACAGGTTCATCTGTTCCATTTCTTGGAAACCACCTTGGCCAATTGTTTTGTTAGCGGCCTGTGGCGTCACGAGCAGAACCGGTGTGTGGTTCCAATATGCTGTCTTCACAGCGGTGACGAAGTTGGTGATGCCCGGACCGTTTTGCGCGATCATCATGGACATTTTGCCGGTCGCACGTGTGAAACCATCGGCCATCATACCGCCGGATGTCTCATGGGCGCAGTCCCAGAATGTAATGCCCGCATCAGGGAAGATGTCGGAAATTGGCATCATGGCAGAGCCGATGATCCCGAATGCGTTGTCGATGCCATGCATCTGGAGCGTTTTGACGAAGGCTTCTTCGGTGGTCATTTTCATGGGGCAGGTCCCTTTGTGCGCTGAAATAACGGAAAAGACGTGGTCCAGGTGGCCACGTCTAGCTGTTTGCGACACTACTTATGACAACAGAGTCGCGTTAGGGCCAGTTGTAGTATGAGCCTAAGACCAATGCAATTATTATTGAGAATTTTAGTCTCAATAATCAACCGTGCCGCATCATTCGTATTTCCGCTGCGATAAGCGCAACGCCTGCTGCGATCCTGTTGGATGGGATTGATGAATAGGCGATGCGAAAGAACTCTGTCGGCGGTGTTGGTCCAGCAAAGAATGGGGTGCCCGGTTCGATCAACACGCCTTTGGCGCGCAAACGTTGTGCCAATACCGTGGAATCCATACCGTCAAAGCCGCGCAGCCAAACTGACGATCCCCCATAGGTGCCTGCGCCCGCGATTGTCAGGCCTTCAGCGTTGATGGCGGCGTCGATGATGTTGCGGCGTTCGTGGAATGCGCGGCTCATTCGGCGGACAAGAGCATCGTAGTGACCGAGCGATAGATAGTAGCTGACCGTGCGCTGAATATGACCCGGTGGATGGCGCAGAACGGATGCGCGCAATGCGCGAGCTTCGCGGATGAAAGGTTCGGGCCCGACAAGGTAGCCAAGGCGCAGGCCTGGGAATAGCGATTTAGAGAATGATCCGACATAGATCACCCGCCCATTTTTATCCAAAGATTTTAAGGATGGGGACGTCGATTTGAGAAACGACATTTCAAATTCATAGTCATCTTCGACGATCAAAAAGTCGTCCGCTTCGGCCTTGTCCAGCAATGCGCGGCGGCGCGACAGCGGCATGGTGGCGGCGGTCGGGCATTGATGGCTGGGCGTGGTATAAACCACATCGGTATCGTCGGGCAGGGCGTCTGGCGGAATGCCGTCACGATCCACCGCGACTTCTGACAGCTGGCATCGCGACTGGGTCAGGATGTTGCGCAACGCGGGATAACAGGGGTCTTCGATCGCGGCCCGTCTGCGCGAATTCAACAGGACTTGCGCAGAAAGCCACAGCGCATTTTGTGCCCCCATGGTGACCAAAATTTCTGACGGTCCCGCCAAGATGCCACGGCGTGGTAGGGTCTGACGCGCGATGAATTCCACCAGTTTGGGATCGTCCCCGTCATAGTAGTCGGACGTCAGCGCGGCAAAGTCGCGTTTGCCCAAGGCTTGCAGCGCACAAAGTCGCCAATTCGCGCTGTCAAACAGCGTTGGGTCGGTTTGACCGTAGATAAACGGGTATTTGTATTCCGCCCAGTCGGTTGGCTTGTCTACGCCCACAGATGGGGTGAACCGTTGACCGATCGCTCGGGTCCAGTCGACTGACCCGCTGCCTGATTGACGTGCGGGAAATGCGGGTGGTTCGGGGGCGTTGTCGGATACAAAATAACCCGACCGGCCCCTTGATGTCAGATAATCATCAGCCACCAATTCGGTATAGGCTAAGGTCACGGTAATCCGGCTTACGCCCAAATGCTGTGCCATCTTGCGGCTAGAGGGCAGGCGTTCGCCTGCACGAAATCGCCCTGCCAGAATGCCTTGGGCGACCATCTGCTGGATGCGCGCTTGCAGTGTCCCTTCGCTGGCGGGATCAAGAAAGAAGGTTTCGGCGGAAATTGACATGAACTGGTCCTATGGCCGGGCTAGAGTGGACTTATCATGACTAAATATCAAGTGCCCTATGTATGCGTTTCTATCCGCCGAATTTTTGTTGTGTTTAGGTAAAGAAATTTCGACAAAAACTGCGTGGTGTTGCGTTGAATAGGAACATCGTATGAATCTGGAGCCGCCGTTATGAAAATTACCCCCATCAATTTGAACCGCCGCAGCGCCATGCTGGGTTTGGCTGCGACAGGCTCTGGCTTGCTTGCTGGCAGCGCGGTGGCGGACCGCGGAATGCTTCAATCGGGCCGCACGACAGCATGTCACGCGGGCGGCGTGGCAACGTCGGACATCACAAAACGTGTTGCGTTGCTTTCTGATTTTTCGGGGGAAAGCATGTGCCGGATGACGCCAGATTCCGTTGAGGGGCCGTATTTCATTTGCACCGATACGATGTCGCAACGACTGATCACTGAAGACCGAGACGGCACTCCCTTGACGATTGCCCTACGTGTTGTTGATGCAAGTTGCACGCCGATCGCAGGCGCGGTTGTTGATGTTTGGCAGTGCGACGCACGCGGGAATTATTCGGGCCATAACGTTGATCCGGACAATCCGGGCCGCGGTGGGCGCAATCGCCGAGAGCCTGATTTGCCCTCCCGTTTTCTGCGCGGGGTTTTAGCGACGGACGTGGATGGTGTTGCCGAATTTGACGCAATCTACCCTGGATATTACGGGGGGCGTGCGATCCATACCCACTTTAAGGTGCATGTGGGACAGCAGGTGTTCTTGACCAGTCAGGCGGTTTATCCAGAGGACTGGAATGCAAAAATCATGGCCCAAAAACTATATAGCGATGGCCGTTTGACCAAAAGGGTGAGCAACGCAACAGACCGCTTTGCTGCGAATATGTTTACTGTCCATACGCGTGGTGATCATCTTTTAGCGACGCAGACTTTGGCTGTTCCCGCATAACGATCCAAGCGCAATCAGCCGAATTGCGTTATGTCTGGGCTGTCTGAAGTTTCATTTGAATGCCTAAAGGTCGCAAAATTGAACGCGAGTTGATGCCACGCCCACAAATCGCGATTCCTATGTCGTCTTAGGTTTGCCTGCGGGGATCAGGCTAGAAAACGGTTTGCCTGCCGCGGCCTCATATTCGGCTTCGTCCCAAAACCCGATCAAGATGCCAACGCTGGTGGCATTGGATTGTCTGCCCAAAACCTTGGGTGTGGCGGTCACGCGGGTGTGGTGGCGTGTGGCCCATGACAGCAGGGCGCGTTCCATATCGGCGCGCACCGCGGTATGTTCTGGTGTGTCTGATCGGCCAATGTCCACAAGTTCGTCAGGGTCGGTTTCAAGATCGAACATCACGGGCGCGAAGCCTTCGCAGCGGATGTATTTCCAGCGACCATCGTGGATCATCACTGTGCGCGCGTCTTCTTGCGGCACGTCGAGGGCTTCGGCCATCTCGAAACTGGAATAGTCGTGTTCACTGATTGCATAGCGCCGGGAAAACCCTTCGGTGCCGTGCAGCAAGGGCGTGAGGTCGCGGCCTTCAATGATATGGGGTTTCGGTGCGCAGCCCAAGGCGGTCATGAACGTCGGCGCGAGATCGATCATTTCGATCAATTCATCTGATTGCGTGCCGCGGGTTTTATCAGCCTGCGGCCGAGGGTCGGCGATGATAAGGGGCACCTTGGCCGCGACTTCGTGATAAAAGTCTTTGTCCCCCATCCAATGGTCGCCCATATAGTCGCCGTGATCGGAGGTAAACGCGATGATCGTGTTTTCGGAATGCCCGTTGTCGTCCATCCATTTGAAAAGACGGCCAAGATTATCGTCGAGCTGCTTAATCAGACCCATATAGGCTGGGATCACGTGGTCACGTACTTGATCACGGCTGAAACACTTGCAGATCCGCGAAGCTTGATAGGCCTTGAGTAACGGGTGATCGGTGTCGCGTTCTACGTCACTGCGGATCGGGTCGATGATGTGTTCAGGGCCATACATGTCGTGATATGGCGCGGGCACGATATAGGGCCAATGTGGTTTGATATAGCTCAGGTGACAGACCCAAGGTTGGTCGCCCGCATTTTGCATAAAATCTATCGCGCGGTCCGTCATATAGGCGGTTTCGGAATGTTCCTCTGGGATGTTGGCGGCCAAGCGCGAGTTTTTGAGCAACCAAGCCGACATCAGTTCGCCGTTTTCGTCGACACCAGAGTTCGCGAAATCTTCCCACGGGTTGTCGGATTTATAGCCAAGGTTCACGAGATAGTCGTCATAAGCGGACCAGCGTTGGCTGGCGCTGTCAGGATGCAAACCGTCGTCACGTTCGAAGGCTTCAAATCCGCATTCAGACACGCGCACACCAATTTCAGATGTGGGATCAATGCCAAGCCATGCCATGCCTTCGGCGTCCGCGACCATATGGGTTTTGCCGACAAGCACGGCCCGCCCACCTGCTCCGCGAATGTGATCGCCCAACGTCGGTTCGCCCACGCGAAGTGGGATGCCGTTCCAAGTAGACCCGTGGCTGCGCACATAACGGCCTGTATAGGCGGACATGCGTGACGGACCGCAGACTGGCGACTGCACATAGGTTTTGTTGAACTGCACACCGCGTTTTGCCAACGCGTCGATATGAGGCGTGTGCAAATGCGGGTGGCCATAACAGCTAAGGTAATCGAACCGAAGTTGATCGGCCATGATCCAAAGAACGTTGGGTGTGTCGGTCATGTCAGGCTCGCTTTGGCTGTTGTCCGGCCATTGTGGCAGCAGGCAAAATGAATGCCAACGGAAAAGGGCGGCCCTGCGCCAGCAAGACCGCCCTTCATTTTGTAATGTTTAACTTATCCCAGAACGCGTGTGATCGCCTGATCAACCGCATCGGTGATCTGGTCGATATCGTCCGGTGTGGCAACCAAGGATGGCGCAAACAACAATGTGTTGTTGAATCCCGGCAGCGATCTGTTCGTCGCCCCAACGATAACGCCCTGCTGCATACAATCGCCAACAATGGCCGCGACCATTTTCTCGTCGACGGGTTCCTTGGAGTTTCGGTCTGCCACAAGTTCAGCGCCCGCAAACAGACCCATGCCGCGTACGTCGCCGATCCATTTATGCTTTTCCATCAACGCATTGAGGTTGTTTTTCAGATGCTCGCCGGTGCGCACGGAATTGCCGCGCAAGTCTTCTTCTTCGATGATCTTCATGTTTTCAATCGCCGCAGCGGGGCCGCCTGTGCAGCCGCCGAATGTGGAAATATCGCGGAAGAACCCCATGCGATCGGTGTCGTCAGTGAACTGGTCGAACACGGCGTTGGTGGTCACACAGCATGAAATCGCGGCGTAGCCGGATGCGACGCCTTTGGCCATTGTGACGATGTCGGGTTTGATGTCGAACTGCTGATACCCGAACCACGTGCCTGTGCGGCCAATACCGCAGACAACTTCGTCGATGTGCAGCAGGATTTCGTATTTCTTGCACAGCGCTTGCACGCCTTCCCAATAGCCATCGGGTGCGACGATAATGCCGCCGCCCGCGGTGATGGGTTCCAAGCAGAGCGACCCAATTGTGTCCGCCCCTTCGCGCAGGATCACGTCTTCGATCGCTTTGAGGCAAGCCGCGACGTATTCCGCCCCGGTAGAGCCGTCTTGGCTGCGGTATTCTAGGCAATGCGGCACAGCGACGAAGCCCGGTGTGAACGGACCGTATTGCGCGTTACGCTCTTCTTGGCCGCCAGCGGACAGTGTGGCGATTGTGGTGCCGTGGTAATCGCGTTCGCGGAACAGGATTTTATGCTTCTTGCCGCCGTGGTGTTTATGGCTGATCTGGCGCACCATTTTGAATGCTTTTTCGTTGGCTTCAGACCCAGAGTTTGCGTAATAAACACGGTCCATACCTGGCATTTTGTCGATCAGCATTTCGGCAAATGTCGCGCCGGGGATGGTGCCCATGGACCCGCCAAAGAAACACATCTTAGTCACAGCATCCGAAATCGCGTCGCCGATACGCTTGCGCCCGTAGCCCACGTTGACTGTCCAAACGCCACCAGACACGGCATCAACATGCTCTTTGCCCTTGATGTCCCAAACCCGCAAGCCCTTGCCTTCGACGATGATTTTCGGGTCAACGCCTGTAGAATAAGGCTTGTGCTGGCTCAGGTGATGCCAGACATGCGCGCGGTCAGCTTCGATGATGCCTTCTGGGTCATTGGTCAAGGCGTTGATGTCCATAAGTCAGTCTCCGGTCATGTGATGAAGGGGCGCTGCCGAATCCTCGACGCGCGACAATTTTCTATCACCACATTGACGTCTCGGCATGCGAAACGGATAGGGCCAGATCATGCGCATGAATATGTCCAAAAAACCACTTCGGGGAGTAAGGTGTTGGGCGTTCAGGTCGGCAGGGCAGAGTATCTTATTGAAAATTATACATTTTGCATTTTGAACATCTGCACGGTTTAGGCCAAGGCGCGAAATGAAAATCGTTGACGGATCGGTTTCAATCTTTTTGTGTCGGGTTGAACCACTGACGCGCGATGTTCCGCGGCGGTAAGGACATATGCAGGAGAAAAAGCACAGCGGCGTATGATATATTGACGGGGTGTAAGAAGACGGCGACAGTCGTTGGCAATACAATCGTTCTGCGGAAAATCATGAGATTTTCCTCAAAACTATTGGGGCAGGGAACATGTCAGGACTACAAATAGACAAACTTTCGATGCGGTTTGATCTGCCAAACGGGTCATCCGTGCAGGCACTTGAAAACGTATCCATTGATTTGAAGGCGGGCGAATTGCTGTCCGTGCTTGGACCATCAGGCTGCGGAAAAACCACACTGCTGAACATCGTGGCGGGCTTTTTGGCCCCGACATCTGGCGAGATCAATTTGAACGGCAACCTCGTGCAAGGCCCGGGGGCGGAACGCGGCATGGTGTTCCAGCAGGGCGCATTGTTCGAATGGATGTCCGTGCGTGAAAACGTGGGCTTTGGGCCGCGTATGAAGGGCATGGCCGAAAAACCCAAGCGCGAGATCGTGGATCACCTGCTCGATGTGGTTGGCTTGCAAGAGTTCAAGGAAAAGGCGGTTTATGAGCTGTCCGGTGGCATGCAGCAGCGTGTGGCCTTGGCCCGTTGCCTTGCCAATGAACCTGACGTGATTTTGATGGACGAACCACTTGGCGCGCTCGATGCGCTGACCCGCGAGAAAATGCAGGGTCTTGTGCTGAAGCTGTGGAAAGAGACAGGCAAGACAATCATTCTGATCACCCACTCTGTCGAAGAGGCATTGCTGCTTGGTGAACGTCTGATCGTCATGGCACCGCGTCCGGGTCGTATTCACAAAGAATACAACCTGCCGTTTGCCGAGATGGGCGTGGGCCAAGACCTGCGCGAAGTTAAAAAGCATCCGCAATTTTCCGAGGTACGTGAAGAGATCCTTGGCATGATTTGGGACATGGAAGAAGAGATCATGGGAGGGGCGAACAAATGAGCCTGTTAGCTGAACTTTGGTCCGAACTATACGACGTTTTGGGCACCCTTGTCGGTGCGGCCCCCTATGTCGCTGGCTATATTGCGTTAATCTTGCTTTGCGGGTTCATCTATTCATCCATTCGCAAGTTTTTGACACCTAAAGCAGATTATGGATCGTTGAAAACGGTGACTTTTGGTGATGAAAGCTCCGTTTCTTCGAATACCGTCGCATCGGTTGTTTCTGTTGTGCTGATTTTCGTGTTGTGGGCTGCATTCACAGGGTCGAAATTGTTGCCGTCATTCATGCATATGCCCGGCGCATTTGAGGGCGAAAGCAGCTTTACATATACAGTAGAGGCGAATGGCCAAACTGACGATGCAACTGTTGCAGTTACCGTTTTCCCAACAGGTTCAGAAGTTGACGCGCCTGCGATCGAGCCTGGCGACGGATTTGCGCTGAACGATGCCATCGCTCTGCCAATTTTCCGTACCGAGCTGTTGCGTGTGGACAAAAACGACACGCTTGGTCGCGACGAAGGCGCGCAGATTGTTGAAGTCGACGGCAAACCAATTTTGCCTGGCGGCGAAGTCAGCGTTGATTTCGGCAAGGTCGCAATGACGCCCAAAGGCACGTTGAACATTAAGCCATCTACAGGGTGGCAGATGGAACCTATCTGGCTGCCAGCGCCAGAGTCCGTCTGGAGCCGCTTGAAGGAGATCAGAGGCGACGGTTATCGTAATTCGACACTAGCAGAACACCTCGGGTTTTCGTTGTTCCGCGTCGTTATCGGCTTCATTCTTGGTGCGATGATTGGCATTCCGCTTGGCTATGCCATGGGCTTGTCCAACTGGTTCCGCGGTTGGTTCGATCCGATTGTAGAATTCATGCGCCCTGTGCCTCCACTTGCCCTGATCCCGCTTGTGATTATCTGGGCAGGTATTGGTGAGGTGGGAAAGATCATCTTGCTGTTCCTTGCGGCGCTTTGGATCATGGCCATTGCGGCGCGGTCTGGCGTATCAGGTGTACGCATTTCCAAGGTGCACGCGGCCTATTCGCTTGGCGCGTCGAAATGGCAAGTCATGCGTCACGTGATCATTCCGAACTCTTTGCCTGAAATTTTCACAGGGGCCCGTGTGGCGATGGGTGTTTGTTGGGGCACTGTTGTTGCGGCTGAATTGGTTGCCGCGGAAAAAGGTGCGGGTATGATGATCATGGTCGCATCCAAATTCCAGTCTACCGACATCGTTCTGATGGGGATCATTCTGATCGGCATCATCGGTTTCGCCATCGACATGTTGATGCGCTGGGCCGAGCGCCTGTTGGTTCCTTGGAAGGGCAAGGGTTGATCCCTGTCCCCAAAGCATAGACATTGAAGGCGCGCCATTGGGTGCGCCTTCTTTCATTTATGGGAACTTTTATGGACTGGATCGTTGGCGGGGTTTTGGCGGGGCTGGCGCTTGTATGGCGTCTGATCAATCGGTCCGCCAAGCAAGGTGTCGCAGCAGACAAATCTATCGTCGTGGACGGCTCCAACGTCATGCATTGGGGTGGCGATCCTTCGGAGAAAGTGCTGCGCGGTGTGATCGCCAGTTTGATGGCAAAGGGATGGTCCCCGCACGTGGTTTTTGACGCGAACGCCGGTTACAAGCTGCGCGACCACTTCATGGACGAAAACGAAATGGCGCGGGTTTGCAAGCTGCCTGCGCGGCAGATCACTGTGGTTGACAGCGGCGTCGTCGCCGATGGCGTGATCTTGCAAATGGCGAAGGCCCAAGGCCTGCGGGTGGTCAGCAATGACCGGTACCGCGATTGGTCCGTGAAATACCCGCTGGTCAAGAAACGCGGCCGCATGATGCGCGGCACGTGGAAGGGCGGCAATGTGATCTGGCGTTAGGATAAGGCCGCTGGTTCGCATGTGCGAAAGGCAGCCATGGGCGCGGCGATGTCATTCGATGTGAAGTCGGCATCTACGTCCCCGACTGCCGCACGGATCGTACCGCCAAACTCTAACCCGTTAAGAACATTGCCAAACCCGCTGTCCGCAACAGATAAAGTCAAACCATCTTCTGACACGACGTAGCGGCTGGTCTGGATCAATGCGGGGCGTGTGTCGGCAAAAGCCATAGTAAAAACACCGCCCGTGGGCCACGCCGTTTCGCGGGTCACGGACAAAGTGTAGCGGGGAAGGGCAGGGTCATAGGTCAGCACGATCTGGGCCGTGTCCGTGGCGTCCGAAAGGGTGCAAACCGCGCCCGACGTGAAGTCCCAAGCGAAGGCTGGAGTGGTGAGGAGGGTCAGGGCTAGTGTGAGTTTGCGCATGTAACCCACTGTCCGCGACATCTCAAAGCTCTCAGAGTTATTTTCCGAATTTCAAGGAAGCACGAATTCATTTAGTGCTCGCTTTTTCATTCCGCTCCAGGATTTTTGTCATAATGATGAATGGGTCATTTTCGTAACCTAACGACGCAAGATTCCTTGCTTTTTGGGCGATTTCATTTGGGCCCCAGAGTTGCCACTTTTGCCCATCAAAAATTCTTCGTAGATCGATTTCATCTTTCGAATAGATATTCCCAGCCGCGAGTCCCCACCTGATCGTAGTTTTATTGTCGGCGAACCCCTTTTTCCTCAGGTCGGATAACAGGACACGTTCGACAGTTTCTCTATATTTTGGACGCGTTAGAGTTTTATAGACACCATTTGTTATCTCTTGGTTCAAATTTTCAAAGTCTTTCACCCTAACACCATACGAATCTAGGTAGGACTTTACTTCCATTACCAGAAGTTCATTTTTGCTCTGCTTGTAGGCAACAATATCCAGTTCCGGCCTCGGCATCGATGGCTTGGACAATTCCTTTTTGTCGAATTTGGACAGATTTACTTTTACGGAACCTAGGGTCCAGTATCCGTCCTCTTCAAGGAGCAATCGAATAAGAGCTTCGAAGTTGTCCATCACTTCCGCCCCCCATATCTACTTTTCCCGCCGCGCATACCACCACGGCCACCAGTAGATCGCCCTGACTTCGCCTTGCTGTCCTCGACAGCTTTATCCACGGCATATTGCCGCGCCATGGGGTCGTCGGCGATGGTGAGTTCCACGGCTTCCAACCGTTTGACCTCGTCGCGCAGGCGTGCGGCCTCTTCGAATTCCAAATTCTCTGCGGCCTTGCGCATGTCGGTGCGCATCCCTTCCAGAACGGTTTGGATATTGCCACCAGCAAGTCCCTTGTCGACCTTCGTGGTGACGCGGGATTGGTCGGTGTCGCCTTTGTAAAGGCCCGCCAAAATATCCTCGACGTTCTTTTTCACGGTCGCAGGCGTGATGCCGTGCTCGACGTTATAGGCCATCTGCTTTTCGCGCCGCCGATTGGTTTCGCCGATGGCGCGTTCCATCGATCCGGTGATGCGGTCCGCATACATGATCACGCGGCCTTCGGCGTTCCGCGCGGCACGGCCAATGGTTTGCACAAGAGAGGTTTCAGAGCGCAAGAACCCTTCTTTGTCCGCGTCCAAGATGGCCACCAGCCCACATTCGGGGATGTCCAAACCTTCGCGCAGAAGGTTGATCCCGATCAGCACGTCGAACGCGCCAAGCCGCAGGTCGCGCAGGATTTCGATCCGCTCGATTGTGTCGATGTCGGAGTGCATATAGCGCACGCGAATGCCCTGTTCGTGCATATATTCGGTCAGGTCTTCGGCCATGCGTTTGGTCAGGGTTGTGCAGAGTGTCCGCATCCCCATCTCGTTCATTTTGCGCACTTCATGGAGCAGATCATCGACTTGTGTCCCGACGGGGCGGATTTCCACGGGCGGATCAAGCAAGCCTGTGGGCCGGATGATTTGTTCGGTGAATACACCGCCCGTCTGTTCCATTTCCCATGATGCAGGGGTCGCGGAGACGAACACCGATTGCGGGCGCATGGCGTCCCATTCTTCGAACTTCAGCGGGCGGTTGTCCATGCAGGACGGCAGGCGGAACCCATGTTCGGCCAGCGTCATTTTGCGTCTAAAGTCACCCTTATACATGCCACCGATTTGCGGGACGGACACGTGGCTTTCATCGGCAAAGACAATCGCATTGTCGGGGATGAATTCAAACAGTGTGGGCGGTGGCTCACCTGGGGCGCGGCCCGTCAGATAACGGGAATAGTTTTCGATCCCGTTGCAAACGCCTGTCGCCTCGAGCATTTCGAGATCAAAGTTACAGCGCTGTTCGAGCCGCTGTGCCTCTAGCAACTTCCCCTCGCCGACAAGTTGATCCAACCGCATCCGCAGCTCTTTTTTGATGCCAATCACGGCCTGCTGCATTGTTGGTTTCGGCGTCACGTAGTGTGAGTTCGCATAGACGCGGACCTTATCAAGCGTCTTGGTTTTTTGCCCTGTCAGCGGGTCATACTCGGTGATCGTTTCCAGTTCTTCGCCAAAGAATGACAGCGACCAAGCGCGGTCATCAAGGTGGGCGGGCCAAATTTCAAGGTTGTCGCCGCGCACACGGAAACAGCCGCGCTGGAACCCTGCATCGTTGCGTTTGTATTGCTGGGCCACCAGATCGGCGATGATCTGGCGCTGGTCATAGGTTTTGCCGACATGGATGTCTTGGGTCATCGCCCCATAGGTTTCCACCGACCCGATGCCGTAGATACACGACACGGATGCCACGATGATCACATCGTCCCGTTCTAACAGCGCACGGGTGGCAGAGTGGCGCATCCGGTCGATCTGTTCGTTGATCTGGCTTTCTTTTTCGATGAACGTATCGGACCGCGCGACATAGGCCTCGGGTTGGTAGTAGTCGTAATAGGACACGAAATATTCGACGGCGTTTTCGGGAAAGAAGCCTTTGAACTCGCCATAAAGCTGGGCAGCCAGCGTTTTATTGGGCGCAAGTATGATCGCGGGGCGCTGGGTTTCCTCGATCATTTTGGCCATGGTGAATGTCTTGCCAGTGCCTGTCGCGCCCAGCAAAACCTGATCGCGCTCGCCGTTGCGGATGCCTTCGGACAGTTCCTTGATCGCGGTAGGTTGATCACCTGCGGGTTCAAAGTCTGTATGCAGCTTGAACGAAATCCCACCTTCCAGCTTTTCACGGGTGGCCACGTCAGGGGCTGGGTTAGACAGGTATTGCGCGGTGGCAATGTCGCGTTTGTCGGAATGGGCGTAGGCCATTGTGGGCATCCTTTGGGGTTGCCCTATAGTTGTCGCCTTGGGCGCGATGTTCAAGGGCTGCTGCTGACAGTTCATGGCATCAGGTTGACGCGGGGACGGTTCGGCGTAGGTTTGGGGCAATTCAAATAGGAGCCTCACTATGACAATCGATGCCGATAAACTTGACCGCCTTGCCGAAGTCGCCGTGCGCACCGGTGTAAATTTGGCGAAAGGTCAGGAGCTGATCATCTCCGCCCCGATTGAAGCCTTGCCCTTGGTCCGCCGCATCGTCGTCCACGCATATAAGGCTGGTGCGTCGTTGGTCACGCCCCTGTTCAATGACGGAGAGATCACCAAGGCCCGCTATGACCATGGCCAAGATGCCAGTTTTGATGCGGCCGCAGATTGGATGTTCGAGGGTATGGGTAAAGCGTTTTCCAACGGGGCCGCGCGTATGGCAATTACTGGTGATGATCCGATGTTGCTGGCAGAAGTTGACCCTGCCTTGGTTGCGCGCGTTGGCAAAGCAACGTCCATCGCGGCCAAACCTGCGATGAACCCAATTGTTGGATTCGAGGTGAATTGGAACATTGTCGCATATCCGACCGCAGGTTGGGCCGCACAGGTGTTCCCTGATCTTCCGGTAGAAGACGCACAGGGTAAGCTGATGGATGCGATCTATGATGCTTCGCGTATTGGCGGTGATGATCCGGTGAAGAACTGGGCCGACCATACGGCAGAGCTGAAAAAGCGAGTGAATTGGCTCAACGAACAGAAATTCGATGCGCTGCAGTACACAGGACCGGGTACCGATTTGCGTCTTGGTTTGGCCGAGGGGCACATTTGGAAAGGTGGGGCGTCCCCTGCACTGAACGGCATTATATGCCAGCCCAACATTCCGACTGAAGAAGTATTCACTTGCCCGCACGCCTATAAGGTCGACGGCATGGTGACCGCGACTAAACCATTGGCCCATCAAGGTTCAGTGATCGAAGACATCTCTGTTCGGTTCGAGGCAGGTAAGATTGTCGATGCCACGGCGTCCAAGGGCGAGGCGCAGTTGCGCGCATTACTAAAAACGGATGATGGGGCTAGTCGGATCGGTGAGGTGGCCCTTGTTCCGCATTCCAGCCCAATCAGCCAGTCGGGCGTTCTGTTTTACAACACTTTGTTCGATGAAAATGCATCGTGCCACATCGCGCTGGGCCAGTGTTACGCCGACACCATCGAAGGTGGGTCAGAGCTGTCGCCAGAAGAGTTGCAGCAAAAAGGCGGCAATCAATCAATTATCCATGTCGATTGGATGATGGGGTCAGACGCTGTGGACATCGACGGAATTACCCTGACTGGCGAGGTGGTCCCGGTGATGCGCAGTGGTGAATGGGCGTTTTAATGTGATCCGGCGGGCGCTGACCGGTATTGGGGTTTGTATCGCGGCCTTATGGCTGCTGAATACCAATCTGTTTACGGCCGTGCCTGTGGATCAGGCGCCGCGTCTTTTGTCCCACCGCGGCGTGCATCAGACCAATGGCGGTTCGCCGCGCGGGAATGACAGTTGCACTGCCAATCCCATGGCCCCGATCACCCACGGGTTCATCGAAAACACGATTCCGTCGATGCAAGCGGCTGAAAGGGCGGGCGCGGAAGTGATTGAATTGGACGTGCATCTGACCCCCGACAACGTGTTTGCCGTTTTCCATGACTGGACCGTGGATTGTCGCACGGATGGCACGGGGCAGACCAATCAGATTGCATTTGCTGACTTACAAAAGCTCGATTTGGGGTATGGCTATTCTGATGACGGGGTGACGTTTCCGTTGCGGGGGCAGGGGATCGGGATGATGCCATCGCTGGCGGATGTTTTCGCGGCGGATATCGGTGCGGCCTATTTGGTTAATTTCAAAAGCAAGAATGCAGCAGAAGGCACGCAATTTGCCAAAATGCTCGATGACCCTGCGAACGCTGCCCAAGTTTTTGGGGTCTATGGCGGGGCTATCCCGACACAAATGGCGTTGGACAAGGTGATGGGTTTGCGTGGCTTCGATCGTGGGTCGCTTAAGGCGTGTTTGCTCCGTTATTTCGCGCTGGGCTGGTCTGGGTATGTGCCTGATACCTGTCGCGATACGCTGGTTGCTGTGCCGATGGATTACGCGCCTTACTTTTGGGGCTGGCCGCACCGGTTTACGGCGCGGATGCAAAACGCAGGGTCCGACGTGATCCTTTGGGGGCCGTATGACGGCACAGGGTTTTCCAGCGGCGTTGATGATGCCAACACATGGGTGCGTGTGCCGCGTGGCTTTGACGGATATGTCTGGACCAATAAGATTGAGGTCATTGGCCCGCTCGCGGCGCGCTAATCTTGCAGCACAGGCCGCGGATCGCCGTTGTCATCCAATGCAACAAAAACAAAGTCCGCATCCGTGACCTTGGCAGCATCTTTGCCAAAACGTGGGCGTGCCCAAACATCAACGTGAATATGCATTGATGTCCGACCGACCTTGGTGAGGTTGGCATAGATTGTGACCTCGTCGCCGACTTTGACAGGTCGCAGGAATTGCATGCCTTCAACGGCCACAGTTGCGCCACGCCCTTGGGACACGCGTCCGGCCATATTGCCAGCGGCCAAATCCATCTGCGACATGATCCATCCGCCAAAGATGTCGCCTGCAGGGTTTGTATCCGCCGGCATTGCGATTGTGCGGATTACGATCACCCCGTCATCTTGTTGGCGGCCATGGGACGCGCGGTCTTTGGCGCGGTGCAGGTCATCAGTGGTCATGATTGCGGTCCTTATCGTCGTTTATCATCTGGCAACATAGGTGGTTTGTCGCATCTTGCAACGCAGGCCGGATTTGGTGATAAGAGGCGCAGATACAGGAGTTCCCCATGCGTGCACGAATCTACAAGCCAGCGAAAACAGCCATGTCATCAGGCACGGCGAAAACGAACGTTTGGGTTCTGGAACATGTCGCGGAACAAGCACGCAGCGTCGACCCATTGATGGGCTGGACTTCGTCGGACGATACCCAAGCGCAAGTGAAGCTAACATTCGACACCAAAGAAGCGGCTGTTGAATACGCTGCATCCAAGGGTATTGAGGTCACAGTTACGGACCCCAAGCCACGCAAGGTGAACATCCGCAAAGGCGGCTATGCCGAAAACTTTGCCACCGATCGCCGTGGGGCGTGGACCCACTAAGGTCCACCGACGTCCCGATTGATTTAAGATTGAGGCGGCCAATCGGTCGCCTTTTCCATTTTCCAGCCTTTGAAAGTTAGCGCCATGACAATTACCCATCTCGTCACCCATTCTGGCGGTTTTCATGCAGACGAACTGTTGTCATCAGTCGTGCTGACGCGCTTGTTCCCAAATGCCACATTGGTCCGCAGCCGTGATCGCGATTGGATCACGCCAGGCGCCGACAAGATCATCTATGATGTCGGCCAAGCGTTCGATGCAGAGGCGCAGATTTTTGACCACCATCAACGTCCCAGCCCGTTGCGCGAAGATGGTCAGCCATATTCGTCGTTTGGTTTGATCTGGGCTCACTATGGCCACGACTATTTGGCGGCGATGGATGTACCAGCCGCGGATATTGAAAAAATTCATGCATCATTCGACGGCAAGTTTGTTTTGCCCATTGACCTGCTGGACAACGGCGCGATGGAACCATCCGTCGCCGGACCTTTGTCGATCCTGACCCTGCCGTCGCTACTCAGCAGCCTAAAGCCTGTGTTTGACGACACATCTCCAACGGCTGACGATGATGCGTTCATGCGTGCCTTGCCCATCGTGCGCGCATTTGTCGAAGCAATGGTCGGCAACTTGGCAGCCAAAGCCCGCGCGAAATCTATTGTGCTGCAAGCGATTGCCGATGCGGGCACATTCCCTATCCTAGAGCTGCCGATGGGCATGCCGTTCCGGTCGGCCTTGGACGAGGTCGGCGCGGACCATATCATGTTCATGGTCACACCGCGCGGCGATGATTGGACATTGAACGGAATCAAACTGTCGCATGAAACATTTGATCAGCGCGCAGATTTACCGAAACAATGGGCCGGTTTAACGGACGCTGATCTGGAAGCCGCGACAGGTGTGAAGGGCGCAAAATTCTGCCACAACGCACGTTTCATCGCCGTGGCCGATAGCCGTGATGCGATCATGGAAATGGCGGCGATTGCGGTGGCCGCTCTTCAATAATCCCTCGGTTTCGCCATTGCGCCACCATTTGCAAGCGGCTAACAAAGGGCAGCGGTCCCGTAGCTCAACTGGATAGAGCACCTGACTTCTAATCAGGGGGTTGGGGGTTCGAGTCCTCCCGGGATCGCCATGATTTTGTGCTTTCGCTCCTTGTCGCAAGGGCTTAGGCAGTTCTCACATTCATATGCTGGGACAGATCATGGCGCAAAAAGCGACAATCTATAAAGTTGAACTTTCTGTGTCGGATATGGATCGTCATTATTATGACACCCATAAGCTGACGGTCGCCAAACACCCATCAGAGACTGATGAACGTTTGATGGTACGGCTATTGGCATTTGCATTGAACGCCCATGAACATTTGGAATTGACCAAGGGGCTGTCGACAGATGATGAACCCGATATTTGGCAAAAGAGCCTGAGCGGCGAGTTGGATTTGTGGATCGCGCTGGGCTTGCCAAGCGAAAAGGTCGTGCGTCAATCCTGCGGGAAAGCAAAGCAGGTGCGTGTCTATTCCTACGGCGGCAACACGGCTGACATGTGGTGGGAAAAAACTAAAAACAGCACAACGCGTTTTGACAATTTACACGTGGCTACCCTCGCAGAGCAGGACACGGCGGCGCTTGCCAATATGGCGAACCGGTCGATGCTGATGCAGGTTAGCATCCAAGACGGCGACGTGATGGTCAGCGTGGGAGATGATGTCGTTTATGTAACTCCCGTCATCCTGAAGGATGTGGCGACATAGGTGCGATTGAAACTTGCTTTGGGCTGACTTCTGGTTCACGCAATCACCATGTCAGTTTTGAACGCCCTTTATATCTCTCGTAGACCCGCAACCGCATTTGTTGTGGTGGGCTTGTTCTGGGGTTGCTTTGCCGCCTATGTGCCTGTGATCAAACATCAACTGGGCGCGAATGACGCTTTGTTTGGTGTGTTGCTGTTGGGCTCTGCAACAGGGTTGGTGTCATCGATGTGGTTGGCGCCAAAGGCGGATAGGTTGTTGGGCAACAGATCTATGCAAATCGGTGTCGTGTTGTTGGCGGTGGCGTGGTTGTTGCCGGTGCAAATGACATGGCCCATCGCGTTTGCCATTGCTATGGGCTTGGTGGGCGCGGCGTCTGGCTTACTCGATGTGGTGATGAATGCGCGGGTCTCAGAGCTTGAGGCCGAACACAACCGCCCACTGATGAATGCAAACCACGCGATGTTTTCGATGGCTTACGGCACATCCGCGCTGCTGACGGGCCTCGCAAGAGAGGCAGGTTTGCAGCCGGCTCTGGTGGTGGCATCTATCGGCGTGATTTGTCTTTTGCTGGTTCCTTTCGTGCAGATGCAGATCGCGGAGGTTGTCGTTGATGACAACACACCCGCCGGCTATCCGTTCTGGCCTGTGGTGTCGGCCGGTGCGATTGTTCTGGTTGCCTTCATGTCAGAAGCCACGGTCGAGGCATGGTCCGCGTTGCATATCGAACGCACATTGGGCGGGGGTGCGGCAGAGGGGGCGCTCGGGCCAGCGATGCTGGGCTTCACCATGGCCTTTGGACGGTTTTCGGGCCAAGCGATTTCGGAACGAATGCGCGACCGCAATCAGATCATTTTGGCGTCCCTGATTTCTGCGGCAGGCGCAATCGTTGCGGCCACTGCGACGGCGCCAATGGGCGCCTATATCGGGTTCGGGATCTTGGGGCTGGGCGTGTCTGTGATCGGCCCATTGGGGCTGGCGATTGTGGGCAGGGTGGTGCCCGCGCATCTGCGCACGGACGCGATCAGCAAGGCGGCAGTGATGGGCTTTTCCGGCTTCTTTTTCGCGCCGATGTTGATGGGGCTGATGTCCGAAGCCTTCGGCTTGCGGGTCGCATTTGCGGCCGTTGCCGTGCTGATCCTGATGGCAGTGCCGTTATCATTGCGGCTTGCATCCATGCCGCGATTGGACGGAAAAGGTTAGGCCCAGTCGCCTTCGAAATTGCGCGGCACCAGCAGAACGTCGCGGTCCAGCGTGGTGACGTCCGTGCGCCCGCATAGCGCCATGGAAAGGTCGAGTTCTTTGTGAATGACCTCGAGCGCCTTGGTCACGCCGGCCTCGCCCATTGCCCCCAGCCCGTAGGTATAGGCACGGCCGATATAGGTGCCCGTGGCCCCCATCGCGAGCGCCTTGAGCACGTCTTGGCCAGACCGGATGCCGCTATCGAGATGCACCTCGATCTTGTCGCCAACGGCGTCCAAAATCGCGGGCAGGGCGCGGATGGATGACAGCGCTCCATCAAGCTGTCGCCCGCCGTGGTTCGACACGATGATCGCATCTGCACCCAGATCAGCTGCCTTTTTTGCATCCTCGGCATCAAGGATACCCTTCAGGATCACCTTACCGTCCCACATCTTGATCAGTTGCGCGACGCGATCCCAATCAAGGGCTTGGTCAAAAGCTTCCGCCGTCCAAGCGCTCAATGATGCAGGGTCTTCAATGCCTTTGGTGTGCCCCACAATATTGCCAAAGAACCGGCGCTTGGTATGCAGCATTTCCAAACCCCATGTCCATTTCGTCGCAAGGTTGGCAATGGTTGCAGGGGTCAATTTGGGCGGGGCGGACAGCCCGTTTTTGAGGTCTTTGTGGCGTTGGCCCAAGACTTGCAAATCAAGCGTGATGACGATGGTCGTGCAACCCGCATCGCGAGCGCGGTCCAAAAGGCGGCGCATGAAATCGTCGTCTTTGAGCGTGTAGACTTAGAACCAGAACGGTTTTGTCGTGTGTTCGGCCACGTCCTCGATCGAACAGATCGACATGGTTGAAAGCGAGAAAGGCACGCCGAATTTTTCGGCGGCTTTCGCGGCTTTGATTTCCCCGTCCGCGTTTTGCATGCCTGTCAGCCCGACAGGGGCGAGGGCCACGGGCATGGCCACATCTTCGCCGATCATTTGCGACGCGGTGCTGCGGCCCGTCATGTCGACGGCGACCCGTTGGCGCAGGCGGATTTTATCGAAATCAGACGTGTTTTCGCGGAAGGTTTGTTCCGTCCAGCTGCCGCTTTCGGCGTAGTCATAGAACATCTTGGGCGTGCGGCGTTTGTAGATCCGCTTGAGGTCGGCAATGTTCGTGATAGTTGGCATGACAACCCCAGTAGTTAAAATTGGTATAAATATGTTACCAATTCACGCGGGTTCGCGCAAGCCGAGGGGGCGGAGCCTCCGGCGGGAGTATTTTCGGAAAATGCGAGGCGGGGTTACCCGCGGTGCGTGCCGTCTGCGAGAGATTTGACGAAGGCCAACACGTCAGCCACGCTTTCACCTGCGCCGATTTTCTCGACGATGGCAGAACCAACGACCGCGCCGTCGGCGATGGATGCGATGTCTTGCGCGGCTTCTGGTGTTTTGATGCCAAAGCCCACGATGACAGGCAGGTCTGTTTGGGCTTTGATACGGGCAACCTCTGGCGCGACCTCAGCTGATTGCGCCGCAGCAGCGCCTGTAATGCCAGTGACCGAAACATAATAAACAAAACCAGATGTGTTTTGCAGCACCTTGGGCAGGCGTTTGTCATCGGTTGTTGGGGTCGCGAGGCGGATGAAGTTAATGCCAGCGGCTTGGGCCGGAATGCACAGTTCTTCGTCTTCTTCGGGCGGCAGATCCACGATGATCAGCCCATCGATTCCTGCCTCCTTGGCCTCGACCAAAAACGTGTCGACTCCGCGCGAATAGATCGGGTTGTAATAGCCCATCAGCACAATCGGCGTCGTATCGTCGGTTTTACGCAACTCGCGGGCGTATTGCAGGGTCTTTTGCAGGTCCATGTCGGATTCCAGCGCACGCTGCCCCGCCAATTGGATGGTGGAACCATCGGCCATTGGGTCGGTGAACGGCAAACCAAGTTCGATGATGTCGACGCCAGCGGCCGGCAGGCCTTTGACCACTTCTAGCCCAGTGTCGTAATCAGGGTCGCCCGCCATAACATAGGCCACAAACGCCTTTTTCCCTGCGGCGTTCAGTTCTGCGAATTTGGCATCGATGCGGCTCATGGCGGTCCCCTTATATAGCTGGATCGTTTTGCGGCATAGATGCGGATAAATCAATGCCCCATTGCGCAAATGCCCAATGGCTCTTAGTAAGCGTGCAACCAGATAGGAGAGTGCGTCATGGGTTTTAAAATGGGTATCGTCGGTTTGCCGAACGTGGGTAAATCAACACTGTTTAATGCGCTGACCAAAACCGCCGCCGCACAGGCCGCGAATTTCCCGTTTTGCACGATTGAACCCAATGTCGGCGATGTAGGCGTGCCCGATGCGCGTCTTGATACATTGGCGGGCATTGCTGGGTCCAAGCAGATCATTCCGACGCGCATGACGTTCGTTGATATTGCGGGTCTGGTCAAAGGCGCGTCCAAGGGCGAAGGCCTAGGCAACCAGTTCCTTGCCAATATCCGCGAATGCGACGCGATTGCCCATGTGCTGCGTTGCTTTGAAGATGACGACATCACCCACGTAGAAGGCCGCGTTGATCCGGTTGAGGATGCCGAGGTGATTGAGACCGAATTGATGCTTGCCGATCTGGATAGCATTGAAAAGCGTCTGGCCAATTTGGTCCGCAAGGTCCGTGGGGGTGACAAGGATGCCGTTGATCAGGTCCGTCTGTTGGAAATCGCGAAAGCCGCGATTGAAGATGGCAAGCCTGCGCGCACCTGCGAGGTAGATGCCGATGATCAAAAGCAGTGGAAGATGCTGCAGCTTTTGACGACAAAACCCGTGCTTTATGTTTGTAACGTCGAAGAAGACAGCGCCAAGGACGGCAACAGCCAATCCGCGCGGGTCGGCGAAATGGCGGCCGCTCAAGGTAATTCCCATGTGGTGATTTCAGCGCGGATCGAGGAAGAGATCAGCCAGCTGGAAGCCGACGAGGCAGAAATGTTCCTTGGCGAAATGGGTCTGGAAGAAGCGGGTCTGGATCGTTTGATCCGTGCTGGCTACGAACTGTTGCACCTGCAAACCTATTTCACCGTAGGTCCAAAAGAGGCCCGCGCGTGGACGATCCGCGAGGGCACATCCGCCCCCCAAGCCGCGGGCGTCATTCACGGCGATTTTGAGCGTGGGTTCATCCGCGCCGAAACGATTGCCTATGATGATTTTGTGACGCTGGGTGGCGAGCAGCCGTCGAAAGAGGCAGGCAAGATGCGCGCCGAAGGCAAGTCATACATCGTCAAAGACGGCGACGTGCTGCATTTCTTGTTTAATACTTAAACGAGCAACGCATAAACACTCAAACTGACCAACATGAACGGCAAGCCTAAAACAATGGGTGCGCCCGCGTTTGGGCGCATTCAATCTGTTGGATACGTCTTCGATGTTGATGCGCGCAATCGCGCCCTGCGTCCAGAACAGCCAACAATAGCAAGGAATGCGCCGGCTGCCTTTGTCTGGAGTTATTTCTAGTCGTTTGCCTCTTGCTCCCCCCGAAACCTATCGCTAAACGGGTCAGCGGAGACGTGGCCGAGTGGTCGAAGGCGCTCCCCTGCTAAGGGAGTAGGCCCGGAAGGGTCTCGAGGGTTCGAATCCCTTCGTCTCCGCCATACCCTAACTTATTGTTTAATTTCAGTCAGTTAGGATGATATGTTTCCGGGTTTGTACCCAGTTTGTACCCAGATAATGATTTCATGATTTGGTGGATTTAATATCATCCTATGGATATCTGACCTCAGTCCGACTTCTTGCGAATGACGTAAAGCAGCCGCCAACCCCTGTTGCGTCATCTACGTAGGTGAATTGAACTGAACTTCCCCACCCAAGTCATTAGATTTGTGAGTGTTATAATATAACACATTGGTGTACTTTCGAGACGTTATGTGGTATAACTATCCATAGTAAAGCAGCTTCGATTTAGCGGCACGTGTGCCTCATGCTTTGCATCCATCACATCAATATCACCGAAAGGAGCGCTTATATGCTTGAAGAGCCACTGACTTTTGAGTCGTTCATCCAGTTACGACGCACTAACCCTGACCTGTATCACATGCTTGAAGTTCACCGTTGGATGATCGCCAGCATTGAACAGCTTGGCAGTTCATTCTTCACTAGCTTTAGTGGCACGGAGTAGCGTGATGGACATTGTTGAGCTTATCCAAACCGCCAAGGCCCGTATTGCCAGCAACGACCCTGTGTTTAACGAGCAGGTCAGCACGGCAGTTGGATTACTTCGCTCTCTAGGCATCCTGTCTCATAGTAGGACAAGCATAAACGGTCATGTCCATCAGGCTTTCGCTGGGGCGCTGGTTTCGGCCTACAATAACCACATGGATGTTGCGGTGTATTCTAGGCGTCAGGATGACTTACACCGTCGAGGCACAAGTACTCGCATTATAGCGTGGCTGGATGACTGTGTGGCTAAAGGCGTCCTGTCTCAAAGTAATGGTCTGAAGTATGCCAAAGGTGTTTTGCTACTGTCACCGTTGCTCACGCATTACTTGGAGTATGCAAAGGTTACACATCATGTGCCAATAGAGCGTGTACATGTCAAACCATAGGCAATACTACATATGGTGTAAGGCAAACCTATAATAGCTAAATGAAGTATATATAATGCTAGGTTAGTTTACATCTCTAGTCCTAGACACAGGTTTCTGCCGTCTCCATTGTTTAGCCCCTAGACTGGAGATCAGCCATTTTAACTTAACAAAGGCAGTGAAGCGAAAAACTCATGTTTTCTGGACTATGGGGTGGGGCCGTCATGTTCGAGTACAAGTATATCTCCAAGTTCGTGTCATGATTACGTGTTGCTCAGCATCGCCATCGAGCATAGCCTTCAGGTGTACAGCCAAGGGATTAACGCAATGGTAACTGCACTTTATGCCGCTCTTTTAGGAATGTTCTTCATCGTGCTGTCAGCCCGTGTGATTGCCCTTAGAGGCGTAACTCCTCTTCGCTGGCTGGCCTTTAACAACTACGGTGAAAAGGCTTTAGAACGGTCTGTCAGGGCGCATGGCAACTTTGTCGAGTATGTTCCGATGGTATTGGTGATGATGTATCTAGCCGAAGTCGGTGACCTCTCAGATATGCGGTTACACATTACAGGCCTGTTATTGCTGGTAGGTAGGTTGATGCATGGCATTTGCTTCGGCTTCTTGGAGTTCAACATGCCATTGCGTGTCGGGGGTACGGTTCTGACACTGGCAGCGTTAATGAATATCTCCATTAGCCTCCTGATCGTATCGCTCTGATTGCCAAGATGACCAAGCTCAACACCATCCCAGATAGCAGCCTGAGCATCACATGTGCCGTGTGTCAGCATAATGCTGTCCTTGAGGTGGCAAACCTACTTCTGGTTGTCGATGAAGATGCTACCGCACATGATGTTCGGCGAAGGTATACCTGCCCCAAATGTAAGACTGTCGGTAACAACACTTATAAGATTGTTTGAGGGTGTGGGGCCTGGACGGTATTACTTGTCGCCTAACCAACCTCTCAAGCCTATCAAATTGGTCCGATGTAAGGCCAACCTAATTCCCCGTAATACCATCGTTTGCTAGACAAGCCTTCATCCCTGAGGTTTATTTGAGCCATTGGATAGGGATTACGATGGCCACTTTTGACGATTTCATTGCCTCATTACGACTAGATTTTGGCGAACAAGGTGCTGGCAAACCCTTTGAAGTCTTCTGCAAGTGGTTCCTTGAGAATGATCCTGAGTGGTCACGGTCCATAGACAAAGTTTGGCTCTGGGATGAATACCCAAACAAGTGGCAACGACAGGACTTAGGGACTGACCTCGTTTTTAGGGATAACGAGGGACTTATCTGGGCTGTCCAAGCCAAGTGCTACGGTGAGCATCGTACAACGACCAAGGGTGACATGAACTCCTTCTTGGCTGACACTGGCCGCAAGGAAGTTGATCGTCGGCTCTGGCTACAAACCACCAATAAGATGGAAGCCAAGGCTGATAAGACCACTGCTGATACAGTAGTAGTCTCATAGAAGCCTAAGGTTTATATGATTCGTCA
>CAXIAL010000013.1:0-55084 GCA_964022435.1 uncultured Roseobacteraceae bacterium | reverse complement strand
CCTTCGCAACACCACGCGCACCCATGCCAATGTCATTCCAACGTAGCAAAAAGGGAACTGACAATGCTGGATATTCAAACAAGGGTTCATCAACTCAATCGACCTAAACTACTCATTAAAGCGGCGCGATTTGGCTTGGATGACTACCGTCGGGGGGCACATTTGCGGCGTTTGCTCAATACAGAACACCCGCCGCGTCCAGTTTTCGCATTGATCCTGTTGTTGGATCTGGAACAAGCCATCAATGCAGAGCGCGCGAAAGCAGGCGACATATTCAGTCGCCCGCCATGTTGATGTTTTGATCGCAATTATTGCCGAAACGGAAACAATGCGCGCGACCAGCCGTCCTACATAAAGGCGTCCGGCATGCTCGCTTTCTTGTCAGCGACATAGGCGCGCAACTTTGCTTCGATTTCTGGGTCAAGCGCGGGCTGCTGATATGTGTCGATCATTTTCTTCACACGGGCTGTGGCAAGGGCTTGAGTATCGCGTGCGCCCTCTTCTTCCCAGGTCTCGAACGGTTTGTAGTCCAGCAGATCAGATCGCCAAAATGCTGTTTTGAAATTCGCTTGGGTATGCGCACAGCCCAGATAGTGCCCACCGGGCCCAACCTCGGCAATTGCGTCCATGGCCTGCGCGTTCTCAGAAGTGTCCACACCGCGGGCAAAGTGGTGCAATGTGCCCAGCTGATCGGCGTCCATCACGAATTTCTCGAATGACGCGACAAGCCCGCCTTCCAGCCAACCACAGGAATGCAGCATGAAGTTCACGCCGGACAAAAGCCCCATGTTCAGGCTGTTCGTAGTTTCATAGGCGGCCTGTGCATCCGGCAATTTGGACCCGCAGAATGATCCGGCAGAGCGGTAGGGCACGCCCAAACGCCGTGCCAGCTGCCCTGCCCCATAGGTTACATGTGATGCCTCTGGTGTGCCGAATGTCGGCGCACCAGAGTTCATGTCGATCGACGACACAAAGGTGCCCATGATCACAGGGGAACCGGGCCGGATAATTTGCGAATAAGCGATGCCAGCCAGCACTTCGGCGAAAACTTGGGTCAACGTGCCCATCACAGACACAGGCGCCATGGCCCCGCCAACGATAAATGGTGACACGATGGAGGCTTGGTTGTTTTTCGCAAACACTTCGAGCGCGCCCATCATGATGCTGTCGAATGTAAGCGGGCTGTTGATGTTGATTAGCGACGTCATGACGGTGTTGTTCTGCACAAATTCTTCGCCGAACAAGATGTTGCACATATCAATGCTGTCTTGGGCGCGGGAAGGTTCAGTAACAGATCCCATGAACGGCTTATCCGACAGAGTCATATGGGCGAGCAACATATCGAGATGACGTTTATTCACGGGCACGTCTGTCGGTTCACAAACCGTGCCACCGGAATGGTGCAGCCATTTGGACATGTAACCAAGCTTCACGAATTTTTCGAAATCGGCCATCGTCGCATAGCGGCGACCACCCTCGGCATCGCGCACAAATGGCGGGCCGTAAACAGGCGCAAGCACAAGGTTCTTGCCGCCAATTTCCACATTCCGTTCAGGGTTGCGCGCACATTGCGTGAATGTTGCGGGCGCTGTGGAACACAGATTGCGCGCCAAACCGCGCGGAATGCGGACACGCTCGCCCTCAACCTCTGCGCCAGCGGCTTTCCAACGTCCCAACGCTTCTGGGTTATCGACAAAAGCGACACCAATTTCAGCCAATACCGTTTCCGCATTCTTTTCGATCAAATCGAGCGCGGCATCATCCAACACTTCATAGTTTGGCACATTGCGTTCGATATATTTTGCCGTCTCGACGCTTACGGCTGTGCGTTCTGCGCGACGGGCTGCACCGCCGCCTCCACGAGCGCGACGGGCTGGTTTTGCGGCTGCATCGGTCATGTGCGATTCCTTAAAATGCGAGTGTTGGAACGGTGATACCCAACTCGGCAGCGGCATCTAGGGAAATTAACGGCGCTGTGGGCGTAAAAGCGACATCCGCTGGTCTTGCACATCATCACAAGTCAGGGGTAAAACGCGCCATGGATATTCAAGCACACCAACGCCTTTTAATCATCGACTTCGGGTCCCAAGTGACGCAGCTGATTGCGCGCCGTTTGCGGGAACTCAACGTCTACTGCGAAATTCACCCCTATCAGGTTGTCGACGACGCGTTTTTGACCGCCTTTGCACCCAAGGCGGTCATCTTTTCCGGTGGCCCCGATAGCGTCACCCGCGAAGGATCGCCCCGCGCACCACAATCGGTGTTCGACATGGGCGTGCCGATTTTGGGCATCTGTTATGGTCAGCAGACGATGATGCAGCAGCTGGGTGGTCAGGTTGACCGCGGACACGGCACCGCCGAATTCGGACGCGCCTTCGTAACGCCGGTCAACACACTGCCATTGCTTGATGGTTGGTTTGCGGATGAAACTGAACAAGTCTGGATGAGCCACGGCGACCACGTCAGCGCCATCGCCCCCGGGTTCGAGGTCTACGGCACCTCCCCCAACGCACCATTTGCGATCACCGCTGATGTGTCGCGCAATTTCTACGCTGTGCAATTCCACCCAGAGGTGCACCATACGCCAAACGGCGCCAAGCTTTATGAAAACTTCGTGAAATTGGCTGGTTTCACCGGCGATTGGACCATGTCTGCGTACCGCGAACAGGCGATTGCGGCGATCCGTGAACAGGTTGGCGACAAACAGGTGATTTGCGGGTTGTCCGGCGGCGTCGACAGCTCTGTTGCCGCGGTTCTGATCCACGAAGCGATTGGTGATCAGCTGACTTGTGTGTTTGTGAACAACGGCTTGCTGCGCCAGAATGAGGCGGACGAAGTCCTTACCATGTTTCGCGACAATTATAACATTCCGTTGATCTATGCCGATGAGCAGGAACTGTTCTTGGGCGAGCTAGAGGGGCAATCCGACCCCGAAACCAAGCGGAAGATCATCGGTCGTTTGTTCATCGACGTGTTCCAGAAACACGCGAATACGATTGAGGGTGCAGAGTTCCTTGCCCAAGGCACGCTTTACCCCGATGTCATTGAATCCGTGTCGTTTTCCGGCGGCCCATCGGTGACGATCAAAAGCCACCACAACGTAGGCGGCCTGCCAGAAAAGATGGGCCTGAAACTCGTCGAACCGCTGCGCGAGCTGTTCAAAGACGAGGTTCGCGCATTAGGCCATGAACTGGGCCTGCCCGCTTCGTTTATTGGTCGGCATCCGTTCCCTGGCCCGGGTCTTGCGATCCGCTGCCCTGGTGAAATCACCCGTGAAAAACTTGATATTTTGCGCAAGGCCGATGCGGTTTACATCGATCAGATCCGCAAACACGGGCTGTACGATGAAATCTGGCAAGCCTTTGTCGCGATCCTGCCTGTGCGCACCGTTGGCGTGATGGGCGATGGCCGGACCTATGATTTTGCCTGCGCCCTGCGTGCGGTCAATTCGGTCGATGGCATGACGGCGGATTACTATCCGTTCAGCCATGAATTCCTTGGTGAAACCGCCACGCGGATCATCAATGAAGTCCAAGGCATCAACCGCGTAACCTATGACATTACATCCAAACCTCCGGGCACGATTGAGTGGGAATAAGACCACTTATCATATACTTATGCGCCCTTCCTCATGCTGGATGGGCGCAGGACCTGACCTGTTCAGGCCAAGACCCTGCATGGGATTTACAGATATCCGCTGAAACCGCGACGTTTCAGTTTGATCGGACGTCACAGATGACCGTGATGCAGGATGACACAGCGCTCAACGCGGATCACACGCGCACGCTGACTTTGATAGGCCCGCGCGATTCCGCGATTGTGGTAACAACGACATCCTCCTGCAAAAACCAAACGTTGCAAGCGACGGTTCTTACACAGCGCGGTCAGTCTCCTTTGATCCTAACAGGGTGTTGCACCGTTCAACCGCGGTAGGTGGACATGGTGCTTTCGTTCCGACATTCGGGACACTAGGGTAAAACGGCACAGCATCCGTAAAGGAGACAGGCCATGCACCCGACCCTTTTGGCGGCACTCTGGATGAGCGGCGCGATCATTGCATTTACATGTATGGCAATTGCAGGCCGCGCAGCGGCGCTTGATCTCGATACGTTTGAAATCATGCTCTATCGGTCTGTTTTCGGGTTGATCATCGTCTTAATCGTCGCGCGCATCATGGGCACGCTGGGGGACATTAACCGACAGCAACTTCCGTTACATTTCATGCGCAATATCGCCCATTTCGCGGGTCAAAACTTGTGGTTTTTCGCCATTACAGTGATCCCGCTAGCGCAGGTCTTCGCCCTTGAATTCACAACCCCTGTCTGGGTTATTTTGCTATCACCACTCCTGTTACAGGAACGCATTTCAAAAATCGGCGCAGTGGCAGCATTACTGGGCTTCCTCGGCATTTTGATCGTCGCACGGCCCGGAATGACACCGATCAATATCGGGTTGGTCTGCGCCGCGCTTTGCGCTATCGGATTTGCATTTTCCGCGATCTTCACCCGCAAATTGACACGTACACAGTCGATCACGTGCATTCTGTTTTATTTGACAGCAATGCAGGCCATCTTTGGCCTTGTCTGCGCCGGAATTGACGGCGACATCGCCTTGCCCACGATGGCCACCTTGCCTTGGGTGCTGCTCATTGGGCTTGCCGGATTGACCGCGCATTTCTGCCTGACGACCGCACTGTCATTGGCCCCCGCGACGGTGGTGATGCCCATCGACTTCACCCGCCTACCCATCATCGCTGTGGTCGGATTCATACTGTATTCAGAAGCTGTCGATATCTGGGTGATTGTCGGTGGGATCACCATTTTCGCGGCCAATTATATCAATATACGCTTCGGTCAGGCCCAAACGCCCCCCAAACCAGTGTAAATTTGTGACGTTACCAGCGTGATTGAGTTTATGACGCGGCGTCATTAATTGACGGAATCGGCGCGCCATTCCTACGGTCATACGAATAAAACTTTTCATGACAGGGATGGAGACATGAAAAAAACTAACGACGCTTGGTACAGCCTTGATGCTGACCACAACCGCCGCTAACGCCGGCGGACTTGACCGTTCAGGTCAGAGCATTGGCGCGATTTTTGAAGATGGCCGCTATGTCGAGCTGAGCTATGGCCATGTGATACCATCGGTCACCGGCGTGTTCATGGGGTTTGCAGATTCCGGCAACATTGCACCCGCATACGGCTCTTTCGGCGGTGCTTACAAAATGGATGTCGACGATAAGGTATCATTGGCATTCATCGTCGACCAACCATTTGGTGCTGATGTGTCATATGAGCAAGCGGGCTACCCTTTGGTTGGCACGAATGCACAAGTTACATCAAAATCTTTGACCGTTCTCGGGCGCTACAAGTTCAATGATAATTTTAGCGTCCACTTTGGTCCACGCGCGCTACAAGCTGCAGGTAATGTTACTATTACAGCACCCGCAGCCTATATGTCGACATACCAGCCAGGTTCAGGCTACGGCTACGTTGCTGGCGCGGCTTATGAACGCAAAGACATCGCGTTGCGCGTTGCATTGACCTATGCGAGTGGAATTGATCTAGAGCTTGATGGCGACGGCGCTGGCGGCTTTGGTGATCTTACTGTTGAAATGCCATCTTCTTGGAATCTAGATTTCCAGTCAGGTGTCGCCGCTGACACGCTTGTATTTGGTTCAATTCGTCACGTCGCTTGGTCCGAAGCCGTCATCCATGATGCAGCTGCAGGTGATTTGGTCTCTTACGACCAAGACACAACCACCTACTCTTTAGGCGTTGGGCGCAAATTCTCTGACACTTTCTCTGGTGCACTTTCTATTGGCTATGAAAAGGCACAAGGCGGACTTGCCAGCAACCTGGCGCCAACGGACGGTAATATGAGCATTGGCTTGGGTGGGACATACACGCTGGCCAATGGTGTCGAACTGACTGGCGGCGTGCGTTACGTTATGCCTGGCGATGCGACAACCGAAACCATTGGCGCTGACTTTTCGAACAACTCCGCAATCGCGGTTGGTCTGAAAGTCGCCTACACGTTCTAAGCCTTCGCAAAACTGAATAAATTAAGCCCCGCCCTTACCGGCGGGGCTTTTTTGTTGCGCAAGATACGGGTTGTGTATGCCTTCTTTGCCAGCGACAAGTTTCCCATGACCCAAACACAAAAAACGCTAACGACACAAAGCTGGATAATGTTGATGATCCTTTCGCTCCTTTGGGGTGGATCGTTTTTGTCGGTGCGCATTGCTTTGGACAAAATCGGACCGTTGACCACCGTGGCCCACCGCACGGGTTGGGCGATGCTGATCCTTTGGGGCTATGTCGCGCTGCGCCGCCTGCCCGTTCCGCAAGGTTGGCGGGTTTGGGCCGCATTCCTTGGCATGGGCATCCTGAACAATGTGATCCCGTTTTCGCTGATGGCATGGGGTCAATTGCATATTGAAAGCGGCCTGACATCAATCCTGAACGCAGCCACAGCCATTTTCGGCGTCATTGCTGCGGCGATTTTCTTTAGTGATGAACGCCTATCTGCCCGCAAGGCGATCGGCGTCACCTTCGGTTTTTTCGGTGTTGCGACAGCCATCGGGCTGTCATCGCTTGCGCAGTTTGACCTGCGCAGCCTTGGGCAACTCGCCGTTATTGGCGGCACCGTTTCTTATGCCTTGGCCGGCGTATGGGCACGTAAAAGCCTGTCGCATCTGCCCCCGCAGATTGCAGCTGCGGGCATGGTCACAGGCGCAAGCATCGTTATGATTCCGATGGCGTGGATCATCGAAGGACCGATCACGCTATCGCTCGAACCACGCACATGGGCCGCGATTGCCTATTACGCAATTGCGGCGACTGCCGTGGCCTATTTGTTGTATTACCGCGTTTTGCAACTGGCGGGATCGGGCAATCTGATGCTGTGCACATTGACCGTCGCGCCTGTTGCCATTGTGCTAGGCGCTGTTGTGTTGGGTGAAGCATTGCCGCTGCGGGCCTACATCGGGTTTGGCTTGCTTGCGGTTGGATTGCTTATCCTTGATGGGCGTCTTGTAGCCCGTCTAAAACGGCCCTAGCAGCCCGCAAACCGGGGGCAGCGCCACCGCGTCCCAAACGGTCCATCGTGACATTCATCGCATTGTGCTGCGCGCTGGGATCATCCAACACGCCAAGGACCGCCGCAGCGATAGGCTCCGGAACGCAATTCTTGCCGATAAACTCTGGGATCACGCGGGTGTCGCTGACCAAATTGACCAAGGTGACCGTGTCCACAAGCAACATCCGGCTGATAATCACACGGCTGAGCCATGCCATATCATAGGCAATAACCATCGGGGTATTATTGGCCGCCAATTCCAACGAAACAGTGCCGGACGCCGCCAGCGCCACATCGGCCGCCGCGAACAACCCACGTTTTCGTTCCACCTGTTCGGCCTGCAAGATCTCTACGTTCACATCCCAATCGGCAACACCCGTCTTGACCGCGTCATAGACATTGGTAGTGGTCGGCAAAGCAAACCGGACATCAGGTCGCGCGCTTTGGATCAGCTTCGCGACTTGCCCAAACCGTGGCAGCAGCCGTGCGATTTCGCCGCGCCTACTGCCCGGCAGCAACATGATCAACGGGCTATCCTCATCCCACTCCACGACGTTCTGGGGCGCGGCCAAAACATCCGTGACCACCGGATGCCCGACGAAATCACACCGCATGCCTGCGGCTTCCATCAACGGTGGCTCGAACGGAAAGAGCGCGAGGACCTGATCGATGTGCTGCGCCATCTTTGCCGCGCGTTTGGGTCGCCAAGCCCAGACGGTTGGGGCCACATAATGTACACAGCGGATATCGCTTTGGGCTTTGACAAGCTTCGCCACACGCAAACAAAAATCGGGGCTGTCGATCGTGATCAACACGTCGGGTCGCGTATCCAAAACAGCCTGCGCCATTTCATGCACACGGGCTTTCAGCGCGCGGTATTTCGGTAAAATCTCGGCCAGCCCCATGAGAGACAATTCATCCATGGCAAAGCGGTTGTCTAGTCCTTGGGCAGCCATCAGTGGCCCGCCAACTCCATCGAATGTCACGTCGCCGGTCAGCTGGGCCAAGCCATCCATTACAGCAGCACCCAACTTATCACCCGATGCTTCGCCTGCGATGATAAAAACCCGCATCAATTTTCCGTCTGGGGCCGGATCCAAAGGACCTTGCCCGCCGCGTCCAGCGCGCTGACCACTACATCAAATTCCAATACCATGACCCCACCGGCGGCAATCACAATGCCATCAAGGCCCGCGTCGATGACAGCCTGTGCTGTGCCAGCACCGATCACTGGCAGATCCGCACGGCGATCTTGGGTCGGTTTCGGGGCCTTATATAGAATACCGCTATCGGTCGAAAAGGTCGCCAACATCGCATCCGTGCCGTCTGGCCCCTCTTCTGCCAGCATTTGCCCCCCCGAGATCACACAGGCCTGTCCGCGATCCAACGCGCCAAGCTTTGCAACAACACTTTCACCCAGAACCGCCTCTGCCATCATGTCGCCATTCGGCTTGGCCTTGGTTGGCACGCCCGCGGCAGGCAAGAGGTTGGGCATCAAATCATGGGCCGCGACCATTTGTAGGCCATGCGCCTCGAACACTTGCATGACCGCACGCAACGCGCCGTCATCGCCCTTGGCCATCGCAGCCTTGATCACAGGGATCAGGGGGACTGTGGCCACATCGACTTGGGTTGGGTCCACCCGAGGGCGCTTGACCGCACCAGCAAAACAAACTTGCGTCACGCCGCGATCTGTCAGCTCTGCCAAAAAGCTGCCAAGGTGTTCCAAGCGAAACATCTGATCCACCCGTACTTCAGGCGAAAAACCGTCCAGACCGAAGACAAGCGCATCAGGGTGATGGGCCAAAATCGCGGGGGGCAAACCGCCGGTGCCAGCAATCAACGCCAGCATTAGCGCGGCGTCAGAAAATTGCGGTCGGTGTCGCCCAAAATAAACGCGACCATTTGCTGGACATAGGCGCTGTCACTGTCATCGGCCAAACGTGCGGCGCGATCATGGAACGTGCCTTCGCCATCCTTGAGGCATTGGAACGCGGCGCGAAGCGCCGTAATGTCACTGCGCGCGACACCCTTGCGTTTCAACCCAACAAGGTTCAGCCCATCCAGTTGCCCACGCGGCCCCATCACCAAACCATGCGGCACCACATCATTGGTCACCATCGACAAGGCGCCAATAATCGCGCCCTGCCCGATCCGCACAAATTGATGAATGCCGCACAAACCGCCGATGATCACATCATCCTCGATGATGCAGTGGCCAGCAATTGCGGTGGAGTTCACGACAACAACGCGGTTTCCGATTTGGGCGTCATGAGCGATATGACAGCCCGCCATAAACATCCCGTCATCGCCAATTTTGGTCACACCGCCACCACCCGCAGTGCCGGTGTTCATTGTGACATGTTCCCGAATGCGGTTGCGTGCACCAATGCGCAGCACGGTTTTTTCGCCTGCAAACTTTAAGTCTTGCGGAATTTCACCAATCACCGAAAACGGGAAAACGATGGTTTCATCACCGATATGCGTATCACCGGCAACAACCACGTGGGATTTCAAAACCACCCCCGCGCCCAACACCACTTCGGGACCGATCACACAGAACGGCCCAATGTGGCACCCGTCACCAATGACAGCGCCAGTTTCGATAACCGCAGAGGGGTGGATGTTTGACATCAGGATTTCAGATCCATCATCGCTGTGAATTCCGCCTCGGCGGCCATTTCACCGTCGACTGTTGCGACGCCTTTGAACTTCCAGACTTTACCACCCGGTTTGCCGCGCGTGGTTTCAAGGTGCATTTCCAAAACGTCACCCGGCACAACCATGCGCCGGAATTTACAGCCGTCGATGGCCATAAAATACACATTCAGGTTCCCGTCAGTTAGCCCCAAGCTGGTGCCCACCATCACGGCCGCCGTTTGCGCCATGGCTTCGACAATCGTGACGCCGGGCATGATTGGGTTCTCTGGAAAATGACCTTGGAAATGCGGCTCGTTCATTGTGACGTTTTTAATGCCAACCGCGGATTTGATCCCGTCAATATCACGGACCTTATCAACCAGCAAAAACGGATAACGGTGTGGAATGATCTTTTGGATCAGCTTGATATCAGCGGTTGTTGGCGTATCGGTCATAAGTGCGTCCATTGTTTAATATCTGTTAAACTTCAGTAACAAACCAGTTCTTGTCGGGCAAGCAATGGCTAGTTTTCGGTAGGTGGTGTTCCATCCCCAAGCTGCGCATCAATGCGCGCAATCGCATCCGCTGTGATATCAATCGCATCAAGGCTTAGGAAAACGCCGCGCTTGTCCAAAATCGCGACTGCACCGCGCTCCACCATCAAATTGCCAATAATTTTGCGGACATCTACGAGAAACTGGCGTGGTGCCGCAACGCGGTCTGCTTCGTATTTTGAGGATGCGGCTTCGCGGCTGCGGCGGATCCCCTGCACCCGCGCATCGAATTCCGCGGCTTCGGTGCGAAATACCTCTGCATCCATTGTTGAACGGCGCTCTGTCAGCGATTTTTCTTCTGCTGTTAAGGCTTCGGTGATTTTTTGGTTTTCCGCGCGCAGCTCTGCTTCTCGCAGGTCAAGCTCAGCAATAATCCTTTGCCCAAACAAAGTGCCGCGAAACAACCGCTCTGTGTCGATGACGACGACAAACCCGCTTGGCGTGTGCGACGTCAAAGGTTCTTGGGCCTGCGCCATTGGCACATAGCTCAAGAAGACCAAGCAAAAACGGACAAGCCAGCGCATCAGAAACGCGTCGAGATGGTCACATCAAAGTTTTTGACCGTGTCGCGCGATTGCACATCCAAACCTTCGCTAAAGTTGAACCGCAATGGCCCAAGCGGCGTGTCCCAGAACACGGACACACCCGCGACCGCGCGCGCTGTAAAGTCGTTATACAATACTGCAGTTCCCGCAGGATCACGCCCGATGTCCCAAACAGAGCCTACATCGACAAACGCGCCACCGGTGATGCCGTATTCGCTTGGCAACCCAAGTGGGAATTCTGTTTCAAATCGAGCCACGGCATACATATTGCCACCCAGAGCATCGTCAGACACATCATCCCGCGGGCCAACACCGCCAGCTTCGAACCCGCGCATTAAACGGCTACCAAGGGTAAAGCGATCAACAATCCGGCTTTGCCCCTTTGAATAGTTCAGGTGACCGCCTTCGACTGTTGCACGCAGCGTGATTTCTTCGTTCAACACTTTGGTTTCGGCTGACGCCAGCGCGGTGGTTTTCACGTATTGCGCATCGCCAAACCCGAACTCTTGGCCGAACCGGAAAAACACACCCGCATTGGGGTTAAGCCCTGTCCGGCGTGTATCAAAGCTGTAGCTGTAGCCAAGCGAAGAGCTGCCAATTCCACCAAGTGCAGCATCATCTTTGATTAGCTGGCTCGCGTCGACGCTTACGTCAGAAATGTCGGTATATTCATAGGCATAGAACGTCTGAAGGCGGCCATTTTCGCTGACAGGGAACGTCAGGGACGGCTTAAACGAGAAAGTTTCCGTGTCATACAACGCGTTTTCGTTGTCAGTGACCGCATAGTTCAGACGCAAGCCAAACCCAAGATCGCGGCCCAAAAGCTGTGGCTCGCTGAATACAAAGGACAAAACGCGGTTGGTTTCGGCGGTTGAAATTTGCGCAGTTACAGTTTGACCGCGCCCCAAGAAGTTCGATTGCTGAAACGATCCGACCAGATTGATACCAGTGTCATTGTTAAAGTTCGCACCAAACTTCAACGCGCCGGTATTACCTTCTAACACGTCGACGTCGATCACGACCTTGCTCGGGCTTGATCCTTCGCGGGCTTCGACATTTGCATTTTGGAAGAAACCAAGCGCACGGATACGCGACGCGCTTTCACGAATTTCGCGTGGGTTAAACGGGTCGCCTTCAACGGTGCGGAATTGGTTGCGCACAACGCGGTCAAGCGTGGTGTTATTACCTTCGATGTCGATACGTTCAACGAAAATACGTTCGCCACGCACCAAGGCATATTCCACATCTAATGCCAAACCGCGGTCGTCACGGGTGATGCGTGGATCAACTTGCACAAAGTTCAGACCAAGCCGCAGAGCCAAACGTTCCAGCCGCGCAATTTCGCGGTCAATCAATGCTGGAGAATAGGTCACCCCTTGGCGCAGGGCCAATTCGTCTTCAAATTGTTTTGTATCAGCTTCCGAGATTTCGCTGGTCAGCGACACGTTCCCGATGGTGAATGGCTGGCCCTCTTGAATGTTGAAGGTCACCAGATAAGCATCACGTTCGCGCGTCAGCGCCACATCGACGTTCTGAACCTGAAAATCAACATAGCCGCGTGACTGGTAGAAATCAGTCAACGCGCGACGATCAAACGCGATACGATCTTCAACAAATGTATCACGCGAAATGATCGCCCGCAATAAACCAGCCTGCTTGGTTTCCAGAACGCGGCGCAAACGCCAGTCTGAATAGGTTCGGTTGCCGATGAAAGAGATACGCTCGATTTCCGTCACGCCTGCTTCCACGACAGTGAACACCAAATCAACGCGGTTATCATCGCGGCGGATGATGCTGGGGCGTACAATCGCGTTCACGCGGCCTTTGCTGGCGTAAACTTCGGTGATGGCCGCTGTGTCAAGCTCTGCCTGCTCTGGCGTATAGACGCGGCGGGTTTGGCTGCGCACAACGGCAAGCAATTCAGCGTCGCGGATTTTTGTGTTCCCTTCCACGCTGATGCGGTTCACCGTTGGGCGCTCAACAACCGTAATCACCAAACGCGAGCCACGTGGTGTGATTTCAACGCTTTCAAACAATCCGGACGCACGAAGATTTTGCGCGGCATCGTTTAATTGCGCCGTCGACGTGGGCTGACCACGGGTGATTCCCGCGTAGGTTAGGATGGTTCCGTCTTCTACACGCTGGTTTCCGTCGATTTGGACCGCGTTAAAAACGAAGCTTTGGGACATCGCTTGAGTCGCAAAAATCGCTGCAAACCCCAGAAATAAAACGAAAAATAGACGTTGAAGGAGCGAAGCAGATTGCGCGGCAGCGCGTGTTTGGACACGGTTCATTTGTATCGCCTATTGTGACATCCCGGTGCCCCCAGAAGTATCTAGACTTTGGGGTGATGTCAAAACGAACAAACGCGCCTGACTAGGCGCGTTTTTGCTTGGCTCAATAGGCGGTCATGACAGCTTAGATCAGCGCGATATGCGATCGCAGCCACAAAGCAGCGATCATTACGCCGACCATTACCAGCCGATCACCATTCAGGCCGACCAAGAAAGAGATGCTTTTGTAGCCTTCGCCAAGAGTTTGCATGTCAAAACGCTCCGTTTAAGTTGCAAACAACCTGACGGCAGATCATGGCGCAAATGTGGCAGCGCCGTGACCTATTTAAGGGCAAAGCGCCAGATCGTTGAGCAGTGAGAAAACCATGACCGCCCCAATAATTGCCAAGCCCATCAGCATCAAAACGTTATAGGCCTGTGCGGATGGTTTCCGGCGGAACACAGCCTCATAAGCGTGAAACACAAGGTGACCGCCATCCAAAACAGGGATCGGGAACAAGTTAATCATGCCCACGGCAGACGACAGTATGCCCAGAAAGAATATGAAGTCTGATGCGCCTTGCGATGCCATTGACCCACTTGTTTGGGCGATCGCAACGGGACCGGACAGGTTACAAGTTGAAATCTGGCCCGTCACCATATGCCACATCCCCGACAAGGACGATGTAATCACCTTCCATAGTGTGCCAGCACCGCGTGTCAGCGCCTCCCATGGGCCCAGCTGTTCAGTCGCAGCGGTAAAGAATGGTCCACCAGCCACACCAATCAACCAACGTGTTTCAAAACCGCCCTCGTCCAACGGCAAATCAACGCGACGCGGCGCAAGCGTGACCTCAAGCATTTCGCCATCGCGCCAAACATCCAGGTTCAACGCGGCACCATCAGCGGCCTTCACTTTTTCGATAAGCTGGCCGAATGCAACAACAGGCGCGCCATCAACTGCCAATATCACATCGTCTTTGCGCAATGATGCATCATCGGCAGCCGATCGCGGCGTCACACCAACAACAGCTGGCGGCACCATGAACGGCCCTTTCACTGTCATGGCTTGGCCATCACGGATGATGTCGTAGTTCAGAACAGCCTGACGCGGCAGGTTTTCCACAATTGGATTGCCGACACCCATGGTCACACCTTCAACCGCGACCAGCTGATCGCCCGGCTGCAGTTCCGTTTCAAATGGTGCAGGCAATTCCCGCTGAGTTTCCAGCGTAAGCGGGTCCATAAGGCTCCCTGCGATCATCGCACCGCCTGCGAAAATCAACGCCGCAAGGATAAAGTTGAACACAGGTCCCGCCAAAACCGTCAGCGTGCGCGCCCAGAGCGGTGCGCCCGCCATCGAACGGCGTTTATCGGCGGCGGTCACTTCACCCGTTTCGCCGACACTCGCCGCATTCGCATCACCCAAGAATTTCACGTAGCCGCCAAACGGCAGCGCCGCGACTTGCCACCGCGTGCCATGGCGGTCCACCCGTGACATCAACACGGGTCCCATGCCAAGACTGAACACTTCGGCGTGGATACCGCACCAACGCCCAACGATGTAATGGCCGTATTCATGGATCGCGACGATGATCGACAGCGCCAAAACAAAGGCCACCAATGTGAATGCCGTGCTGCCCATCGACGGCAAGATTTGTGTGAAATCCAAAGGTTTATCCTCGTAGTTTTGCGGCTTCATCCGCGCGAATACGCGCCAAAGCATCTGCTTGCAGCACGTCATCTAGGGTAATTTGGGCTTTTTGCAGCCCATCACGCGACGACATGGTGTTAATTGTGGCATCGACCACGGACGCCATGTCCAAAAATCCGATTTTGCCCGCGATAAATAGATCAAGTGCCCGTTCTTTGGCCGCGTTAAACACCGCTCCCGAAAGTCCGCCCATGGCCATCACATCCGCCGCAATCCGCAAGGCAGGAAAGCGCACAGGGTCCGGTGCCTCAAAACTAAGCTGTCCGATCTTGGCCAGATCAAGCCTTTCGACAGGCACATGTCCGCGGTCTGGCCAATGCAGCGCATAGCCAATCGCGTGACGCATATCAGGCGGGCCGACATGGGCCATCAACGCCCCATCGGTAAACCCAACAAGGGCATGCACAAGGCTTTCACGGTGCACGAGCACCTCGATCCGCGCCGGATCAATTCCAAAAAACTCTTTAGTTTCAATTAGCTCCATGCCTTTGTTAAACATAGATGCGCTATCTACGGTAATCCGCTGCCCCATATCCCAATTGGGATGGGCAGAGGCATCCGCCAATGTCGCAGTCTCGATTTTCTCAAGGGGCCAGTCGCGGAACGCCCCGCCGGATGCGGTGATGATGATCCGTTCTACGGCGGTCATGTCTTCGCCCACAAGCGCTTGGAAAACGGCAGAATGTTCGCTGTCGACAGGCAGGATCGTGGCGCCGTGCAGGGCTGCAGTGTCCATCAACAGCGGGCCAGCGGCGACCAAAGATTCTTTGTTGGCCAAGGCCAGTGTATTGCCCTGCTCAAGCGCCTTAAGGCCCGGCAATAACCCTGCCGCACCAACAATTGCGGATAGTGTCCAATCGGCGGGCCTGTTTGCGGCCTCTACGATTGCGGCATCTCCGCTTGCGGCTTCGACCGTGGATCCTGCCAACAAATCGCGTAATGCGGGCAACAGTTCATCATGGCAGGTGACCGCAATTTGCGCATTCAAAGCGATCGCGTCCGCTGCCAGTTTTTTGATATTGCGGCCACCGGTCAAGGCAACGACGTCATAATTGTCGCGATCACGCGCAATCAGATCAAGCGCGCTTTGACCGATGGAACCTGTGCTGCCGAAAATCGTGACGCGCTTCAAAAAGCAACCCCTGGCACGTTAAAGCCAACAACCACGATCAACATGAACAATGCAGCGCCAAGCAATGCGTCGAAACGGTCGAACAAACCGCCATGTCCAGGGATCAGCGTTGAACTATCTTTGACGTTCATCCGGCGCTTTAATGCGCTTTCCGCGATGTCGCCCATTTGGCTGGCAAAAGACAGCACCATCGACATGATGATGATCATCGGTCCAGCATCAGTGAAAAGCGTAAAGATAAAACCAACGATCCCTGCCCCGACCCAACCTGCAGATGTGCCCGACCACGTTTTTTGGGGGCTGATCGACGGCCAGAATTTCGGCCCGCCAAACAAGCGGCCCGCAAAATACCCGAACACATCTGTCACAATCACAACCGACATCAGCCACAACAGCCATGTAAATCCATATTCATTGCGGAAATGCAGCAGCCCGTAGCCTGCAACAGGAATGGCCAAGGCGAAAAGGAAAAACGCAGGTCGTTCAATGCGGATTTGGCTGGCGCCGATGACCGGCACAATCAAGAAAAACCCAAACGCCCATGACCCGTCGATGGTCAGCTGCCCCGACATTACCGATGCCGTCAATGCGGCCATCAACATGCCCGGTGTCGGGCGGTCGGGCGCGATCATCATCCAGAGTTCCCAGATCATCACAGCCGTGACAAACACCACAAGCATCTGAAACCAAACGCCGCCAGCAATCACAGCCGCAGCGCCAACGATGACCATTGCAACGCTTGACGCCAAACGTACCGTTAAATCATCCCAACTACTTGGTTTTACGGGGTTTTCCATTTAAGTCGCCACTGCGCCAAAACGCCGATCGCGGGCGCCATAGCTTTGCAAAATTTTCGCCAATTCTTCGGCCGTGAAGTCGGGCCAAAGCGTGTCTACAAATTCGTATTCCGCATAGGCCGACTGCCAAAGCAGGAAATTGCTGATCCGCGCTTCACCGCTGGTGCGGATTACCAAATCGGGGTCAGGCAATAACCGCGTATCCAGAAACTTGGACAGGGTTTCCGCATCGACATCTTTATGTATCAAACGCCCTTGTTCGATCTCGACGGCCAGACGCTGCGCTGCGCGGGTAACCTCATCGCGGCCACCATAGTTCAGCGCAATCGTCAAATGCACGCGGTCGTTGTTGGCAGTGAACAATTCCAGATTGTCCATCAACGCCACGAGTTTATCATCCAGTTTCACGCGGTCCCCGATGAAACGGACACGTACGCCATCTTCAAACAGTGCTTTGGCTTCGCGTTCAATGTAACGGCGGAAAAGTTTCATCAATCCGGCGACTTCGGATTGTGTGCGTTTCCAGTTTTCCGTCGAAAAGGCAAAAATCGTTAGGTATTTGACGCCCAGATCGGGGCAAGCCTCGACCATTTCGCGGACACGCCTTGCGCCAGCATGGTGCCCAAACAGCCGCGGGCGGCCGCGCTGCTGCGCCCAACGCCCGTTGCCATCCATAATGATCGCCACATGGTTGGGACCATCCGATTTAGCCGTGATGTCTTTGGGCATTATTCCGGCCTCCGCTGTCAAACTTGCATAATCTCGGTTTGTTTATTTTGGAGCGTTTCATCAACAATCTTGATGTGCTCGTCGGTGATTTCTTGCACCGCGGCTTCCCAGAATTTCTGGTCATCTTCAGACAACCCGTCATTCTTGGCCTTCTTGATTTGATCCATACCGTCACGACGCAGGTTCCGCACGGAAACACGTGCGCTTTCTGCGTAATTGCCAGCAACCTTGGTCAGCTCGCGGCGGCGTTCTTCGTTCAGTTCTGGGATCGGCAACATGATGATGGTGCCGTTCAGCTGCGGGTTGATCCCCAGCCCGCTTTCGCGGATCGCTTTTTCGACTTTACCAACAAGACCTTTGTCCCAAACGTTGATTGTCACCATGCGAGGCTCTGGCACGTTCACGGTGCCGACTTGGTTAATTGGGGTCATAGAGCCGTAAGCGTCTACCATGATAGGTTCCAGCATCGAGCCAGATCCACGGCCTGTGCGCAAAGACGCTAGTTCCACGCGCAAATTCGCGATTGCGCCATCCATTCGGCGCGCCAAATCATCCGTATCGAGCATAAAATCGTCAGCCATTGCGTCCTCTTGTCCTTTTTTCGCTGTTATACGCAGCCATTAGGACAAATGTATAGTCTTGGTGCGCAGAACGCCATTTCAATCTGTGTACCATTTGATGATGCGCGAAAAATGGGCGTCCCACACACGACAGGACGCCCACAGGGAGAGGGTGTTTCCACCCACGGGACTTCGGTTACGGTCCGCAAGCGAACGGATCATGAAATTCAAATCAGCGTTTCTTCAGTGACGGGCAATAGCCATTCAATTTCGCCTGACGGGCCGTTTTTGTCTGGGATGGCAGGTTCAAACTTGCGACGCAGCTTAGGCGTAAATTGACGCCAGCCGATGCGACCTTTGGGCCCAATATCCGTCGAATAAATGGACAAGGTAAACACATACTCGCTGTCAAAATCAAAATCGCCCCCATCGGCGGCAACATTGCCGATATAGAGCGGCAGTGTCGCCCCCTGGGCGCAGCCCGTAACGCCCCAATCGCTACGGTGCTGCCAAGTGACGTGATACACGTCACTATGCGCGAGGCCGGCCACATTCACATAAGGTGCGATATTTTCCGCATCGAACGCAGCAGCCGCCAAATATACACGCCCAAACACATCAGTTTGGAACGAAAAAGCCCCAGTCTCGGTCATATGTCTCCCCCCACATTTACCTTAGGTTAACCTTTATGTGAGTCGGGGAGTTTCGCCTTCACCCAAACGGGTGAAACAGCGAAAAATAGTCATCAAACGCAAAACGGACCAGCATTTCGCTGATCCGTTTCATGGTCCTACGTTGCAAAACGCGGAAACTAGTCGCTGACGATGGTATAAGTGCCCTCGCCTGCCAGAATGCCCTTGAACCCACCGGGTTCATCAAGGCTGAATACGATGATCGGGAGGTTGTTGTCCCGCGCCAACGCAATCGCAGATGCGTCCATAACGCCAAGATGCTTTTGCAGCACCTCGTCATAGCTGACCTTGCCATAGCGCACGGCATCGTCATGTTTTGCAGGGTCTTTGTCGTAAACGCCGTCAACCTTGGTGCCTTTCAAGATCGCCTGACATGCCATTTCATTGGCGCGCAACGTGGCAGCTGTATCTGTGGTGAAATAAGGGTTGCCGGTGCCCGCTGCAAAGATGCAAACGCGTTTCTTTTCGAGGTGACGTACAGCGCGACGGCGGATGTATGGTTCCGCCACTTCATTCATTGTAATGGCCGAAATTACACGGGTGTGGATGCCCTGCTCTTCCAATGCCGATTGCATCGCAAGTGCGTTCATCACGGTGGCCAGCATGCCCATATAGTCAGCCGTTGTGCGTTCCATCCCTTGGGCAGAGCCTTGCAAACCGCGGAAAATGTTGCCCCCGCCGATGACCATACAAATCTCTACACCCATATCGTGTACGATTTTCACTTCTTTCGCGATGCGCTGCACGGTTGGCGGATGCAAACCATAAGACGTGTCGCCCATCAGCGCCTCGCCTGAAATCTTAAGCATTACCCGATTGTAAGATGTTTGTTCGGTCTCGGCCATGTGCTGCCCCTTTGCGCATTGAGATGTGAACTTGGCGCAAAATGCATGAAAACCGAGGTGGATACAATCCGGCGCAACAGCCATTTCTGCAAAAATCTGGAATGCACCACCAGAACCCGCTAAGAGCAGCGCTATGATTGCAATTTCACCATCTGATCCCGTCTTGATTGCCGGGCCGACAGCCTCTGGCAAATCGGCGCTGGCCCTTCATATCGCCCGCACCCAAGGCGGTGTCGTGGTGAACGCCGATGCGTTGCAGGTCTACGATGGCTGGCGGATCTTAACAGCGCGCCCTGATGACAGTGAACTGGCGCAGGCCGATCACGCGCTTTACGGCCATGTGCCGTTTGATGCTGCATATTCCACGGGACATTGGTTGCGCGATGTGGCCCCATTCTTAGCTGGCAATCAGCGGCCAATTATTGTCGGCGGCACCGGATTGAATTTTGCAGCGCTCTTGATGGGGCTGGCCGATATTCCACCAACGCCCGCCGATATTCGTGCCGCGGGCAATGACATCCCCCTGCCCGATCTGCTGGCTGCATTGGATGCGCAGACCAGCGCGCGCATCGATACAAACAACCGTGTGCGGGTTCAACGGGCTTGGGAAGTCTTGCAGGCAACGGGGCGCGGTCTGGCCGCATGGCAAGACAACACTCCGCCACCACTGCTGCCGCCTGCGGACGCTGTAAAAATCACGCTCGACGTGCCTGTTGACTGGCTCAACGACCGCATTGCGCGGCGGTTTGATCAAATGCTGGACCTTGGCGCGCTGGATGAGGCCCGCGCCATGTTGCCAACGTGGAACCCAGCGCATCAATCGTCAAAAGCGATCGGCGCGCCAGAAATGATTGCCCATCTTCAGGGTAAAATGACCCTTGATGACGCCAGAGATGCCGCGGTGATTGCATCGCGCCAATATGCCAAACGCCAACGCACATGGTTTCGGTCAAAACACCAAGACTGGGCAAAACTGGACATTTCATCCACAGAGTTGTCCACAGCAATTGTGTTTCAGCCCTAAGATTTTCGTTGTTTGTTAACCATTATCGGCCCAACATAGGCTGGTATTAAGAGGAATGCACAATGCAATTGGCCACGGAGTTCCACCCAACAGCTTTGCAAGTCGCAACGATTGGGCAAGTCGCTGCCACCATGCGGTGGCGAACCGAAGCCATGCGCAGCCATGCAACCCCGCGCCTCATCTATATCACAAAGGGCCAAGGCCGCATTACAGTTGCTGGCCTGACCAGTGGCTATGGCCCTAATAATCTGATCTATGTGCCTGCCCATACGATGTATGGTTATGAGGCTGGACCAACCGTATTTGGTCATATGATTACGATACCCGCGGCAATGGCATCCGAGTGGCCCGAAGTTGCTGTGCACCTGCGTATGCGCGACGTTGCGCTGCAAAAAGAATGGTCGCATATGGTTGAAGCGCTTGAAAAAGAGCTCGCAACTGTCGGTCAATCACATTCGCGTGCCGCCCACTATCATTTGGGGCTATTGGCTGTTTTCTTTGACCGTCTGACAGAAAACTCGCCCGCTGATACACATCAGGAACGCCGCCGCACTAGCGCCGCACGTTTGGTCGCGGCCTATACGGACTTGATTGAACGTGATTACCGCAAAGAACACGGTATTTCGGAATATGCCACGGCATTGGGCGTGACAGCGACCCATTTGACGCGGTGCTGCAACCAAACCTGCGGTAAATCCGCGTTGGCCTTGCTGCGCGACCGCGTGAATTACGAAGCCTGCGTTTTGTTGCGTGACACAAAGACGCCTGTGAACCAAATCGCGGACCAACTGGGCTTTACCAGTGCCGCCTATTTCACCCGCAGCTTTGCAGCGCAAACCGGCACAACGCCCAGCGTTTTCCGCAAACAAGGCGCTGCGCTGCAGCATTAACATCTAGGCAACGCGTTTGCCCTGAATGTCGCTTTAAACACATCCAAATGTCGCAAATGTGATATGAATTGCGAAAGGTTGCATTGACCTGCGACCAAAAACAATGCGCTATAGGTCTGATCGGAAACACTTCGACGGGCAAACGTGCATCTGACGCGTAACAATCCGTCAAGAGAACCCGCTCGTATAAAATAATACGTCACAGGGAGAGACGAATGACACAAGATCACACAACAAAGATGCACCCAGCTGCGCTGATGTATGCGACCGAGGAAAAGGCCGGCAAAATCGACCGCCGCGAATTCCTGACACGCACAACTGCGCTGGGCCTGACATCCGCTGCTGCATATGGCCTGCTGGGCCTGAACGCACCTGCACAAGCTGCCGCACATGCGCAGATGGGCGGCACCCTTCGCATGCAGATGGAAGTTCGCGCAATGAAAGACCCACGTGCATATGACTGGACGCAGATCGCGTTCGTCTCTGCTGGTTGGCTCGAGTATCTGGTCGAATATAACTCTGACGGGTCTTTCCAGCCAATGCTGCTGGAATCATGGTCTGTGAACGACGATGCGACAGAATACACATTGAATGTCCGTCAGGGCGTAAAATGGAACGACGGTTCTGACTTCACAGCCGAAGACGTTGCACGCAACATCACTGGCTGGTGTGACAAGTCTGTTGAAGGCAACTCCATGGCTGGCCGTTTCGCCATCCTGATCGACGCCGACACAGAAAAAGCTATCGACGGTTCCATCGAAGTTGTCGACAGCCACACAGTGAAGCTGAACTTGCCAGCATCCGACATCTCGCTGATCGCGGGTATGGCTGATTATCCTGCGGCGATCGTGCCTGCTGGGTTTGACGGCGAAAACATGCTCGACAACCAGATCGGCACTGGCCCGTATCTCAACGAGTCACACGAAGTTGGTGTGAAATCCGTTCTGGTACGCAACGAAGGCCACGATTGGTGGGGTTATGCTGCTGGTAAAGGCGCATACATGGACCGCATCGAATACATCGATTACGGCACAGACCCATCCGCTTGGATCGCTGCTGCGGCTGCTGACGAAGTTGACATGTTCTATGAAACAGTTGGCGACTTTGTTGACGTGGTCGAAGGTCTTGGCTGGGAACGTTCCGAAATCGCATCCGCGGCGACGATCGTTATCCGTCCAAACCAGCTGGCCGAAGTTGACGGCATGACACCATATGCGGACAAGCGCGTCCGTCAGGCGATTGCAATGGCTGTTGATCCGGCTGTGTGTCTGGAACTGGGTTATTCCAACCGTGGTGCCACTGCGCGCAACCAGCACGTGGGCCCAATGCACCCTGCGTGGGCTGATGTGCCTGCCCTGCCATTCGATCCAGCCGGCGCCCTTGCGCTGCTGACCGAAGCTGGCATGGCTGATTTCGAAATGGACGTTATTTCCATTGACGATGACTGGCGCAAAAACTCCACAGCAGCTGTTGTGGCGCAATTGCAGGATGCGGGCTTCAAAGCCAAGCACACAATCATTCCAGGCTCTACGTTCTGGAACGACTGGACGAAGTATCCGTTCTCTTCCACCAACTGGAACCACCGTCCGTTGGATACACAGATCCTTGGTCTGGCGTATCGTTCTGGCGAAGCATGGAACGAGGCTGGCTTTGCCAATGCTGAGTTTGATGCGCTGTTGGCTGAAGCGAACTCTCTTGCTGATGCGGATGCACGTCGTGAAGTCATGGCCAAACTGCAAGGCATCATGACCGACGAAGGCGTGACACTGCAGCCATACTGGCGTTCGCTGTACCGCCACTCCAAGCCAGGTTTTGTGGGCTGGGATATGCACATCGCGTATCTGCCACAGATCTACAAGATCGGCATGGCTGCTTAATCGCAAACCAAAAATGGGACCGTCCAGCATATGCGCTGGGCGGTCTTTTCTTCTCTGCTCGCGGACATTTGGACCAACCAAAGCCGCACCAATTTCCCGACGGTCAACGTATCGTCACTGCCAACAGGGGCCTTTATGGGACTGTTTATTCTGCGACGCCTTGGGGTCATGCTCCTCACGGCGCTCTGCCTGACATTTATCGTGTTCTGGCTGACGAACCTTTTTCCAAACTTGGAAAAACTTGCGAAAAACCAAGGTAATGCGCGTATGGAAATCCACGAGGTTTCCACATGGCTGTCCAACCGCGGCTACCGGTCGCACGTGGACCCCGCGCTGATCACTGCGTCTAGCCAAGACCAGATTTCCGACGCCGAATTCGAGGATGCGATCACAGGATTCGACCCGCGTTTGATCATCAACTACGGCGAATGGTTGGGTGTTTTACCTGGGTATGAGATCGAAGGTTTTGACGGCAAGATCCGCCGCAGATGTCCCGAAGGCCAACGCTTTTGTGGCGTACTGCAGGGCCAATGGGGTTTTTCCACAGTATTCCGCGACGACGTGAGCACAATCATCAGCAAGCGCTTGGCCCTGACTGGCAAGCTGATGTTCTGGGTCATGATGGTCATGGTGCCCGGCGCGTTGATCATAGGCGTTCTGGCGGGCATGCGCGAAGGGTCGCGCACTGACCGCACCCTGTCCACAGTGTCCATCGTGTCCACTGCCACGCCTGAATATGTATCAGGTGTTGTGTTCATCTCGCTTTTCGCCACCGGCACATTCGGGATGCAATGGTTTAAGGGCACGGCCACATCGGCCATGGATGACGCCAATTTCTGGAACTTCTTTTTGCCAGTAATTACCATTGCATTATATGGCATGGGCTATATCGCGCGGATGACGCGGGCATCCATGACAGAGGTCATGACCGCGCAATACATCCGCACCGCGCGCCTAAAGGGCGTGGCATTCCGCACCATTGTTCTGAAACACGCGCTGCGCAACGCGTTGATCGCGCCATTTACAGTGATCATGCTGCAGTTCCCGTGGCTGTTGAACGGCGTCGTGATCGTGGAAACCTTGTTCAACTACAAAGGGTTCGGCTGGACGCTTGTGCAAGCCGCATCAAACAATGACATCGAATTGCTTTTGGGCGTTTCTGTTGTCTCCGTCTTCGTGGTCCTTGTGACACAGCTGATATCTGACATCGGCTATGTGTTCTTGAACCCACGTATTCGCATTTCTTAAAGGACCTGACGCTATGGAATCCCTGAATTGGACCGGCGCAACAGGCGCCCTGCTCAACCCGATCTGGACGATCACGCTGGCCTGTCTTGCACTGGCTATCGTGCTGCAGATCATCATGTCGTTCTTTGTGCCCGCACAAACGATGCAATCAAACGCCGATGGCACATTGGCCGCACGCGGTGGTTATCTTGGCGGTATGGAAAACGTGACCAAGGTCGCCTTTGCCATCCTGCTCGTCATCTCGTTGATTTACGTAATCGCGGGCGTGTTGCTGCCCTATGGCACTGGCGGCATCATCGGTGCGATGTTCAAACGGTTCTTGCCGGTTTGGATCGCGCAGATCATCACCTTTGCGGTGTCAATCTATTTCAAACGCTCGCTTGGGCTATACGGTAAACTGTTTGACAGCACCGTTGGCATGATCGGCTTTGCGCTTGTGATGTTCTGGGTGTTGACGGCGATCTTTTCCGGCCTCTTTGACATGCTGATCACCCATGATCCATTGGCCCAAGTGTCCGGCCTGAAAAACAAGGTTCCCGGCATCCCCGTCCCCGCCACGGCAGAGGCCACATGGCCGCATTACTTGCTGGGTGGTGACAACCTAGCGCGTGACGTGTTCAGCCGCGTGGTCAAAGGGTCGGTGATCGTGATCGCAATCGCACCACTGGCCACAATGTTCGCGTTCATGGTCGGCATCACGCTGGGCTTGCCTGCGGGTTATTACGGCGGGCGCTTGGACACGATCCTGTCGTTCCTCGCCAACCTGATCCTCGCCTTCCCTGTGATCTTGCTGTTCTACCTGCTTGTCACACCGGAAATCGTGGCAACAGGAATCCCCTCTTATATGGCCGCATTCCTGTTTGTGTTCCCGATCATTTTCTTTGGCGTATTGCTGAATTCGCGGTTCTACACACAACCGTCCAAGCGCAATCCAATGCTGATCGTGGTCTTGGGCATCTTGGGCTGGCTTTACCTGTCGCTGGTGTCCCAGACCGGCACACCAGTGAACTTCTTGCCAGCATGGTTCGACGGGTTCGACATCAATCCGGGCATTCTCGTGGTGTTCGTATCGGTGGTCTTCGTGAACTCGCCCACTGTGTTCCGTATCGTGCGTGGCCTCGCGCTTGATCTGCGCACCCGCGACTATGTGGCGGCTGCCCAAACACGCGGCGAAGGTCCGTGGTACATCATGTTATGGGAAATCCTGCCAAACGCACGCGGCCCGCTGATCGTAGATTTCTGCCTGCGCATCGGCTACACCACGATCCTTTTGGGGACACTTGGTTTCTTTGGCCTCGGCCTGCCACCAGAAAGCCCTGACTGGGGGTCCACGATCAACGAAGGGCGCAAACTCCTGTTGATCTACGTGCATCCTGCCATCCCGCCTGCGATTGCGCTGCTGTCGCTTGTGCTGGGTCTGAACTTGCTGGCCGACGGCCTGCGCGAAGAAAGCTTGAAGGATTAATATGATGGAAAACGAAAACTACGACGGCCCCATCCTAGAGATCGACAAGCTCTCTATTTCCTTCTTCACCCGCCTGCGCGAAATCCCTGCGGTCATGGATTTTTCCGCCACCATCCGCCCAGGCGAGGCCCTTGGCCTTGTGGGCGAATCCGGTTGCGGCAAATCCACCGTGGCCTTGGGCGTCATGCAAGATTTGGGCGTGAACGGCCGCATCGTCGGCGGCTCGATCAAGTTCAAGGGCGAGGAAATGAACACCATGTCGCCCGACCGCTTGCGCGACATCCGCGGTTCTGAAATCGCAATGATCTACCAAGAGCCTATGGCGTCCCTGAACCCCGCCATGAAGATCGCGAAACAGCTCATGGAAGTACCCATGATCCACGAAGGCGTGTCAGAGGCAGAAGCCTATGCGCGCGCGTTGGAGGTCGTCACAGATGTGAAACTGCCCGACCCCGAACGCATCTTGAAATCCTACCCGCACCAACTGTCCGGCGGCCAGCAACAGCGCATCGTGATCGCCATGGCGCTGATGTCGAAACCGTCTCTTCTGATCTTGGACGAACCGACAACGGCTTTGGACGTGACGGTAGAGGCCGCCGTGGTCGAGCTGGTCAAGGACTTGGGCAAAAAATACGGCACCTCGATGCTGTTCATCTCGCACAACCTTGGGCTTGTCTTGGAAACCTGTGATCGGATCTGCGTGATGTATTCCGGCGAGGCCGTGGAACGCGGATCCATCGAAGACGTATTCGACGAAATGCAGCACCCCTATACCCAAGCGCTGTTCCGTTCGATCCCCCTGCCCGGCGCCGATAAAAACGCGCGCCCCTTGGTGGCGATCCCGGGTAACTTCCCGCTGCCGCACGAACGGCCGCAAGGCTGTAATTTCGGTCCGCGCTGCGACTATTTCGAAGACGGGCTGTGCAACACCGAAGTCCCAATCGACATGTATCCCGTCATGGGTAACGACAGGCACCAGACGCGCTGTTTGAAGTTCCAAGAAATCGACTGGCAGGCCCCGATTGAGGTCGGCGAACAGAAAGAAAAGAACCCACCGGGCGAGGTGGTTTTGAAAATCGACAACCTCAAAAAATACTACGAGGTTGCCGCTAACGCCTTGTTCGGGGGCGGCAATAAGAAGGTCGTCAAAGCCAACGAAACCTTGTCATTCGAGGCACGTGAATCCGAGACCCTCGCCATCGTAGGTGAATCCGGCTGCGGCAAGTCCACATTCGCTAAGGTTCTCATGGGGTTAGAAACCGCCACTGATGGGTCCATCACCCTTGACAACAACGGCATCGGCGACACTGCGATTGAAGACCGCGACACGAAAACCGTGGCCGACATTCAGATGGTGTTCCAAAACCCATTCGACACGCTAAACCCGTCGATGACCGTGGGGCGGCAGATCATGCGGGCCTTGGAAATCTTCAAAATCGGCAACAACGACGCGGAACGGCGCGAGCGGATGCTCGACCTTCTGGACCTCGTGAAACTCCCCCGCGCCTTCGCCGAACGTATGCCACGCCAACTGTCTGGCGGGCAGAAACAACGTGTGGGCATCGCGCGCGCTTTTGCTGGTGATGCGCGGATCGTGGTGGCGGATGAGCCTGTCTCTGCGCTCGACGTATCGGTCCAAGCTGCGGTCACTGATCTGCTCATGGAAATCCAGCGCGAACATAAAACCACGCTTTTGTTCATTAGCCACGATCTCTCAATCGTGCGCTACCTGTCGGATCGCGTGATGGTGATGTATCTGGGCCATGTGGTCGAACTTGGCACAACTGACCAAGTTTTCGCGCCGCCTTACCACCCCTACACCGAAGCCTTGCTCTCCGCCGTGCCGATCGCCGACACCAGCGTGACGAAAAAGCACATCGTGCTCGAAGGGGATATTCCATCGGCGATGAACCCGCCGTCAGGCTGCCCGTTCCAAACCCGCTGCGGCTGGAAAAACAAGGTCGCTGGCGGACTTTGCGATAAAGAAGTGCCCCCCGTGCGCACCCTTGCCGAGGGGCATCAAGTCAAATGCCACCTCTCGGACGCAGACTTGGCCGACATGGAACCGGTCATCAAAATCGCTGCTGAATAAAATTAGGCGCGCCTCACATCTGGGGCGCGCCGCTTAACTGGTTGGTTTCCAAGTAATCCTGCCAGAGCCATGGTTTCGCGAACACGAAATCAGCTGCCCCAGATTATCCGCACATAGTTGCGGGTCTCTTTATACGGCGGAATACCATTGTATTTCTCAACTGCCCCCGGCCCAGCATTGTAGGCCGCCAAGGCCAAACGCCAGTTGCCAAACTTTTCATACTGCCAACGCAAATACCGCGCGCCACCTTCCAAGTTTTGCGCAGGATCATTGGCGTTCACACCCAATTCACGGGCGGTGGCGGGCATCAATTGGGCCAGACCCATCGCTCCTTTGACGGACCGCGCCTTTGCATTCCAGCCACTTTCTTGTTGGACCAAACGCAAAAACAAATCTTCGGGAATATTGTGCCGCCGCGCCGCCGCGCGCGCCACGCTAAGATAGGGCCCAGCATAGCGACCGCGATAGACAGGAGATTTCGACGCAATCGACGGCACAACGGCGCGCGGTGGCTGCAATCTAATCGAATTACTGTATTGGCTGGCAGATCGGTTATCTAAAACCGACAATTGGTTTTGGAACAATGTCGCACGCGATTCTGATGTCGCCAAAACAGGCAAACTTATCAAACTCAGCAGTGCGAAACGGCGCAAACCCTGTAACAAAACGATGTCCTAACCAGTTATGACACCATATAAAGTGTTTTTCGCCGAAACTGCTAGCCCTCGGTGGATGATAACACCCTGTTTACCTTGTTCGGGCAAACACTGTCTGTCACAACGGGTAAAACGCAGAATCGACGAGGGGAAATTCGCATGGCTGGCAGCGTGAACAAAGTGATCTTGATTGGCAATCTGGGGCGCGACCCAGAAGTCCGCACATTCGGCAATGGCGGCAAGGTGTGTAACCTGCGCATTGCAACGTCTGAAAACTGGAAAGACAAAAACACGGGCGAACGCCGTGAAAAAACCGAATGGCATTCTGTTGCGATTTTCAACGATGGTCTTGTGCGCATCGCAGAACAATACCTGCGCAAAGGGTCCAAGGTTTATATCGAAGGCGCACTGCAAACCCGCAAATATCAGGCCCAAGACGGCACTGACCGGTATAGCACTGAAGTCGTGCTTCAAGGCTTTGGCGGCACGTTGACCATGCTTGACGGGCGTGGTGAAGGCGGCGGCCAAGGTGGCGGCGGCGGTTACGGCAGTGGAAATTCTGGCGGCGGTTACGACCAAGGCGGCGGCTACGATGGCGGTAACTCTGGCGGTGGCGGCTATGATGGCGGCAACGCAGGTGGCGGCGGCGGCGGTCGTTCCGATATGGACGACGAAATCCCGTTTTAAAGCAATCGTGTTGGGTGGGTTTTATCCCACCCTACCTTTGCGCAAGCGCGTCTTCTAAAACAGACAAAACCGCATCCCGCGGCACATCGCTTGTAATAAACGCATCACCAATGTCGCGCGCCAGAATGAACCGCAACTGGCCCGCGACGACCTTTTTATCTTGGCCCATAAGGTCCAAAAGCGTCGCTGCATCGGGCAGATCACCCTCAATATCAGACAGATCAGCTTTCATGCCCATCGCTTTGATATGCGCGCGCACACGGCTTGGGTTTTCCTGACTGCACAGCCCCAATCGTGCGGACAGTTCAAACGCCATGCCACAGCCAATCGCAACACCTTCGCCGTGCAACAACCGGTCCGAATAACCAGTTGCCGCCTCTAGCGCATGACAGAAGGTGTGACCAAGGTTCAGCAAGGCGCGATCCCCCTGTTCTGTCTCGTCGCGCTGCACAATATCCGCTTTCATCTGACAGGCCCGCGTCACTGCATAAATGCGTTTATCCAGATCACCGGCAGCCATGGCTGGTGCATTTGTCTCCAACCATTCAAAAAACGCATAATCCCCAAGCAAGCCATATTTCACGACCTCGCCATAACCAGCCAAAAAATCTCGCGGCGCAAGCGTGCCCAGTAATCCAGTATCAGCCAGAACTAGAGACGGTTGATGAAACGCGCCGATCAGGTTTTTCCCATGGGGCGCGTTAATGCCCGTCTTGCCACCAACCGAACTGTCAACTTGCGCCAACAAGGTCGTCGGGATTTGTACAAATCGCACACCACGGCGCAGGATCGCAGCGGCAAAGCCAACCAAATCCCCAATCACACCCCCACCAAAGGCGATGACGACATCACCGCGCTCAACTTTTTGATCCAGCAACCATTCAACGGTGCGCTGTAGTTGAGGCCAGCCTTTGGTGGCCTCGCCAGCAGGTAAGGCCAACGCTTCCGATGTAAACCCAGCCGCGGCCAAACCAGATTGCAAGGCTGCCAAATGCAATGGCGCAACTGTTTCATCCGTGACAATCGCAAGATGTTTACGCCCGCCAAATGGTGTGATCATGTCGCCTGCGGTCTCCAGCAGACCAGTGCCGATGTGGATGTCGTAGGCGCGGCCTGGCAGATCAACATGGACGATATTTGCGGCGGCGGTCATGCGGTTTGCTCCAGTATTGAGGGGTCTTGCACCAAAACATCTATGACGCCTTGGGTGGTTTCTGCGATGCTTGCATCTGGTCCAACCGATACATGTAGCCCCGCTTGGGCGTATATTGGGCCGCGTACGTCCATCAATGACGACAACGTCGCATAGGGATCAGCCGTGCGCAGCAAGGGACGCGTGTCTTTGTGACGTACGCGGTCCCACAGGGTCGCCAGATCAGCATCGAGCCAGACGGCGACACCTTTGTCTGCGATCAGGTTGCGCGTGCGTTCTGACATGAACGCGCCGCCGCCCGTTGATAAAATCGCAGGTGGGCCGGACATCAAACGATCAATCACTTCGATTTCGCGATCACGGAAAAACGCCTCGCCATCGCGGGCGAAAATTTCGGAAATTGACAAAGCTGCGGCTTCTTCCAAGGCGGCATCGCTGTCCAAGAACGCGACCCCCAATCGGTGCGCCAGTTCGCGGCCAATGGCGGTTTTGCCTGACCCCATCATCCCAACCAGCACAACTGTGCGGTGAAGCAGCGGGCCAATCTGTTTCCTTTTCATCGCCGTCGCCCCCCCGTTTACAGCATTGTTATCGGCTTTCTGCCGCCTAATTGAAAAATGTGCAACTCAATGGCGTGATCTTGCACAAATCTCGCTATATACACAATGTAACCTGCGCGACGAAAATGAAGACGCAACACAAATAGAGGCGGCCGCAACATGATTTTGAAATTGCTAAAATTCCTTGTAAGCTTGGCGATCCTCGCAGGAATCCTATTTGTGGCCTATGCCTATTTGGGCCCAATCTTCATGCCTGCGGATTTCGCAGCCCCCGCTGGACCTGACAGTGTGCCAATCACGCTTGAGGTTGAATAACCAGTGATCCGCGTTTTTCCCGTTTTGGTGGCGACACTTTGTGCCAACGCCGGCATCGCGCAAGACGCGCAGCCCTTGTCGGCGATTGATTGGTTGTCGCAAAGCGTGCAGATGCCCGCGCCAGCCCTAGCACAACCAAAGCCGAAGACAGCCGAACCTCCCGTTGCGGCGCATGCAGGCACACCGCAAGTCACCGTGACCGCATTAGATGCGCCATCCCCCGACCCTACTGGATTGCTGCCACCGGAAACGACTGGGCTGCCGCGCGATCTTTGGGCCCTAAGTGGTTCAGCGGTGCTGGCGACCCTGCTCGCCGATCAGAAACCCAGCCCAATCCCCGCGGTCCATGAGCTCGTGATGACCTTGCTGTTGGCCGAAGCAGATCCGCCGTTGGGCGCAGGCCCCGCAGGCGATCTGTTTATTGCCCGCATTGACAAATTGCTCGGCTTGGGCGCGTTGGATCCTGCACTGGCGATGATCGAGCAAGTGTCCCCCGACACGCCTGACTTGTTTCGCCGTTGGTTCGATGTTGCGCTGCTCACAGGCGCCGAAGACGCCGCCTGCGATGTCATGCGAGGCATCCCCACCGTCGCCCCGACCGTGCAAGCCCGTATTTTTTGCCTTGCCCGGGGCGGCGACTGGAATGCGGCGGCATTGTCGTTGAACACCCACCGTGTTCTGGGCGACATCACCCCCGCCGAAGAGGCGCTGCTATCGCGTTTTCTCGATCCCGAACTCTACGAAGACGAACCGCCCCTGCCGGTCCCTGAACGGATCACACCGCTTGTGTTTCGCATGTTCGAGGCGAATGGCGAGCCCTTAGCGACGCGGCGATTGCCCAATGCTTTCGCCCATGCCGATCTGCGCGACATTACAGGTTGGAAAAGCCAGCTTGACGCAGCTGAACGCCTGACAGCGATCGGCGCGGTTTCGGAAAACGTGCTGTTCGCGGCTTATACCGCGCGCACCCCCGCCGCGTCTGGCGGCGTTTGGGATCGGGCCAAGGCCGTGCAGCTTCTGGACGCAGCATTACGTGATAAGAATGTCGATGATGTCGCCACCTATTTGCCGGCGGCATGGGACGCCATGCGCGAAGTAAAGCTCGAAGTTCCATTCGCAAAAATCGTCGTGCCACAGCTGAACGACATCACCTTGTCGGGCACATCTGCGGACCTTGCGGTCACATTGGGTTTGCTCACTGCGGACTACGAAACCGTGGCCCAAACGGCTCCAGCTAATTTTTTGACAGCGTTGGCCCAAGGGCGGCCAACCGCCCCCTCAACGCCCACCGAAACTGCAATTTTTCACGCATTTACGGATGGCGATCCTGACCCCGAACTCGAAGCCTTGGCGCGCAACGGCAATCTAGGCGAGGCGCTATTGCGGTCTATCGACACATTTGAGGACGGGTTTGCCGGTGATCCCATGGCCCTGACCGAAGCACTGGCGCTTTGGCGGATGGTTGGGCTCGAAGACATCGCGCGCCGCGCCGCATTGCAATTGTTAATCTTGGATCGCGCGCCATGACCGCAGACCAACAACCAATGGCCCAATGGGTGCAAGCCTTCCTCGAAGCACAGGCCGCAGAATTGGACGCGGCCACAAACACACAGTTGGCCTATGCCCGCGACCTGTCAGATTTCGCCGGATGGCTCTCGCCAAAAAAACTGCATTTTGCGACGGCCACGCAAGACGACGTCGAAGGCTATCTTGTGGACTGTGATGCACAGGGGCTGGCTGCCTCGACAAGGGCGCGTCGCTTATCGGCGATCAAACAAATCTATCGCTTCGCGTTCGAAGAAGGCTGGCGCGAAGATAATCCAGCCATTCGCATCAAAGGGCCTGGGAAATCCAAGACCTTGCCCAAAACCCTATCGGTCGAAGATGTCGAACGCCTGTTAACGGCTGCCCGCGACAGCCGCGAGGGTGCGCGCAATGCCTGTTTGATGGAATTGCTTTACGCCACAGGCATGCGCGTCACCGAATTGGTAAGCCTGCCAGTGGCCGCCGCGCGCGGTGATCCTGCAATGTTACTGGTGCGCGGCAAAGGCGGCAAAGAACGTATGGTCCCGCTGTCGCCATCGGCGAAATCCGCAATGGCAACATGGCTTAAAACTCGCGACGCGACAGAAGACCTAGCCAAGACCAAAGGCGTTGCGCCATCGAAATTTCTGTTCCCATCGCGCGGTAAGCTGGGGCATCTGACCCGTCACCGTTTCTTTGGGCTGATCAAGGAATTCGCCGTTGCGGCAGGTGTGTCCCCATCTTCGGTCACCCCGCACACAATGCGCCATGCCTTTGCCACGCATCTGTTGGCGGGCGGTGCAGATTTGCGGTCCATCCAAACAATGCTAGGCCATGCCGATGTCGCCACAACGGAAATTTACACCCATGTGTTGGATGAACGCCTGACCGACCTCGTCATGGAGCATCATCCCCTGTCGCGCAAATCCGACGACTGATCTTGAATGCAGCGGCGCAAGCCCCCATAACTGCTTTAGATTTATGTGAAAGTAGACGATGGAAACCACTCTTTTTGACGGCGCATTCTGGCTGACGGCGGGCGCAATTGCGGTCTTGCTTGTGATGTCAGGCTTCTTCTCTGGCTCTGAAACAGCCTTGACTGCCGCATCCCGTGGCAAACTGCGCCGTGCTGCCGATAAAGGGTCAGCAGGCGCGACACGCGCGCTGGATGTGACCGAAGACAATGAACGCCTGATCGGGTCTGTCTTGCTAGGCAACAACGTGGTGAATATCCTCGCGACATCGCTGGCAACGTCGCTTTTGACCAAAGTATTCGGGCAAAATGGCGTGGCCGCCGCCACCTTGATCATGACCCTGCTGGTTTTGATCTTTGCCGAAGTGCTCCCCAAAACCTACGCTATCACGAACCCTGAAAAGGTCGCGTCATTTGTCGCAGCACCCATCGGCATGGTTGTGAAGCTCTTTTCGCCTATCGTGGCCGCTGTGCGGTTTTTGGTGCGCGGCATCTTGTTTGTCTTTGGTGTGCGCACCGATCCCGACAGCCAAATCCTCGCCGTACGCGAAGAAATCGCGGGTGCGCTGCAGCTAGGCCATTCCGAAGGCGTCGTGCAAAAGGAAGATCGCGACCGGATATTGGGCGCGCTTGATCTGAACGAACGCACCGTCGAAGAAATCATGTTGCACCGCTCTGGCATCGAGGTCATCGACGCGGCGATGCCTGCCGAAGACATTCTGGCGCAAAGCTTGCAAAGCCAACACACACGTCTGCCATTGTTTAAGGACGATCCTGAAAACATCATCGGCGTGATCCACGCCAAGGACTTGTTGCGCGCCATGCATAAACTCTTGCTCGGCGGCAAGGTCGATGCAGAAGCACTCGCAAATTTTGACATCATGTCCGTGGCGATGGATGCCTATTTCGTGCCTGAAACCACCACGCTTGATGACCAAATGCGCGAATTTTTGCATCGCAAAACCCATTTTGCGCTTGTTGTGGATGAATATGGCGACCTGCAAGGACTGATCACGCTCGAAGACATCCTCGAAGAAATCGTAGGCGAAATTGCCGATGAGTTTGACGGCGACGACGTCGAACAGATCGAAGCCACGTCAGACGGCGCCTATATTGTCGAAGGCGGCATGACCATCCGCGACCTCAACCGCGCACATGACTGGCCCTTGCCCGACGACGAGGCCAACACCGTTGCAGGTTTGGTCATCCACGAGGCGCAGATGATTCCTGTCGAAGGTCAGGTATTTTCATTTCACGGCTTCCGCTTTGAAGTCATCGAGAAAGAAGAAAACCGCATCGCCCAGATCAAAATCCGCAAATTATAAAGGGCAAGCGGTGATCCCGCCTGCCCTCGCATTTTCTCAAATACTCAAATGGCGTTACCGCCCCTTGAACAACCCACCCAAGATGCCGCGCACAATGCGGCGCCCAGTGGTGCCTTTGAGCTCTTTGATCACGACTTTCGCAAGCGCACCGCCAAAGCCTTCGTTCTTGGACGACCGGCGCGACGTGCTGCGTGATGTGGTTGCACCACCGTCATAGCGGCGGGCCTGTTTGAACTCGCGCTCTTTCTCTTCCGCGGCTTCTTCTGCGGCTTCTGCGGCTGCGGCCTCTGCCGCGGCGGCATCAGCGCGTTTGGCCAACATTTCCGATGCGCTTTCGCGGTCGAGCGTGATGTCGTATTTGCCCGCCATATCCGATCCCGCCATGATCGCACGGCGCGTTGGCAAATCAATCGGACCAAGCTGGGACGACGGCGGGCGGATCAGCGTGCGCTGGACGACCTGCGGAATACCCTTTCGATCCAAGAAAGATGTGACCGCTTCACCTGTGCCGACCTGTTGAATGGCCTCTGCCGTGTCGAATTCCGGATTGTCGCGATAGGTTTGCGCCGCTGTTTTCAGCTCTTTGCGATCCTTGGCGGTGAATGCACGAAGCGCATGCTGCACGCGGTTACCCAACTGACCCAGCACATCATCAGGAATATCGGCAGGGTTTTGGGTCACGAAATAGACGCCCACGCCCTTGGACCGGATCAAGCGTGCGACCTGTTCAACCTTATCAACCAGTGCTTTGGGCGCGCCGTCGAACAACAGATGTGCTTCGTCAAAGAAGAACACCAATTTGGGTTTGTCGGGGTTGCCGACCTCTGGAAGCTCCTCAAACAGCTCTGACAATAACCACAACAGGAACGTTGCATAAAGCCGCGGGCTGCCCATCAGCTGATCAGCAGCCAGAATGTTGATCTCGCCACGGCCCTCTGGCGTGACGCGCATCAGATCCGCCAGATCAAGCGCAGGTTCACCGAACAATGCGGCCCCACCTTGGTTTTCCATAACAAGCAACTGACGCTGGATCGCGCCAACAGAGGATGACGCGACATTGCCATAGCGCAAAGACAATTCCGCCGCGTGCTGCCCCACCCAAAGCATCAGGGCTTGCAGGTCTTTGAGGTCCAAAAGCGGCAGGCCTTCTTCGTCGGCCACGCGGAAGGCGACATTCAAAACGCCTTCTTGCACATCGGTTAGTTCCATCAAGCGGGACAATAACAATGGCCCCATTTCGGCAACTGTCGCGCGGATCGGATGGCCCTGTTTGCCAAACAAATCCCAGAACGTGACGGGAAAACTGTCGTATTACAGATCAAGCCCGATGGTATCCGCGCGTTTCATAAACGGTTCATGCAACTTGTGCTCTGGCGTGCCGGATACCGCCAGACCGGATAGGTCGCCTTTCACGTCGGACAAGAACACAGGCACGCCTGCGGCAGAAAAACCTTCGGCCATAATCTGCAAGGTCACCGTTTTACCTGTGCCAGTTGCACCAGCGATCAAGCCGTGGCGGTTGGATTTGTCCAACAACATTACCTGTGGGTCGCCATATGCGTCGCCACCGCCGCCAATAAAGATCTCATTTGCCATGTTGCTGGCCCCTTCACATAAACATTCTGTGCCAAAATACATTCTTAATACTTAACTGCCAGTATAAACGCACGGGCTGCCGCGTCATCATGTCCCCCGGCGTGGCCCCGTTCCTCCCTGTCAGACTAGCCGTGCCTTCGGGTGCGGCATTTTTTTGTTAAAATTGTTGGCACAGACGCACTTATGTCCGCTTGACCACCGCCCCACGGTTGCATACCCTCACGTCAATAAGTCGGCATAGTCCGGCAGGGAGAATTGGAAAAAGGGTCCTTAGGGGCCCTTTTTCTTTGTCCGCTTTCATTGGCGAAACCTTGCCCAATACCGTGTTTTTTACGCTGACATCCCAGAACCGCCGTGATATTTGTCTGGTGATAAAAATTCTGGGAAAGACCTTATGTCCAATTTGCTCAAGTCACTTTTCATCAGCGCCTTGCTTTGCGCCAGCACAACAGCTTTCGCACAAGAAACAACAGATACAGCCGCCACCGAAGAACCGGCCGCTGATCCAGCTGCTGATTTGAATATGGGCACAGAAGTCGTGGCAGAAATTGCGCCCGGCACGCCATATATTCGGGCCGAACATGGCGATTGGGCTATGCGCTGCCTGAAGGCCAATGAGGGGGAGCCTGATCCCTGTCAGCTTTACCAATTGCTGCAAGACCAAGACGGAAACAATGTCGCAGAAATTAGCATGTTCCCACTGCCAAACGGTGGTCGCGCCGCGGCAGGTGCGACAATCGTCGTACCATTGGAAACGCTTTTGACGGCGCAGCTTCAAATGTCCGTCGATGGCGCGTCGACACGCCGCTACCCATACACATTCTGCAACGCTGCAGGCTGTGTGGCGCGTGTGGGCTTCACCCAAGATGAGGTCAATCAATTCAAACGCGGCAATGCTGCGACATTGCGCATGGTCAATGCAGCCGCCCCAGATGGCGAAGTGATTTTGAACCTATCGCTGACCGGTTTCACGGCAGGATACGAAGCTGGCATCCAGTAATCGCCCTGCCTAAACAGTTTAGACCGCCCCAGCTTGCACGCTGCGGGCGGTCTTTTCGTGTTGGAACTTGCCCCAAAATTGCCGCCATTTCCGCCATAGTTCGCGCACAATCTGTTGCTAGATTGGAAACAATTCAAGCAATGCAGGAGCGATCCCGTGGACATCATCAATGGCTTTATCGAATAGCTGACATTCTTTCTTTGGAATGAAAACTCGCGCCTTGCGGTATTCTATCTTGCCATCACGGTGCTGCTGGCCAACATCATTTGGCGGGTCAGAGGCAGCGAAGGCAGCTTTGCCAAATTCCTGTTTCCCGCCGCCGTGTATCGCCATAAGTCCAATCTCGTCGACATCAAAATCTTCTTGTTTAACATTGTGTTATCTATGGGTGGCTTGTTCGCGACTTTGGCCTTTGGGCCATTGGTGACATCCGGTCTGTTGGACCTTTTCATGTCGATATCGGACCCTGACCATATTGCTCCGGCCTATTCGTTGGGCCGCAGCGCATTGGCCACGTTGATCATGATCCTGACATTGGACTTCTGCAAATACTGGGCCCATTACATCCACCATGAAGCACGCATTCTATGGCCGTTTCACGCCGTGCATCATTCAGCCGAAGTATTGACCCCATTGACCGCAAACCGGAACCACCCTGTGTTCTTGCTGATCCGCGCTGTGATCTACAGCGTGATTGTGGGCGCAGTTCAGGCGATCATGCTTTGGCTGTTGCTAGGTAAAATCGACCTGATCACCATTGGCACAGCGAACATCGGCTATGTCCTGTTCAACATGGCAGGGTCGAATTTGCGCCACAGCCACATCTGGTTGTCATATGGTCCACGTTGGGAGCATATCTTCATTTCCCCAGCGCAGCACCACATCCACCATTCGTCCGACAAAAAACACTTTAACAAAAACTATGGCGAAGTGTTTGCCATCTGGGATTGGATGTTTGGCACGCTTTACGTGACTGACGGGCAAGAGCACCTGACATTCGGTGTATCTGACATTCATGGTGCACCTATTGAGCAGCCCCACCCGACCTTGCGTGCAGCCCTGCTCAATCCCTTTGTCGAAAGCTGGGACGCATTGCGCGTCATGCGCAAACGTTCGGTCAAAACCAAGGCGAAACAACAATGACCCGTGGGTTTTCCCTATGGCTGGATGTGCTGCGTGCGGCGGCGACCATTTTGGTCGTCTTTTCGCATTTCGCCTATCCGCGCTTTACCCATGGCACATTCCAATGGATGCGCGACTACAACCTTGGCAGCGATGCCGTTATCCTGTTCTTTGTTGTTTCCGGTTTGGTTATCGCTTTCGCGGCGGGTCGTGATGGCAATGGCGGCACCTACAGCTTCAACCGCCTGACACGTCTTTGGTCTGTATTGCTTCCAGCCTTGTTACTCACCCTTGTCTTTGACACAGCCAGCGCGCGTATCGATCCAAGCGCTTATCCTAGCGGGTTTTACCAACCGCAAGGCGCCATCGATACATTGCTGCGCGGCCTGACGTTTTCCAATGAGTTCAGCGGCTTGGATCGTTAGCGCCTCGACACAAACGGCCCATTATGGAGCCTCAGCTATGAGGCGGCGTATTACACATTGTTCGGCGTGGCCGTGTTTATGTCAGGCGCTGTGCGGCTCGTGCTGCTGGCCGTGATTGCCGTGCTGGCGGGCCTCCCAATCTTGATGCTGATGCCCGCGTGGTTGATGGGCGTTTGGGCCTGGCACCTAATCAACTCAGGAAAGACGGCGCGCATCACGCGAAGCGCGGCAATGTTGTTCGCCATAGGCGCGCCCGCAGTCTATATCATGTTGCAATGGGCTGGCATGCCCGCGATTTTGCTAGGGCTAAGCAGCCAAGCCCTTGGCGTGAATATGAACGCCAGCTTTGCGTTTTCGGACGAGTTTCTATGGAACGCTGTGATTGGTCTTTTGTGCTTGGCCCATGTAGTCGGCATGGCCCGTTTGATGCAAAATGCAACGATCACTCTGCCCGCTGTGCGGTGGTTCGCCGGTGCCAGCTTTTCAATCTATGTCACCCATTACCCTGCCTTGCATTTGCTGGACGCTGTGTTGCCGCAGACAGCTGGGCGCGAGGTATTCATGCTGATGGGGTCGATCGCCGTGGGGCTGGTATTCGCCGCGCTGTTCGAGCGCAGGATCAAACCACTGCTTCAGATTTTGCGCAGCGCAATGACCGCGTTCAAACCGCCAAAGGCAAAGGCGTTCGACAACACCACATCGACAGATGCATCCCGCGCTGTGTTTGGCACCACATCCAGCGCGCATTCGGGGTCCGGTTCTTCATAGCCAATGGTCGGCGCGATAACGCCGTCGCGCAGCGCCATGATGCAGGCCAGCAATTCCACGGCTCCGGTCCCACCGATCAAATGCCCATGCATGGATTTGGTAGAAGATATCATCAGCTTATCCGCGTGCGGGCCGAAAACATCGGCCACCGCCGCACATTCGGTTTTGTCATTGGCGGCCGTGCCCGTGCCATGGGCGTTGATATAGCCCACATCGGCAGGCGCAATTTTGGCGTTTTTCATCGCACCAGAAATCGCACGCGCGGCACCTTGTTTTGACGGCATGACAATATCGGACGCATCCGATGACATGGCGAAACCGGCCACTTCGCACAAAATGTCAGCCCCACGGGCCACCGCATGGTCGTAATCCTCGAACACGAAAATGCCTGCGCCTTCGCCTTGGACCATGCCACTGCGGGTGGCCGAAAACGGACGACAAGCATCGCGCGACATCACGCGCAGCCCTTCCCACGCCTTGATCCCGCCAAAACATAACATGCTTTCCGATCCACCTGTGACCATGACGCTTGCCATGCCGGACCGCACCATATTGAACGCTTGGCCCATCGCATGATTGGACGATGCACAGGCGGTGGCCACGGTAAATGACGGACCACGCAAGTTGAACTCCATCGACACTTGGGACACCGCAGCATTGTTCATCAGCTTGGGCACAATGAACGGATGCACACGGTTTTTGCCTTCTTCGTAAACAGCGCGATAATTTTCGTCTTGGGTGTTCAGCCCGCCACCAGAGGTGCCAAGGATCACCCCCGAATGATCCGCCAGATCGCCGTTAAACGACAGACCAGACTGCTCTATCGCTTGGCGCGCTGCGAGCAGCGTGAACTGTGTGAACCGATCATACAGCGCGATTTGTTGGCGGTTAAAATACTGCGTTTCGCAGTAGTTCTGCACCTGCCCACCGATCTGAATGGCGAGCCTATCGACATCGCGGATATCCAACGGGCGAATGCCACAGCGCCCATTTTTCATCGCGTCAAAGGTTGTATCGACGTCATGCCCAAGCGGATTGATCGTGCCAGCCCCAGTGATCACAACGCGGCGGGTCATGTTAGGCTTGCTCCGCTTTCAGCTTGTCCACGGCGGCAATAATTGCGGCGACAGACGAAATATCAAACGCACTATCGCCGGGGGCATTCGCGTTGAAGGGCACCGTGATATCGAATGCCTCTTCGATTGCAAAAATGCTTTCGACCAACGCCATGCTGTCGATCCCCAGCTCTTCGAGCGAGTTTTCAAGCCCGATGTCAGAAGGTTCCAACATGGCTTGATCGGCAAGAATGGCGATGATCTGGTCTTGGGTCGTCATATGTGTGTCGTCCTAGTGAAGTTACAGGTGATGTAGTCACTCTAGGTTGGTTTTGAAACTGTTTTATGTCGCAGCGTGGCTTGGCGCAGGCTGCGTTCGCGGGCACGGTACGTCAGCATTGGCTGGGCTGGATAGCCCATCATGAAGCTGCCCATAGGTACATCAGACAAAACAATCGCCGCCCCGCCGATCACACAGTCGCTGCCAAGGGTCAGGTTGTCAGCCACACCGGATTTCCCGCCAAGCACCGTGCGATCCCCGATTTTCGCTGATCCAGCCACGGCTGTTTGCGCGCAAAGCAGGCAGTGATCGCCGATTTGCACATTGTGGCCAACCTGCACGAGATTATCGATTTTGGTCCCAGCGCCGATGGTTGTGGCACAAATGGTGCCTGCGTCGACAGTGCTGTTTGCGCCAATTTCAACATCATCGCCAATGGTCACGCCACCCAACGAATGAATGCGATGTTGCGTGGGATCATCCGGCGCGGCAAAGGGTGTTTTGCCCAATGTCCGCCGGCCAATTTCGGCATTGGATGGGGATGCAGTGACAAAAGAAAAGCCGTCGCCACCAATCACAACATTGGGTTGGATGACACAGCGTGCACCAAGGTGCACCCTACGCTGAATGCGCACGCCGGCATGGATTTGCGTGCCCGTGCCGATGGTTGCGCCATTTGCAATGCTGACATGGTCGCCGATCTGCACATCCGCACCGATCACAGTATCTGCGCCAATCACGGCGAAATGCCCGATTGAGGCGCCGTCCCCGATTTGTGCGGATGGATCGATGACCGCATGGGGACTGATACCTGCTACATGGGCACCATTGTCCATCATCTGCGTCAGACCCGCCATCGCCAGCCGCGCGCGTGGTGCTTCGATCGCGGCTTGAAGCCCCAAAGCCTGCCAATCGGCCCCGGCCCAGACGACCGCGGTTCGAGCCTGCCCTTGGGCCAATGCATCGCCGTAAGCAGGTGACATCGCCAAGGCCAGATCATCCGGTCCCGCGCTGGCTGGTTCCGACAGCCCACTGACAGACAGATCAACGGCGCCAAAGGCCTTTGCCCCCAGCGCCGTTGCGATGTCTTTGATCGTCTGTGTCATGATGAACCCCGTTTAAGCTGGGCTCAGACTTAGCCTTGAACAGCGCGGACTGCTACCCCTTCACGCGCCAAGGCATTCCAGATCCGTGCGTCACGTCCGTAAACGTCACGACGGAATTGCAAGCTGCCAGTCACATTGGTGAAGGCCGTGCGGTAAACAATATGCACAGGCACAGGTTCGCGCAGGTTCACGCGGCTTTCAGCCCCAGTGCGCAAACGCGACTGGAAAAAGCCCTCTGGATCCGCCTCTTGTTTCGCCAGCAATGCATAGGCGAAATCGAACGGATCGTTCAGACGAATACAGCCGTGGCTGAAGGCGCGGACTTCACGGCCAAACAGCGACTTGGACGGTGTGTCGTGCAGGTAGATATTGTGCTTATTGGGGAAAATGAACTTCACCAGACCCAACGCGTTACCTTCTGACGGGCCTTGACGCATCGAATATGGAAACGTCTTTTCATTGAATTGATTGAAATCCACAGAACTGCGAGACACGACACGCCCTCTGCTGTCGGTGATATCCAACTGTCGCACCGCATTTGGATTGCGCTGCAACATCGGCAGGTATTCTTTGGTGATGATTGAACGCGGCACATACCAGCTTGGGTTGATGACCATAAATTCCATCACATCGGAAAACTCTGGGCTTTCGCGATCAGGATCGACGGCACCAACAACCGAACGAGTCTGGAATGTCACGCGGTCATTGTCGACGATTGCAGCGGTGAAGTCGGTCAGGTTCACCCAGATGTGGCGCGGACCACGTGGACGGTTGTTCCAACGCTCACGCTCCATCGCAACAATCACGGACTGCATACGCTGGGACATCGGCACATTGATTTGTTTCATTGTGACTGGGCCGGCGTCACCGTCGACAGACAAGCCATGGGCCTGCTGAAAACGTTGCACGGCGGCTTGCATCGCGGCATCAAATGTCTGGGTCGCTGTACGCTCCAGAAAACCCATGGCGATCAAACGGTTACGCAGGTTGACGACCTGTGTTCCAGAGGCACCCAGCTTCAATGACTTTGCACCGACCGTCGGACCCCATCCACCATTGCCAAGCATCTGTTCAAGGCGCAACTTTTCACGCATCAGGCGGGTGTACTCCGGGGAACTTGGCGGCAATGCGCGCAGGAAACCGGCAGGATTGGAATTGGCAAAAGCTTGAATCGTACCCAGACGCGAGCGCAGCGGCACTTGCCGTTTGATCGCGGACACAACGGATGACGGGCGCAGGATGCCTGTCTGCACGGATCGCGCATAGCTTAGGAATAAGCGGCTAAGCTCGACCTCCATCATGCCTTGCTCTGCGGGTGTGCTGGCCGCGCGCAATTTTGCCATCAAAGCTTCTGCGTCGTACTTCGCAGTGGGCAAACCGTGGCTACCAGCGTCTGCAAAGGCCGCCATCAACGCGTTGCGGCGGGCACGATCGCGGTTCCCGCTCCAAATACCTTGGAAATCACGGCCACGGTAAAACTCTGCCAGAACATCATCACGTGCCGCCGATTCGGCGACGGCTTGACGAAATGCGGTCACTTGCGCCACGGCTGGCGCGGCAGAAACACTTAAAAACAGGCTTATAGCCAAGGTAAGCCGCATAAATTGCGCAGTCATCGATACAGACATTAGTCCCCCACAGAACAAATTTTGTCGCTCGCACAGGTACGACAGTAGATTGTGCCGAATATCAGGGTCATCGGTCTATAATGTCCATTCACAAAGCCGCCAACAGCAGATTGTTTCTAAAACCTGTTGCGCAGACGCTTGTGCAAATTGGCAACAATCGCCCAACCGAATCAAAATTGCGCAAAAAATTACCGATTTCCCCGTTGTTTTTCAACGATTTGCAATCAGGACTTGGTCAACGAATCATCTTGTGCAATAAAGATCGCGCATCTGGGGACAAGAATGCAAAATCGCGTTAACGCGAACGAATATTGAGCGACGGGACAGGCGCAAAGATATGACAGAATTTAATTCAGCGGGTTTTACCCGGCGCGGAATATTGGGGGCTTTTGCAGCGACAGCGGTAATGGCTGCACCCACTTATTCAAACGCTGCTGGTTTCCTGCGCGGTGGTGGCGACGTGCGCCGTCTCCGTATGTTCTCCAGCCGGACCGGTGAACGCCTTGATACGATCTATTGGATCGAAGGCGAATACATTGGTGAAGCAATCGGTGAAGTGAACAAATTCATGCGTGATTGGCGTACTGGCCAATCAATTAACATCGATACACGCACGATCGACATCATGGCTGCAGCCCATAACCTGATGGATGCCAGCGAGCCTTATATGTTGTTGTCCGGCTACCGCTCCCCGCAGACGAATGCGATGCTGCGTAGCCAATCTGGCGGCGTTGCAAAGAAATCTTTGCACATGGTCGGAAAAGCCGCTGATCTTCGTTTGAATGGTCGCTCGACTGCACAAATATCGCGTGCAGCACAGTCCTGCCGTGCAGGCGGCGTTGGACGTTATCGTGGATCCAACTTTGTGCATATGGATTGCGGCCCTGTCCGCGCTTGGAGCGGCTAAATCGCAAGACAATTTCAGATCAATGACCCTGCGGAGCAATCCGTGGGGTTTTTTATTGCCACGATTTCACGGGTGTACACGCCTTACAGAAAAATGGAATGGCGCACCCATCAGGATTCGAACCTGAGGCCTCTGCCTTCGGAGGGCAGCGCTCTATCCAGCTGAGCTATGGGTGCGTTGGGCTGTCTATAGCGGGGTCATGCCGATGTCGCAACGCCCATTTCAGGCGGCGATGGGTTAAAACCCATCCTACGAAAATAGATCGTGACACAGTTCGAGCGCATCAACCAATGCGTCAACTTCTTCCACAGTGTTGTACATTGCAAATGACGCGCGACAGGTGGCCCCCGTCCCCATCGCATCCATCAATGGCATCGCACAATGGGTCCCTGCCCGCACCGCCACGCCTTTTTTATCAAGCACCGTGGAAATGTCGTGGGCATGGGCCGCACCATCAATGGTAAAGCTAAAGATCGCGCCTTTTGTTGCTGACTGCCCTTGGACATTCAGCCAGTTCAACCCGTCGAGCTTGCTGCGGGCATAGGTGCACAAGTCGCGTTCATAGCCCGCGATCTGATCCATCCCGATATCCATCATGTAATCGAGCGCCACGCCCAGACCGATGGTTTGCACAATACCGGGTGTGCCAGCCTCAAACTTCATTGGAGCATCGTTATAGGTCACGCCGTCGCGGCTGACTTCGCGGATCATATCACCACCACCCAAGAACGGGCGCATTTCGGCCATGCGCGCGGGCGACACATAAATCGCGCCAGACCCAGACGGGCCATAAAGCTTATGCCCTGTAATCGCATAGAAATCCGCGCCAATGTCAGCAATATCAACAGGCATATGCACAGCAGCTTGGGATCCGTCGACCAGAACCGGCACGCCCTTGGCATGGGCGGCTGCGCAGATCGTTTTCACGTCAACAACCGTGCCCAGCACATTCGACATATGGGTTACTGCGACCAATTTGGTTTTCGGCCCAATCGCGTCGATCACCGCCTGCGGGTCCAGATCGCCATTGGCGTCCACATCGACCCATTTGATCACAACGCCCAAACGTTCGCGCAGGAAATGCCACGGCACAATATTGGCGTGGTGTTCCATGATCGACAGCACGATTTCATCGCCCGCCTGCATGCGCGGCGCGGCCCAGCCGTAAGACACCATATTGATGCCTTCTGTCGTGCCGGAATTCAGGATGATGTTATCTTCGGACCCGGCGTTCAGAAACCGCGCGATTTTCCCACGCACGCCTTCGTATTTCTCTGTCGCGATGGTCGACAGCGTGTGCAGCCCGCGATGCACATTGGCGTATTCTTCCGCATAGGCCGTGTTGATGGCATCGATCACGACCTGCGGTTTTTGTGCGGATGCACCATTGTCGAGATAGACCAGCGGTTTGCCATTCACCTGACGTAACAAGATCGGAAAGTCGGCGCGGATTTTCTGTACGTCGAACATAATGTGTCTTTCTACTCAGGCACTAAAGCCGATGATGGCCAAGAAAAAGCCAAAGCCAAATGCGATGCCGAAGATCGCCATGAAAATTGTTGTTGCAGCGCGCGGCAGACTGTTGAAACCATGGGTTTCATTTACAAAAACCACCAGCACGCGCAAAAGCAGCATGGCACTGACCAATGCGACCAACCCCGCCAGCGACGGGCTAATGAATGACAACAATGCTTGGATCGCACGCATACAGGTCGCGGTCATTTCCAGCCAGATGATCAGCGCAAACATATGGGGAAACGTGGATGCCCCGCCCACCACTTGCCCCGTCAAATACAGCGTCATGGTCAGCACGATAAGAACACATCCCATCACCACGCCGTATTGCCCCGCCGTGAATTCCAGCGGCAGAACGACTGGGGCCACTAACCCAGCCAGCAACACCAAAATCACACTCAGCACGCTGACCAATGCCACGCCCATCCAAAGCGTGCCACGGTCATAACTGCGCTGCATAATTATCTGCGCCACCGCTGCCGGATCGACCAAGGTGCGCCCCACAAGGGACGCAAAGGTGCCGATAGCCCCTGTCACGCTTTTTCCGCCTCGATCATCGACATGATAAAGATGAAAAAGAATGCAGCGATCCAGATGACGCCAACCAAGGATGTGCTTGCCGCTGGTCCGATCAGCCCCGCGCAAAGCCCGTAAAGCAATGCAACCGGCGTTGTCGCCAGCAAGGACCAGAACAGCGCCAAACGGGCGGTATACCAAGTGCCTGTGCCGCGAAAAATCTTGGCGATGATGTGGACCACAGCCGCCAGCGCGTAGAACATCAATGGCCAGACCATCAACCATCCCAAGAATTCATAGGCCATGAGCTGCGTCAGCTCGGGAGTATCGCCCCCTGTGCCTTCAAATCCAGCCGCAATTCGCGACAAACGCGGCCATTGCGCGACAAAAATGATGATGCAAGCTGCCATCAAATAGGCCAATGCGCGGTCTTCGCGCTGGCCCATCGACAGTAGTTTCGCCATCACTTCACGTGGTGCGCGCCATGACCGCAAGATGTCGTTGGTCACCGACATTAGCTGCGGCGCTCCAACCAGCTTTCGAGGCGTACTCGAAGATCATCAGCAAGTGCTTCATCCGCGATTTCTTCCAATGCTTCGGCAAGGAATGCGAGCGTCAACAGGTCGATACCCGCCTTGCGCGGCACACCGCGTGATTGCAGGTAAAACAGCGCATCTTCATCAATCGCACCCGAAGTAGACCCGTGCGAACAGATCACGTCATCGGCGTAGATTTCCAGCTCTGGCTTTGCAAGAAACTGGCTGTCTTCATCGAGCAACAACGACTGGCTAATCTGGTAGCCGTCGGTTTTCTGCGCGCCTTCTTTGACCAAAATCTTGCCTTGGAACACACCCGTCGCGCCGTTGCGCAGCACTTTTTTGAACACCTGACGGCTTTCGCCGTTCAACGCGTCATGGGTGATGAACACGGTGTCGTCATGGTGGAAATCAGCGCCGTCGCCGACACATGCACCGGCCACATGGGCCACTGCATCGTCGCCCGTGATTTCCAAAATGCATTCGTTGCGGGTCAGCACGCCGTTGGCTGTCAGGGTGAAGGATTTGAACAGGCTTTCGCCCGCAATCCTGCCAAAACAATGGGTTACAGCGCGACGTTCATGGTCACGACCTTGGGCACGCACGTGGTGGAATTCGCCGCCTGTGGCCACATCGACCTCTAGCACGGAATTAATCCGCGCCGCTGCCGGACCGGTTTCCAGAACGGTGACCGATGCGCCTTCTTCGACGCGCACAAGGCTGTGCAGCATCACGTCGGACGCTGTGTCGCCGTGCAGGTAGATCAGGTTGATCGGCTTGGCGGCCTTGGCCGTTGCGCGGATCACGATGCCATCGGTTGCAAATGCGGTGTTCAATGCGGCCAATGGACGTTGCACAGGCACCTGCCCGTTGGTTTCCAATGTGCCGTAAAGATCAGCGGCCCAGCCGCCGTTCACATCGGCCAAGCGACTGATTTCAATACCTTCACAGGCCAAATCATCCGACGCATCCGCGTCAAACGCGCCGTCCACAAACACGACCTTCACACGGTCGATATCGCCGAACAATGGCGCCTCGTCACTGCTGAACAATGCAGCAGGCACAACGTCAGACTGGGTCAGCGTGGTCGGATCGGTGTATTTCCAATATTCGTCGCGCTTATGCGGCAAACCCATGGAAATCACGCGGTTCATCGCGTCCAGACGCGGATCGTTCAGACCGGCAGGCATCGCCATCCCCGTCAAACGGGTTTGGGTCGCGGCCAGTTTTACCTCGGCAATGGCCATGATTAAGCCACCTCTGCCAAGATGTCAGCGTAGCCGTTGTTTTCAACTTCCAGCGCCAACTCTGGCCCGCCTGTTTTCACGATCCGGCCATTGGCCATGATGTGCACAACGTCGGGTTTGATGTGGTCCAGCAGACGCTGATAGTGGGTGATGACAAGGAACGAACGCCCCTCAGACCGCAGCGCGTTAACGCCTTCGGCCACCAGTTTCATCGCATCAACATCCAGACCGGAATCTGTTTCGTCGAGGATGCACATCTTTGGTTCTAACATCGCCATCTGCAAAATCTCGTTGCGCTTTTTCTCGCCACCGGAGAAGCCAACGTTGACCGGGCGCTTCAACATATCAGCGTCGATTTTCAGGTCTTTCGCCTTCGCGCGCACTTCCTTGAGGAAATCACCCGCAGACATCTCTTCTTCGCCGCGGGCCTTGCGCTGTGCGTTCACTGCTGTGCGCAGGAACGTCATGTTACCAACGCCCGGAATTTCCACAGGGTATTGAAATGCAAGGAAAAGACCGGCTGCTGCGCGCTCTTCTGGTTCCATGTCCAGCAGATCAACACCGTCCAATGTGACGTCGCCACCCGTAACCTCATAGCCGTCCTTGCCGGACAAAACATAAGACGTCGTGGACTTACCAGAACCATTTGGCCCCATGATCGCGTGGACTTCGCCCGCGCCGATCTCAAGGTCAACGCCCTTAAGGATCTGCTTGTCTTCTTCTTCCAGTTTGACCTGTAGGTTCTTAATGCTCAGCATCTTATTCTCCTTCATGGACCGTACGGGTCCGATATTTCCTGTGCCCCAATGGGGCGAATGTTTTACCCGACAGAGCCTTCAAGGCTGATCGCAACCAGCGCCTGTGCTTCCATCGCAAATTCCATTGGCAGCGCTTGCAGCACGTCCTTGCAGAACCCGTTGACGACCAAGGCCACGGCCTCTTCCTCGTCCATCCCGCGTGAGCGGCAATAGAACAGCTGATCGTCGTCCACCTTGGATGTGGTGGCCTCGTGTTCAACACGGCTCGAGTTATTTTTGACCTCGATATAAGGCACGGTATGCGCACCGCATTTGTCGCCGATCAGCAAGCTGTCGCACTGTGTAAAATTGCGGCTGTCCTTGGCTTTGGGGTGCATAGACACCAGACCACGGTATGTGTTCTGCGCCTTGCCCGCCGAAATGCCCTTAGACACGATGCGCGACTTGGTGTTTTTGCCCAAGTGCACCATTTTCGTGCCGGTGTCGGCCTGCTGCATATTGTTGGCGATGGCGATGGAATAAAACTCGCCTTGGCTTTCATTGCCGCGCAGGATGCAGGACGGGTATTTCCAAGTGACGGCAGAGCCAGTTTCAACTTGCGTCCACATGATTTTGGACCGGTCACCACGGCAATCCGCGCGCTTGGTCACAAAGTTATAGATGCCGCCATTGCCGTTTTCATCACCTGGATACCAGTTCTGCACGGTGGAATATTTCACCTCTGCGTCTTCTTCGATGATGATCTCAACGACCGCCGCATGCAGCTGTGCTGTGTCGCGCTGTGGGGCTGTGCAGCCTTCCAGATAGGACACATAGGACCCTTTGTCCGCGATGATCAGCGTGCGTTCGAACTGACCTGTGTTTTCGGCATTGATGCGGAAATATGTGGACAGCTCCATCGGGCAGCGCACCCCCGGCGGGATGTAAACGAAAGACCCATCAGAAAACACGGCAGAGTTCAGCGTCGCATAGAAATTGTCAGACGCAGGAACAACCGTGCCAAGGTATTTTTTGACCAGCTCTGGGTGGTTTTCGATAGCCTCGGAAATGGAACAGAAGATCACGCCAGCAGCGGCCAGCTCTTTCTGGAATGTGGTGCCAACGGACACGGAATCGAATACCGCATCGACGGCGACCTTGCGGCCCTCTTCTGGCATTTCGGCACCTTCAACACCGGCAAGGATCGCTTGTTCCTTCAGCGGGATACCCAGCTTCTTGTAAGTTTCCAACAGCTTGGGGTCGACGTCATCCAAGGACTTCGGCTTTTCTTCCATGCTCTTTGGGCGGGCATAGTAATAGATGTCTTGGAAATCTATGTCGGGATAGTTGACCATCGCCCATATGGGTTCTTCAAGATTTTCCCACCGCGCGAATGCTTCCAGACGCCAGTCGGTCATCCACTCAGGTTCGTTGTTCTTGCCCGAAATCAGCTTCACGATATTGGTGTTCACACCCTTGGGGGCGTATTCCATCTCGATCTCTGTGTTCCAGCCGTGCTTATACGTGCCAGACAGGGCCGCCACAGCATCCACTGTGTCCTGATCGACGCCATCTTTGACTTGTGTCTCATCCAAAGCGGTCATGTGTCACCCTTCACTTATCTGGCCACGCGCGATTGCGCGGGCATATGTCTTTGTCCATGTCTGCGCAAAGCGCATAACGTCATCTTCTGTCGTCTCGATACCCAACGATACGCGCACAGCGCAGCGGGCGGCATCATCGTCATATCCGAGCGCGGCCAACACGGGGCTGGCCTTGACCTTGCCGCTTGAACAGGCAGAGCCCGCCGAAATTGCGAAACCCGCCAAATCAAGCGCCATCACCTGCGTTTCCCCTTTCCAGCCGTTTGCAATGAAACAACTAGTATTGGGCAAGCGGTCGTGGGCTTGTGCCACAAAGGTAATATCCGACGCATCGCTCTCAATGGCCTTTTCTAGAATATTTCTAAGTTCTGCAACCCGATCCCAGCGCCCATCTGACAAATCCTTTTGCGCAGCCGCACATGCAGCGCCAAATCCGGCAATCGCGGTCACGTTTTCCGTACCAGACCGGCGCCCCATCTCTTGCCCACCGCCCTTAATTTGCGCGGCAACATCCGTGCCCGCAGGAAAGATCAACGCGCCAATGCCCTTTGGGCCACCGAACTTATGCGCCGAAAGGAAAACCATGCCCACGCCAGCCCAAGAAAACGAAAACGGCACTTTGCCGAACCCTTGGGTCAAATCGCTTACGGCGAGGCCCTGCGGCAAATCCTGAACAAGTCCCGTTTCGGAATTGGCCAACTGCACAACGGATTGCACCGGCTCAGCAACAACCACCCGCCCGTCCACGACCGGCAACGCCGGATCACACCATGCCGCCACTGCCGCATGTTCCAACCCAGAACAAACCAACCCGCGTCCAGCCAATGCCAATGCCGCAGCTTCCGTCGCTCCAGAAACAAACACAACATCAGCCCCAGACGCACCAACAGCCTCAGCCACCTGCGCGCGCGCAACTTCAACCAATCCTTTGGCCGCACGCCCTTCTGCATGCACAGAACTGGGGTTGCCCACCAAATCCATGACCGCAATCATCGCGTCCCGCGCCTCCACCCTTAACGGCGTCGTCGCATTATGATCTAAATAGACGCGGCTCATATCTTCTTCTGGCCCAAAATACCTCGGGGGTCTGGGGGCTGGCCCCCATGCAACCTACGCATCATCCACCACCTCGAACAATGACGGCACAGCCGGACAAGGAACCATCTGATTGGACACAACATCCGACAACCGCGTCTGGTGCAAAAACACGTAAACATGGGCGGACAGGCCTTCCCACAAACGGTTAGTCAGCGACTGCGCACGGCTTCCCGACGCCGCACCAGATGCACCGGCCCCTTTATGCATCGCCGAAACAGTCTCATCCACGGCGCCCAAAATCTCTGCAACGCGAATGTCGGACGCAGGGCGCGACAGGCGATACCCACCACCCGGCCCGCGCACAGATTCGACCAATTCGGCGCGGCGCAGCTTCACAAACAACTGCTCTAGATAGGCCAGCGACACATCTTGGCGCTTAGAAATCTCTGTCAGATTGACCAATGCGCCTTCGGGCTGCAGCGCCAGATCAGCAAGGGCGACCATCGCGTAACGGCCTTTTGTGCTTAGTTTCACCGTATCACCCCTCCCTATACAAGCGCAATTTCATTGACGTTCCCGCCCTTGCATATTAGGGGCATTGGCAAGCTACGAGCGGGCAATCACCCGCTTGTTTAGAATCTTTCTAAAGTGCCTGAGCGTTTTCGTCAAGAATACCCCGCCAGCCACCTCAAATAAAGAAGGCGCAGATATGCCCGAAGTCATTTTCCCTGGTCCAGAAGGCCGCCTTGAAGGGCGCTATCACCCACAAAAGGACCGCGATGCACCGATTGCCATCGTGCTTCACCCGCATCCGCAGTTCGGCGGCACAATGAACAACCGCGTTGTTTATAACCTGCATTATGCATTTTATAACATGGGCTTCACGGTTCTGCGGTTCAACTTCCGCGGCGTGGGTCGGTCTCAGGGCGAATATGATCAAGGCGTGGGCGAGCTGTCTGATGCAGCATCGGCACTCGATTATCTGCAGTCCATGAACAACAACGCGAAACATTGCTGGGTTGCAGGGTTCAGCTTTGGCGCGTGGATCGGCATGCAGCTTTTGATGCGCCGCCCAGAAATCACGGGCTTCATTTCCGTGTCGCCACCGGCCAACATGTATGACTTCAGCTTCTTGGCACCCTGCCCGTCGTCTGGCCTGATCATCAACGGATCCAACGACCGCGTGGCGCCACCAGCGGACACTGTGACCCTTGTGAACAAGCTGCACGAGCAAAAAGGCATCACCGTCACCCATGACGAAATGGACGGCGCTGGTCACTTCTTTGAAGACCCGCATATGGACCCGATGATCGGCACCGTAAAATCCTACGTGCGTCGTCGCCTGACAGAGACAACACGCTAATGTCTGATTACACACTCAACACCGCCAATGAATTGGCCGACCTCGCATTGGCTGAATCATTGGCATCAGGTGACGAACGGCTGGTTGACCAAATCGGTGAAATACTGGGGGCGTCTTCCCAGACGCTGCAAGAGGCTTATCTGACAGCGATCCGCGTGCGTCGTGCTGAAAAGCGTGCGCGCGAATTGCTGGCTGCATCGGCCGCCAGACGGGCGGGCTAATTTGACGGCATCCCCACAACAAGCCGATCTGTTTCTGATCCCCTTGCTTGATGGGAAGTTCTGCCTTGGCCAAGTTGTTGACGTGATTTCTGACACGGCCGTACTCTGCGCGCTGACGGATCGGATCATGGGAAAGGATGGCCCATTCGAATCCGTGTCCTTGTCAGAAGTCAAATTCCTGCTTGCTGTCGAAACCAGCGCATTTGCCTCCGGCAACTGGCCGATTGTGGCGCTAGAAACCCTGCCCAATATCAACAGCATCTTTAACTGGCGCGACGCCAAAGTCAGCGGTTACCAGAAAATCGAAACCCAAGATGCCGCCGTGATCGAGGCGTTCGTGAACGCCAAAGTCGGGCTTTATCCTTGGGATGGGTTTGGGAGCGCAGATTTCTTTACACGGTTCCTGCTCGATCCGACAATCACACCATCCAAGGCCAGCATGACCGCCGACATGGAACAGGCGCAATGACCGACAGGATCACGAGGCAGCTCGCGTTTCTATCAGAGGCCGACAAGCTGAAATCGGTAATCCGTGGCACCCAATTGCACGATGGATCGCGGCACGAGAATTCGGGCGAACATAGCTGGCACATTGCGCTTTATGCGTTGATCATGGCGGAACATGCCATCAAACCCGTGAATGTGGACCGCGTGATCAAGATGCTTTTGCTGCACGATCTCGTCGAAATTGACGCGGGCGACGTGCCCATTCATTCGGATGCGGCCCGCGATCCCGCCGCCCAAGACGCCGCAGAACAGGCTGCTGCAGACCGCATATTCGGGCTACTTCCAACAGATCAATCCAATGAATTCCGCGCCTTATGGGACGAATTTGAAGCGGCAACCACAGATGACGCCATTTTTGCAAAATCCATCGACAGGGTGCAGCCGGTTGTGTCCAACCTCGCGTCAGGCGGCGAAAGCTGGACAACCTATAACGTGACCCGTGATCAGGTGCAGACCCGCGTCGGTGATAAGGTGACGCGCGGCGCGCCCGCTATTTGGGATGCATTGAAACTCCGCATCGATGCATGGTTCGATAGATGAAAACGCCAACCACCAAGCAA